>NZ_JBALDJ010000096.1:0-171725 GCF_036917415.1 Nostoc sp. | reverse complement strand
CTTTGAAGGTGCGGTGAATATGGCGCGGGATATGTACAATGCCATCTATTCCCCTCTGATGAAATTGGCTCAATTTGATATCCGTGGTGAGCAAATGCAAACTGTTATCCCTGAAGAAAATAGGAAACTTATAGAAAGCGAAGTACAACAATCGAAATCTGCTGATATTACATCAACCGAACCTATCACAGCACTTGAAAGTTCAAATTTTGATACTCAGCCATTGCTACTACCTGCTGATAAACCATTAGCTCTGGAGAGCGAAGTACAACAATTGAAATCTTTTGATATTACATCAACCGAACCTATCACAGCACTTGAAAGTTCAAATTTTGATACTCAACCATTACCTCAATGGCAGCAATTTGGCAGTAAATTTTCTGCATTTTTAGAGCAATTGCCTAAATATTTCGGTACATTTTCTACTGAATACCAGCTGCCAATTATTTGTTTTGCCACAATTCTTGCAGCGACTGTGGCAGTTAAGCTGATTATAGCTGTATTAAATGTACTAAATGAAATTCCGCAGTTAAATCTAGTTTTTGAGTTGACTGGAATTGGTTATATAACTTGGTTTTGTTTCCGATATCTTCTCAAAGCTTCTACTCGGCAAGAATTAGCTGCACAAATTAGTTTTATCCAAAAAGAAATTGTTGAGGGACAAGATTCATAAGCTGCTATGCTTGTACATTTGCTTTCTTTCATAGTGAAAGAAAGCACAAAGCAAACGAACGCATTCATGCTACCTAAAAGCTTTTGCAACAAACTTACTTATGAAAGTTGACTTTGGTGTAACTGTTACTGATGGGAGCAAAACACCGCCTTGGCTTTCCCAGTTCATTACTTGACCAGGGTCAACAGCTTTACTCTGTTGCGATCGCTATAATCGATGACGTGGTGGCATTGAGCATCGGGCTTGGCTGAGTCTAGCGATCGCCTCCAGAATTATCGCAAAACCGAGATCACTACACCCAATACAGTTCGGATAAGCACTATGAACTTTCCTTGTGGTCTGGGAAATGGTTTTGGGGTAAGGGGGAAAGGATGTATTTAAAACCAATACCTTTCCCCTTTAACCAAACTGTATTGTCACTACACCCAAAATGCTATTTAGGCTAATCGGATTTTTTCACTAGTCGATAAGGTAGCAGCAAATTTGTATTCTTTTGCAAAGCCAACACAACCAAAGGAGTAACCCCAATGACTGAATACCAAGACTTCATAGTAAACGCTTCTAAATTGATTGAGCAGGACGCTGACGCTAACTGGCTATTTCGCTACATCGGCGATGGACTTACCGAGCACGGATTCAGCACTAAGATGTCTGAAACTTATGCCGCACTCGTCATCGGGCAAGAGTTCTTCAATCCCAGTGAAAGTGATTTTACCTCTTATATCAGCAATGTACGGTCAGCGTTCCCACAGGTGAGTCCTGAAGGTCACGACACACTGCTAGAAGTAACTAGTAAATACGTTCAAGACTACTATCACCCACAAGTAGATATACAAGAACTGTAGTCAGCAGAAAGCCCCTTTAGAGGCTTTCAAGACCATTCGTTAGTTTGTGGAAGGATTAGATGGTATATCTGATCTTGCCTTTACGCCTTGCAGCCGCGCCTAAGTGCAAATTTTGTAGAGATTTCGGATTGATTTTTTGCTCTTTCCTTTTCCGATTGTGTGCATGATTTATGATGTGCGTAATCTCATCAAGATAAAAAATTCTTTAGTTAAAGTTTTGATAAAGTCAGCATTTAATTACGTAGTTGAATTGATTTTCTCCAACCAAGTTGGTATGATAGCTTCAATCTAAAATATAACCACGAATAAAAAATATGCCATAGATACTGATGAATAATTCATAAATTTTAAATGCTCAGATCAAGGACTGTTTAAGTATTAGTTAAGCTGCTCCACATTAATTGACAAGCATATATATGGTTCTGTTAGCTGTTGAGTGTTAACACTCAACAAATCTCACAAGGAACTATGCAATAAATATGTGTTTTAGCTTGCCAAAAATGAGAAAGTAATTTTCTCCTTATATTACTAAGTTTTGATATAGGAACTTTTTTAACAATAGATAGCTAATTCTTGGTAGTGTGATTTATCTAGATAATTTACGCTCAAACATGGATGAAATATTTATGCTAGAATGTTTACCGAACCCACCAGTAGGTTGTGCGTGCGATCGTAGATAGCCCAGAGATAGTAGCTTAAGGATACACGCGGACACTAGGAAAACACCATGCTGAAGCTGACGCATTTAAACAGATTCAAGGCCAAGCTTTCAACTTCTTGAAAATGTATGTAACTCTTGAACCTTGTTCTTTCCATGTACGCACACCTGCATGTGCTTTAGCGATCGCTGAAGATCGTCGGATACATGAAATATATGTATCTATACTCGAGCCAGACCCCCGCAATAATGGTAAAGGATTAGACATTCTTAAGAATTGCAGGAAAGATAATTAATGTCGGGTTATGCGCCAATGAGGTGAATGCTTTTCTTAACCAATATCTACTAAGGTGATCGTTGAAGAGTTAGATTAAAACTTTAATATAGTACGATTTTTCCAAAAATCTTTGCAATAAGCCAATCATCTGTATAAATTCACAACTATGCTGTTGTGTCAACTTTAAGTTGAAACTAGTAAGCAAGAAAGCTGTGAGATGTTGCTTAATTAGTAGTCTTAGACTATTTCCGACTTATCTAAAAAGTGGGAATGTTGTTCTTCAAGCTATGGTCCATAACAATCAACTAAGCACCCTTACACAAAAATCTTTTCGCTTTAATATCAAGTCCGGTTAATCACTTATGATTACCGCATCTGTGCAAAAATCCCAAAAGCCTCTTTCCCCCTGCCCCCTGCTCCCAGCAAGAACTGCGGTCTAAATGATAAGTCTTTACCCGGACATGATATAAGAGGATATTAGGGCGATCGCGGGTGTTGCTGTCTTGCCAAGTATTATCCTTGATGTTAGTGTTACCACTGTTAGTACTTTTAGTCCATAAAATGTCTCTAGGAGTAATCAAGTTGATAATACCGCATCCAGTGCAGATGTCTGCGTCCAATTATGACACAAGTGCAATTGTCACAGATATCTGCGTTTTTTTGGTCATCCTAAATCTTAGGAAAGAGATACAGCAGTTTTCGTTTGGATGAAGTACAAAGTCACTAGTTTTGAGGCAGGAGGCAGGAGGCAGTTATGCTGGAGGGAGAAGAATAATTTAATTTTTGAGTCCTCGGTTTTGTACCTCACGCTTGTTGCAAACTGCTGTATGAGTAAGAATGAATGTAGAGATGTAGTAGTGCTACGTACGTCTGTGCAAGTGTTCTGGATACTGCATAATTAATTTTACCAGACACCCAATTACTAAGTATTTGACCAGATTCTTAAAGAAAACTGTTATTAAAAAAGGAGAGCAGGAGAAGTTCTTTTTTTCATGTTTAACGATCGTTTGCTATACACCTGACTTGATATGATTGGATTGCCTTACAAAAACATGAGATAAAAAATGGATATTTTATATTTAATAAGTTTTTATTTAATGAGATTATATTTCCTGATAAGCAGACTAAAAATACTTCAACAAATGAACTTTTTGTGATATTTTAAGAGTCGATATTAATAATTTCACTCTTAGATAATGATGAAATCGTTGCTCGGTGTTTTTTACTTTCTTCACTAATGGCATTGGATAACTAAACTCAATTTAATTGTTAATTCTATTTTAGAGTATGCAAAAATCAATGATAAAGGAATGTAATTACTTCAAAGGATATGCGAATAATACTTTAGATAATTGATTTGCGAGTGGCGATGATGTTATTATTAAAGGGTGGGTTGATTTTGGGTTTATTATCTCCAACAATTAACTTGTAATGTATCATAGACCAGAATTCATCAGTGTTGCAAATTGATTAGACCTCTTGCATAAATTACAAATTAAGAACCCCACACCGCCAAAGCTACGCTTTGTATCCCCTCCTCGCAAGCGGGAAGGAGATTAAGGAATGGGGTGTTAAGCACTTTTGCAAGATATCTATTGATTAGCAGTGTAAAATGGCTGTGCGTCTGAATATCTAGACTTGATACCAATAAATTGATGAGGTTACAGAGGAGCAAATAACCATGAGCAACTTAACATCTCCACATACCGAAGTTCAAAAAACGAAGAAAAAAAGTTTAGCTGCAGATAAAAAGCCTCGATCTACAGATGATATTGTGCGTAGTTATCTGCAAGAGATCGGGCGTGTAGATTTGTTGACTCGCGAACAAGAGGTTATTTTTGCCCAACAAGTGCAGCAGATGATGAATTTATTGGTAGCTAAGGAAGAATTGGCTGTGAAATTAAACCACGAACCCACACTGCAAGAATGGGCAGAGCGAGTGGAGTTAAGTGTAAAGGTGCTAGAGCAACAGCTAAATTTAGGACACCAGTCCAAGCAAAAAATGATTCAGGCTAATCTCCGGTTAGTGGTAGCTGTGGCAAAGAAATACCAACACCGGAACCTAGAATTTATGGATTTAATTCAAGAAGGTACTTTAGGTTTAGAACGAGGAGTGGATAAATTTGATCCCGCTCTTGGTTACAAGTTTTCTACTTATGCTTACTGGTGGATTCGTCAAGGAATTACACGGGCGATCGCTCAACAAGGACGTACAATTCGTTTACCTATCCACGTCTTTGAGAAACTGAACAAAATTAAACGCGTGCAGCGAGAATTATCTCAACAGTTGGGTCGCGTTCCTACTACTGCTGAAATTGCTACTGCCTTATCTTTAACACCTAGCCAAGTTCGAGAGTGTTTGTACTTAGCCCGTCAACCCTTCTCTCTAGAGGCACGAGTTGGTGAACAACAAGATACAGAATTGCAAGACATATTGGAGGATGATGGTCCTTCTCCTGAAGATTATGCCGTTGAAGAATCTCTCCACCAAGACTTACAAGACTTATTGGCAAAGCTGTCTCCCCAGCAGCGAGAAATATTAACCCTGCGCTTTGGTCTAACGGATGGGTATGAACTTTCTTTAGCACAGATTGGCGATCGCATGGGTATTAGTCGAGAACGCGTGCGTCAGATAGAACAAAAAGCTCTCAGTCTCCTCCGACGCCAAAAGGAACAAGTACGTAGTTATCTAGCTAGTTGAGGTTATTTTTCATAATTTAGGGCATTGAAACTCAGGAGATCGCTATAATGGCTGTATAAAATTCAGTTATTCTGGGGGAAAATAAACCTAAGTAATGTCTCTTAAGGATTTGATATGAGTACACCAAAGACAGTGCAACAATTGCAGGTACAATGGGTGACTTCTGAAAACTTTAGGCGTTATGGACAGGTAATTTTTGCAAGTCTTGATGGCAAAACTTACGATGGGGAAGATGCCCAGTTAAACCTGCAAAACGGAATTCCACGATTTTATGTTATGCGGTTGGAGAAGATAGGGCGAAAGTTCAGCAAAATTACTCGCCATGTGCAATGCACTCAATGTCTGGGTTCTTTGGAAGGGAAGGATTGGTTAATTGCAGTTTGTCCTCCTCATAATAATGTGAATGAACCAGCATTAGAAGAGATTGCTGCTTTCCGCATTCCGGGGAATTGTTTTATCAAGCTACATGAGGGTACTTGGCACGCTGGCCCCCATTTTGACCATGAAGCTGTAGATTTTTATAATTTGGAACTAGCTGATACAAATATGGTGGATCATTTCACCCATGATTTTCTCAAGAGTCATCAATTAGAGTTTGAGATGGTTTAGGTAATCCCTCTTTTGTTACTTTAGGAAGAGAAAAATTAGGAAATTATTCAACTAGCAAGAGGAAAATTGACCGGATAAGCCCGAAAATCATTCATGAAGTCGATTAATTTAAAAAAGCAACGTTTCTATACCAGGAATGTTAAATACTGTTAGCCAAGGTCGAATTAAACAGTAACAAATATAGGGTTGAATAATCAATCTCAGGTTATTCAAAGCACTATGTTTAATTATAGATATAGACAAGCAATTTCCTGAATCAGTTCAACCATTTAAATCTATTTTCCACAGAAGGAAAAATTAGTTCAAGTATTACGCCAGTTTGGTTATTATGTATGGATTGTCTAATGTTAGCCTAGAATTGATATCCCAGCAGAATAGTTGCGTAAAAGTTTCCACTGCCTTTGAAATTTTCTTAAACATTCATTTTATGTCTTCTTCCAATTCTCAATCTTCTGACAAAAGCTTTGTCTACCGCGAATTCGGCAACGACAACTCCGCCGCCACAGAAAGACCAATTCCAGAACTGCCCCCACAACAACAAAATCTTAAAGTACAAGCTTCCCGCAAAGGACGCAAAGGCAAAACTGTTACAGTCGTTAGCGGTTTTCAAGCCAAATCGGAAACATTAGCAGATTTAGTGAAGCAATTGAAAACCCAGTGTGGGACAGGTGGGACACTTAAAGACAACGAAATTGAAATTCAGGGCGAACACAAACAGAAAATTGTCGAGATTTTGACCAAGCTAGGTTACAAAGCCAAAATTAGCGGTGGCTAATCTTGAGTGCGGTTTACCGTATCTAAACCGCGATCTAGATTAAGAGAGGGAATGTTATCTTTGAGAGGTACAAATATGCTTGAACAATGGTAAATTAGTTTACCGACAAGCTGTCTTTTCTGAGATAAATAGGAGGTTTAAATGGATTTAATTCGGATTCTGTGTGCCATTTTTCTGCCGCCTTTGGGAGTTTTTTTACAAGTAGGTTTTGGTATAGACTTTTGGATTAATATACTTTTGACACTGTTTGGTTACATTCCTGGGATTATTCATGCAATATGGATAATTGCTAAGAAATAATTTTTTGTATAAGTAGGTTAAGCGTACCAATATCTGTGTTAGTGATTCTTATAGAGGCAATTCATGAATTGCTTCTATAAAAAAGTTCATGAAATTAACTATTTTGTATTCGTAAGTTTAATTAAACAAAAATCTCTAACAATACTACTTTATTTTTGAAATATACATAGACACTGCCCAATCAAACCTGATATATCAATAAAAGTTGTAAAAACAATATTTATAAAGTCTCTAATATAATACTATTTCTTTGTGAGGCTGCGCCAAATTTTCTTTCTTACTTTGTGTCCTTTCCTTTTCTGACGAGACGCTGCGCGAATGCGCCTTACCCTGCGGTCAGCCGCTTTGCGTCTATGCGGTTCGTTCCTTATATAATTTGGCGCATCTTTATACAGAATTGGTATCAGCTTATGTGTGGCGGAAAATACCGAATTAACTCTAAGTTTTTAACATGGCATAGAGTCTAAACTCTAGAAGCAAGGGGCAGAAGTGCAATTGCCATTGCACAGTTGGAACGTTTAAATCTTTGATTAAGCCAGTGCGTATATCTAGTATCCAGCCATGAACCATAGGCGCTTTTCGCTCATAAAGTACCTGACGCATAATGGAAGTTTGGTAAATATTTTTCACTTGCGCTACAACATTGATTTCTGCCAAGCGATTCAGACGTTCTTCCCTTGTTGGCAAGGCATCAATTTCTTCTTGTTTCTCTAAATATAGTTCCCGAATCGGATTTACCCAGTTATCAAGAATTCCAATAGTTCTCCCTTCTAAAGCTGTCTTAATTCCTCCGCAATCGTAGTGACCACAAACGATAATGTGTTCCACCTTCAGGTGTAAAATTGCGTATTCTAAAATGGCTAAAAAGTTTATATCCGTTAGAGAGACTTGATTGGCAATATTACGATGTACAAATAACTCTCCTGGTTCTGTACGGGTAAACTTTGTTAATGCTAGACGACTATCAGAACACCCAATGTATAGAAAAGGTGGTGTTTGTCCACTAGATAATTCTTGAAAGTAAGTTGGATCTAGAGCTAGCTTTTCGGCAACCCAAGCCTGATTATTTCTGAGGAGTTCATCAATGCTGTTGTATTTCATCTTTTGTCAAATTCGAGAGAGAATCTCATCAATATTTTATTTTAACCGATCTACAGTTTTGCCTAAATCAAGATGAACTTTTTCAGAACTAAAATTTTATAAAGATGACAATTTTTTTCAATCGGGGGCAACAACTTTGCTACCGTTATGATGGTTGATTGACCAACGGTGATCGATAGTTACAGAGGAAAACTCGCAAATTTCTTCTAGTCGCTTTTGCTGTACAGCAGCTTTACGGAGAGTAATAATTAGCTGATTCACCTGATGCCGTAAATCTGGGTTATCATTTACTGCTAACATAGTTTGTCTTTCTAAGAGTTGAAGTATAAGTTCGTAGTGAATAGGCGAAGGTAGAGGAATTTGCTCCATGAAGTTAAATTTTGATTTCATATTTGGGATTTTGTATTAGTCACAGTTTGTTTTTTGTTAATAAATTGTTACATAACAAATAACTAGTTACTTATGGCTTTGATTTGATTAGCAATGAAGATTTGGCAAAGATATTGATGATATTTGATGGCAAAGTGCTGCGTGTGTACGCATAGTGTGCCCAATTGTTCAACTCTTTTGTGCAGCCCTGCACATTTTAGGGCAGGTGGGGTGTTTCTTTCAAAAATTCCTCGGTAATATACGGGCGATCGCAGCGCCAGGATCTGGTTGTTTTACCAAAGATTCTCCAATGAGTACAGCGGATGCACCTGCTGTTAGCACCAAACTCAAATCCTCTGGGTTGTGTAGTCCTGATTCGCTGACAACTAGGATGTTTTTCTCTTGCAATTGACTACCCCTTGCAGCCAAAAGTTGGCAAGTAGTTTGCAGATCGACAGAGAAATCTTCCAAATTGCGATTATTGATTCCTACCAAGGAGACTCCATCTAAGGCTAACACGCGGTCAAGTTCTGCCAAGCTATGGACTTCAATCAAGGCTGCCATTTTCAGGTTGTTAGCAATTTTGAGGAAATATTTCAAATCTTGATCGCTCAGGATAGCTGCAATCAACAAAATAGCGTCTGCACCCTGAACTCGCGCCAAGTATATCTGGTAAGCATAAATCACAAATTCTTTACATAGTAGGGGCAAATCTACGGCAGCGCGAATATTGGCTAAGTTATCAAAGCTGCCTTGAAAGAACTTGGTATCTGTGAGTACAGAAAGACAACTAGCACCACCTTGCTGATAAGAAAGGGCGATCGCTACTGGGTCAAAATCTTCTCGTAAAACGCCTTTACTGGGAGAAGCTTTTTTGACTTCGGCAATCAATGCTGGTTTTGTCTTACCTTGGCGCAAGGCGGCAACAAAATCACGGGTTGGCGATGCAGTGAGTACCTGCTTAAGCAATTGCTGCAAAGGAACCTTTTCCCGCATTTGGTCATATTCTACTTCTTTCTGCCAGACAATTTCTTCCAAAATGTTGTTTGGTGCAGCATCAGGTACGGCAGCCTGATAACGCAATATCGATACATTAATAGCTGGGTTAGGTGAACGACGACGGATTTGCATAATTAGTCATTAGTCAGTGGTCATTAGTCAGTGGTCATTAGTCAGTGGTCATTTGTCCTTGTTTATTAACAAAGGACAAATGACAAAGGACAAATGACTAAATTGCGATCGCGCGTTTATAAGCTTCGTCCAAGACTTCCGAGAGTGTCGGGTGGGCGTGAACTAGATGTGCGAGACTTTGGACAGATTGACGGCTTGCGATCGCAGCTGACGCTTCATGAATCAAGTCTGAGGCGTGCAGTCCGAAAATGTGGACTCCTAAGACTTCTCCGGTGTCTTTGCGATATATCACCTTGGCAATACCGTCGGCTTCATTTTCTGCCAACGCTTTGGAATTTCCTTTGAAGTAACTCCTACTGGTGGCGATTTCAAACCCTTCGGCTTGTCCTAACTCCTTAGCTGCTGTTTCTGTTAAGCCTACATAACTGACTTCTGGATGGGTAAATGCCGCTGCGGGGATGCTGCGATAGTCTGCTATTCTTTCCCTCCCAACTATATTTTCTACCGCGATGATGCCTTGAGCAGAAGCCGCATGTGCCAACATTATCTTCCCATTAGCGTCGCCAATTGCCCACAAATGCGGCACTATTTCACCTGTTGATAGCACTGCCATGCGATCGTCAACTGGGATAAAATTGCGCCGATCGAGTTCCACACCCACAGACTCTAAACCAAGATTTTTGGTCGCCGGGATGCGTCCTGTAGCCACCAAGCAAGCATCTACTTCGATGACATCTATATCTTCCTTGGTTTTAAAATCTGCTAACTCAATCACCACGGGTGAACCGGGAATAACTTTTTTGGCGTATATCCCCACTTTTGTTTCAATATCGCGGGGAGTAATTAGCACCCGTTCAGCAAGTTTGGCAATGTCGCGGTCAAATCCTGGCATTAACTGATCGAGGGCTTCAATTAAGGTGATTTCACAACCCAAAGCTGAGTAAATATCAGAAAATTCCAAGCCGATGTAACCACTGCCAATAATTGCTACCCACTCTGGTAGTGATTCCAACTTCACACCTTGGTCGCTGGTAAAGACAGTTTTGCCGTCTATTTCAATTCCTGGAGGCACAAAAGGAATTGAACCTGGCGAAAGGATGATGTCTTTGGCTGTGATGGTTTTTTCACCACCGTCTCCGGTAATAGAGACTTTTTGCGTCCCAGCGATTTTTCCCCAACCCCTGATGATATCGACTCCTAGACGTTTGAGGCTGTTGGTTAAGTCGCCTTGAATTTTCGAGACGAGATTATTAGCATGATTAGCGATCGCTTGGCGATCGAATTCCACGCTACCAATTTGAATTCCCAGTGACTTGAGGTGGTGGGCATTGCGTAACTCCCGCACACGTCCAGATGCTGCCAGTAGCGCTTTAGAAGGAATACAGCCCCGATTAACACAGGTTCCTCCCATATCAGCAGCTTCAATAATTGCTGTTTTCAAACCACAACTTACGGCGTGTAAGGCTGCGCCATGTCCGCCTACACCAGCGCCGATAATTACTAAATCGTAATCATATCCTTGACTCACGTTAGTTTCCCCGTGTGCTTCGCCTATTTATTCTCAACTTGACTCGACAATCAGCGCAACCCTTTTAACAGTTATCAGTTATCAGTTTTATCGCTGAACTCTAAATCCCTCACCTTACATTATCCTGACTATTTACTGTTGACTGTTCACTGATTTCAGGTTCGGATATTGCTAACTCAAATTATGATTCACTCACTTCTGGCGAAAATATGGATATTTTCATTATATGGGTTGGTTTTCCTAGAAAAGCGACAAGAAATTAAGTGAGTATTTGCAGGGTAATGAAGCTGATTTCAGTTCTGAGCTAGTTACAGCTATTTTCAGGTAAATAGACCACGCGGTAGGGGCACAGCAATGCTCATTGGTGTCAACTTCAGCCGAAAACTATATTAGACAGGCGTTTTGTAAATCCCTCACGCCTTCATCCCCTAACCCCTTCTCCCAAGGGAGAAGGGGAATTGAATGTCTAGCTCCCCTCTCTCTTGGGAGAGGGGCTGGGGGTGAGGGCAAAATGTTTTCACCAAGCGGGTTTAGCGTTAAGTTGACACGTATGAGCATTGCTGTGCCCTTACGACAGATGTGCTTCAAATACATGAAAACTGCTGTAATAAATAGAAATTGCAGTCTCATCTAGACTCCCATTACCCCTCATCTTCAGAGGAAGCCACACCTTTTTCTTTACAGCGCGTTAGCGTAACACTAAGCTGGATTTAAGATTGATCCAGAAGATTTACGCAGGCGATCGCTCGATGTCTATTCCCCAAATTAGTGAATTTACTATCCGCCGTCATGCCAACGCCAAATCTTTCCAGCGGGGCGAGGCATATTATAACGCTGGTGCTGTTAATACCGTTATCCAACGTGGTCATCTGCTTCAGGCAGATGTTGTAGGCACCGAAGCTAGAGCTTATCATGTCAACCTGAATTTCGATAGCAGTGGGTTAACCTCAGTAAAATGCACCTGTGCCTACGACTATGAAGGGTGGTGCAAACACATTGTAGCGATGATGCTCGTTTGTGCGCGTAACTCAGAAAAAATTGAGCAGCGCCCCACCCTTGAAGAACTACTAAATCGCCTGGATCGTATCGAAACTCAAAGGCTGCTGCAAGAGTTGGTAGCAGAATACCCCCCCCTAATTGAGGCGATTGACCGTCATGTAAGTTGGATGACGAATCCTGCTGACAACCAAACAACCATAAAATTCGTGCGCCGCAATACTCTCGATCCCGCTCCGTTTCGGCGGCAAGTACGGCAGATTCTCAAGGATACTGTGCGCTACTTTGAGGAAGGATACGAAGAAGACCCGATTGGTGAAGATTTGCTAAGTGTAGTGCAAACTGCGGTAAATTTTAGCGAACGGGGAGAAGGTGAAAATGCGATCGCTATTTTGTCAGCGATTACCTCTACCTGTGTCGAAAATTGGGATGATGTTGCCGAATACGGTGCTGAAAACGATGAAATTGTCAGCGAATTAAATAATGCTTGGTGTGAGGCAATTCTAATTGCCGAACTTACTCCAGAAGAAAAAGTTGATATTCAAATAAATTTAGAAGCTTGGCAGGATGAGTGGAATGCTGATTTTGGTCTAGTTATGGAGGCTTTACGCCAAGGTTGGGATTATCCGCCGCTGGTACAAGTTCTCCAAGGTAACATTACTGAAAGGGGAGCTTGGGAAGAAGACGTACCAGATTATGCTGATGATTTGGCATTAATTCGCCTGAAAATTCTCGAACGTCAAGAACGTTATCAAGAATACCTGTATTTGGCAGAAGCGGAAGGGCAAACCCAGCAATATCTGACAATGTTGGGGCGTTTAGGCAGGGTGGAAGAAGCAATTGATGCTGCTCAAACCCAGATGAACTCAATGGAAGAAGCCTTTGCCCTAGCGAAAACACTCAGTGTTCAGGGGGCATTACAGCAAGCACTAGATATAGCCGAGAGTGGATTAAATTTAGCAGGTAATTGTCAGTACGAATTGGGAATTTGGACAAGTGATTTAGCTATTGAGTTGGGTAATAGTGAAGCTGCTTTATTAGCAATCAAGGCGGCTTTTCAAGTAAAGCCCTCCTTTGTAGACTACCAAAGGATGGCAGAATTGGCTGGGGAAAACTGGGAAAGTGTCAAAACAGACCTGCTGAGAATTGTTCGTACTTATAATGGTTGGGGAACAGAATCAGCCAAGGTGGATATATTCTTGCATGAAGGGCTAATTGATGATGCAATTGCGATCGCTAGTGAACTAAGTTCCGATCGTTCAGAGTTAATTCACCGAGTTATGGATGCTGCTATCCCTCATAATCCTGGTTGGGTGATTGCCAATGCTCGTCGCCGTGCCGAAAAGATTATGGATGCAGGTAAAGCCGAATACTACTATTACGCGGTTGAATGGTTGAAAAAGGCGCGTAATGCCTATCTAGAATCTGGGAAGAAAGCTGACTGGTTGAGCTATCGGGAAAACTTGATGCAAATCCACGCTCGGAAACGTAAATTGATGGGAATGTTTAAGGAAAGTGGTATGGAGTGAAGAATGAGATATAGGAGGACTGAAAATGACGTAGGCACAATACCTTTCTCTTAACAAAGACGCTACGCTAACGGGAAACCTTCGACTACATGAATTTTACCTAGCAAGGATTTTGGGCAACGCATAATTGCTTTCACAAGATACAGGAGTTAGCAAGTAACTGAGGTATAAAATGCAGGACTCACGCATCAAATATAAAGAGTTCCTACCTCCTGCCTCAAAATCCATAGCTTTGTACTTCATACAAAAGAAAACTGCTGTATCCGATTGATACTTTTAAGTCTGCAATAGCGAGATGATTTAGCTTTTAAATTGAGATTTGCTCAAGATATCAATTTTAGCGACAAAAGATGAAGTAAGATTCACATCTAAAGCAGTCCCCGTATAATCCCATAGTTTTTGACAAAAAATAGTCCAATGCGATGATTGATAAATATCCCCAAAATCTGATAATGCCCTGTTTCCCGCTGAGTATGCTTCTATTACTGGGCAGTACATCTTTAAGTCCACTCAAAGCTCAGGCTGTTGATACTACAAAATTACCAACTAGTAATTTCATCCTAGCACAACAAATTCCACCACCACAGGATATCCAACCACCCACCACACCTTCACCACTTCCCTCACCGGAAGTGCCACAGCCACTCCCCCCACCAGCAGAACTATTTCCACCCTCTGCCCCAACTCCCACACTTGAAGAACCACCCTCTGGCAACTTTCCTGAAACTATTGTTGTTGAGCGGTTTGAAGTTATTGGTAGTACAGTCTTCAGTGCCAAAGAGTTAGCCCAAGCTACTGCTGAATTTACCAAACGACCAATCTCACAGACTGAATTGTTTCAAGCACGTTCTAAAATCACTGAGCTATACGTTAAAAATGGTTATATTACTTCTGGAGCCTTGATTCCACCCCAAACAATCCAATCGGGTGTTGTGAAAATTCAGGTGGTGGAAGGTAAATTAGAAGATATCCAGGTAACTGGGACTCGGCGGTTGAATCGAAATTATATCCGCAGCCGACTAGCGATCGCCACATCACCACCTCTGAATCGCCAGCGTCTACTAGAGGCACTGCAACTTTTGCAACTTAATCCTTTGATTAAAAACGTGACTGCTGAACTCTCAGCAGGATCGCAAACGGGTACGAGTCTTTTGGAAGTTAAAATCAGTGAGGCAAAAACCTTTAGTGGTCAAATAGTTCTTGATAATGGGCGATCGCCCAGTGTTGGCAGTTTCCGACGCGGGTTAAGATTGAATGAAGCCAACTTACTTGGATTGGGAGATGGTCTGAGTTTAGGCTACACCAATACTGATGGTAGCAACTCCTTTGATGCTAGTTACACATTGCCTCTCAATCCTCGCAATGGAACTGTTAGCTTTAACTATGGCATTACGTCGAGTCATGTGATTGAGCCTCCTTTCGACTTTTTAGATATCGATTCGGCTTCTCGCTACTACGAACTGACATTTCGCCAACCAATAATCCAAACTCCGACACAAGAATTCGCTTTGGGGTTAACAGCTTCCCGACGCGAAAGTGATATCTCCTCCTTTTTACAGAGAGAAGGGGTTCCAGCCTCTGAACTTTCGCCCGGAGCTGATGAAGAGGGACGCACTAGGGTATCTGCGTTGCGATTTTTTCAAGAATGGACGAGTCGTAACAGTCGGGAAGTCATCGCCCTACGCTCTCAATTCAGTTTGGGGATAGATGTGTTGAATGCCACGGTTAATCAAGATGCTCCTGATAGCCGTTTTTTTGCTTGGCAAGGGCAAGCGCAGTGGGCACGCCTTTTAGCTCCTGAAACCTTACTATTACTTCGTTTGAATACGCAACTTGCATCTAGAGCACTTTTGCCTATAGAGCAATTTGGCTTAGGTGGCCAAGATAGCATTCGCGGCTACCGTCAAGATTATCTGCTGACGGATAATGGTACTTTTGTTTCTGGGGAAGTTCAAGTCCCAATTCTGCGCTTACCCCAGATAAATAGCACATTACAAGTTGTCCCGTTTGTGGATTTTGGTGTTGGCTGGAACAGTTCTGGTAGAAATAATCCCGACCCTAATACTTTAGCCTCTGTTGGTCTGGGGTTGCGTTGGGCACAGGGCGATCGCTTAATCGTTCGTTTGGACTGGGGCATTCCTTTAATATCTGTTGACTCAAATGAGAGAACATTACAAGAAAACGGTCTGTATTTTAGTTTACTCTATAATCCTTTTTAACGGCTGTCCATGTCCACCCTATTAAGAATTGAGGGTGGACATGGACAGTAGTCAACGATCAAAAAACTATAAGTCTCTAAATTTTTATAAAAAAGACCCTGGGTTATGATTCCAGGGTGCATACACGTTTTTCAGGCATTAATAGTTTGAATAATAACTTTGTAAAATAGTTATTTCTACTATCTATAGAATGATACAAAAATAGAATTTAGTTATTCTAGTCTATCAATATATCTACCGTTGGGAGTATACAAATATTAGAAGAGGCAAGTTATTTCAAGTCAGGTTAATTACTTATGATTACCGCATCTGTGGAAAAACCGCAAAAGCCTCTTTCCCCCTGTCCTCTGCAAGCTAAATGATAAGTTTTTAGTCGGACACGATATTATCCGGCAATATTTTGATTGGATTAACTTTCAAATGATGCTGTAATTAATCTATATAATTTAAGCTAATTTAATTTTTGTTGGGGGCATAAAACACACATCAAAAATTAAATCTAATTTCTTGGGAGAGCTCCTCAAAATAATCTGTGGTGAAGGAAAATAACTTAAGTGTTTTTAGGTAGTTGTATGGTAAATAAACTACCTTTTCCTAGTTCAGAAGCGACCTTGATAGTTCCTGCGTGCCCTTCTATAATGCGATGGGATAGATGTAGTCCTAAGCCACTACCTGAGCGTTTATTTCTGCCTTGGCGAAATCGCTCGAAAATTGTTGCCCGATCTTCTGGCGCAATCCCATATCCTGTATCTTGTACCTCAATTATTACTGAATCTGGATCTCCTGGATTAGATAATGTTTCATAAATGCGGATTGTTATACCTCCTGTATCTGTAAATTTGATGGCATTTGCAATCAGGTTGTTTAACACTCGCCGTAATTCTGAGCGATCGCCCATGATAATAGCAGGTTTTTGACTCAGTGGATCTAATTTACGGGTATCAATTTCCAAAGTCAAGCCTTTTTCATTAGTTAGAGGACTTAGTTCGCTCACTACTTCTTGAGATATCTCACATAAATCGCATTCCTCCCAATTCAACGTTTTTTTACCTGCCTCGAAGCGATACACTTCTAATAGGGTGTTGACCATTTCCATCAAATTTTGGTTACTGCGAATCATCACTGCGATCGCCTGTTTCATTTCTGGTGAAATTTTGCAGAATGTTTCCATTTCAAACAAATTCAACATCCGATCGGCGGCTACTAGGGGAGTTCGCAAATCATGAGTCAGACGGGAAACAAAGTCTTCCCGTTGGCGCGCCATTTTTTGTTGTTCGTCTAAACTGTGCTTGAGACGCAATAGCGATCGCACTCTTGCCAGTAGTTCATCAGTATCAAATGGTTTACGAATAAAATCGTCAGCACCAGCATCCAAACCTTCGACAACGCTGGATTGGTGAAAGGCAGTAATCAACAGAATTGGAATATAAGAGATTGCAGGGTTATTCCGAATCCGACGTGTGACTTCATAACCATCTATCCCCGGCATCATTACATCTAACAGAATCAAATCGGGTGGAGATTGCTCAATTTGCCGCAAAGCCTTTATTCCATCTGAAGCTAAATCAATTTCATACCCCTCACTTTCTAAAATTGCTTGAACCAAAATAAGATTATCTCGAGTGTCGTCAACTGCGAGGATACGATAAATTTTATTATTTTCAACTACAGACATAATTTATAAACTTTTATCAGTTTTTTTGGAAGTAATTTTTAAATTTAGGATATTCTATTGGTGCTTTCCTGGCTTGAGAAGATGACTGATGAGGATTTTTAGCAGGACAAAAAAAATCGTCGTTATCTAACTGTGAAACTGGAGGATTGGCTGCTACAGTTGGTAAAGTAATTTGACGCGGCAATTCAATTTTAAACATTGAACCAACTCCCAATTTGCTCTCAAGAAAGATTTTACCGCCCATCATTCGCACTAGGGAATCTATAATTGCCAAACCCAGACCTGTACCTGAATATTTGCGAGTTATAGTTTGATCTACTTGCCGAAATGCTTCAAAAATATGTTTAAAATCTCTGGGTGCTATGCCAATACCTGTATCTTGAACGATAATTACTACTCGATTTCCAGGTAGTTCCTTAACCTCAACCCAAATTTCACCAGATTCTGTAAATTTAATGGCGTTAGAAAGCAGGTTAATTAAAATCTGTTTGACACGAACTGGATCGTTAAATATCAAAGGATTTTGCAAATTGGTTTGTACTAACAATGAAAGATTTTTCGCTTCAGCCAGGGAACGCATTTCATCTACAACGACATTAATTACCTTTGATACATCGAAATTTTCCGCCTTTAAGTCTAATCCTCCTTCCTCCAGCTTGGAAAAGTCGAGAACTTCATTGAGTAACATCAGCAAATGCTTCCCATTATTCAAAATGCGCTCAACCATATCTGCTTGCTGGTGGGTTAATTGAGCGAACTTAGGACGCAGCAGTATTTGCGAAAAACCAATAATCGCATTCATCGGCGTTCTAAGTTCGTGGGAAATAGTTGCTAAAAAAAGTGATTTTAGACGTGATGCCTCCAATAGCTTGAAGTTTTGCATTTGAATCTGTTGCTGTTGTCTCTCTAATTCTTGGTTCTTACAAATGAGTTGTTCGTGACTTTCTCTAAGCTGCTGGTTTGCCAAATCTACCTGCATTTCCGCCCGATAAACCCGAATTGCACTCCGCAAAACTTGCAACAAAGTTTCTGAGGATATTGTAGACTTAGAAAGATAGTCTGTAGCACCAGCTTTCAATAATTGGAGAGTAATTTTTTCATCTCTTTGACCAGTTAGGATTACTAAAGGAACTTTAATTTCCGAAGAACGTAGCTGTTGAATCAAAGTTAGTGCATCCTGCTCTGGTAAGCGATAATCGAGGAAAACACAATCGTAGGCAGTAGTTTTTAAGACAGAGAATGCATCATTCCCATCAGCTACCTCAGACAGTTCTATTTGAACATCTGCTGTAGTCAGTGCAGAACGGATTGCTATCCGGTCTATTTTATCATTGTCTACAACCAAAATTTTCAGCGTCTCTTCCATCGGTTTTTATTTTCGTCGCTAAATATAGGTTTATCTGTAACATTTCACTTTTCAGATTATCCAATTAAAGAATATAATATTTTCGGAAATCTAAAATCTGTAATTTGATTGACTAAGACATTTTGGATAATATCTACTTTTATACATGATTGACATTCATTACATCAATTTCGTCATCTTCCATTAGTAGTATATTAATCACTCTTTCGGGCTTTTTATTGGGTTGAATTCAGTCTGTTGTATCTTCAATCTGGTTAATTTCCCAGACTCTGGGAACTAAACTTCAAGCAAATGACCAATATGCCTCAAAAAATTAGTAATTAACAAGCACACACAGTTTATATAAAGTAAAATAAAATACTTTACTAAGCTTAAAACAATTGTAAATGAGTGAGCAAGCCACCGTCGTCAGTCATTGGTGAGAGTTGCATAGCATTATCGTGTACCATAAGCTTGAATAGTTTTACCTATCAGGTTAGTTAGACCAGATAAATAAAAAAGTACTATCTCTACCTAAGTAATCCTATCTGCGGAAATTTCGACAATTATTCTTAGCGATCGCCAGACCGATATTAGTATTTTCACAGGTATATAGGGCTTATATATGTTTGCAAAATTACCAGCCCTTAATGTCGAAGAAAGGCTTATGACAAAAGTTAGGCAAAAATTTAAAGCTTAAAGGGGAGAGATTTGCACAGAACGGTTGATATTTTATCCTCTAAAAAGTCAGATGAACAAGTTCGTCACCAATAACTACGAATTACTTTACTGTTGGTGATTCCAGCAAATTTTAACGCTGCCTGATTCTTTTCGATGAAGATTTCTATTGGCTCTATCAATCAGATGAATCCAAAGGTTTGGTTAAAATCGCTTGAAATCATCTTTCACTTTCTCGAAAAGTAACTTTTACTCGGTGTAATTTTTTCATTTTCGTAAGCTTTTTTAAAGTTCGATCCAAAATAATACTAATTAATGAATGGAACATGGCAACTCAAAGTTGAATTGTCAACAAGGAGAAGCAATTTGGCATTCGTTTCAATATTTCATACTTTTTGTGTAAGTATCTATATATCTCCAGCTAGATTTGTCCTCTATCTAAATATAAAAATTTCGGGTACTTATTATTTCTATCGGTGGATGCAGACAGGTTGAAATATCATCTATCTTTAGTTTGGTAAAATAAGAGATAATAGTTACAAAAGCTAATACTTTGTAAAGATGCCAAACAGCGCAAGCAAGAGTGAGTGTAACGATGAATGAAATTAGTATTATTTTAATTGAAGATCATGACTTAACCCGAATGGGGCTAAGAGCAGCATTACAGTCTCATAGTGCATTGAAAGTAATTGGCGAAGCGGCAAATGCTACCCAAGGATTAAAACTTTTAGAAACGGCAAAGCCAGATGTAGCGGTAGTAGATATCGGCTTGCCTGACATGGATGGCATCGAACTCACTCGGAAATTCAAACGCTCCCAGGCTGAAAATGGGCAATCTACTACGAAGATTCTCATCTTGACAATGGATCATACAGAGGATGCTGTACTTGCAGCCTTCGCAGCTGGTGCTGATTCCTATTATATGAAAGAAACCAGCATTAGTAAATTAACTGAGGCAATTCAAGCAACTCACGGCGGTAACTCTTGGATTGATCCGGCAATTGCCAACGTCGTATTGCGAAAGATGCGCCAAGGTATTCCTGGAGAAAGCCAAGGTTCTGACAAGCCGAAAACTGTAAAAATTGAGGCGCTGGCGACAGAATACGAGCAAGTTTTGGAAACATACCCTCTGACTCAACGGGAGCTGGAAATTCTAGAGTTGATTGTAGCTGGGTGTAGTAATGGTCAAATTGCCGAGAAACTCTACATTACAGTTGGTACTGTAAAAACCCATGTTCGTAATATTCTAAATAAACTATGTGCTGATGACCGTACCCAAGCTGCTGTAAGGGCCTTACGTTCGGGATTGGTGGCCTGAGGAATTAGGGACAAGGGAGAGATGGGGAGATAAGGAGAATAACTCCTTACTTCTAACTCCTAACTCCTAACTTAGCACTGACTCAACGCCTCAAAGAAAGCTAACAGCACTCAGCACTCAACACTGTTTTGCCCAATACCACATTATCCTAATCTTTCTTGCAAGCAATTAGCAATACGTAGTGCTGCTCCCGGTTTGCCCATGCGTCGCTCACCATTTTCAGCAATAATTTGCAAATTATCAGGATTTTTAAATAGAGATTGTACAACCTTTGCTACTTCTGCCGGTTGATCGATTAAAATCAAAGACGATCCCAGTAGACGACTTTGAGATTCAGCAAAGCCAGGATTATATTGTGGCCCATTACCGGGAATCGCGATCGCAGGTTTGCCTAAACCGATAAATTGTTCTGTGGCTGTACCTGCCATTGCGATCGCTAAATCTCCTAAATGCAAGCAATCATTATAGGCTTTTTGTGTCAACAGTAGATAAGCATTTCTCTGTTTAAATGTCAAGACATTTGGGTCGCGAAGTTTGATAGGAGATGCTGATTCAGCGCGCCAGCCTTGGGATTGCACGCTTTGGGATAATATATTTGAGTCTAAACCAGGAGCGATCGCACCTAAAAACACTACTCTCTTAGAAGTATAGAAGATTGAATCTCGCTGTTGAAAACTTGTCATTAATGCAGATACGGCAATCATAATTGTTTGCCAGTTGGTGTATGCTTCTGGCTCACGAGAACCAGGAAGAAGAGTCACTACAAAAGGTCGAACTGTCTCTTGCTGTTGGGTATTCTGACTATAAAATTGTTGGCGTGAAAACGTCGATTCTAGACCATCCATCATGGGATTACCGAAAGAAAAAGCTGGAATTGGCCATTGTTTTAATATTTCCGCCGTCAGCTCATCTCTAGGGAATACTGCTTTACAACGGCGACGACTCATTAACCAACGTTCCCAAGGATGGTAAACTGAACCAGAAAAGTTTTCCCAACCTGCGTCTTTAGATTTCCGTGGTAATAATCCAACTTCATCTCGCACATAATATTCAGATTTTGCCGTACCGACAAAAGCATAATTAGCGCCACTGAATGTTGCAAACAACAGCGGCACAATATCTCCCACTGCTAAAATTGCTCTTTTATGACCTAATTTTTTTTGAGAACTTACCCAACGGCGGATAGCTTTAATTTGGTTGAGGGTAAGTTTCAATAAACCACCGCGTACATCCCGCGCTAATTGGCGTCCATCCATATAAATAAAGCCGCCAGAAGGCATAGTCAGGACTGAACCGATAAAGGGGATATCCAACTGTTCATAAGCACGTCCTTCACCCACCAGAGGTAAAGCAAATATCTCTGGTGGGTTTGGTTGTCGTTGGAGTTCTTGCAAAATCCGAACTGCAATCATATCTTCCCCATGACCATTACTTAATACAAGTAACCGCAAAGGAGAAGTTGCAGATTGGGAGTTAGAAGCTAGAGATGACCGAGATACATTACTCATAAGAAACAAAATATCAAAATTAACTGTCTGTTTGGGTAAGAGGTATAAATAGGGAAATCGACGAAGAAGCTGGAAGTTAGTATTATCCCTATTCGCTAGCGTCTCTACAACTAACTCCCAGTTAATTAGGTTAAATATTATGCGAGTTTCTGCTACTGCAATTTTTACTTTAGCTACTTTAGCTGCTGCCAATGTCAGTCAGCAAGCAACGGCTGCACCTGCTAAAACCGTTACTCCAACTGCAAAAGCTGGTAACTTGGTGGTGCCGATAATTGAAGACACTCCCGCACGAGTAGAGACAGTTGCTTCCCCAGAAACTATAGTTGCACAACAATTTTCCCAAAATCCCATCGCCGTACAAACAGGTGCAAACAAAAATTCCCCAGTAGTCTTAAAATCAGCAGATAAGGGTAATTCATCAGTAACACTCTCTCCCACTCCCTCTTTTTCCCCCTTATCCCCCAAAACTCCTGCTACTGAAAGCGATTTAGTCGTCACAGCTACAAATGTTCAGGTGGTGGGAGCCAATCAAGAATTACAGCAAATCATTCGCCAGGTAATTAAAACCCAAGTGGGTGGAGAAACCAGTCAAAGCCAGCTACAAAAAGATGTAACAGCAATTTTAAATACAGGTTTATTTAGTAGTGTCAGTGTGAATAGCTTTAGCACACAGGCTGGATTGAATGTAGTATACCAAGTCCAACCAGTAATTGTGCGATCGCTGCAATTATCTGGTGCTAAAGTGCTTACCTATCAAGTCGCTCAACAACGTTTGCAATCTCAGATTGGAACCATTATTAGTCCCAGTGGACTGCAACAAGCAGTAGCACAAATTAATAAGTGGTACGCCGACAATGGTTATAACTTAGCACGAGTGCTATCAATTAAACCCAATTCTCAAGGCATTCTCACTGTGAATGTTGCTGAAGGTTTGGTGAATGATATCAAGTTTCGTTTTATCAACGATGAAGGCAAAACCGTTGACAGCAAAGGTAATCCCGTTGGAGGACGCACCAAAGCAGACTTCCTTCAACAACAACTCAAGTTGAAACCCGGTCAAATCTTCCAAGAAAATGTCGTTAAACAAGACATCCAACAGCTATATCGTACTGGTTTATTTGAGAGTGTGAATGTCGCTTTAGAAGGGGATGCGACAAAACTTAATTTAGTCTACCAACTCAAAGAAACTGGGGCGCGTGGTGTTAACTTGGGTGGTAGTTACAATGCCGATCGAGGTTTAGTAGGTACAATCAGCTATCAAGATCAAAATGTCGGCGGTATTAATGATACTTTAGGTGTGAATGTTGGGGTAAGTAGCCGAGACTTGCAGTTTAATACCAAATTTACCAGTCCTTATCGCACAACTAACCCCGATCGCTTGGGTTACACTGTAAATGGTTTTCGTAGTCAGGAGCTTTCGGAAACCTTTGATGACAAGATTACGCTAGCTAACGGCGACAAAGTGCGAGAAGGTCAAATTGGCGGTGGTGTCAGCTTGCAGCGACCAATTGACGACTGGAATACTTCATTAGGATTAAACTATACTCGAACTAGTATTCGCGATCGCCAAGGTAATATTACCCCAACTGACGCTCAAGGCAATCCCCTCTCTGCCAGCGGAACTGGTATTGATGACTTAACTACCGTATCCTTCACCGCCACCAAAGACCAACGAGATAATCCCCTGAATCCAACTCAAGGTTCCGTTTTGAGTCTGAGTACAGAACAATCTGTGCCCATTGGTCAAGGGAATATTTCTCTAAATCGCCTCAAAGCCAATTACAGCCAATATTTACCAGTGCAGTTATTTAACAGCAAACAGCCACAAGTATTTGCAGTGAATGTGCAAGCTGGTACCGTCATTGGGAATTTACCGCCTTACGAAAGCTTTAACTTAGGTGGTTCCAATTCTGTGCGCGGTTACGATTCTGGAGATGTTGGCAGTGGTCGTAGTTATGTCTTAGCCTCCGCAGAATACCGTTTTCCCGTCTTACCAATCGTAGGCGGTGTATTGTTTGCCGACTTCGCCTCAGATTTAGGCTCTGGTGATACTGTATTAGGAGATCCGGCAGGTGTACGGCAGAAACCAGGTTATGGTTTTGGTTATGGGGCAGGAGTGCGATTAAATTCACCACTAGGCTTAATTCGGGCTGACTATGGCATTAACGACCAGGGAGAAAGCAAAGTGCATCTAGGTATAGGTCAGCGATTTTAATTTGAGTTAAAGCATTACTGAGAGGTTATATCCAGAAATTAAATATGCGTTATCGAGAACTATTTAGGGGCGTAGCACTGCTACGCCTTTAGAGGTTGTTTGAAAAGTATTTCACTGTAATTTTAGGCACTTTTAGATCCCCCCTAACCCCCCTTAAAAAGGTGGGAACCGGAATCAAAGTCCCCCTTTATAAGGGGGATTTAGGGGGATCTAGAACTTTTTATACCAACAATACGACTTTTCAAACAGCCTCTTAGATTAGCGATCGCTTCTGAAAAGGAATTTTATAAATGTGACAAATTTATTACACAATATTTAATAATATGTACATTTCAATAATCAAAGCAAAAAATTATTGTCGCGTTTTTGTAGACATTAATTTTTTAATAGTGCTAGTCATACAAAATATCAAAAAATATTATAAGTAATGGTATGGAAAAAAGTGTTATAAATGCCAGCCTTTCTACCCAGAACCTAACCTTTCGTCCAGGTGATACTCCTGTATCATTTGAGGTAACTGTCAATAATGACAGCGATCGCTTCGTCAATTTTCAGATAGAAATTACCGCAGCCGGAGAAATTCGCAACACAGGATATCGCTGGTATAGACTTGAACCAGAGGTAGCGGCAGCCAAGCCACCGGGCAGTAGTACCATCTTTCAAGTCTTCGTATTCAATACACCGATTCCAGGATTTGTTGGTACTGTCAACCTGATGGTAAATATTTTTTCACCGCAATTAGCACAACAGTGCAGACTTGTGCTACGCCTGAAAATCGAGCGAGACAATAGACCAACACATTTAAGTGTAGAACTGCCTGTACGAGAGTTCCAAGTTTATCCCCGCAATTCTGTCGATATACCAGTACGGGTGCGGAACTTGGGGCAACAACCAACTGAGGTAATGCTACGTTTTACAGGCGTCGATCCGTCTTGGCTGGCTGGCAGTGCAGAACGCCGATTACCCTTAGAACCAGGTGGTTTAGCAGAAGCTACATTCCAATGCCAACCTCCTTCTGTAGTCCAAGCGCCCAGTCAAAATTACCCTTTTACTATTGAAGCTGTTAGCAATAATGGTTATCCAACTAATGCTGGAGGCAACGTTGAAGTTTTACCTGTAGGTTTTATAGACTTTACCACCACAGAAAAACACCTGAAAATTCCCAGCAAATTTGCATGGTTGCCTGACTGGAAATCTGAGATAGCTTCCTTTGAATTACTATTTAAAAATGCTAGCAATCTCAACCAACAAATTAATGTGCAGGTACAGGGTAGAGACTGGCGAAAATGTAGTTTTAAAAAGCTTCCTGAAACCGCTAATCTCCATCTAGGAGAGACAAGTAAAGTTATCCTCGAAGTTAAAACAAAACGTCCTTGGGTGGGAATTGGGAAAACTTTGTTGCTGGAGGCTAAATCAGAATTATCCGACCAACGTTTAGGGAGTACAGACCCAGCCACGCAGACATTAGAAGTGGAGACTTTGCCAATTATACCTTTATGGCTACAATTGGCTGCGATCGCACTATTAGCTGCACTCCTAGCATTAATCCTGCAACCCAGAGGTGTAATGCATACCCGTTCTGTCAACTCAGTGCGTTTTAGTGGCATTGGTTTATCTGTGATCAGTGGTTCAGATGATTGCACCTTAAGACTTTGGAGAATTGGTGCTGATAGTTTAGACCCAGATGATACAGTAAAATATTCTGGGCAGCCCCTTGCTTGCGACCAAGCACAACAGCCCAAAGGCTTGATGGCCATTACCGATGACGCTGTAGAAGTCTTGCGCTTCATGCCATTACAAAATAATCGTGTTGCTGTTGGTTTAGATAATGGTGTAATTGAACTTAGAGATGTCCCATCAGGTGGTAAGATTAGCCAACTTCAAGACCTTAAAGATCCTAAAGCAAAAGGCGATCGCGTTTTTGACCTAGCTTTCACCTCAAACTCACTTAACTTATTCAGTGGGTATGGCAGTGGTAAAGTGAGACTATGGTCAAGACCAGCGCCTAACAGCGATTTTCTGCCAGAACCGCAAGTTATTGACGTACAAAGTAGATTGAAACTCTCAGGTTTCCAAGTCCGGGCATTAAATCTCAGCCCAGATGCAAAAACTCTAGTAATTGCTGGAAACTTTAAGCGTTTTATATTGTGGCAGTGGAATCAAACTCAATCTGATAAACAATCGCCAAGTTTATCAGTGCAAAATCTAGAAAAACTAGACCCATTAGTTGGGCCTGAAGACTTTATTTGGGGATTAGCTTTTGTTCCTGACTCAACAGGAAAAATCCTTGCAACTTCTGATTCTGCGGGATTTATTACGATTTGGGATTTAAATCAGTGTCAAACTATCAAAAATCCGAATCCGCTAGAAAAAGTAAATGAACTTAATTGTTTACAACTAGACCGTTGGCCAGCATCAAAAACATCTGTGCGCACTCTAGCATTTAGTGACGATGGTAGCCTCTTAGTAAGTGGTGGCGATGATGGACGAGTCGTAGTTTGGTACTTAACTCCCGAACATAAGCTTGACAAAACAAGAGCAGCAGAAGGTAAAACAATTTACCAAAGCTCTAAAAAAATCAATAGTATCGACTTGAAAACCAATCAAGGAACCATGATTGTGAGTGGTGGTGAAGATTTTCAGGTCAAACTACACCGCATCAAATAAGGAAGTCGATGATATGCAAGCTAAATTCAATCCACTGCAAGTTATTATCAACCCACCTGGAATTCAATTTGGAATGCCAGGAGATACCATTGAACTCTATATTGTTGTAATCAATCAGGGAAATCAAAGTGCGGTTATTGACTTATATTTTGTTTTTGACGAAGTATTTCAAAATTTAACCGGCTGGTCTAGTTCTCCTAGAGAAAGTTTAGCATTAGCTCCAGGGCAAAATAGCGACGAAGTAAGATTTGAGTTTCAAATCGCCGCAAATGCTCTCCCAGGAACCTATGACTATACACTAGTCGTAGATTCTCCTCTACATTATCCACAAGATACTCCCATAACTTTCGCAAACCAAATTAAGGTTCTGCTAAAAGAACAGACCGCAATTCGGGTGAACGACCCGACATTTTCCATTAGACCTAACACCAACCCCAACAAACCGTTAATTTTCAATCCTAGTGAGCCTCTGCAAGTGGAGGTAATAGTTGACAATCGCTCTTATCTCGTAGACAGATTCCGCTTGAGTTGTCCAGATTTAGACGATGACTGGTTCACAATTAATTATCCTGCAACTGGATTTGAGGGACCAGGATTAGTGTCTGACGTGACTGCACTAGAACTCAATCCTGGTACTCAAGGTCAAATATTGTTGAAATTTCACCCACCTGGGGATACTCTTGCGGGAAGCTATTCTCCGACAATCCGCTTATATTCAGAAAACTCTCCAGACTTAGTACTGCTGGATTTGGTGTATATCCAAATTCCGACAAATTATCGCTTAGATATAGAACTTAATACCATCTTGGGACAAGTTAGCCGTAGTCTTGGCAAGTACGAGTTATCACTAGCTAATCGGGGCAATATTGTCCGCGAACTGATATTAAACTTAAAAAGTCGAGACGAAGAAGAGCTATATACTTACAAATTTGCTCCTACTGAAGTAAGATTATTACCTAATAGAAGTGCTGTCGCCAATTTGACGGTCAAACCCAAACCTTGGTGGCGACGACCGTGGTTTGGTACAGGGCTAGCGGTCAACTTTCAACTCAACATCAAAGACCAAGAAAATTTACCCCTACCGAACACACTGCCTCAAGGAACTTTGGTATGGAAACCCCGTCCTTGGTGGCAATTTCTTCTGTTAATTTTGGCAGTTTTAGGGTTATTGGGAGGGATAGGATTTATCATTTGGCGAATTTTAAATCCCGATCCTTTGAGATTAGAAAATTTTCATGCAAATGACTCTCAAATAACTGAAGGTGATGAGGTAGCTTTGAACTGGGATATTCACCACTATAAACAGTTACAAAAGTTGGTATTAACGGCAAAAGGTTCACAACCAATTCAGCCTATTACTTATGACTTTAGCAATGGCATTCCTGACACGCTGGGCAAAGGAAGCGCTAATCAAATACCTCCTTGTCAGATGCAAGAAAAACAAGAGCTAATTTGTAGCAATGTTAAAACTGGAGTGAAAACAACAGGGAATTATACTTTTGAGTTACAAGCCTTTTATAAAAATGGAATACAGTTATTTTCTCGAACAAATCAAACCCCACCCCAGCCCATTCAAGTAGAAATAGTTGAGAAACAAATTGCCGAAATTATTAATTTTCAAGCAGATAAACCACAGTATACAAAAGGCCAAAATATTCTTTTAAGTTGGTCAATTGCACGTCCATTACTGCTGGCACAAGTACAAATTTCTGGCAGTGCAGATGATGGTACATCTTATAGCGAACCAGTTACCTACAAATTTAATCAAGCCAATATTACAGACCCTAAACTTAAAAAACTATGTACACAACAAAATCAACAACTGCAATGTAAAAATATTCCGTTAGTAGCAAATAAAGTGGGAAATTTTGCATTTGAAATCCAAGCTGTTTCTAACAACGGAAGCGACAAAATTAGTTCTAAAAAAGCTGTATCGAAAATTCAAATATTACCCAAACCATTTAAAATTGTCTTTTTCAAAATCAACGGTAGTGAGCAACCAAATTTGGTTCTCAATGAAGGGACATCTGCTATTCTGAGTTGGAGAGTAGAGGGAGAAAATATTCAGGTTAAACTTCTACCATACGGTAATGACGTTCCAGCAGTTGGTTCAATGAAGCTTCCAGTCAATCAAGCCTTCCCTCCTCAAATCGGACTGCTAGTCAATGATATATCTAGTAAGCAACAACCCCAGCAAAGAGGATTTGCAATCACAGTGCTCAAAAAAGTACAGCCTACTCCTATACCTGGCATTAACCCAATTTCACCGACTCTGCCACCTAGCAATCCCACATTTAAGACTCCCTTACTCTAATATATAGCCTCTTAAATATCTTCTCCATAGACTATGAAAGACTTAGTTAAACCAAAAAACTTTTCTTCGTAAAGTTTCGCTCCAGGGAACAGATTCAGGAATTTTCTTTTATTCAGCAGCTTAATTGAAGTAGCTATTCTTGTAGCCAGCTGTTTATCAGTCACCTTGTCATACCATCCAAGAGCAAAATTGGTTAGTAGCCATACCCGAAGATTTATGGGCATAAATTGAAATAACGGAAAAACAAAGTGAGGTTCAATCGGAAAAAAAAGATTAGGTGTTTGAACAAAATATCCTTTTCCCACTCGCATTACTTCATTGGCCATTTGGCACTGCCGATCATAATCTCCTACATGTTCAATCACTGAATTTGAAAAAACTATATCAAACTCATTGGATTGAAAGTTTTCCATGTTTGTAGCATTCCCAACAACTTGCTTTATCTTTGGGTGTGTTGAGCTTGTTTCGGTAAATATTACATATTAGTAGAGTAATTTCTACGTTTTTATTTCCTTCATTTAAAAAACCTAAATTCTCCCAAAAACTCACTGTTCCTCCAACATCGAGTATTTTTATAGGACAGGGCATTGATTCTAATATAGATGTGAACAAAGAGAAACGTTTCTTTCTAAGTCTAGTTGCCCACGAGTCAGGAAGATCAGTGTCATATACTTTACGTATGAGGTTATACATTTTTTATTACAATAAAAATGATTTTATTCACTGGTTATTCAGCAGTTTAGGTAACTGGCAAACGTCTTTTAGATATAGTTCCTTAAGGAGGTTGTTAATCATGAGAACTAGATGTGCACAATAAAATAAAATTATTTGAATAAAGATAAACTAGGGTAAAAATTTTTTCTATTACCACTTTTACTTTATTCGAAAGGAAAAATATTTATGCACAATTTATCTAGAAGAATATTACCACCCTAATAGTCTTTTTTGTCAATACCCAGCATTTAAATTGTTACATAAGCTTATGGATGAATATGCTCAGGTTAAGACTTGATCCTGCTCAAGACTCTTTAAAAAGTCCTATCTATAATATCCTTGGTCGCCAAGCAGTTTTCCGATTAAGTGCTTTTGGAAAATGGTATAAGGAAACCGTTCTGTCTCTTGATAGCTCAATTCCTAGTTTTATGAAAAGCTCGGCGTCTGCGCCCATTTTCAAGCAGAGGTTTTCGCAATGGAACTACCTCAGCTTCACTACTCTCGCGTGCTACCCGAATCAGCAAGCCAGCAGCTATTAAGCTGGCAATCATAGAATTACCACCATAACTAAACATGGGCAAAGGTAAGCCAGTAGTTGGTAGAGAACCTGTTGCAACACCGATGTGGAGCAATGATTGTCCTACCATCAAAATCGTCACACCGATCGCTACTAATCTATGTACTATATTTTTAGCCTTCAGCGCCACAATTAATCCGAGAGTGGCGAATGTAGCCAAAAGTACCAACAACACCATACTGCCAACAAAGCCAAACTCTTCGGCGAACACCGCAAAAATAAAATCGGTATCTTGAATTGGTAAATAAAACAGCTTTTGTTGAGAAAGCCCATATCCTGCTCCCCAAGTTTTACCAGAACCCACAGCGAGTAAACTTTGCACCAACTGGTAGCCATCTCCTGTAGCATCAGCCCAAGGATTGAGGAATGACATCACCCGTTTACGCTGATACTCTTTGATGCTAATACTGAGTACTGCCAACATCACTCCACCAATTGCTGTCCCTCCCAGGTACTTGTAAGGTAAGCCAGCTGCTAAAGCAATTAGCCAGATAGTCATGCCGCAAAGCGCCGTTGTACTCAAGTTAGGCTGGGCAAGAATTCCTAAAAGTACCAGACCAAAAACACCCAACCAAGCCAAGCGAATCCGCCAACTAATTCGTTCCCACTGACCAAAAAGCCGCGCACTTTGCAACACCAAAAAGGGTTTAATTAATTCTGAAGGTTGAATCGGAATTGGCCCGATCGCAATCCAACGCGCTGCATCAAAAGCCTTTTTTCCTAATCCTGGGATCAGTGTGACAAAAATTAACCCCAAAAACAGCAACAAAAACCAATGGGATAATCCCAAAATTTTCTGCAACGGCAAATTAACAATAATATTGAATCCGATTAAGGAAACTAAGACCCAAAGCAATTGACGTTTAAAGTAGTACAAACCATCATTCTGACGGACATCAGCGACAGGATATGATGCTGAAAATAGCATGATCAAGCCGACGAACAGCCAAATCAACGTTAACCAGCGCAACAACCGCGCTTCTAATGCCCAGTTGGAGGCTGAACTATCAAAAATTGGAATCAGGCGGCGTAGATTCACGATCGGTACAGGTAAAAAGTTAGAAATTAGGAGTTAGAAATAAAACTCATAAATCATAACTTATAACTTATAAGTAGGCTTTACAACCATAAATCTTAGAGTTGTTAACTTCAATACACCACTAGTTTAATATTTCTGACAAATTGCAATCTCTACTCGTCAGAAAAAAGTAATATTTTATACTTAAAACATAGAGATGCTATAGTTAAGAGCGATCGCTCGAAAATTGCAACAACTAAGTCAATTTCGCCGTTATCAAACTGCTTGAGATTAGGCGCACATCCTACTTGATAGCTAATACCCAACGCATCTTCTATTTCTTGCAATTTTGCTGCTGCAATCATGCCTTGGGAAAGGTCTATTCCGTATACCCATGCAGCCCCACGTCGGCTTAATTCTTGACTGCAATAACCTTCTTTGCAACCTAATCAAGTACTTGCAAACCAGCAACAGGTTCAAAGCTCTAGTACAAAAGGGCGTGCTGTAAAGTCTGATAAAGAAGTAGGTTCTCCTCTAATCCATTCTGATGCTGTGCGATTATATAGGAATCATATTTGATTTCTGAAAAAAATTACGAGATAATACGTAAGGGTGTGCCTGTCTAATAACGAACAATGATAAAGCAGCATCTAGAAATGGCGATCGCAGAACTACAAGAATTTATAGACGAGCGGCCAGATGTAGAATAACGTTGGAAGAAATGATGTTAGAAGAATTATTAGCAGAATCACCAGTGCGCGATCGCTTACAATATGAACGTGCGATCGCATTTTCTGAGCTTGGCGATCGCCTCTTTGATGAGCTTGCTGATAAAATTGCTACAAGGCGACAGTACCGGCTACTGTTTGAACACACATTAAAGCCTGAGTTATTCCAGCAAATCCGAATTGCTGCTGCGGGTTATATCTCAGCGTGTCTGAATAGTCCGATCATTCTTTCGGAAGCTGAGATGCTTGAACGACTACTCGAAGCAAGAAGTACTCTGCCTAACTACACCAGCACTGGTCTTTTGATGCCCAAGCGAGAACACATTTTGGCATTTAACCTCTTTTAAAAGAGCGTAGCAGAGGCTTTCTACCAACTAGGAGCAAATGACCTGATTGATGCAGTAGATTTATCAGTCAATCTCCGCATGGTCTACGGCAAGACTGACGCCAAGAAGTTGGGTTTGCCCTTCGCTAGCTCAAAATGCCACAGTGATGTCTGGGCAGGCGTTGCTGCTTGCGACTGTAGTGGTTCTGCCACTATTTGGCGATATCGATAATATCACCATCGAAGCAGGTGAAATGCCCCGTGATATGGAATTACAGGTTATGCAGGTGATGTCAGACTTCAATGAAGGTCGGGATATTCCGATGGTTGTCTCCTACACAGAAGCACAACTACAACATGGCACAATGTACTTTAATGATGCCCGTGGATTGCATCAAACAGTAAGAAGAAAAACTGAAGGTCTGAGAATTTCAGTAGATTTCCGGTTCCGCAGAAAATTCAATGAAGCTTACCGGGCAATGGTCACACCTAATATTGGTGGTATTGAAGAAGATATGAGTGTGCCCTATGAAGACTGGCTGAAAGTTGGGAAAGAAACGCTAATTGTGTTTGATGAAACTGTTGAACAGACTAAGATAGGACTTACGCACAGGTAACGGAAAACGAACCACAGAGGACGCAGAGGTCACGGAGAAATGAGAGTTTGAAAGGGTTTTTGCGTAAGTCCTATAAGAATAGAAAGAATACTGACGCTCCAGTGCCCCTATACACTCGTGGGTATCGCCTTGTAAAAATGTTCAACTCTTAACTTTTAGAAATACAAGCAACAAAAAAGAGGTCTTTACTGACCTCTTACCAATTCCCTAAAATAATATTCTATTTACAGAATTACAACAAGCCAGTATTAGCGCCTTGCTTACCAGTTGCCAGTTCCACCTTGATGATTGTGCCACCTGCTTTTTGAATGCGTTGCTGTTCGCGGAACCAGTTTTCATAAGGAACTAGCTTAGTGAAGTAAGTGTTTTGCAGTTCGCGTTGGGTCCGAATTCGGGTTTGGCTGGGAACTAGAGCAGTAATTTTAAACAAACGGGACATATTTTGAAAATCTCCTGTATACCTTGTGAAAACTTTTTTATCTCAAAATATTGAGTGCAAATCTTTTAATCATTCAAAGGCTGGAAATCAAACATCAATACTAGACCACCAACACTCATCATTGATAATTTACCAAGATAAGCAATATAACGTTCTAGCACTCATGGCTGATTTCCAGACCTTAATAAAGCCGCACCTAAATTTTTAAGCGCAAACTAGTTCTTAGCTTAAGCCAGAGGAGATATAGTCTAAGTAAACACCCATTTCCTTACCAGCATCAGAACCTACCAAACTGGCAGTTACTTCCTTGATTGCTTGGATAGCTTGTACGGTAGCACCGACAGGAACACCTAAAGAGTTATAGGTTTCTTTCAAGCCATTTAGCACACGCTCATCTAGGATGGAAGGATCGCCAGCCAACATAGCGTAGGTGGCATAGCGGAGGTAATAGTCCAAATCACGGATGCAAGCAGCGTAGCGGCGGGTAGTGTACATGTTGCCGCCGGGACGGGTGATGTCAGAGTACAGCAAAGATTTTGCTACAGCTTCTTTGACGATCGCAGCAGCGTTAGCGCTGATGGTGCTAGCAGCACGTACCCGCAGTTCGCCAGTGGAGAAGTAGCCTTTTAGCTTCTCTAAAGCAGAAGAGTCTAGATATTTACCTTGAACGTCTGCGGAGTTAATGACAGCGGTAATTGCGTCTTGAGCCATGTTGTTAATTCCTTATTTCCAACCGTATTGCAATACTTCTGTTTAAGTAGGTAAACAGCTTTACCCTATCCTAGAAGGGCACCAACTAGGTAGTCGAAGTAGCCAGCAGCTTCACTAGCTTCATCACCAGAGAGCAGTGAGGCAGAGCCATTCTTCAGCCCGCGGATACCTTCAGCAACACCATCGATAGGAGTTCCCAAGGACTTGTATAGTTCACGGGCACCAATAACACCAATTTCTTCGATGGGGGTGACATCACCAGCAACGATACCGTAGGTAACGAGGCGGAGGTAATAATCTAGGTCACGCAGGCAAGTAGCAGTCAATTCTTGACCGTAAGCGTTACCACCAGGAGACACAACGTCAGGACGCTTTTGGAACAGTTGATCGCCAGCTTGCTTAACGAGCCGTTCGCGATTTTCCGACAAAACTTGAGCAATCCGCACCCGGCGCTCACCACTTGTAACAAAGGACTTGATCCGATCTAACTCACCAGGGCTGAGGTAGCGAGCTTCTGCATCAGCATTCACGATAGCTTTCGTGACGATACTCATTAATGGATTCCTCCAATACTAATGAAACCAGGATTTGATTAAACTGGTGCGACTTTGAGTTTGGTTTACTGAGTTTGTTTTCTCGTTCTTTTAGACACAACAGTTTTACAACTGCTACGGCTAATAAATTACGAGTTTGCTTGAGTCAACATAAGTACACAAGCTTTCAAACTCAGTTACCTTCCGCAAAACATTTTCCGGCATTCTGTTGAGCATTTATGACTGCTCTTAATACTTTGTAATATTGCTTTTCAGAATTTACTGTTTTAACTGCAATCTGAGAGCGGTATTACGAAAGGTTAAGAAGGGGACAGGGGAAAGGTTACAGGGGATAGGGAACAGTAAATAATCTGTACTTTATTCCCTATTCCCTACTCCCTACTCCTTAATCAACCGCTACACTGCCGAGGTAGTTACCTACTGGCAAAGATGGGAAGCGGTTGTAAGGTACAACATCTTCACCGAAGTAGCGATTATATTCTGGACTTTCGACTATTGCTTCTACAGTAGCTGACAAACCACTATTGGTTAGCAAGTTGTTGTATTGGCCAATTTCTTCCTGAGTTGCGGGTGTACGCCCCAACAGATGACGGAAGAGGAACTCAATAACCTTGGTATGAGGATAAGGTGATAAGAATCGCTGGCGATAGATTTGGGAACTAGCTAGTTCACGCACAAACTCCCGCACGGAAATTTCACCATTTTGGAGTTTGCTATCTAGGTCAGTGCGACGGAAATTCTCAGGCACTTCACCGCTAAATACATCCAATACTTGACGATAAATGGCATTGATTGCCTGTTGTTTTTCGCTTTGGTTGGTGTTTTCTGTTAGACGGTAAATACGTGCATGTTTACGCACACCCTGTTCCACAGATTGTCCGCTAGCATCGTTGTAGGAACGACCCAGTTCCGCAAAAGATGGCTGACCATTTGTTTGCGTTGCTATATCTGCGATCGCTTGTACCAAAAGCGGTGTATCGTTACTAACTCCGACACGAGCTTGTACTGGCTTAAAGCTTGGTACAACTACGTCATCGTTTTGCTTGGTCAGCTGGTTGTACAGCTTCTCTGTATTCGGGAAGTTTGCCGCTGGGAGGGTCGGGAAGCGACGGTAAGGCACTGTATCTTCACCAAACACCTGGTTATATTCCACACTATCTACCAAAGCACCAATAAAGGCACGAATACCTTGAGTAGCCAAAATCTGGTTATACTTGCGGATTTCTGCTTGGTCTAGTGGCGCACGTCCCAAGAAGTGTTTGGTTCCCAACTCAATCACTTTGGTATTGGGGTAAGGTGTGTAGAACTCTTTCAGGTAGAGGTTAGAGTAACCCAAACCTTCAATAAATTCCTTAACACTAATTTCGCCATTCCCCAGCTTGCTCTCCCATTTGGTAAATTCGTTTTTGGCGATGTAGGGTGCAATATCCCGCTCAAATATCTGACGATACGCAGCGCTGATCAAAGTTTTTACTGCAACCTTGTCAGTAGTATTCGCCACCAATTTGAAGATTTTGGTCTGTTCCCGTTGCTTGCTGACACCTTGGTTAATGCGGAACTGAATATCTGGTTCTGACCGCTTTTCTGTCACTGTACCCAGTGTCACAAAGCTCGGTGTTACTTCCTTCTGGATTTTTGCCGCAATATCATCACGAATGCTACCAACGCGCAATTGTCGCCCTGCTACACCACCAGGAGTCAGATACCGTTCGTAAGGAATTGTATCTTCACCAAAGGCTTCGCTATATTCTACGCTGTTAATAATGGCATCAACTACCGCGTAAAAGCCCTGTTTAGCAGCGATATCAAAGTACTTGTTGATTTCTTGACGACCATAAGTTGGCCGACCCAACAAGCGACGGTGAATATACTCGATCGCTTTACAAACATACAGCGATGACCAGTACAGGTTGCGGAATACATCCGACTTAGCCAAAGCACGGATAAATTCCCGCACCGAGATGTCGCCATTTTCCAGCTTGATTTCTAATACCTTCGGGCGCTGACCTTCGTAGACATCGCGACCGAAAACTTGCAGGTAAGCAGCTCTAATCACTGCTTGCGTAGAGCTTTCGGAGTATTTGATGCTAGAATTTTTGGCAGCCTTTTTACCTCTAGTACCAGGCAGTTGGTCTAATTTGAACACCTTGGGACCAAGGGTACCAGGAGCTTCACCCCGCGCTCTGGGATTACTATTTTGGTTATTAATCCCTGCTCCTTGGTGAATCAGGATACGTTTGGTATCCTTACTAAAAGGAGCCGGACTGGTACTGGGGTTGCGAGTTTCTTTCGGGAAAATCGCCCCAAACTGAATTTCCAAGGGGTCGTTACCAGAACCGTAAGGATGTTGATCTGGTAGCGGTTGCTCGTAAGCCGCAAATGTGGTGATGAACTGAGGTATCTTGCGGAAAGGCGCACTGTAGTTAAACAGGTCTTGCTGCGGCCCCCAGTTGCGACATTCTTGTGCTTCTTGACCCAGACCCCGCAGGTAGGGTACTGTTTCTTCACCAAAATAGTCGCCGTATTCAGCAGAATCTACTAAGGCATCTACTAAGGCTGGTAGACCACCATTAGAAATAATTGAGAAGTATTTTTGTACTTCTTCTCGGCTACTTGGACCCCGTCCTAGAATGTGACGGAAAGCTAGTTCGATGACTCGGCTGTTAATAAAAGGCTGATAAAACTGTTTTTGGTAAAGGGGAGATTTAGCTAAACGACGGACAAACTCTTTCATAGAGATGTCGCCATTCTTCACTTTGGATTCTAGGTCAGATATGGACAAGCTATAAGCACGGCTAATGTCGCGCTCAAAGATTTGCCGATATGTAGCCTTGATTACCTCATTTTTTTCGCTACTTGATAACCCAGTCTTCATCACAAACTTGGGACGCCGTTCTGCCGCGTTAAAGTAAATTTGCGGCAATTCTAACCCTTGCTGGTCACTAGAAGGGCGTTGGCGCAGTTTATTTGAGGGTGTGGCTGCTTTGAATTCTGTTAACAAAACATCCATGTACTGAGACACAATTTCTGTACCCTCAGCATCATTGCGGAAAAATGAAAGTGCCCCAGCTTTGATTTCTTGTAAAGCTACTAGCGTTGCTTCACCAGAGCAGGCATTTTCAATGATTTCCCGCAAACCTCTTGTATTCACCGCTATGATGTTGGGGTCGCCAGCAACGATCGCATAAGTAGCGTAGCGCAAGAACCAGGATAAATCCCGTAAGCTCTTGGCCATGTTGCTCGGGCCATAACGAGCAATGTTAATTGGTCTGAAACCTGGAGGTGTCGGACCACTGGGGGATGAGTTAAATATTGAGCGTAAATTTTCTAGGAACCCACCACGACTTTCAACGTAGGTTACAGTTCCCAGTTGCATCCCTTGTTGAACATTAGCACCGGCAACAGCACTAACAGGTACTATTTCTACTTCTCTGGGCTTTTCTAAAAAAGCCATTGGCGAACCACCAACAAAAATCCGGTTGGCAGCTCGAGATACGATAATCTCGGCATTTTCTGTGAGCCTCTGGGAAATTTCTAGACGCTTTGCACCAGACGCAAAATAGCTTGCCAGTTCATCTAGTTCACCATTTCCCAAGAAGCGGTCTTGCTGCTCCGCTTGGGTAATTGTGGATACAGTTAGGGTTTGATATAGTTGCGGACGCGCAACCGAGGTTCCACCACTCGCCTTAACACTCATCTGATTTGTAAAACTCCCATCATAAGCGTTTATATGTTAAATCTGGATTGTTTTGAGGCTTGACACATCGCTGTGTTTATGCTATATGAGCTTGAGAGTATTGCCTGCAAAACTGCCAGTAAATTAACCCAGTTAGCTTTTAGATTAGAACGTTTTGCGTTCTCAAGGCGGATTTATTAAGAAGTATGTACAACCTGTATCTTAAATGTCTCCAGCCTTAAAAGTGCATACCCCAGTTTGCCTGAGATTAAGTCTAAGTTTTGTAACTAAGTAGTAGGTCGGGAACTGTCTACTAATTTATTTTATTTATTTAAACGCATAGGCACTTCACCTTCCCACAAGGTAGGGGCGCAGAGGTACGCGGATAATTTACTACAAATTAATAAATGTTGTACTTAGTCACTGTGCAGTGGTTATTAGTCGATGTTAAGTTGTTTTTGCGACTAAATAACTCATATTCGCAATTGACACCGCACGGGAAGTAATTCTTAAGTTGTGCTAGTTTAATCTGCAAATAGTCAGTATTTACATACAGAGAAAATACTATGCACAAAAGTTGTAAATTTAACTATTTATTCAATGCTACCCTATCTGCGATCGCAGTTATTTTAGCCGTCACTCCTGTAAATGCGCTTCCAGAGCAAAACATCAACACCGTTGTTAAGTGGGCAAAGACCAGACCTCAACTACCAACTCTGAGATACAACAGCGAAGCCCACGGCTACGAGGGTACAAAGGGAAATTTATACTTTTATGCTGATGTCACTTCTCAAAATGGGACAGTGATTAAAGAAGGCATAACCGTTAGTGGTGACTCAAGCATCAAATTCACCACAAAAAATGCCAATGCAGTAAAATTGTTACAAAATATTTATAATTCTAATATTGCCAATGACTTCCAAAAGTCTCGGTATGTCACCAAAGTTGGACGCGACCAGTTTTATCGTGGGCAAAAGTTTGCTTACATCGCTGCTGAGGTACAAGGTGGGTCAGCATTGCAGATCATTCCCTTGAATAAGTTGCAAGAGTTTATAGATAATGCCAAATATTGCCAAACCAATCAATGCGACGTTTAATTAGGGATTTCCAAGAAATAAACTAACCACAGAGACGCAGAGAACACAGAGAGAGGAGAAATAGAGAGGATTTTTGTGTCAGTTTTGGAATATTTTTTATTTGGAAGTTTCTTAAGCCTCTAGCCTGTAATTTACATACGCATTATCAGTAAACAAAGGCACGCAATCACTTATGTTGTAAGCGGCAGACAGTTCAACATCTGACTCAAAACCTTTTTCAATCAACTCTTTACCCGAACTGCATTTTTTCAAGTACCCCAGTAAATCTTGCTGGAAAGCTTGAAATGTTGCCAGAGCAACTTCGGCTTCTGGTGATAAACTGCCATGTAAATAACTAAGAATTGCCCCAGCACCAATTAAATCTTCAAAAGCAGGTCGTAGGCTACCATCTTCTTTCCACCTCTCACCAGCAGGAATTACAGCGATTTTATCACCATACTTTTGAGCAAACTCCGCTACAGCTTGGCAATTTCGCAAGCAACCAGCCAAAGTTGGTGTATTCCCAGTATGTAAAGTCAGAAAAGAACCATTAGGTGAAGGTAAAACTAGTCTAGTTCCAGCAGGAATCTGAGCCACTGATTTTGGCGAGAGAGAATATCCAGTTGTAGTCCAACGTTGTCTATGACTTGCTAACTGTGCTTATACTGATTTGGCATAATCTATAACAGATTGATCTTTCATTGGGTAGGGAAAAATTATAGCGCCGTTGTTAGTGGCAATTTCTACGCAGGTAGAAAAAGAGAGAACGTCAACTATCACAACTACATCACTGATGGGAGCTAGTTGAGTAACTCCTTGTAACCCCCATTCACAGCGTAAATTAAACTCTGATTGGTTGTAAATCATTGTATGGATTTTTGTTTAGCGACATCTAATATTTCCTGAAGTGTAAAATAAATATAGTAAAATACTGGTTTTCCATTAATTTCTATAGTACCGTATTTTCGATGCGGACGGCCTTGCGTATCTTTCTCAGAAAAATCGTTAAGTTTATGTTTATATCCACGATAAGATGGAGGAAGATTTACTAGCTGAATTGGAGTACATTTGTCGTCAAAAGTGATACTCCATTTAATTTTTAATTTTAATTTGCAATTAGAATCTCGTTCTAAGTCATAAAATAAGTTATCATAAAAATAGGCTATTTTCACTTTTTTAAAATCTTTAAAGTCTTCTTCTGTAATAAGTTTTGAATACGATAATTGAGTTCGGATGACACCAGCAGGATAAAGTTTTTCAAAAAACTTATCTACTTGCAGAGATATATAATTTTCTATAACTTTTTTTTGTTCTTCGTTAGCAAAGGACACAAAAGGAACATAAATACTCTCAAAGGCTGAATTTGCTGAACGAGTTCCAATAATATTTAACTTATAATTCATAAATTATCTTCTAAATAAAGGTTTTGTATTAACGAAAAATTTGCTCTAAATATTTTTATACCCTGAAGGTTTAGCCCTGGCTCTAATTCACCTAATGGATTGGATGGTTCTATGTCGTAGTAATAAGGAATAAAAAACTCATTTGCAGAAACCTCACATTTTTGCTGTAAAATGTATTCATAGGTCAGTTGCTTTATTATGTCATCCCTGTATTTTTTAGCCGATTTTTGAGAGAGTTTTTTATTATAAAATCTTAATGGCAAATCTTTATAATCGATTATTTTTATAGATTTACTCTCTTGAAAGTTATTGTTTACTTTTTCAGTTTGGGTTTCTAAAATTAAATCAGGACGTATGAATCGACGTAGGACTTTATTTCTAACTCGTTTCTCAGACTGATTATATCTAGAATGCGAGTAAAGAAATTGTCTATGATTTAAATCAAATTCAATGCAAAGTAGCTCCTCCCATTCAAGTTTATCTTGAATTTTTGCTAGCTTGTTATAATTTGTTAAACTTGTGCAGTAAACCCATTGATTCCAATATACACTTCTGCCATTGGCTTTGCAGTTTCCAACTCGATTTTTTTCTTCTCCTTCCCTTTCTAAGTTCTGATATCCTTTCAAAGATATATCTGTATCTGCATAGCAAATTTCGTCGCGGTGTTCTTTAAAAAAATAGGTGTTGCACATATCTTCCCAAATTAGGGAAAACCCATATACTCCCCAGAATTCACCATTGCCTTGCTCAGGATTTAGCTCGCCGTAGAGGAATGTTTCAATAGCTTCGTAAAGTCCCCAATAGTCAGCATCCTTGTATAAAGTATTTTTATCTATCTTATCTAGCGCTTCTTTAAGAATACTAATAGTCTCTTCAAAGGTATCCTTGGCAAAAATAGATTGGTTGCTAGTTAGATAATCTTCCTTAAAGCGCTGGGCAAGAAAGTGTATATCTTGAGTGCGTGCTTTAATGTTATCTGGCACATCGCTATTTAACTGCTCTATAATCTCATCTAGAATATAGCAATACAGATTTACAAGGTCAGTACTTTCATACCGTACTGTCGAACGTGGCAGATTCATCGCCTCAAGATAGATTACATCGTTATTTAAATTGTCTTTTAGATAAATAGCGCGATCTAGATACTTGTGAATCTGAGAATATTCGATGTCTTCGCTACGTCTAACTTTCTTTTGAATTGAGTGGATTGCAAGTTCATCATAGGCTTCCATAACTCGCTCAATCATTTTAATTTTACTGTAAAGTACACAAATGTCTCCTTCCTCTGTTTGCATATTGACTCCACCAGATGAAAGAGTCGTCTGATCCTGCTCCTGTTGAAAATCAGGTTTATTGATGTTGAATCTTTTGTTGTCTAAATTATCGTGCTCAAATTTGCGAAAGGTGCGATACATTTTGAAAAATAAATTTCGTACTGCGTCGAAGTCACCCTCTGGGAAATTATCAAAGCCATTTGGCAGACAAAACTCAAAATTATCTTCCAATTTAGACTTACGAATACCAATGAAAAAATCGTTGGTATTTTTGACTATATTAAGGCTGGAAAAGTCAAACATGGCTCGTTCAACATAGAGGCTACTTTTTCAAATTTAAATTTTACTAATACAGTCAATCAGTAAGGTTCATTATATTTTTGATAAAAGTATTATGTAGTTTAGTAAAATCTCCAAAAGTCACTAGATTATCTTTTGTTACCTTCAGCAGTTCCACCAGTGGCTTTTTATCACGATTAAAAACACTGTCCCACAAAAAAAACATTAGTTTGTTCTGTATTTGTTCAGCAGTTACAGGCTGTTTGATAAAATAATAACCGATTTGCTTATCTTCAATTCCTCGAATTGAGGCATGATGGCTTTTGATAAAGTTGTTAAGGTTTTTAATAAGCTTTTTCCATTCATTTTCGTCTAATATTCCTCCTTTTCCATAGGTTGCTGTATTAGGTTTACTCTCATCCCAATTCACAAATTCCCAATCCCAGCGACGTTTAAATGCACTGTCCATGAAGTAAATGGAATTATCAGAAGTGTTCATGGTAGCAAGGATAGAAAAATTAGGAGGAATTTTAATAATTCTATTTACCAAATCAAATCTTAAAAATTCAATTTTCTTTTGTAATGTTTCTAGCTTTGTAACTCCTTCATAAGGTTGTAATTTGTACTCGTTTATGTTTCCTCTGTCATCATAACTGAATTTAGTTCCTATCAACTCTAATAGCTTTAAAAATTCAATAATAGTTAGATTAATTCCGTAACTAGACCAACCATCTTCATCCCTATCTAAAAGCTGAAAAACAGTACCAAATATAGCTGAGGAGTTACCTCTATTTATTTCATCAATCACAAGAGCAACATTTTTCGGTTGGTTTAGTTGTTTAGCTTCTTTATCGTAGGCTTCCTTAATATTCTTATAAGCTTGAGATAGTGCTTTTAAAAAATGTCCTTCATAGTAGTTGTACTCTACTTTCCCCGATCTCATCGTAATCGGTATTAATTTACCCATAAAGTCCCCATAGGTATATTCTGGGTGAAAAACTGTTTTGATAATATTTTCAGGATTAGTACATTCATCTATACTTAAGTAATTAGGGATAATTTCGGAAACAATTCTGTGGCTTTTACCAGTTCCCGGACTCCCGAAGAGAATTTTATGAATGGGTTTGTTCATCAGTGGTGACATTTGATAAGCAACCATTTTTTAACGTCAAATGTAAAATTTATACAACCAACCAGTTTAACCCAACTTAGTGAAAACGGCGGGTAAAACTTCTTAGCTTCGAGCAACAAATATTCGATAAACTCATAATTGCCCCAAGATTTAGTTATCATGTCAGATTCCCAAACTGTCAGTGCTGCTGTTGCCAAACTTTACAATACTTACCCCTTTCCGCCGGAAGCCCTGTTGGATGAACCACCTCCAGGCTACAACTGGCGCTGGAATTGGCTAGCCGCTCATAACTTCTGCACAGGGCAAAAACCCCAAAGGCAAGATATTCGGATTTTAGATGCAGGTTGCGGTACTGGTGTGGGTACAGAGTACTTGGTTCACCTCAATCCTCAAGCTTCTGTTGTCGGAATTGACCTCAGTACTGGTGCTTTAGCTGTAGCAAAAGAACGTTGTCAGCGTTCAGGGGCTAACCGTGTTGAATTTCATCACCTCAGTTTGTTTGATGTGGAACAGTTACCGGGTGAGTTTGATTTAATTAACTGTGTTGGCGTTTTGCATCATACCCCTGATCCCATTCGCGGTATACAAGCTTTGGCGAAAAAGTTAGCCCCAGGCGGCTTGATGCACATTTTTGTGTACGGGGAGTTGGGACGCTGGGAAATTCAACTCATGCAAAAAGCGATCGCACTTATTCAAGGTGATAAAAAAGGCGACTACCGCGATGGTGTCCAAGTCGGGCGACAAATATTCGCTTCCCTACCAGAAAATAACCGAATTGTCAAATCCGATAAACAACGTTGGTCGCTAGAAAACAACAAGGATGAATATTTCGCTGATATGTACGTTCATCCTCAAGAAATTGACTACAACATTGAGACGCTATTTGAATTAATTGATGCTTCGGGATTGGAATTTATTGGTTTCTCGAATCCGAGTTTCTGGGATTTGGAGAGACTTTTGGGTAAAGCACCAGAGTTAGTAGAACGGGCAAAAGAATTGAGCGATCGCCAGCTTTATCGCCTGATAGAATTATTAGACCCAGAAGTAACTCATTACGAGTTTTTCCTCGGTCGTCCTCCCCTAATCAAAGCCGACTGGTCAGAGGATAATGCTCTACTAGCGGCGATTCCCGAACTGAATCCTTGCATTGAGGGATTTCCTAGTCAATGTTTCTTTAATTACGATTACCAGATTGTGAATTTAACAGTAGCAGAGTTTGAATTTATGCAAAAGTGTGATGCGAATTCCACAGTTGCAGAGATTTTGGCAAACGTAGAACTGGGATTGAATAGGGTAAGAACACTCTTCCAACAGCAGTTGATTTTATTGACACCTGCTTAGGGAATTCAAGTAAAAAATATCTAATTATTTATTGTGGGATGAGCCTTTCAGCTATCCCACAATCAAATATTTATCCGACAACAGCCGAACTTGCTACCTTCTCCTGTCTTTGAGAAGGCGGACGCATTCCCAAACCAAGTAAATTCAGCATTTCTCGGTCAGTATCATAATCTGGACAAGGAGTTGTCACCGTCAACATCTTGTTGTCGTCGCTAGAAAAGATAGAATTAGCTCCTGCCATAAAGCAGAAAGCTTGTTCAACTTGGGTAAGTCTAGCCCTACCAGCACTAAGACGCACATCGGAAGTTGGCATTAAAATCCTGGCTGTGGCAATCATCCGCACAATATCCCAAATGGGGACATCAGGCTGATTTTCTAAGGGTGTTCCCGGTACTTGTGAAAGAATATTAATTGGCACAGACTCTGGATGCGGATGTAAGTTTGCCAGAGTTTGTAACATCCCAACCCGGTCATCAACAGTTTCGCCCAAGCCCAGGATACCGCCGGAACATACAGTGACATTTGTTTGACGGACATTCTCAATTGTGTTCAAGCGATCGCTATATGTTCTCGTGGTAATAATTGTGCTGTAATATTCCTGCGAGGTATCTAAGTTATGGTTGTAGGCATAAAGTCCCGCTTCTGACAATTTCTTGGCCTGATTTGCTGTCAACATACCCAGAGTGCAGCACACTTCTAAACCCATTGCAGTCACATCCTTGACCATTTCTAGGACTTCCTCAAATTGTGAGTTATCCCGCACTTCACGCCAAGCAGCACCCATACAAATGCGACTAACACCAGTTTCTTTAGCTTTTTGGGCGATGTTAACTACCGTTTCTTTTTCTAGAAGTGCTTGCGCTTTTACCTCTGTTTTATAACGGGAAGATTGGGCGCAGTAGCTACAATCCTCTGGACAACCTCCCGTTTTAATCGATATAAGCTTGCAAACTTGTATTTTTGTTGGGTCATGATATTGGCGATGCACGCTAGCAGCTTGATAAATAAGCTCTAGTAAAGGCGTGTTGTATATCGCCCTAATCTCTAATTCCTGCCAATCGTAGCGTATTCCCACCACATCACTATCCTTCTTGTAGACTGGGTTAATCAAGAGCTATCTTTTACTTGAATCTGCTGCGGTACAGCGTTTGGGCAAAGCGATTTTATCGAAGTTATGCCGCGCACTGTGCTTTATCACCCATTAACTCTCAATCCTTCCGCTCTAGATATTAGACATCAGCTTATCAAGATTTTGGTTGAATGGCAGATTAAAAGCAAAAATACTCATGGATTGGGGATTATTGACCCTTGACTCTTAACAAACTTTATGAAAAAGCTATGACACTTGCGTAAGTCGTAATGATGAGACAGTTAATTTAACTGCTGCTAAACCGCAGGTTATGAGAGAATTTATAAAATTTAGAGAATGTTCTGGGAAGAGATCCCCTTGATTAAGTAATTTATGATATCAGAACTGCCAATAATTGCAAGCGATCGCCTATTATTACGAGCAGCGATCCATGAAGATATACCCCAAATTATCAAATACTTTATTGATAACAAAACTTATCTCACTCCATTTTACCCTCTTTGGGCTGATGGTTTTTTCACTGAAGAATATTGGCAATATCAGATAGAGAATAGTTTTCTAGAATTTATCAATGGGCAATCGTTAAAACTATTTATTTTTACCAAAAAAAATCCTGCCGTAGTTATTGGAACGGTTAATTTTAGTAATTTTGTCCGAGGAGCCGCTCATTTTTGCTATGTGGGATATAGCCTTGCTGAAAATAAACAAGGTAAAGGATATATGACAGAGGGGTTAAAATCTGCAATTCAATATCTATTTCAAGAGTTAAATTTTCACCGAGTCATGGCTAATTATATGCCTCACAATCGGCGCAGTGGTAATGTACTCAAAAGGCTCGGTTTTGTCGTTGAAGGATATGCTAGAGACTATTTGTTAATTAATGGGCAATGGGAAGATCATATTTTGACAAGTCTTACAAATCCTCATTGGAAAGCACCTGATTTTTAAAAATTACTGAGAGTTTTTATCAAGGTTTTTATTTTATTTAGCGACTACACCTGTTGAGAATTTAACTGATTTATACTTACTGAGCATGAACCTTATTTAAGCAATCTATATAATTAAGTTAGAGGTTGTTTGAAAAGTGGTCTGTTGTAATTTTAATCAAATTATTACCCACCTTAATCCTCCCTTATAAAGGGGGAAATAATAAAATCCGGTTCCCTCACCTTTATAAGGGGAGGGTTAGGGTGGGGTAAAAAATATTTGATACATCAATCATGACTTTTCAAACAACCTCTTAGGCTTAAACTTCATTCAAATACTTATTTAGAGCTTTTTAAAATGCTCATATTACAGATATTTTTAATAGTATAATATCTATCTGAGAATGAATTTAATATATGAGTTGTAAATATCTACAGATTCATAGTAAATTCATAATAACTACACAACAACTCCACAAGCAAATGCAATAGTAATATTTGTTCGCTACCAGGCTTAGTTATTAAAGTTGGCTTTAGCCGATGTGTCCAATTTATTAAATAGTTGAGGAGTTTTTTAAAATGCTCATTAATTCTAGAAAGCGCTTATCTGTCTTTTCTACTATCTTCGCTTTTGCTACCATTTTAAACGGAGTTGTCTTGGCAGCACCAGACCCAAATCCCGCCACTACACCAGTTTTAAAAACTCAGACTAGTGCTGCATCACACCAGCCAATCAAATTCACAAATCAACAGCGCCTACAAATCCAAATGGCTCGCCAGCAAAGAGATAAAGATATTGAGGCTTTATTAAACCCGTCCCAAGATACTAAATTTAAGGCGGCATTGCAATCCCGTCAGAGAATCAGAATAGTTCTAAAATCTTTGGATCTGAATCAAGATCAACAGAAACAGGTTCAATCAATTTTGCAAACTTATAACCTGCAAGTGAAAAAAATTCTAGCTTCACAGGTATCGCAAACAACATCAAAACCAGTAGGAATTGTTTCACCAACATCACAACCAATTAAAAAATAAAAAATCAGTTTTATTTAATTAAGTTTAAGTTTTGCAAGACTGGCGGATTTTATCCAAACTTCGGTTAAGCCAGTCTTATTTTTTTTAATGTCCAAAACTTTATTTATTTTAAAAGAGGGCAGGAAGAAAGAATTATAAATGAAAACTTTAGTTTTGGGTCATTAGTCAATTTAAAAAGAAGAATTGCATCGGTCGGAAAGTGTCATAAAATACAAATGAGTCAGTGCGCTCTTCTCCGTTCTCTACGAGATGCTTTGCGTTCGCATAGCCTCTCCTTTTGGGAGAAGAGGAGACGCCCACTGTAGGATGCTTCGTTCTTGCTTCAATTCCACGTTTTTCAAGGTGGGTTACTTCTGCCTCCTGAGGCGCTCCCGATTTTGATAGCAGCGTTGCCATATTTTAGATATGGATCGCTTTTTGCATCTATGCTGATGATGCTGAAGCCAGAGGTAGTATTAAAGGAAGAATGAATTAGCTTTGCTCGTAATGACTCTGGCTGAAACTCCAAACGACAAGAATTCTAGCAATCCTTTTCTCACCCTCAACTACGAAACTGCCTTAGAATCTTTAGGTGGCGACTACTACGATGAGGTTGCAGCAGCTGAATTTCCCCAACACCTCCTGCGTTGGCGTAACGATGAACTATTGCCCCGTTTCGGTCTAGACCCCCAAGTAGTCAAAGACGAAGATTTCATCGCAGCCTTTGGTCAATTTCAGGGACGCAAACCCTTGTTGGCTCTGCGCTACCACGGCTATCAATTTGGTGAATATAACGGACAGTTGGGTGATGGTAGAGGCTTTCTCTACGGGCAAGTACGCGCCAATGATGGCGAATTATACGATTTTGGCACTAAAGGTTCTGGGAGAACGCCCTACTCCCGTGGTGGCGATGGTATGCTCACGCTCAAAGGTGGAGTACGGGAAGTTCTGGCTGCGGAAGCGCTGCACTACTTGGGTGTACGTACTTCGCGCTGTCTGAGCATGATTGAAACAGGTTTACCACTCTGGCGGGGCGATGAACCTTCGCCTACCCGTTCATCTGTGATGATTAGAATGAGCAGTTCTCATATTCGGTTTGGTACTTTTGAGCGACTGCATTATTTCCAACGTCCAGATTTAACTAAGAAGTTATTAGACCACGTAATTGAGCAGTATTATCAACACTTAAGTAGCGAACAAGATAAATATGTCCTGTTTTACGCCGAATTAGTAAAACGAGTTGCAGAACTAGTAGCGCAGTGGATGGCTGCTGGCTTTTGTCATGCAGTTCTCAATACTGACAATATGTCGATTACTGGAGAGAGTTTTGACTATGGGCCTTACGCATTTATTCCGAGTTACAACCCATCCTTTATAGCTGCATATTTTGACTATTATGGACGCTACTGTTACGGTAATCAACCAAGTATTTGCCATTTGAATTTACAAATGCTCCAAGAACCTTTAAAGGCAATTATTGATAAAGGTGAAATGGAAGCTAGATTAGCAATGTTTGATGAGTATTATCAAGCTGAATACAGTTCTTTGATGTTGAAAAAGTTAGGTTTTTCGGAGTTGCCACATCCACAAGCTGCGGAACTGTTGAATCTAACAGTTGAATTTTTGAAAGAGAGCCAAGTTGGTTATCACCAATTCTTTTATGAGATGGCTCGTACTTTTTCATCCAAATGGCGAGATGAACCAGGTTTTGTCATGAATAATTCAGATATTGTGCCAGTACCGGGTGCATCTGGAATGTTTGATGATTGGTGCATACTCTACCATAAAATTTTGAACGATTTTGATAGCGATGTCTACGACGGGCTACGCCTACGCACCGATATAATCGCTCAAACTCTAGCTGTTAATAATCCCAAAACGGTATTATTAAGACCTGTGATTGAATCTGTTTGGGAAGCAATTGCTCAGGAAGATAATTGGCAACCTTTTTATGAGTTGATCGAGGCAATTCAGTCTAGGAGATAGTTAATAAGGGGCATTGGGCATTGGGCAAAACAGTTCCGTTAGCGTCAGCGGGGCGTTTAGCCCGTTTCGAGTTCCGAGTGCTGAGTAAAGAAGTGAGATTCCCCACTCAGCACTCAGCACTCAGCACTCCTGAAGGGCATTGGGCAATAATCAATAGTTCTTTTCCCCCTGCTTCCCTTGCTCCCCTTGCCTACTCTGCCTTTAACTAAACTGTTGGGCATAAAACCGCGCATAGCGACGCTCTAGAGCTAATAATTCTTCATGGGTTCCTGATTCGACAATTTGTCCTTGTTCAAAAACTAAAATGCGATCGCATCTCCTAACTGTCGATAAACGATGGGCAATAATAAACACCGTCCGTTTTTCCATCAGTCTTTCCAGCGCTTCCTGTACCAGTGCTTCTGACTCGGAATCTAATGCTGATGTCGCTTCATCGAGAATCAAGATTTGGGGATTGAGCAAAACAGCACGAGCGATCGCAATTCTTTGTCTTTGTCCACCAGATAAGTTTACCCCGCGTTCGCCTACCCAAGTCTTATAACCTTCTGGCAGTTGGCTAATAAACTGATGGGCGTTAGCAATTTTTGCCGCCTCTTTAACTGCTTTTATGTCAAAAACATTTTGTCCAAAAGCGATATTTTGGGCAATTGTCCCCGAAAACATGATGGTTTCTTGAGGAACAATCCCAATTTGTCGCCGCAGACTATGCAACTTCACATCTCGAATATCAACCCCGTCAATCAAGATTTGACCAACTTCGGGATCGTAAAAACGGGGTAAAAGATTCACAAATGTAGTTTTACCAGCACCAGAAGCACCCACAAGAGCGATCGCTTCACCTGGCGATACCAATAAACTGATATCTTTTAATACAAGTTCACCTGGTTTATAGGCGAAGGAAATATGACGGTATTCTACTTTGCCTTTGACTGGAGGTAGAGCGATCGCATTGATCTTTTCGATTGTCGTCGGCTGAATTGCCATCAATTCAAAAACGCGGTCAACAGATGCTTCACCCTGTTTAAATTCGTTGTAATTATTAGTAGTGTGACCAATGGGATCGATTAATAGCGCCGCCGCCGCCAGATAACTGAAAAAATTCGCTACTGTCAAGTGACCTTGGGAAATTTGCCACGCTCCCACAATCAGTAACAATAAGGCACTTAAGGCTTCTAAAAATCCGATAATCGGAATCTGAATCGCTTTCAGGCGTTCGGCTGAGTATTTTGCTTTGAGACTGCGTTCTGCTTCATGGCCAAAGCGAGCAATTTCGTAATTTTCGGCAGCAAAAGCCTGTACTAAACGAATACCGTTGAAAACTTCCGCGAGGATGGCTGATAAACCCGACACGCGATTTTGACTTTTTAAGGAATACTTGCCCAAGCGTTCACCAAACCAGCCAACTAAAATACCCATTAGCGGTGCAACTATCACTGTTGCTAGTGTCAGTTGCCAATTCAAGTAAATCATGTAAATCGGAATTGCTAGCAACTGCAAAAGACAGGGTATAAAGTCGTGAAATACTTTATTTACGACTTCGCCAACGCGGTCAACATCTTCTGTGAGGCGGTAAGATAAATCACCTGCTTTTGCTGTTTCAAAATAGCTGAGATTTAGCTTTTGCAGATGTGCGTAGACTTGCTGACGGAGATGAAAAGCAACTCTCAAAGCAGCTTTTGCCATATACATATCTTGTATAGACTGAAACAAGCCTCTAACAAGAAAGACTAAGGCACAGCTACCAGTTATTTGAGCGATCGCGACTACATTACCTTGGGCAAAGGGAGTTGCCAATTTACCGGCAAGATTAATTAACACTAATGTCGCTAGTACGTATCCCGATATACCAATAAGTCCCTTGGTGATGGTTTGCCACTGGAGTCGGATATAAGGCAGTAGTTGCCAGTAATTAGAACGGGTTTTCAAGCTCGAAGATCCACAACAATATTGTTTGACGCTAGCAGTTTTTGGCAAGTTTCTGAATAGTTCACTAATTAGTTACAAACTGTTGTAGCGTTTAGGCCATAATAATTTTTACACAGAGAATAAGTATTAGTACTAAAAGTATATCCTGCTATAGATGCCAGTTTTTTAGTATTTATTAATACTAATATTTAGATTTGAGCATTACTTCCACCCACGCTTCATAGTTTTGCAGTTCTAGCAACATGGATGTAAATAACTTTAGCCAACAGATAGAGGAATTGCGATCGCGAGTAAGGGGAATATGGCAGCGCACTGCAACTCAACCGAACTCACACCAGGAGCTAATAATAGCAGCTTTCGATGAACTCCAAATAGCAGTAGAAGAACTATTCGCTGCCTCTGAGGAGCTAGAGGTAACAAGAGCAGCAGCAGAGAAAGAGTGCCGACGTTACCAAGAATTATTCGATTTTGCGCCAGATGCTTACTTGGTAACTGATGCCACAGGGAAGATCCTAGAGGCTAACCATGCAGCAGCAACCATGTTTTCTGTGCACCAAAAATATCTCATAGGTAAACCATTAATTGTATTTATTGCTCAACAAGACCGCCGATTCTTTAGCTCCCAGATAAATAATTTGCAGCAGTCAAGCAAGTGGGTAATTGACCTAAAGCCAAGGTCAAGTAAGCCCTTTCCTGCTAGTATCATCGCATCTCCAGTCTATGACTCACAAGAAAAGTTGGTAGGCTGGCGTTGGTTGCTGCGTAATATCAGCGAAGCTAAACAAGCTGAAGAACGAGTGGCAAAACACACAGAGGAACTGGCAAAAAAAAATCAGCAATTGCAGAGTGAAATTAGAGAGCGTAAACGAGCCGAGTCACAACTGCTGCACCTTGCGCTTCACGATGTACTAACGGGCCTCCCAAACCGCGCTTTATTTATGAACCGTTTAAAAGATGCAGTCAATTATTCTAAACGGCATTCAGATTATCTATTTGCTGTCTTGTTTCTAGACCTAGATCGCTTCAAGTTGATCAACGACAGCCTGGGACACGCATTTGGAGATCAATTATTGCTTACCGTAGCTCAAAGGCTTCAAGAATGCTTGCGCTCTATAGATATAGCTGCGCGGCTGGGAGGAGACGAGTTTATCATCTTGCTGGTGGGAATTAAAGATGTAATAGAAGTGGTAGCGGTTGTTGAACGAATACAAAATAAACTGGCACTTCCAGTGATTTTAGGCGGGCAAGAAGTTTTTACTACAGCGAGTATTGGCATTGCTTTAAGCATAACAGGTTACAAAGAACCAGAAGATTTATTGCGTGACGCCGATATTGCGATGTACCGAGCTAAGACACAAGGCAGGGCGTGCTATGAGATTTTCAACACTGATATGCATATTCAAGCAATTGCACACTTGGAGTTGGTTAACGAGCTACGCCGAGCTATTGAGCTTCAAGAGTTTCGGGTTTATTATCAACCGATAGTGTCACTCAGTCACGGCAGGATAACTGGTTTTGAAGCCCTTGTGCGTTGGCTACATCCAAAACACGGCATTGTTTTGCCAGAGTATTTCATGTCAATTGCCCAAGAAACCGGGCTAATAATCCTTATTGAGCAGTGGGTCTTATATGAGGCATGTGGTCAGATACAGCAGTGGCAAAAGCAATTCTCCTCTAGCTGTGAGGATCTGCCTGAGTCTCCCTTGACCATTAGTATCAATCTTTGTAGTACTAGGTTCAGTGAAGAAAACTTGCTGCCGCACATCAATAAAGTTCTACAAGACACTGGACTCACCGCACCGAGTTTGACGCTGGAGATTACAGAAAGCGTAATTATGGAAAACAACGATAAAGCCATCATCAGGCTAAAGCAACTGAGAAATTTAGGAATTAAGTTGGCAATTGACGATTTCGGTACGGGCTATTCCTCATTAGGTCGTCTCCACCACTTTCCAATTAATCAGTTGAAGATAGACCGCTCCTTTGTTAGTGGGGACATTATTGATGATGGAAATTTAGATATTGTTCAGACAATTATTACATTGGCACACAAATTAGGTGTGGATGTGACTGCCGAAGGGGTGGAGACAGAAGAGCAACTAGCAATGTTGAAAAATTTGAACTGTGAATATGGGCAGGGATATTTTTTCTCCCATCCATTAGATAGCTCTCAGGCGGCGGCATTAATTATGGCAAATCCTCAATGGTAATGCGCCAACAGCGAAATCCGTCTTTTTTTGGCAGATGCATTAAGAAAACGCTTCAAAGCAACAACAAAGCTAAAGCATTAGACAAATTGTTGAAAAATTAATCTTCATTATGGAAGCTTCGTTTGAAGATGAATAAGTAAGTCGGCGAGAAAAATTCAATAAGACTTCTTGCATGAATCAATGAGCTTTCACGCCCTCATCCCCTAACCCCTTCTCCCTTGGGAGAAGGGGAATTGAATGTCTAGCTCCCCTCTCTCTTGGGAGAGGGGCTGGGGGTGAGGGCAAAATGTTTTCACCAAGCGGGTTTAGCGTTAAGTTGACACCAATGAGCAATGCTGTGCCCTTACGACAGATGTGGTTCAAATACATGAAAACTGCTGTAAATCGACTTACTTACTAGAATCGAATTGAATATTTATCCCTGAGCCAACAGTGCATTCTCCACTCCCTCACTTATCCTAAAAAAATTAGCCCCCTCCTTGCTTGCAAGGAAAAGGCTGAATTTATCTGAGAAATAATTTGTAATTTAAGCCGAAAATTACGAATTACTTAATATCCGCCTTCTTCTTCGTATTCTGGCTGTCTTTCCTTGACTTTCTTAGGAATATTCACAGGCTTCGACGCATCTTCCCAAGCATCGCCCTCTACGTCGTCATAATCATCGTATTCGTCAACATAAGGTTTGCTATAGGGCTGGGCTTCATATTTTAGCGGCTGCGGTTGTTGATACCTGTCGTTGCCCGTTGCTTCGCTCCAGTTATCTTCTTCCTCATCTTCTTCGTATTGAATAGATTCATACTGCCGCGCCTTCATTACCTGACGCTGTGGCCTTTCCTCTTCTACATAGTCTTCATTCCATTCTTCTTCTTGCGCTACGGGTTCGGGGGCGCGAACTTTTTGCCTGGGTGGCTGCAATGGCACTCCACTAGGCAGTTGATTACCTGGTGCAACTTGGCGCGGTGGAGTATAGCCGTATTCTTCTTCTATATCTCGCTCCCAAGGAGCTTTGCCGATACCCAGGCGCTCTAATAAACCGACTGTCAATTGATTTACTCGTTCTTCGGCTCCCTCAAACACAATCAACCGATTGGGGCCAGTGCTGACAATTTCATCTACTGAGAACTCGTAAGTACTCACAAATTGATCGGGAATTTGGGGCAATCCTAAAGAAGCAATGACTATAGATTCAAGCTTCCCGCTTTCGCCGTTGAACTTGAAGCCCCGAACTTTGCCTAAGACTTCACCTGTTTCTGTAATTACTTCCCAGTTAATTAGATTACTGAGAGATTCAACTTCGATATCTTCAATGACATCTTCATTATCAACCAGGATGACATCACCAATCTGGCTGATGTTGTTGAGGTACATATAGCGCGGTATGCCCGAAATGGAGATCAGGCTGTCTCGCAAACCAAGAGCCACAACCTCTCGTTGATCGATATCAACCCAGACTTGACTGATGATGCCTAACCGCTTGCCGTTGTCGCGGGTAATCACCTGGGTATTTAATATGTCGGAACGCCTAATTATCTGTTCGGAGGTCATTCTATACCGAGTCCTGATCTCGAATCCGGTTTAACGCGACGTGCAACTTATTCTTGTAACCCCACTTCCATTCTTCTATCCCAGTGAACGAGAGGCTTTGATTTTTGCTCTCTTTCCCTGGTAGGAAGGGGTTCGGGGTTAAATTTGAGAGAAAGTCACACATTACGTGGTTTATCTATACACTATTATTAACAAAAACTCAAGCAGATGTATTGGATGATTGTAACTTAATCCCCAAAACTTGAGTGTAAGCTCCTCGTGCTTGAGTAACGCCAATTGTGCGTTCGGCTGATTCTATCATCGGACGACGCAAACTCACAACTATAAATTGCGCTTGTTGTGACTGTTGTTTAATCATTCTAGCTAATCGTTCTACGTTTGCTCCATCTAGGAACATATCTACTTCGTCAAAGGCGTAAAATGGCGATGGACGGTAACGTTGCAGGGCAAAGATAAAGCTCAAGGCTGTGAGTGATTTTTCTCCCCCAGACATGGAAGCTAGGCGCTGTACGGGTTTTCCCTTGGGATGTGCGACTAAATTCAATCCGCTACTAAAGGGATCTTCGGGATTTTCGAGTTGTAAGTAGCCATCGCCGTCGGAAAGAATGGCAAAAATTGATTGAAAGTTTTCGTTGACAGCATCGAAAGCTTCTTTAAAGGCAAGTTGCCGCAATGTGGTAAAGTTTTCAATCCGTAAAAGTAGTTCGGTGCGTTCCCCTTCTAGTGTCTCTAATTTTTGCGTGAGTTCTTGGAGACGGTTTTGAGTGCGTTCGTATTCTTCCAACGCCAGCATATTTACAGGTTCCATTGCTTGTAAGCGTTTGGTAAGCGATCGCAATTCTTTCTGCAATTCCTCTAAATCTACCTTATCTGGAACTTCCGGCAAGGGATTTGGTAATTCTGCTCCCACATCTCGTAATTGAGTTTGCAGTGCAATTAGTTCCTCCCGGCGCTTCTCTTGGGTTTCTTGGAGTTTTTGGATTTCCCATTCCAATTGTTGTTGACGCAAAAGATGCGATCGCACTTCCAGTTCTGTCGCGTCGCGTTTTTGTTTCTCTTCTCCCAAATTTTGCTCCATAAGGCTGAGGTTGGCGCGGATTTGGGTGATTTGCTCGTCTATCGCTGTGATTTGTGTAAAGACGCGATGAATCGCGTCTCTACAAGAGATTTGTTGGGTTTCATATTCTGTGATTCGCGTTTCACCTTCTTGGATTTTTTCTTGCAAACGTTGTTGCTGATTTTCTAAATTTTTTAATCTTTGTTCAGTTTCTCTTAATGCCGTCTCTCGTTGTTGCAATTGTTGCTCTTGAATTTTAATGTTTGCCTGGATTTCTTGCCATTCACTGGGGGTTTGGGATGCTTCTAACTCCGCTAATGCGTGTCGCAATTGTTGCAATTCATTTTCTTGTCCAGGTAATTCCCGGTCTAAAATTTCCAGACGGAATTGAGCAGTGGCTAACTTTTCACTGTTTTGGGCAAGTTGCAATCGCGTCCCCTCTAATTGCGCTGTTAAACTCTTAATGTCTTTCTGCAACTGCTCCAATTGCAACTGCTGTTCTCGCCGTGTTTGACGCGCTTCGGTGAGTTCTTGGGTGAGTTTTTTGGTTTTGGTTGACAAAGTAGCGATCGCCTCGGTACAACGCTCTAAAACTCGCTCAATGTCCACTAAGCGAGTTTTTAAAGCGATCGCTTCATCAGATTCCGCTGCTTCACCCGTACCAAACCGCAACGCCGAACGCTGGGTATTGCTACCACCAGTCATTGCACCGCTAGTTTCCAGAAGTTCCCCGTCTAAGGTGACGATGCGATACAGTCCTAAATTTTTCCGCGCCGCCTCAAGGCTGGCAAAAACTACCGTGTTACCGAAAACATAGCTGAATACATCTTTGTAACGGCGATCGCAATCAACTAAGTTAACAGCATAGTTAACGAAGCCGCTAGCAAAACGCAGCGTTGCATCTTGGGTAAATTTGGGAGCGTGAATTTTATTCAGCGGTAAAAAAGTCGCCCTCCCTGCACGTTTCTGTTTGAGCAGTTCAATACCCGCTGCGGCGATGCTGTCATCTTCTACCACAATATGTCCCAAGCGTCCACCAGCAGCCATTTCCAAGGCTAGCTGATGGCGGGGTTCCACCAGTCCCAACTGCACAACTAAGCCGCAAACACCAGGCATTCCTGATTGTAAGATAACTTTACTAGCTTGGGTTCCTTGGACTTCTTGCTGTGCTTGCGCTTGCGCCTCTATTTTATCCAACTGGCGTTGTTTTTCTCGTTGTTCAGAAAGTAACCGTTTTTGGGTTTCCTGTTGGATTTGCAGTTCTTGTTCTGTGGCTGAGAGATTTTGGCCTAAATTTTGGATGGGTTCGCTAGAGGTGTTAAATTCCGTTTCAACTTCACTACACTGAGTTTGTTTTTCTGCTAATAGCGGTTCGTCGCGTTCAATTAACTGGGTTTGCTCTTGGATAAGCTGCTGTAACTGATTATTGCGTTCCCTGAGTTGTGCTTGTTCGGTGCGTTGCGGTTCTAGAGTGTGCAGTAAAGCTTCAATTTTACGGTTGAATGCCGTTTGTTGCTGCACCCACGCTTCTGAAGCTGAGGCGATTTCTACTGCTGCTTGGCGGGAGGTTTCTAAGGCTTGATGCACTTCGTTTCTTTGTTGTTGTGAAGACGCGATGAATCGCGTCTCTACAATTTGTGTTTTGGCAATTTCTTCTAGGGAATAACGGTGTTTTTGAATCTCTTCCTGAGTTTGAGTCAGACGTTTAGCAGTTTCTTGGGAAGCTGTTTCTAATTCCGTTAGCTGACGCTGGAGTTGCTTACGTTCTGCTTCTTGGGTGGCAAGGGTAGATTGTACCGCCAAAAGTTCCTCTTCTCCCAATGCTTTCACGTGGGCATTGAGTTGTTCGAGTTCAGCAGTTTTTTGGACGATTTCAGAATTTAGGTTTGTGAGTTGGGTAGTGAGTTCACTAAAATTGCGATCGCCTGTTTGAATTTCGTGAACTAACTTTTCTTGTTGTGCTTGTAGCGATCGCCATGATAAAACAGCTTCCCAGGATTGTTTAGCGAGAAATTCTGTGCGGAGTTTTTGATATTTCTCAGCTTTCGCCCGATCTTGGGAAAGGCGATCGCGCTGTGCAGTTAATTCCGTTTCAATAATCCGACAGCTATCTTCCTTTTCCTTTACCTCATCTAAAGTCGATTTGGCTTGGATAATTTTGCGATCGAACGCCGCCACCCCAGCCAATTCATCAATAATTTCCCGCCGTTCTCGCCCATTCATCGAGATAATGCTGGTGACATCCCCTTGCAGCACCACATTGTAGCCTTCAGGATAAACTCGTAGATTACTTAGTTCCCCATGCAACTCTGTTAACGTGCAAGGTACACCATTGATATAGTAATTCGATGTGTAAGTCCCTTGGTGAGTGACTCGTAACCTTCTAGTAACACTCCACTCTGCCGATTTTGGATTTTGGACTTCGGCTTCGCTCAGTCGAACGATTTTGGATTTTGGATTTTCTTCCCCTGCTTCCCCTGCTTCCCCTGCTTCCCCTGCTTCCTCCCTTTGTATCTTTGCGTCTTTATGTAAGATTTGATCCGACAAATCAAATGTCACCGTGACGCTAGCCTCAATCGAAGCACGTCCTTTAGCCGTTTGAGTGTTATTTACCAAATCCGGTAAGCGTTCGGCTCGCATTCCCTTAGAACTGGAGAGTCCCAGGCAAAAGAGCAGTGCATCTAAGATATTAGACTTACCCGAACCATTTGGCCCAGATATGACAGTACACCCCGGTAGCAAAGGGACAGAGGTAGTGCCACCGAAGGATTTGAAGTTCGTAAGTTCCACGCGCTTGATGTGCACCATAGGCGCTGGTTCCCTGGGCTAATGAAGAACAAGTGTATCAACTAATTAAAAATTCGCAAGAGGGTAGGAGGGAGGATAGGGGATTATTGTAGACGCATTGCGATGATGCAAGCTTCACCCAAAAGGCTTACCGCAGGCGATCGCTCAGTGTACGGCAAAAATTTTGATGTCGCAAACTCACCATCAAAATTTTCCCAGAGCAGATAATATCATGTCTGACTAATTACTTATAATTCAAAAATCTCTGCGTTTGCGTGTCTTTGCGTCAGTCCTAATTACAACTATTCAACCGGACACGATCTCAGGAGAGTTTAAGTGTGAAGGAGAACCAGTTGGTATAGTTTTAATCATCTATTCTGTATCTGTCGTTCTCGGTCGATCGTGACAACGAAGCGTCGCATTTTTATCTTAGGATATAACTAGTTTGAAATAGGCTCAAGGCATTCTCACACCATAATGTGACCTGTTAAGAAACAGAGGGCAGCAAAGAAAAAAGTAACTCAACCAAATGGTAGAGGATATTAAAAGCACCAAATGAATTTATAATATAGTAATCTTTACAATTGGAAAAACGTAGAAAGAAAGTCCTCTTTACTACCTCAATCTCCTGTCTGTGATTTGATTCTTAACCCCCAAATATTTGTAGAACTTAGTAATGAAGAGATTAATTAAAGGTCTGCGCGAATTTAAATCTAGTTATTTTTCGACACATCAACAATTATTTGAGCAACTTTCACACGGTCAAAAGCCCAGGGTCTTATTTATTACCTGTTCTGATTCGCGTCTCGATCCAAATCTAATTACACAAGCCCAAGTTGGTGAATTATTTGTGATTCGCAATGCAGGTAACATCATTCCACCGTATGGGGCAAGTAATGGCGGTGAAGGTGCGACAATTGAATATGCTATTCAAGCTTTAGATATTCGCCAAATTATTATTTGTGGTCACTCTCATTGCGGTGCAATGAAAGGATTAATGAAGTTACACAATCTCAGCGATGAAATGCCGCTTGTACATGATTGGCTTAAATATGCAGAGGCAACTCGAAGGCTAGTTATAGACCACTACAGTCATTACGACGGAGAAGAATTGCTAGAAATTATGATTGCCGAAAATGTTCTTACTCAAATTGAGAATTTACGGACATATCCAGTGATTCACTCTAAGCTTTATCAGGGAGAACTCAGTATTTATGCTTGGATTTATCACATTGAAACAGGAGAAGTTTTCGCATACGATCCCCAGAAGCACGCTTATGTTTTGCCTCAAACTGAGCTTTCAGAATTAGAAATAGATGAGTCGTTCAGGGGTCAGGCTCCAAATACCAATCTAACAGTGCGTTCTCCTCGAAACCAGCAGGATGATGTTCAACCTTATGAGAAACAGTCTATTTCTGCATTTGAGTGGTTTCCAATGAGACGCCTTTCTCCAGAGCAGATGGAGCGAATTTATCGAGGTTCAAATAATGGAAGTTGAAAGATGAAAATATAGAATTTCAAACATTCTCTTAAAGGGTGGAGGGTGAGGTTTTTGTACCTTATTCAACTGATAACCTCTATATTCCTTACTTTTATTTAAGTAAGTAAAAAACAGAGACTTACACGATGTAAGTCTCTATTTGGTTTTCATGCCGATGCTAACTGAATGCTTCAGTTATTAGACCTTTTGCAAAAGTCCCTAACACCCCACCCGCAACCCCTCCCTGCAAGCGGGGCTACGGTATACACACAAGTCTGAAATAGCTGATTAACCAGGATTTTACCCCACCCTAACCCTCCCCGATGCATTGGGGAGGGAACAAGATTTCTTATTTCCCACTTTATAAGGGGAGCCACTGCGTTGCGGAGGTTCCCGACGCTCGAGTACTCGCTAACGCTGCGCTATCCGTTGTAGCAAGTGGCGTGGGATTAAAGGGGGTAATTTGACTTGTGTATACACTGTAGGCAAGCGGGGAGGGGGAGCGTTTGCTTTACTCAAATGCAGGGTGGGGTTCTTTATTTTTGATTTATCCAAAAGGTCTATTCTTTTATGACTTTTTTACAGCATCAACTTTTGCTTCTACTTTCACTGTTTTCACACCTTGGACTTCTTTAGCCAAGGTTTCAGCTTTCTTAAGTTCTTCAACAGAAGCGGCTGTGCCTTTGAGGATAATTTCACCCTGTTTGTTTTCAACTTGTAATTTATTGCCTGGTAAACCTTTGTTCAACTTTGCGCTAACTTCAGTTTTTAAGTCACTTTTGGCTTTTGTTGCTGCCGTTTTTTCAGAATCGGTTTTAACTTTAGTACCTGTAGTAGCTGCTGAAGGAGTAGTTTGTGTTTCTGAAACTTTGGCAGTTTGATTTGTTTGCGAAGCTGGTTTCGCTGGTGCTTGAGCAGCTTCATTAGTTGTGCTAGGAGTTTCCGAACCAGTTTTAGGAGCCTCTTGGCAGCCAAAAGTACCAACTACCAAAATGCCACTAACTACTAATAAAATTAGCTTTTTCATTATTTATCTCCGAATTGAGTACTTGAAGCGATTAATTGAGGTGTATGTCATGGTGAGGAGCAAATAAAAAAACAATTAAAAGTGGAGTAACAAAAGTGCTTAAGCAATAGCTCAGGTTACTGAAAATTGAAATCTGGACGATTTCTTGAAGCTAAGATTTTGCGCCCAGTTTTGAGAAATGCCAATTCAATTTTCCTGACGGCTGCTAACCAGGATAACTTTGCACACAGTCTGTGGCTCTCTATGAATTTAAAGTAGATGCTGAGTAGCTCTTTCGATGGTAGACGATGCTACCCCACAGTGGTGACTCGATGTTATCAGATTTGAGTCAATTTGGCGATATCTATAACGAATTCCAAACTTCAGCCTTTTTGCAATTCTGTGCCAGCAAACTTACCAACAAAATGTTACTTTATAAAACTATGGCTTACTTAACAATGCCTTAAATATCAGGAAATATTAGCCAATGCCCTACCTTACTTCGGCTAGCGAAATTCGTGCTATTGTCGCTGAATATAGAAACGCTAAAATACTGTGGATAGATACAGAAGTCGCTGACTATAAAAGTCGTAATCCCCGGTTATCGGTGATTCAGGTATTAGATAATCCTCAAGATATGAGTGGCGATCGCGTCTATCTTTTAGATGTATTAGATCAGCCTAATATTATAGCTGAATTTATTGAAAAAATTATGATAAATTCTGCCATTGAAAAAGTTTTTCACAACGCCAGTTACGATCTAAAATTTCTCGGTAGCAAGAAAGCCAAAAATATTACTTGCACTTTGGAAATGGCCAAAAAAATTCCCTACTATCTTTTGCCATTACCCAACTACCAACTCAAGACAATAGCTACAGCACTTTGTAGCTTTAACAATATCGATAAACAAGAACAAAAAAGCGATTGGGGAAAACGCCCTTTAACTGAAGAACAGATAGAGTATGCTTACCTAGACTGCATTTATCTTGCTCAAATTCACCTAAACTTGTTAGACTTACAAGCCCAAGCCAGCCCCGAACCTGCAACGGAAGACTTAATATCACTAAGTACTAGATACTCGCAAGTTGAGCAGGAATGGAAGTTGTTGAATTCAGAATTTGAGCATTTGCAAGAACGTATAAAAAAAGCCATGCAAGCTCAGAATATATCTGAAACTTCTAATTATAAGCTGACTAGCTATGAACGGACTACAATCAAAGCTGCATTTACAGAATTGGCAAAGCTAGTACAAACTCAAGGTATTAATTTAGATTTCCCAATCGCACTAACTCAGAAACTCCAAAAAGATTTAGGGGAAAATCTAGAACAACTATCTGTAGATATTGACAAAAATACCTCCTGGCGGCTAATTCCCAAAACTCAAGAGAGTGAAACTGAGGATGATTAAATTGTTCATTAGGCTACAAATATCAGAATTTATAGAGTTATTGTGAAGAATAAATATTGAAATTTAATAATTTTCTCCTCCTACCTTTTGCCCAGTCACTGAGCTAGTCGTACCACTTTGGGGAACCAAGCTACGCGCAGCGTCTCGTAGAGAAGTGCTAACTCCTGCCTCATCTTATAAATCTATAAAATATTAGGGAAATTTGTCAATTAACTTTAAATGTATATCAAAAGTTAGAATATTTATTGAGTTAAAGAATTAAAATCTAGATTTTAGTACTAATTCCGTTCGGTGTTATGGCAGTTTATATTAATTTATGAAACGGCGTTTATTTGGGCAAAAGCGAACAAGGGTAAATACTTTATTTACCATAGCTATTTTTACTACATTGACAGCAACTAGCAGTATTTCTTGTAGTAAGAATGACAATGTATTAGTAACAGAAATAGGAGTTAGTCAACCTAGCCGTCGTTCAGCTACAACTTCCATTGGTGGGGAATTTTATCTTCAGGGAAAGAATCAGCATTTAAACGGCGATTTGCAAGCTGCGATCGCTTCATACAGTAAGGCAATTAGTCAAAATTCTCAGTATGGCGCTGCCTACAACGCGCGGGGATTAGCCTACTTTGATTTAGGAGACAAGGAAAAAGCGATCGCAGATTACAATCAAGCACTCCGCATCAACCCTAACGATGCCGAAGCCCACAATAACTTGGGGAATGCCCGCGCCTCACTGGGAAACAACAGAGAAGCAGTTAAAGATTACAGTGAAGCGATTCGCCTAAATCCCAACTATGCCGAAGCCTACAATAACCGAGGAAATGCCCGCGCCACCAATGGAGACAAAAAAGGGGCAATAGACGATCTCGATCAAGCGATTCTGCTTAACCCCAAATATGCGATCGCTTATAATAACCGAGGCAATGCCCGTGTTGCCAATGGAGATCCCCAGGGTGCGATCGCAGATTACAATCAAGCCATTCGCTTCAATCCTAACTTTGCCCCTGCCTACAATAACCGGGGAAATGCTCGCGCCACTAATGGAGACAAACAGGGGGCACTCAAGGACTTACAACAAGCAGCAAGCATTTTTCAAAGTCAAGGTAACAACGACTTATACCAACAAGTGATGGATAACATCAAAGAACTTGGACAGTAGCAGAGGGGCAGGGGGCAGGGGGCAGGGGGCAGGGGGCAGGGGGAACCCAATGACAAATGACAAATGACAAATGACAAATGACAAATGACAAATGACAAATGACAAATGACAAATGACAAAATCACATCCCAGAACCAATGTGAATGCGATCCTCAACTTCCGCAAATTTTTCCTGTGCCAGATGTTCACTACTCAATAGTGAAACGACAATCGCCACAATAAACGCCAGTGGGATACTGATTAATCCAGGATTTTTTAGAGGAAAGGGTGCAGAAGCGTGCTTGAGAATCGTTACTTGAATAGTAGGTGATAAATAAATCAGCACTAAAGAGGAGACAGTACCTACTAACATACTCGCAACTGCACCATTAGTAGTGAAGCGTCGCCAAAGCATGGATAAGAGTAACGCTGGGAAGTTTGCACTCGCAGCGATCGCAAATGCTAAACCTACCATATAAGCGACGTTTTGCCCTTTAAACAAAATACCCAGGAATATTGCCACTAACCCCAAAAGCATTGTTGCACCGCGAGCCACCTTGAGTTGTTCTGACTCGTCAGCATGACCTGAACGCACCACATTCACCCACAAATCGTGGGACAATGCAGCTGCACCTGAGAGTGTCAACCCAGCGACAACTGCCAAAATCGTTGCAAAAGAAACAGCGGCGATAAAACCTAAGAAAGCATCACCACCGAGAAATTCTGCCAACATCGGCGCAGCCATGTTACCACCAGTACCAATTTGCTTGATGGCATCTTGACCTACTAGCACCATTGCTCCAAAGCCCAGGATAAAAGTAAGGAGATAAAAAACGCCAATAATAGCTGTGGCGTAAGTAACAGAGAGCCGCGCTGCTTTAGCGTCGGGTACTGTGTAGAAACGCATTAGGATGTGGGGTAATCCAGCAGTGCCGAACATCAACGACATTCCTAAAGAGATCGCATCAAAGGGGTCAGAAACCAGTTTGCCTGGAGCTAATACACCTGTATATTTTTGGGATGCAGCAGCGAAAAGAGCGATCGGGTTAAAGCCAAATCGTGCCAGTACCAAGATCGCTAGTAAGACAGTTCCGCCGAGCAACAAAACTGCTTTGATAATTTGTACCCAAGTAGTGGCAATCATCCCGCCAAAAATTACATAAGCCATCATCACACAACCGACGATGACCACAGCTAATTCATAATCAAAGCCAAACAGTAGTTTGATTAGTTCCCCAGCACCTACCATCTGGGCAATTAAGTAAAAGCTAATTACTACCAGCGTTCCAATTGCAGAGGCGATACGTACAGGTTTTTGCTGCAAGCGATAAGCCACTACATCGGCAAAGGTGTATTTACCTAAGTTACGTAATGGTTCGGCAATTAGAAACATAACAATCGGCCAGCCCACCAAGAAGCCGATAGAATAAATTAAGCCGTCAAAGCCGTTGAGTGCTACCAGCCCAGTGATACCTAAAAAGCTAGCCGCACTCATGAAGTCTCCTGCTAAAGCCAACCCATTTTGGAAACCGCTGATATTACCGCCAGCTGTATAGAACTGTGCTGTATTTTTGGTGAGCTTCGCCGCCCAATAGGTAATGCCTAAAGAACTGGCAACAAACAGAAAAAAGAAAGCGATCGCCAACGGGTTAAACTTACCAAGACTGGTAATATCCGCCGCTAGTGGCAGATCGAACCACACACTACTCATGCTTTTTTGGTTTAGTATTTTGGATTTTGAACTAGAAATTGCTAATAGCTTATTTACTTGCGTGTCAGCCTTGCGATTTGGTCGTCGTAACTGCTATTTGCCCAACGCACATAGATAAAAATTAATACCCATGCTGAGACAATTACCAGCGCCCCTAGTAAAATTCCCAGGCTGAGACCAGGAATTACTAATGACCCCAGCAGGGGCTTATTGAACGCGATTAATAAGATAAAGCCGAAGTAAATAAACATCATGGCTCCACTGAGAATCAGGGATACCCGCCAACGTTCAGCTGCGAGAGCCTGGAGAGCCTTTGTGCGATCGTTCATGTCTTCCTTTAGGTTGAGAAGATTAGGTCAGATTGTCTCATTGAAGCTGATTTTTGCGTAATTTTCTTAAAGATTATTAGTAAATCTATTGCCATATCAGGTAATAAAATTAACTTTGCAAAGTGATATATCAAAATAACAAGACAATAGCGACTCTATTTTGAGTCAGAGAAACATAAAACTATAGATGCAGTTAAACACAAATAAAGCTGATCTATTCAATAATTTGTGATTCTGTCACTCTCAATGTATATTTTTATACTAAAAAGTACTGAGTTTAGCATAGAAATTAAAATTTTATATACTAAAAAATAAAATGAATACGTAGTTACTACCAAGCTTTAAAATCTTTCAAGTGTTATGAAATGTTTTTTTAAGTTATCAAATAAAATGAGATTAATAAAAGTAGTAAATTTTGATTTATAAAATATACCAAAAATCACCCTAGCAGATTAAGTAAATATTTTAATAACATTTATATCAAGAGCTTATTATTACATAAATAGAGCATTAGCAAAACTTAACAAAGTATGTTTATTCAAACACTTATCACAGAACCGATTCATTTTTTCAGAATCGTTGTAATTGTCATATTCTCCATCACTTTGCATGAACTTGCTCACGGCTTGGCTGCGATGAGTCAGGGAGATAATACTCCACAAAAAACGGGTCATCTCACGCTTAATCCTCTAGTTCACATGGGCAAAGAATCAATCATATTTCTCTGTCTCATGGGTATAGCTTGGGGACAAATGCCCGTCAATCCATCTAAGTTTCGCTCTGGCAAGCTAGGCAATATTTTGGTATCAGCAGCAGGCCCATTGTCAAATCTGGCTTTAGGCATTCTATTTATTGTGCTGCTCAAACTTTTCTTTAACCCTAGTCTTTCAGGACTCTTGAGTGTCGAATTTCTTGATCTAGCAGCTCGGATCAATTTGACGTTGTTTCTGTTTAATCTGCTCCCAATTCCACCACTCGACGGCTTTCATGTCTTCAGTGAGATTTTTCCTCAGCTAAAGCCACTGCAATATAGTCAATTCGGACTCTTTGCCATGATGCTTCTATTTATAATTCCAGAATTTGGGACAGGACTTAGTGGCATTGCCGATTTAGTTATACGGTCAGTATTGAGAATGTAAACAGCAACTTTTTAGGCAAAGACAAAGGACAATTGGAATGAAAATCAAATAATAAATTGCATTCTGTAGTCCAAGCTCTAGAACACCAATTCAGTAATCCTCGAAGAACCTCTTCCCCTACCCCTCTCCTCATAGGAGAGGGGAGTTTAGCTCCCCCTTCCCAACAAGGGAAGGGGCCTGGGGGGTTAGGTTTTTGATTACTGAATCGATGCTCTAGCCGTATTTTAGGGAATCCCTAATAATAGGTATTATTTTATATACATTCTGTTTTCAGTAATTTAACCCAAATTGTTTGATAAGAATTACTTCAGTAATCTTAACATTGAAGTTAGTGGATATGCTTAGTTACGTTTAAGGCACAACTTGAGTGACAAGATTACTGTGTTTGATCTGGAAGACTTTTTTAACCTTTCATCTGACCTATTCTGTATCATCGGACAGGATGGTTTTTACCAGCAAGTGAATCCAGCATGGGAACAAGTGTTGGGATGGAAAGCGGAAAACTTAATCGGGTATCCGTGGCTAGGATTAGTGCATCCAGAGGATATCACAATCAGTCACTTGCCAACAGAACCACAGCAACAGTTGCACTGGAACAGTCGTTATCTTCATAAAGATGGTAGTTATAGGTGGTTGTGTTGGAGTTTATCAACTTCTCAAAAGGGACTCATTTATGCAGTAGGTAAAGACATCAGCCAACAACTGCGACGAATAGAAGCGCTGCAAACTGAACGGGAAAGCCTTTATAACCTACTCAATCAGTTACCAGCCTTTCTCTATTTGCAACCCAAAGATTACGGGGTGGGATTTTATAACCAACGCTTCCGTGAGGTATTTGGAGATCCTACAGGGAAACGTTGTTACGAGGCGATCGCCGGATTGAAGCAACCTTGTCCTGAATGTCCCACCTTTCGCGTTTTTGACAGTAACGCTCCACAACTCTGGGAATGGGTGGATAGTAAAACAGGCCGGGTATATCAGATTTACGATTATCCGTTCAAGGATATGAATGGTGAGCCGATGGTTGTGGAAATGGGTTTAGATATTACTGCTGTTAAAAAAGCAGAGGCTGCTTTGCGACAAAGGGAGCAGGAATTAACTCTAAAAAACCAACAACTTCAAGAAACCCTTGAACAATTACAAAAGACCCAAGCACAACTAATTCAAACAGAAAAAATGTCTTCTTTGGGACAATTAGTTGCGGGTGTATCTCACGAAATTAATAATCCCATTAGCTTTATCAATGGCAATATCACTCATGCTAAAGAATACATTCAACAATTGCTAGAAATACTGCAACTTTACCAAAAAGAATATCCTCATCCAACACCAGTGATTCAGAAAGGAATAGAAGCGATCGAGTTAGATTTTGTCATTCAAGACCTACAAAAATTGCTAAATTCCATGCAAACGGGAAGCGATCGCATTCGCAACATTGTACTGTCGTTGCGGAACTTCTCACGACTGGATGAAGCAGAAATGAAAGCAGTGGATGTCCATAGCGGTATTGATAGTACGCTAATGATTCTGCAAAACCGCCTCAAAGCCAAGCCTGACAGTTCCCAAATCCAAATTATTAAAGACTACGATCAACTCCCTCTAATAGAGTGTTACGCCGGTCAACTTAAGCAGGTGTTTATGAATATCATCACTAACGCGATCGATGCTTTGGAAGAGTTATATGTCAATAACCAGCAGTCAAGTTGCAATCCGCAAATCACTATCCGTACTGAGTTACTTAACTCAGATTGGGTTGCTATTGAGATTGCTGACAATGGAGTGGGAATGTCACAAGAGGTTCAGCAACGTCTATTCGATCCCTTCTTTACGACTAAAGTAGTAGGTAAGGGAACTGGTTTAGGGATGTCAATTAGTTATCAAATTGTCACAGAAAAACATCAGGGTCAACTGCAATGTATTTCATCTTTAGGAGAAGGATCAACGTTTATAATTGAGATTCCTATTCGACAAAATAAACTTATACAGACAAATTTACTGGCTGACAATAAATAAGTGCAAAAATGCTAAAAATCCTTAATTTTTTGGGATTTTATCTGAGGTTTTTCCAGCAGTTATCAATTAGATTCATAATACATATTTATAGTGACACAACTATTTGTGCCACTACTGTGTAATTAGTAAAAATTATAATTACTATGTAGAAATCCGATTTGATTTATGAAAAAATCTAAGTATCTGTAGGGGAGCCAGCCGCGTGGGCGGGTTTCCCCTGACTTGAGCGGACTGGCGTTGTGTTATGGCGTAGCCTAACGCACCTAAATCGTTAACTGGTGTGTTAGCCTTTGGCGTAACGCACCCTACGTGTATTTCAGAAATCAAATATGAGTCCTATATAATCTAATTATCTGTACTGGCAGAAAGAACTTGACTGTAATATTTAGTCTTAGTATAGATATTGATAATACTATCACCAACTACAAAAAAAGTACCTTTTTGCTCATTTTTAGAAAATTGCAAATTTGGGTATTTTGCGGCAGCTTCGTCAGCAGTCATGGCTTTTGCTTCCATTTGTTCTGGCAATACTCCAGTACAACCAATGTAAAATACTAAAGGAGATATTTTATCTTGGTAGATATTTTCTGCATATTCTTCTAACTTGTTATTTGCCACCGTTAAAGCTGCAACCATTTCTTCTTTGCCGATCTGCTTCCCAGTTTGTTTATCCTGTAATAACTGCGCCAAACTATCAGCACCAACTTTCTTAAGAATACCTCCAACAATGCTATTTGGCTCAAGCCCAAGAAAATCATCAAAAATTGGTTTCATCAACTCGTCAACTTTTGTAATCTTGGTACGTGATGATAGTAACCTGTGCCTAACAGCGAGATTTTCATGAAATACCATCTCAAAAGTTGGCTTCATGATAATTTCTCCAGTTTCTTTGTCATAAAGGCGATACATTTTATTGAGAAACTTGTTAGCAGAAGGGAACTTACTCAGGTTCAGAATATCTTGACTGCCAATATCGATTTTATAGCTCAATTTTGAGTCAATAGTACCATCGACTAAAGCTTGGTTGATGTCAGTGTATTCGTTGGTTGTAGGAAAGTTGATGTAAATATTTTTAGACAGATAGTGCTTTTTAAACTCATCTAACTGCGTCTCTATAAATACATCTGACTCCTTTTTCAAGTGAGCGCAAATAATACTAGTCAGTACTTTAATTTCTGCTAGTTCATTGAATAGTCCATCAATACTGCTGTAATAACTATTAGCAGCTACAAGCGGCAACTTATCTAACTGAATCGTATGTTCAGCCCGGAAGTCAAATTCTTCTGCATTCAGTATGCCTTTTTCTTTGAGTAAGTCAAAGACTTTTTTACTGCTAATTTTGACTTGTAATGAATTTACGTTAAGTTTGCCGTCATTTACAATCGTGTAATTTTTAAAGGTGTTGAGGTCGTTTACTAACAAACCTGCTACTTCAATAGTAGGAGTTTGGTCTTCAACTTTAGCAAGTTTAACTCTACGTTTGACAAGCATATTAATAGTAGCAGTATTGCGATTAAACTGAAACTCGCCCATACCAATATACTCAGTATCATCTATATCTTTTGTTTTCAACCAAGGTTGGAGCAGTTCTCCATTTTCGTTTCTAACACCTCTAATACGCTTAATACCTGTTCTTTGATAATGTTCTTGTAGGTGCTTGATATTGACTATAATATGATTGCGGTATTGTGCAAAAAATTGGATTAGTTCTACTAGAGAAATTTGATTCTTTGTCATATTGCCACCTTCCATTTAAAGGTCAAGAATCTTTTCAAATCACTGTTACTGAAATCTATTACTCTGACAAAATAATCTGTTACAACCGTGTAAAGTTGAAAAGTAAATAGACAATAATTTGTTTACGAAACTGTGTACAAAGTTTCGTAAATTCGTGGATAATTAAGGGTTGAAGTTTAAATGCGTAGGCCCTTCGCCTTCCCGTAGGGTAGGAGCGCAAAGTTTGGCTACGAACTTAGGCAAAGCTATATTTTGCGTTGCATACTTACCGGATATTCATATTTTATAGTACAATCGTATCATACAAATGTTTAGTTGTGTAGGCGTCGTCCGCTGTAGGCATCGCTTGATATATAACGGTTCCCATTCAGATGCGCTACAAGATTAATCGCGAAGTGTAAGGGCACGGCACTGCCCATACGTGTCAACTTAAGCCGAAAACTATATCAGACAGGCGTTTTGTAAATCCCTCACGCCCTCATCCCCTAACCCCTTCTCCCTTGGGAGAAGGGGAATTGAATGTCTAGCTCCCCTCTCTCTTGGGAGAGGGGCTGGGGGTGAGGGCAAAATGTCTTCACCAAGCGGGTTTAGCGTTAAGTTGACACCAATGGGCACTGCCGTGCCCCTACGAGTGTACCTCAACCGAGAACCGCTATATCTGTTCCTAACCGGCTGAAATATCGAATTCAGGGAAACAGCAAGGAACCAGCACGTTATTTTTTCGCAGATTCAGGCTCCGGGTTTGAAATAATCGAAGAGGCGATCGCCTGAATCTGCACGAATTAATGCTACAACTACATCTGGTAAGGTGGCTAAACTGGGGTAAACGAAATAACGCGGTTCCCAACGAGGGCGGAACTTGTCTTTGTAGGCGTGCAGTCCCTTGAAGTTGTAAAAGCGATTCAAATGGTCGTAAAGATAGTGCAATACTTTTTCCAAGCGGCGCGATTCGGGGTTGTCTCCAACTCCAGCAAGCGCAGAAAGACCAAAATTAAAGCTGTCGTAACCACCCTCTTTAAAATGCTGGAGTAGGGAAATAAATAGAAAGTCCATTGTGCCATTTTCAAGAGATGGGCGATGTCGCATCATGTCAATAGTCGCTTCGTTAAGTTGGTACTCCCGGATAATGTTGGCAAAAGCACTAATCTGACCTTCGGGATTATACACCACAGCAATCTCACACTCTCGCAGGTAAGCTTCGTCAAACCAACCCAAAGAAAATTGTTTTTCTGAACCTTGTACCATTTTTAGCCATTCATCACTTACAGGTTTGAGGAGGTGCAATAAATCATTGGTGATGGGTGGTTGGTAGAAGTCAATTTGGTATCCTAGCTTGGTTAAACGACTAATTGATGGTCTAAAGTTTTTACCGGCTTTACCTTGTAATGTAAAACTTTTTAGGTCAACGATCGCTTCCTCTCCAATCTTGAGTACCTTAAACCCCAATGACTTGTAAAGCTCAACATCATCGGGCATAGTTTGGTAAAAGCCAGGATACCAGTCATTGCGCTGGCAAAACTGCCAAAAAGCAATAATTGTCTCTTTGCGGTCTTCAATGGGGCCGATGGGATCTCCTAATGCGATCGCGCCCCGTCCTTTGGGAACATAAGCAATTACACTATTACCCGAAGGACTGAAATAATAACTTTTATCATTTAAGAGTGTCAGCGCTGCTAAAGAAGAACATCCATATTGCTCGATAATTTCTTTAGCTCTTTGTCGCTCATTTGTAGTTGCAAGATTTTGCCAAAACACAGGTTGCAACAGCATTACTATTGCATAAGTAATAGTACCTGCGGCAATAATATAGATAGAATTAGCAAAAAATTCTCCAAATCGACTCTTTGGTTGCAGTCCCCAATTATCCTCAGTGAAGAACATCGCCAAAGTCTGAACTATCGCTTCACGCCAATTAAAATTCTCTGAAAATTTACCGTCTAACAAGTAAAATCCAATAGTTCCGTATGCCAGGGTAAATAATAAAGCGCCTATCAGTACTCTAACTCCCCGTGCGATGGAAGGACGGTCTGATTGCGCCGTGAAAAAATGGCGCATCAAGATTAATTGCACTAGCAAAACTCCAGAGAGTAGACTTTCTTCATAGTCCAGTCCCTTCAACAAGTGGCTGCAAATGGAAATTACTAGTAAAGCAATTGTCAGTAACCAGGCTATTCTTTTACGGCGTAATAAATTAGTAGCAAGTGTTAGTAAAACAAACCCAGTCAATGCTGCAAATATATGACCACTGGCACGAATTTCAAATGGTAAAAAATCTTTCAACCAGTGAGTCCGCCCATACAGGTTAGGTGTCACTGCTGATAATAAATTTACTACTCCGACTAAACCTGTTAGGAAAACCGCACTCCAAAGTCCAATCCGAGTTTTTAAATTATTTGTCATTTGTCATTTGTCATTGGTCATTTGTTATTTGTTATTTGTTTTGGAGTTAAAACTCTTAACTCCTAACTCCTAACTTTTTAAACTGTTCTCCGACATAGGAGAGTGAATTTTTAAGATGTTTGTGAAAGTAGTTCCAGCCAATATCTGCCCCAGACAAACCATGACCTCCAGGAAATGCATAAAATACGTGAGCAATGTCTAATTTATTTAAGGTTTCATTGAAAGCTTTGGTAGAAGCTAGCAAATTAGTATCGTTCACACCCGCATCTAGATAAATACGCAATCGCTTCCTATCTTTAACTGGTAGCTGTTGCACAATTTGTTGAGGACTATTTTGTGAGCCGCTGTCATCAGTAAAGTAACCACTATGGCTAAACAAAATCTGAAAGTTGTTCAGATAGCGTAATCCGATATTAAATGCACCCCATCCTCCAGAAGATAGACCTCCTAGCACCCAAAATTGGGGTTCTTCCAAAGTGCGGTAGCGCGACTTGACAACTTGTACTAATTCTGAACCAATCAAAGTCCCCACTTTGCCATTCGGGCCATCAAAGTAATCAGGGTCGTATAAAGGACTAGAACCGCGATTATCATTACCATCAGGTGTAATCACAATCGATGGCGGTAATTTTCCACTTTGATAAAGTTCATGCAATACGTCTAAAAGTGCATATTTATCAGCATAAGCACGAGCATCATCATGACCTCCGTGTAGTAAGAATATCACAGGGTAGCGCTTTTGCGAATTTTTGCTATAACTAGGGGGCAAAATCACGCCGTAGTTACGAATTGTACCCATTGCTTGGGAGTTAAAGCTTGCTAATTGAAACTTTAGCCCAGTAGTTGCCTCTTTTTTGGGTGGGTCTAGTTGTGGCGCACCTAAGATGAATACATAATAATAACCAGCGCTAGTAAGGAGTGCGATCGCTCCTACCAAGCTAATTAACAATTTAGAAATCTTCATATTTTTTCAGTGTAAAAAAAATCACCTCCGTTACAACTTACTATAATTAATTTGCTGAAAAATAGCAGTAAAGTTTTTCACATTGATGTTTAAATATCAACGGCTTGGCAAATAGTATTATTTCTACTAAGGATTAATTTTTTTGAGCATTTTTTTATGATTGATACTTAATTTTTCAGCCATATTTGCTCTTTCTGAAGCTCGAAATTGTTCGCCGACAAATGTCAATGAATTTGCTAAATGTTTCCGCCAGTATTGCCAAGTGTGACTGCCAGGAAACTGACGAAATGAATTATAAATTTTCAGTTGATTTAATACTTTATTAAATCGCTCTGCTTCGTGGATTTCATCAATATCTGATGTACCCGAATCTAGATAAATCTTCAATCTTTTTTGAGCTTGTAGGGGAATGGTTTTAATATAAGATATTGGGCTATTTGCTGGGCCACTTTTATCATTAAAATAACCACTATGACTAAATAAAATCGAGAAACGATCTACGTTGTGTAATCCCACATTGATTGCTCCCCAACCACCAGAAGATAAACCACCTATCGCCCAAAAATCTGGATTAGTTAGTGTGCGATAACGGCTTTGCACGACTTTTACTAACTCATCGCCTACGGCTGTAGAGACTTTACCATTAGGGCCATCGATATATTCGGGATCTCGGTAGGGACTAGAGCCACGCTTGTCGTTGCCATCTGGTGTAATGATGATGCTGAGTGGCAACTTACCTGTAGTATAAAGTTGTTCTACAGTCTTGAGAGCTTGTCCCTTATTTTGAATAAACCAATCAGTGGGATTACCATGTCCTCCGTGGAGAAGAAAGATTACAGGATACCTTTGTTTTGAGTTTTGCTCATAGCCAGGAGGTAAAGAAACGCCATAAGTGCGACTTGCACCCATTGCTTGACTATCGTAGGTTTCAATTTTATAGGTTAGGAGAGTCGCTGAGTTGCTAGTATTGCGCTGGGTTGGAAGAACGGAAGGCGTTGTTTGTAAATCCTGCTGTTGCGGTGGTTTTGCGACGACACCTTGGGAGAAATTACAGCCAACTAGGGTTAATACTGAAAATAGCAAGAAAATTTTAGATTGTTTGTAGTTCATCTTTGAAAGGCATTGGTTAAACAGAGCATTATTGGGTAGTCGATGCTTGCCTTCAAAAGCTTATGCAAATGATATGTCGATACTGTGTCAACAAGATGGAAACTTTACGACTGGTTGTAAATTAAAAGTCAAGAGTTAGGATGAGTTTCTTCATGATGCTTAAAAAGCTGCAACTCAATTTTAGTTCTTTGTTTGGCTTGTTACTGCTGCTGCTTTCCCTGTGGGCGATCGCTAACGAATTACGTCAGTATAATTATCGTGATATCCTCAACTCTCTAGCTGCTATTTCCAAAAGTCGCTTAAGTTGGGCAATTTGGCTGACAGCTTTGGGCTATCTAGTGATGGTTGGGTACGATATCTTAGGTTTTAACTACATTAATCGTTCCCTAAGTTGGAATAAGATTGCTTTCACTAACTTTATTAGCTCTGCATTTAGTAATACCATCGGTTTTGCCTTGCTGACTGGCAGTGCTATCCGTTATCGATTTTATGCTAGTTGGGGAGTGTCAGCAGTAGCGATCGCTCAAGTAATTGCTTTCGCCAACTTTACTTTTTGGTTGGGGATGTTTGCTGTTGCAGGTTTCTTATTCCTCATCAACCCCCTGAAGATTCCCACTCAATTACATTTACCTTTTGCCACTGTGCGTCCCATTGGCGTAATTTTTCTGCTATTAGTTGCGGCTTATTTACTAGGAAGTATTTTTCTTAAACAACCATTAATAATTCGTGGGCATGAATTTCGATTTCCTTCTTTTGAAATATCTCTGCTTCAAATAGCAATTTCTAGTTTTGACTGGATTCTTGCGGCAGCAGTTCTTTATGCTTTACTTCCTAGCAATATATCTTTGTCATATCTAGACTTTTTGGGAATTTATTTACTAGCGATGTTTGCAGGTGTGGTTAGTAATGTCCCTGGGGGTTTGGGAGTATTTGAAACTATAATTTTGCTGATTCTTTCCTCAAAAGTTTCGGCGGCGGTAGTTTTGGGTTCAATGTTAGCTTATCGGGGAGTCTATTATTTCTTACCTTTGCTAATAGCGGCAGGTTTGCTAGGACTTTATGAAATTAGATTTAGAGCCGGAAACTTACGAAAATGAATCAACCCATAATTTTTTTTGTATGGCAATCCTATTTGAGTTGTAAAGATTATCGAACCGCCAAGCCGCCAAGAACGCCAAGAGAAGAAGAAAAGAAGTTACGAATCATTTAGGACTGGTATATTTGCTCTCCATGAACTATTTAGAGACTGTAGACTGAGAAGCAGTAAGTGTAATCTTGTGTGTTTTGGCAAAGTTATGGAGCCAGTATCACTGACAGCAGCTGCGATCGCCTCCCCTCAAATCAAGAATAGACTACATGGGGCTACGAATTTACAGGTTTTGTGCAAAGCCTACCGTGATAAAACTGAAAAGCGCGTTAGCGAAGCTTACCGTTGGCGTAGCCTCTCGTAGAGAAGGTATCGCCTGGACTAAAATTCATATTGAACTAAGTAAAAATGCCATTCGACTTACTCAAAAGCAGCTTTTACTTTCTCAAAAGGAGCTTTTACTTTCTCAAAATAAGCTTTTGCTTTCTCATTTTGGTGTTTTCCGCAAGCAAAATAAGCTTTTACTTACTCAAAAGCAGCTTTTGCTTCCTCATTTTGGTGTTTTCCGCAAGCAAAATGAGCTTTTACTTACTCAAAAGGAGCTTTTGCTTTCTCATTTTGGTGTTTTCCGCAAGTAAAATAAGCTTTTACTTTCTCAATCCGCCTGAATGTATTCTCATTTGAGTAATTCACGCATTCATTTTGGTATATCATTGAGCCGAAAGCTGGCGCTCCTAAAAAAGTGTAAATCTACAGGCAATACCTTCTCTACGAGAGGCTACGCCAACGGTAAGCTTTCCTGCGGAACGCTCCACGAACGCTAACACGTGGAGCGTACTGCTAGAGGCGATCGCTTTTGTTTAGAGAAAGTTGTAAAAAAGCTCTATGACCAGGGTTTATCTAGATACCAGTATTTATAATCGTCCGTTTGACGACCAAACACAGCCAAAAATATTTCTAGAAACACAAGCTATCATCTTAATTTTACAAATGGTGGAAGCAAGATTAATAGAATTAGTTAGTTCTTCAGTTCTAGAATATGAAAATAGCCGTAACCCTTTTCTTGTAAATCAACAATCTATGGAGCGATATTTACAAATAGCTGCCTTGAGAGTATTAATAGATGAAAATATTAGAGGGAGAGCAGAAAAATTAGAACAACAAGGAATTAAACCTATCGATGCACTTCATGTAGCGTGTGCGGAGGCTTCCCAAAGTAATTATTTTATTACTTGCGATCGGAGATTAATCAACCGCTGCCAAGATTTATCACTCTTGGTAATCAACCCAACTAATTTTATTTTGGAGGTAGACAATGGAAATTAAAGTTATTAACGAAGAAGAAAATTTACAAGAAGTGATGCAGGTTTTACTCACTCATTTAGAACCATCTAAGGTAATGAAATTTTGGGCAGCTTGTAAACTCAGTGAAGGTGACTATTTGCAAGTTAAAGAAAAACTGTTTGTTCAAGAAACAGTTGCCAGTTTATATGGCAAAATCAAAGAATATCAAGATGGTGAGGCTCTACAATAGAAGTGTAAATCTACAAGCGATGTCTACGACGGGCTACGCCTACGCTATTATGTGGTTGTAAATGATGGTGTTGTCAAAGCGATCGCTCTAGAAAAAAAGTGTAAATCTACAAGCGATCGCCTAATATGGAATCCACTTCTTACTTATATGGGTAATCGCCTCACCCGGAAAGTTTCATTACTTACAGAAACAATTGCTCCTACGTCTAAATCTTTCTGACATTCACTCAAAACAGTTGTAAAACGTTCATTAATTGCGTCATAGTTGTCATTTCCTAACCTAAACAAAATAACACTGGGTAAACTATCCCCACTAACGGCTAAAATTTGAGCAAAATCTAAATCTATAGTTAATAAAATTCTCCCTTCTGTACGGGCTTTAATTAAAATCTCATCATCTGGTAGTCTTTGCAAAGCTTCATCATGCAAATGCACGACATCATAACCATCACTACGCAACCAAGTTACAGTGCTTAGTGAAATTCCCATATCTGCCAAAAACTTCATTTTACTGGTTAAGCAATTTTGAATGGATAAACTCGTTCTTGAGTCAACCACGCTGCATAAAGTAGAGATTGACGAATATCCTCTGCTTCTAAATCAGGATATTCTTCTAAAATCTCTTCCGCAGGTTTTCCATTAGCTACCAAATTGACTAATAAAGAAACCGGAATTCGCATTCCGCGAATGCAAGCTTGTCCACCCATAATGCTAGGGCAAAATGTAATTCTATCTAGACCTAACATAAAATTATCTCTCCAAAATCTCTCTCAAAAACCAACTTCAATCCACAGCAAACGCTACCCTAGAAATCAGTATCACTCAAATCCTAAAGTTTCAACTATGATAGCCTCGCCCCAACAAAATTATCTCACCGTTGAAGAATACCTCCAAGTGGAGGAACAGAGCAATATCAAGCATGAATATATAGACGGCTACATTTACGCAATGTTTGAAGTTCTCGATCCACACGTTACTGTTGCTGGAAACCTTGCTGTTCTCCTCCGTAATCATCTGCGCGGCTCTGGTTGTCGTGTTTACATCGCTGACATGAAAGCCAGAATTGAATCTCTGAATCGCTTTTATTATCCCGATGTGATGGTTACTTGCGATCAACGAGATCGAGAAACGCCAGGTTATAAAAGATTTCCCTGTTTAATTGTCGAAGTTTTATCTAATTCTACTGAAGCCTTTGACCGGGGCGACAAATTCGCCGATTATCAAACCCTGGAAAGTCTGCAAGAATATGTTTTAATTAATACAAAACGTCAACGAGTTGAGTGTTTTCGACGCAATGAGCAAGGGTTGTGGGTTTTACAATCCTACACAGCAGAACATCAATCATTTCGACTCAATAGCGTGGATTTTGAGGAAACAATGGCAGCACTTTACGAAGATGTAGTTTTTGAATAATCAATTATGATGGGGCATTCGCCGCGATATTTAGTAAACTATATAACTGATAAGCCTTGAAGGCTTCCTTAACCAGGCGGAAGCGTTGATGAAAGCAGGCACAATTGATTAAAAAAAGTTATGGCGCTCATAGTTCAGAAATACGGTGGTACATCTGTCGGTTCAGTCGAACGTATTCAAGCTGTTGCCCAGCGTGTTTATAAAACTGTTAAAGCTGGAAACTCTATTGTCGTAGTGGTTTCGGCAATGGGCAAAACCACCGATGGACTCGTCAAACTAGCTACTGAAATTTCTCCAAATCCTAACCGCCGGGAAATGGATATGCTGCTTTCTACTGGCGAACAAGTAACTATTGCCTTACTCAGTATGGCTTTGCAGGAACTCGGACAACCCGCAATTTCCATGACTGGCGCTCAGGTAGGAATTGTTACTGAAGCTGAACACAGCCGCGCTCGGATTTTGCATATTGAAACTACTCGCCTAACTCGCCACATAAATGCAGGTAAAGTAGTTGTAGTAGCTGGGTTCCAAGGTATATCCAGCGTCGGAGAGATGGAAATTACGACTTTGGGTCGTGGTGGTTCCGACACCTCAGCAGTGGCGATCGCAGCCGCATTAAAAGCGAATTTTTGTGAAATTTATACAGACGTTCCAGGGATTCTCACTACAGACCCCCGCTTAGTTGCCGAAGCCCAGTTGATGGATGCCATCAGCTGCGATGAAATGTTGGAATTAGCTAGCTTGGGCGCAAAAGTGCTGCATCCCCGTGCTGTGGAAATTGCCCGTAACTATGGTGTTTCCCTTGTAGTTAGGTCTAGCTGGACAGATCAACCAGGAACTTGGGTGACATCAGCCAAACCCCAAGGGCGATCGCTAATTAATTTAGAAATTGCCCGTCCTGTAGATCATGTAGAATTTGACACTAACCAAGCAAAGGTCGCTTTGTTGCGCGTCCCCGACAAACCAGGTGTTGCAGCCAGGTTATTTGGGGAAATTTCTCGACAAAAAGTAGATGTAGATTTGATTATTCAGTCAGTTCATGAAGGTAACAGTAATGACATTGCTTTTACTGTCACCACACCAATATTAAAACGCGCAGAAGCAGTAGCAACAGCGATCGCCCCAGCACTGAGGAGTCAATCTAACCCTAAATCTGACGAAGCTGAGGTAATGATAGAAAATAACATTGCCAAAGTCAGCATTGCAGGTGCAGGAATGATTGGGCGTCCCGGTGTAGCTGCAAAGATGTTTGCGACATTAGCTGAAGCTGGCGTGAATATTCAAATGATTTCCACCAGCGAAGTGAAAGTAAGTTGTGTAGTCAATGCAGCAGAATGCGATCGCGCCGTCACAGCACTCTGCACCGCTTTTGAAATCGAAGCAGGGGAAGTAAAGGAAGCAGGGGAAGCAGGGGAAGCAGGGGAAGCAGGGGAGGCAGGGGAGGCAGGGGAAGATAAATTAATTCTTTTATTCTCCCCACTCCCCACTGCTAACACTTCTCCCGTTCGAGGCGTTGCCCTTGATTTAAATCAAGCGCGTCTTGCGATTCGTCAATTGCCAGATCGTCCGGGAATGGCGGCGAAGTTGTTTGGACTATTAGCGCGACATAATATCAGCGTTGATATGATTATCCAATCTCAGCGATGCCGAATAATTGATGGTGTTCCCAGGCGAGATATTGCTTTTACAGTTTCGCAAATAGACGGGGAAAATGCTAGAGAAATGCTCACTCAAGTAGCGGCAGAATTAGGATGGGGTGAAGTTGTTTTAGATAGTGCGATCGCTAAGGTGAGTATTGTCGGTGCCGGTATGGTAGGACAACCAGGTGTTGCTGCTAAAATGTTTGAAGCTTTAGCCCAACAAGAAATCAATATTCAAATGATTGCCACTTCAGAAATCAAAATTAGTTGTGTTGTGGCGCAAGAGCAAGGTGTTAAAGCTTTGCAAGCCATTCATGCAGCCTTTGAACTAGCTGGTAGCGAGAAATTTGTCGTTCCAGTATAAAACCTGAATCAAAAGTCCTCACCTAAATCCCTCTCCCAAGCTTAGAAGGGCAGGGTGGTTTCATACGAAAAAAGAAAAATACATAAGTCTTGATTTCTCGTGAAAGTGGCATGGCTTTTTCCCTCACTTCCATTCCTCTCCCCCACGGGGGGAGAGGCTTTGAAACCCAGTTTTAATTTTTCTTTGCTTGTATGAAACCACCCTGCTCTCCCAAGCTTGGGAGGGGGATGCAATATACACGCGGTAGCAGCCCACGCCTCGATCTCATTTGAAGTTGCTTAATAAATAAATATTTATATTTTAAAATCAGTAATAATAACACGTAAGCTATAATCGAACAATTTATCAGACTATAATTTATATTGATGAATAGTCATTTCCTAGATGGACATTATCAAATACTAAAAATTCTCAATAATGGGGAAAAAGAGAAAACCTATCTAGTTGAAGATATTAATCTTAATGGTAAAGAATTTATAATAAAGCAGTTATCTCTTCCTAATAGCAATCCTCAAGCTTTAACAATCCTACGCCGCTTGTTTGCCAGTAAGGCGGCAACTTTAAAAAAACTCGGACAAGAACACGATAAAATTCAAAGGCTTATTGCTTCTTTTGAAGAAAATGAAGAATTTTATCTAGTTCAAGAATTCATACCTGGTAATTCTTTAACTGACGAAATTATTCAGGGAAAGCTTCTCAAGGAAGACCAAGTAATTAGTCTTTTGTCAGAGATATTAGAAACTTTGGTCGTTGTACATAGCTATGGCGTAATTCATCGGAATATTACACCAGCAAATATTATTCGCCGGGAATCAGATAAAAAGTTAGTTTTGGTTAATTTGGGTACTTTTAATGAAGCGATCGATAATACTGTTGACAATTCCGAGTATATGCCGATAGAACAAATTAACGGCAATCTCAAATACAACAGCGATCTATATGCTTTAGGTATGGTTGCGATCGCAGCACTAAAAGGTTTACCTACAAAGGAAATATCTAATTTGCGAAGTCAGAAAAATCAGCTGACAGGTGAAATACTTTGGCGCGATAAAAATCTAAAAGTTAACAGAAAATTAGCAAAAATTATTAATAAAATGGTGCGTTTTGACTATCGTAAGCGCTACCAGTATGCAACCGAAGTTTTAGACGACCTGAAAAAGTTAATAAATGTTGATGACGATCGACAAAAACAGCATCAGAAAAAATTATTACTAGTTCTAGCGGGGATAGCTGGCTGTATTACCCTTAGTGTTGCAGTGTGGCAATTGAGATCGCCAAAACTTGTAAGTAATGCCCAACAGACATTATACCAAGAGGGAGTAAATAAATATGAGTTAGGAAACTATGAAGGAGCAGTTGAAGATTTCAATCACATTATTGAATTAGATCCGCAAAACGCTTTAGCTTATAATCGGCGAGGTGATGCTTATTATCGATTAGGAGATTACGAGCAAGCACAAGCAGATTCTAGCCAAGCTATTTTACTGAATCCTCAAGATGCTAATGCCTATTTTGACCGAGGATTTGCTTTTTCGGAATTAGGCAAATACAAACAAGCGATCGCAGATTATACTCAAGCAATAAAGTTAAATTCCAAAGATGCTTATGCTTACTATGGCCGGGGATTAGCTTATGCTCAATTGAAGGATAATAAAGGCGCACTTGGAGATTTTAGCAAAGCGATCGCTCTCAAACCTCAGTATACCGAAGCTTACTTGCAACGAGGGATTCTCCACCGCCGCTTCAAACAAAGACTTGAAGCAATCCAAGATTTTGATAAAGTAATTAAGATTAATCCTAGTGATGCCAAAGCTTATTATCAAAAGGGTTTAACTCAATCTATTAATCAACAAAAAGATGAAGCAATTAAAGATTACACAGATGCAATCAACATCAATCCCAAATATATAGAAGCTTATCTAAATCGTGGTGATATTTACAGCGATCTGGGAAATAATGTAGAAGCTACTGAAGATTACAACACTATTTTACAGATAGATCCTAAATTTATTACAGCTTATATTCACAGAGGTATTCATCGCTTTTCTTTTGGAGATTATAAAGGCGCTATTGAAGATTATACCGCAGCGCTGAAACTAGATACAAATAATATAGTAGCTTATAACAACCGTGGTAACGCTTATCTTGAACTGGGAAATAAAAAAGCTGCAAATCAAGATTATTCACGAGCGATCGCAATTAATCCTAACAATGCCTTAGCCTATTATAATCGGGGTGTGATTCGCACCAAGCAGAAAAATAAACCGGGTGCGATCGCAGACTTCAAAAAAGCTGCAAAACTATTCCAACAGCAAGGGGAACAAGATAGTTATCAAGATGCACGGCAAGAAATTGCAATTCTGCAAAATAAGTCAGCGCCAGCGCCAACTACTCGCCCGAAATCTGGGAAAATAGAAAAAAATTGAGCTACCACTCAATATAGTGTTGACTATCAATGGTCAAAACTCGTAGAGAGTGATTGTGCTATTTAAATGTGTTTTATTTTACAAATTTACGACTAGTACTTTATCAAACTAGTTTTGAGAGTTGGTAGTAAGCACTAAAGAGCTTACTACTTAGCGTTATAAATTATAGACTTTGACATTTTAGGTGTCGTTGTAGTCAAATAAATTATCGCTCAATATGAGTCCCCGTGTTTTTTCACGACTCAATTAGGATTGCTATATGCTAACTCTCCTGACTTTTTATCCAGATAGCCTGGAAATATTCACCAACAGGGATGTCGATACGGTACTGAAAAGAATTGATGGGTCTCATAATATTTGGTTGCGCTGTATTCACTTCCGCGATCGCACTGGAACAGCCAGAATTATCAAGCACTTTGGACTCAATCCATCTCGTGTTAACATGATTTTTAACCATTCACCTCTAGGAATTGATGAAGACATAGAAGATTGTTTATTTGATAGCTATGAAATCCTAAGTTCTCAAATAAAAAATAATGAATTTGAGGTTGTGCGTGGCAATATTGTGGTTGGAAATAATTTTATCATAACTTTTGAAATCACTGAGCTAAAAATTTTAAGTATTTTAGCTAATCATCTTCAAAAGCGAACTTTAGATATTCATAAGTTAGGCATAGACTATCTTTTTTATCTCATATTTAAAGATATTTTGAATAATTACGAAACTGTATTTACCTATATTTCTAGAAAACTTGATGATTTAGAAGATGAAGTTTTAGACAATTCTGGTGATGAATCAACTTACCAAAAAATTGCCACAATGAGGCAATCTACTCGTTCTGGACGCCGTAATTTTCAAAGCATCAAATTACTTATGGCTATTATGGATAATGAAGATTTCCAATGGATCGGCCCGCCAGTGAAAGAACTATTCAATCAAGAATTGGTTCATCACGTTGATAAACTCTGGCAAGAATATCAAGCTATAAGAGCCTGGATGTCAGAATTAATGGAAATTCAACGTGATAATATTGCTAGTAAAACAGGCGAACGAATTAATCGCCTGACTATCCTATCGACAATATTTTTACCAATTACTTTTATGTCTGGTTTCTATGGTATGAACTTCAAGTATATGCCGGAATTAGAACAACCTTTGGCTTACCCTGTGGTGATCTGTATGATGGCACTAATTGTGATTGGCAGTATTGTCTATGCCAAAAAACAACGTTGGTTGTAGTAAGCTAAAGCGCCTATATATTGCACTATTTTCCGTATAGACCGTCATTAGTCATTAGTCATTAGTCATTAGTCATTAGTCATTAGTCATTAGTCATTAGTCATTAGTCATTAGTCATTAGTGTTTCTAAGGACAAAGGACAACCCTCTCCTGAAGGAGACGCTGCGCGAACACTAGTTAATGTGCAATTTTCTTGGCGTAACAGCTTAGAATCTGACAAATGACGTGAAATCGACCTATGATATCATGACCGCTTGATTAGTTATTATTCCGGGCATCTATGCAAAAATCTTAAAACCCTCTTTCCCCCTGCTCCCTGCCCCCTGCCCCCTGCTCCCTGCCCCCTGCCCCCTGCTCCCTGCCCCCTGCCCCCTGCGCTCTTAATGATAAGTCTTTTACCGAACATGATATGAGTGACTTAGTTTTTCTACCCGCTCATCAACTTGCTCAGATGATTCGCGATCGCCAAGTCTCTGCTGTCGAAGTGTTCGATGCTTACCTGGCGCAGATTTATAAACACAACTCAAAGCTGAATGCAATTTGCACCTTAGACGAAGACAATGCTCGTACCAGAGCAAAGCTTGCAGATGAAGCCCTAGCTAGAGGAGAACACTGGGGCGCTCTGCACGGTGTTCCGATCACGATTAAAGACATTTTTGAAACAGTAGGACTCCGTACCACAGCGGGTTACATTCCTCTCAAAGACTACATTCCTCAACAGGATGCCACCGTTGTTGCAAGGCTGCGGACAGCAGGAGCCGTTATCCTTGGAAAAACCAACATGGCAGAACTGGCTGGTGATTTTCAAAGTACAAATTCTCTGTTTCCACGGGTAAATAATCCCTGGAATCTTGACTATACAGCAGGTGGCAGTTCTGGAGGTAGTGCTGCTGCTGTTGCAGCCGGACTTTCATCATTAGATATAGGTAACGATATTGCAGGTTCCGTGCGCCAGCCTGCAACTTTCTGCGGTGTATATGGCTTAAAGCCAACAGATCGCCGTATTTCCACCGCCGGAAGTATCCCTGAAGTACCGGGAATGCCGCTATGCTTGCGACAAATGTTGACTATTGGCTGTTTTGCGCGATCGCTCGAAGATATTCGCCTTTGTTTCTCGCTGATCGCTGGTGCAGATTTGCGTCGCCCAGATGTGCCACCGATTCCCCTTGATACTCCATCAGGCAAGTCTTTGCAGGATCTTAAAATTGCTTGGATCGATCAATGGGTAGAGGTTCCCGTTGCTGCGGAAATTCGAGGTGCAGTACAGACAGTGGTGCAAAAACTTGCTCAAGCAGGTACTCATGTTGAACGCTGGCTTCCCAAAGATTTTGATTTATCGACAGTGTGGAACCTCTGCGGACGGATGGAAGCATATATCAACAATTACGCCCAACCCAAGGATCGCTATAATGTGCTACGCAGCTTAGAGTTACTCTTTCGCACGGCAACTCAAGGCGACAAAAAATTGCGAAAATTGGGGAATTTCAGCAGCTTTCTGCCAGAACTTTTAAATCCCAGCTTAAGAGGATATTTTGAGACACTCACCGAGCGCGATCGCTTCATTGCCCAAATCGATGAAGCTTTAGAAGCGTGGGATGTATGGCTCACTCCGGTGACAGCAACTCCTGCATTTACCCATTGTCCGGCTTGGAGCGCTATTGATATAGACGGCAAATCCTATCCTCATGCGGTGGCAAACGGATCTTACACTATGCCATTTAATCTCAGTGGTCATCCTGCGGTGGTGATTCCGATTGGGCAAACTCACAATGGCTTACCGATTGGAATCCAAATTATTGGCAAGCGATGGCGCGAGATGGAGTTGCTAGCGATCGCTCAACAACTTGACAAAGTGGTTGGTGATTTCCGCCATCCATTCGGCTATTGAGGAATGGCAGCAATTAAATATGCAAAGGCTTTCAACTACGATTTACAAGCAATTTGTGATGATTTGCGACAAAAACAAGCCCTAAGTAATCGGCAGATCATTTCACAGCCACTCAAACAACGCAATCGTCTGCATAGCAAATCGCAATACACAACTAGCTAAAAGTTAAGCTATCGCGCCTACAAGTTGCATTATCATCTTTTAGGTAAAACCTGCAAATCCTCTCCTCTGCACCTGAAGCCCCTCTGCTACCTCAAAGTGCAAATTCAAAGCACAACAGCTTATCTGTTGGGTGTTGCAGTTTATCTGGGGTGATTAGGAATGTTATGCCGTACAAGATTTTTGGGAATACTATCTGGTAGCTAAACACAAATCTCAAGCTAGGAAGTGTGAACTATGAAAAGCTACACAGATCAAGTTAAAGCCGAACTCTTTTACAACGAAGGTAATGTAAGCGCTAAGATGAGCATGTTTGAAAATGCTCTGTCTCTTTACGATCAAGCTATCACTCTTGATGACGCCAATCCAATGTACTACAACAATCGTGCTGCCACGCTTAAGAGGCTCGGTAGGTTTCAAGAAGCGATCGAGCAATATGAAGAAATTGTCCACAAATTTCCCGACTATGGAAAAGCTTTTCTTTCCATAAGCAGCACATATATTGAAACAGGTAATTATCAAGGGGCTGTTTCCAGCTATCGGCATTTTATTGACGCGTACAACAAGGGGCAGTTCACCTTTAATCCAATATGGGGAGGAATCAATCAAAGTACGTATGTAGAGAGTTTACTAGAGACTGCTTTATTGACATCTATCAACTACCTGTCCCTAGATCAGCAGGGACTAGCGATTCAGGCTTTCCAGGAAGCACAATAGTGAATCAGATTGAACTAAAATCCATTTTCTCACTCCTTCGGTATTTTTGGTGGACACCAAAAGAGGTTTTTGCTGGACACACCAAGGGATTCTAGAATTCCTCGCATCACCTCTGTGCAGTACATCCAATGCCCCAAATCGTCATACATACGATCGGGATTAAACTCGACATTGTAATGCAGCACATTTGGAAGGTCTAAAAACTTTAGGGCAGGGGGCAGGGAGCAGGGAGCAGGGGGAGAGAAAGTCGTTTTGATTCGGTGAAATTGGATAATTTATTTCTTGGAAGTCCCTAATGCAAAAAAGCAGGGTTTCACATATCATCAAAACCGTGTTCGATCGCATCCGCAACATCTGCAATATTGATCGTGCGCGTCAGATCGAAGGGAGTAGCAATCTACTGGAGTTTAGTCTAAACTCCAGTTATTAAATGCAATCAAATTTTTAGTTTTGCTAAACCCAAATAACGGATACCTTCGGGAGAAATGTCAAAACGGCAAGGTAAAACTTCTAAACCGAGAGCGATCGCATCCCGCAATAATTTACTATATACAGGATCTGTGCGATCGCCAGGGGAGAACTCAATACAATCACCGCGATTGATAAAATAAAGCATTACCGCACGAGTTAAAGGTAACAACGCCATCAGTTCTCGCAAGTGCTTTTGCCCTCTGGTAGTCTCCGTGTCAGGAAATAGGGCTAATCTCCCCTCAGACAAGGTTGTATTTTTTACTTCTAAATAAATCGGGGGTTCCTCATCATTCCCCGTCAAGAAAAAATCTACTCGACTTTTTTTATCTAGCCCATAAACTACCTCGCCCTTGATTTGGCTGTAGTTCCCCAATTCCGGGAAAAGGTATTTCGCCAAAGCTAGCTTTACCACCCGATTGGGCAAAAAAGTATTTATACCTACCCAAGTCGGCTCATTGTCATGTACCTGAATTAGTTCTAGAGTGTAAGCCAATTTGCGGTTGAGATTATCGCTTTTGGAAAGCTGTACCGCACTTAGAGGTGTCGATACTCCAGTCATTGGCCCTGTATTGGGACAGTGTGCTGTCACTATTTCGCCAGAAGTAAGTTGAACGTCAGCAAAAAACCGCTTGTAACGCTTAAGTAAAATACCCGAATACAAAGGTGGGTAACGGTAAAGCCAATCTATCATTATAGAACCTTGTTGCTCTTTGTAAATATACGTCGATTCTTTGACCACCGAACCCTATGTGCAAATCTTTTCAGTAGCGACTCCGTTCTGTGACAGAATTTGAGTAACTTTGTATATCATGAATTGTCATTTTTTGTAGTTAAATTGACAACATAGTAACAAAAAGTAGCATACAATAAATATTACAAGCCTCCCATAAAAAAAATCGGGAGAATCTCAACGTGCAAGGAGGTAAATCCTATGCAAAAAGTGTGGACAGCAACGGAATTAGAATATGCTTTTCTATTTACTCTCAGAAAGGTAAATTCCATCGGTCTAGAAGGTTTCAAACCATTTTTTAATAATATGCCTCTTGACCCTTATATCAAAGGCAATTATCGTTCTAGAAGATTATCTCGGTTTACAGTTTCTGGAAATCAGTTAATCAAATTACCTCATGGCGTCTTCTTTCAAAGTAAAGAGTATAATCGATTAGCGGGTGACATAAAAAGAGAGTTTGCAGAATTAGATGATGCACTCATAGAACTTGATATTTTCAAAAATCTTGTTTTGGCATTTAGTGATTCTTGTAAACTTCATCCTGAAGCTGAAATCGGAGTTCATCAAATTAGAATTAGTTGTTTTCCAAAGAATTTTGGTAATCCAGCACCTGAAGGTATCCATCAAGATGGCACTGATTTTATTGGCATATTTTCAGTAAATAGAGATAATATTCAAGGTGGAGAAACACATTTGTATACTGCCAAAAAAGAAAAGCCTGTGTTTAGCAAAGTTCTAAATCCGGGAGAACTCCTATTGATTAACGACCATGAGTTTTTCCACTACGCCAATCCTATAAAACCACAAACTGAGGCTCAAGGAAATTGGGATGTTTTTGTTCTGACTTCTCCCAGCTTGCTTTCAGAAGAATGTTAGTGTAAAAATTCAGCACCCAGAAAGCAGAAGTCAGAATAAATCCAGTATTACTTAGTATATTGATTCCAAAAATTTCCTGCTGATTCTTGAAATATTCTGACTCTTAAATTCTGAATTCTAGTTAACCACAAATATTTGACAATCTACGAAAAATGGGGAATGGAATATAATCATTCTCCAATTTTTTATTGATAATTATACAGAATAAATCTGATAATAGTTTATTAAAATTGATGGCTAAAGTTTCCATTTCAATTACATAAAGCTATAATTTTTCTATAGTTATATCAACTGGAATCGTAACTGTATAAAATACATAGCCAAAAACTGCTGAATGTAATAATAAATTTGATTAGTGATATTTTCACTACACTGAACTCCAAAATCTAGATGTGTACAATATTTCATTTATCAAAAGTTAGGGTAGTGTGTTGGTTTTATTTCACAAAAACTATGAAATATACTTAAAATATGAAGATGAGTGCATAGATTAGGCTATGAAACAAGCCTGCTGGAATTCAATTAACTGAATCAACCAAACAAATGTCATGAATGACGAATTCTACAATAGAGGATTGGAAAAGGCTAGGCGAAAAGATTACGCGGGAGCAATTGAGGAATTTAACCATGCTTTACAACTGACACCTTACTTTAGCGAAGCTTATTTGCAACGGGGTTTAGCACATTATGACTCAGGCGCAATTCTGAAAGCTGTTTCAGATTATACCGAAGCATTGAAACTGAATCCTGAGAGTGTAGAGGCATATTATTGTCGGGGATTGGCTAGGGTAGCGCTGAAAAATTTACCGGGGGCGCTAGAAGATGTTGAACGTGCGATTCGTCTCAATCTCAATTATCCTGCTGCTTATAATCTGCGGGGAATGGTGCGGCGCAAACAGGGTTATATTCAAGATGCGATCGCTAACTTTAAAAAAGCTGCTGGGTTATATCTAGAGCAACAAGACAAAGAGAATTGTCGTCTTTGTCTAGAACGAATTAAACAGCTACAACCTAAAGAATTACCTGCGCTTCAGGAATTGCGTTCCACCAATGCGCCAATTTTATCCACCAATGATTATTTCACGCAATTATTAGAAAAGGCTGAAAAAGGAGATACCCAAGAGGCACTCGCCGATTTAAACTGGGTATTAAAAGCCGATCCGCAAGATGCCCAAGCTTACTGCTGTCGTGGGGTTGTGCGTTGTAAAATCGGGAATTATCGAGAAGCGATCGCAGATTTTAATCAAGCATTACGACTAAATTTTCAAGATGCCATTGTCTATCGCAACCGAGGTAGAGCACGTTCTATCTTAGGAGATCATCAAGGGGCGATTGCCGATCTTAACCAAGCACTCCAGATGCAACCCGAAGATGTCTTAGTTTATATTGCCAGAGGTAATGTCTATCGGACAATGGGCAATTATCTTGGTGCAATTCAAGATTACACGCAAGCGCTGCAAATTAATTCTGATGATGCTCAAGCTTACTACAATCGCGGCATTGCCTATACTTGCTTAGAAGAAATACATAACGCCGTGGAAGATTATCAACGGGCGGCGAGTATCTTTTGCGAACAAGAAGACTGGGAAAATTATCAACAAGTCTTAAATAGCCTAGAAAAAATCCAGAAATTTAATCCAGAGTCAAAAAAGCAAAAATATCACCTGCTACGTCAGCGACTTTTACGAATGGTTGGGGGATACTGGGAAATTGCCGAACGATTGATTCAGCAAAAGCGGGATTACCATCCTGGGATGTCAGACGAGTGGTATTTGCAAAAAGTGATTGATGATTTAGAACGCGATCGCAATAGATAAAATATAAATGCCACTACAAACGTAAAATCACCCGTACATTTATACGGGTGAAAATGCGATCGCTTGTTATTTTTCAATGGAACTAAACGTACCCTATATTAAGCACCGTTTCCAAGTTTAGTGAGAAATGCGACTTTGACGGCGGCGGCGCAATCCAAACATACTAACTGCTCCCACCGCAAACATTGATAGAGTAACAGATGGTTCAGGAACGGTAGCACCAATTAAAGCTTTAACATTAGCCTCACCGACATCAAGAACGACGACAACATCATTAAAGTCGCGATCGGAACCTTCGTTCCACTTACCAGTTGCAGAATCTACCCCTGAAGCGTGTAAATCTCCGTATAAATCCTCGAATGCCAGGAGGATGTAATTGTTGTAAGCATAAGCAACTGCGTGCTGTAATCCGTCAGCGTTAGAGGCAGTATCAGTACCAAAGATATTGGCAGAGTTGCCACGGTTTAAACCATCGGCTCTCAACCATAAGTCTAGTTGAGTACCTGCGGTAACATTACCAACTTTGACCCCATCACCTAGTTTTAGTGCATTACCACCCCCGCCAAGAATACATCCATTTCCTTCACAAGAAATATCATTAAAAAGTAGTCCAGACTTATTAGTAGTTCCTGTAGCTTCAAAGGCTAACTGGTTTCTATAACCTGCACCCTCATTAATAAAGTAAACAGAAACATCGTGGTCATATTTTAGGTTTAATTTACTAGGGTCTAATTTAAATTGTCCGCTGTTTGGAAGGGCAACACTTTCTGCTTGGACAAATTGTTGGAAAGGAGTGTCGTTAAAACCAGTTTGAGATTTATTATATACAGTTGGTTGAGTCCAAGAGCTATTCCAATTAAAATCAGCAGCAGATGCAGTTTCTACTTTGGAAACTAACCCGGTTAATGTAGCTGTAGCGGCAATCAATGCTGTGAATAAATTAGGTTTCATTTTATGAGCCATTAAGTAGGAAAAACAATTTAGATAATGCTTTTTGAGCAGCTGTCTCTCTTCAGTCGTCTCTTACTTCTAACAGCTACACTTCTGCGAAGTCAATCTGTTGATTTACTTTTAATAATATATTCAAATAGCTCTTCATTTCAAGTATTTTTACTGAAAAAAGATTATTTTTTAGCAGATATTAACCTGTTATTAGCACTTAGTAATTAACCTGATATACGATGAAAACTTAATGAAGAGTTTAAACTTTTTATGAAAATAAGATATGCAATTTTTCTAGAAAAAAGCTAAAAGCTTAATCTATAAAAACTTTTATTTAAATGAGGTAGATAAGTAATAGTGCGCCGTCATCCGTATCAACTGAGCCAAGGCTTAGTTAATACGCTGCTATACAAACAGAGTTGATCTCCGTACTTACGTTGGGAAACGTAGTAATCTATCAAATCAAAGAAACTTGGGGAAATAAATTTAGTCTTTGTTTTAAGCACTCAAGTGCTTACTACGTATTACGCTTTCATTGGCTTGATTAACTAGTAGTCTGTCAAAATCGACTTTGTATCGTCAGAATCTAGAAGTTATGCCAAGGATGGGAGACAATTTAAGGGGGTTGTACCTTAAAATGACAGTCTTTGCTTAGACTTGATGAATATCTTTTAAGGTTAAAATAATCAAGCTTTTCCAGAGCTACATTCCCCCTTTCACAGATAAAATCTATATATGAACGCTACACAAGAAAAACTAAAAGCTCAGGTAGAGCAGGCTTTAATCGCGGCTTTTGGCGCTGACTTCGCTGGAGTAGATCCAATTTTGGTTCCTGCTAGCAATCCTAAATTTGGCGATTATCAGGTGAATGTGGCTTTATCCCTGAGTAAAAGGTTAGGAAAGCAACCAAGAGCGATCGCAGGTGCGATCGTTGAGAAACTAGATGTATCCGAAATCTGCGAACCGCCGGAAATCGCTGGGCCAGGATTTATCAATCTCAAACTGAAAACAGCATATTTAGAAGCACAACTAAACGCAATTCAAGCCGATCTTAGACTGGGAGTTCCAGCCGCGAAAACGCCAAAGCGGGAAATTGTGGATTTTTCCAGTCCGAATATTGCCAAAGAAATGCACGTCGGACACTTGCGTTCAACGATTATTGGTGATTCCATCGCCCGGATTTTAGAATTTCTTGGACACGATGTACTGCGGTTAAATCATGTCGGTGATTGGGGTACGCAGTTTGGAATGTTAATCGCCTATCTGCGGGAAGTTTACCCAGACGCGCTTACCACCGCTAATGCTTTAGATATTGGTGATTTAGTCTCTTTTTATCGCAAAGCCAAATTGCGGTTTGATACAGATGAAGCTTTTCAAGAAACAGCACGCCAAGAAGTCGTCAGATTACAAGCAGGTGCAGAAGATACACTTCATGCTTGGAAATTATTGTGCGAACAATCGCGCTCCGAGTTTCAAATAATTTATGAGTTGCTGGATATCAAGTTAACTGAACGCGGAGAATCTTTCTACAATCCTTTACTACCAGGAGTTGTGGAAGATTTAGAAAAATCTGGATTACTGGTAGAAAACCAAGGGGCAAAATGTGTTTTCTTGGAAGGCTTTACAAATAGAGAGGGTGAACCTTTACCCTTAATTGTACAGAAATCAGATGGCGGCTATAACTACGCCACAACAGATTTAGCATCTCTCCGTTACCGAATTCAGCAGGATGAAGCAAAACGGATAATTTATGTAACAGATGCTGGACAAGCAAACCACTTTGTTCAATTTTTTCAGGTAGCACGCAAAGCTGGATGGATTCCCGATGATGTGGAATTAGTCCATGTTCCCTTTGGGTTAGTGTTAGGAGAAGACGGGAAGAAATTCAAAACTCGTTCTGGGGATACTGTGCGGTTACGGGATTTATTAGATGAAGCTGTTTCTCGTGCCCATGCTGACCTAAAAACTAGATTACAAAAAGAAGAACGTCAAGAAACTGAAGAATTTATTAATGAAGTTGCTAGGGTAGTTGGAATCAGCGCAGTTAAGTATGCAGACTTAAGCCAAAATCGCACCAGTAACTACATCTTCAGCTACGACAAAATGCTGGATCTTAAAGGGAATACTGCACCTTATATGCTATATGTTTATGCGCGGATTCATGGGATTAGCCGCAAGGGTAATATTAACTTTAAAGAGTTGGGAAATAATGCCGTTTTGTTGCAGCATGAAACAGAATTAGCGCTAGCAAAATATTTACTTCAACTGGATGAAGTTATTAGTAGTGTAGAGCAAGATTTGCTGCCCAATCGTTTATGTGAGTATTTGTTTGAACTAAGTCAGAAGTTTAACCAATTCTACGATCGCTGTTCCATACTACAAGCGGAGGAACCGCAGCGCACATCCCGTTTAGTTTTATGTGATTTGACTGCTAGAACTCTGAAACTGGGATTATCTTTGTTGGGAATTCAGGTATTGGAGAGGATGTAATATTTTTTTAACGCATAGGTAAGCAAAGGAAGAGTTAAGTAAAGTTGATTTTTTCTTTGTGTCCTTTGCGGGTTGTTAAGAAAATTTGCTGGATTTGGAGGCGATCGCTTATGGTACGGACACCATCAAAAAACATAACTTTGGCAGAGTTTCTAATGTTACCAGAAACAAAGCCCGCTAGTGAATATATCGATGGTCAAATTATTCAAAAACCTATGCCACAGGGAAAGCACAGTATAATTCAAGGTGAAATGGTTAGCACTGTCAACTTAACAGTCAAGCCCAAGCGAATTGCTCGTGCTTTTCCAGAGCTGCGGTGTACTTTTGGTGGAAGGTCAATAGTGCCAGATATTTCTGTGTTTACTTGGCAAAGAATTCCCCGTGATGAAAATGGTGAAGTTGCCAACGTATTCCAAGCAGCTCCTGATTGGACTATTGAGATTCTATCGCCTGACCAAAGACAAACAAAAGTTACAAAAAATATTTTACATTGCTTGAATTATGAAACACAAATGGGTTGGTTGATCGATCCAGAAGAACAAACGGTATTTGTGTACATCCGTAATCAACAACCAATCATGTTGGATGAACTAGAAGCTTTACTCCCTGTGCCAGATTTTGCAAGTGAGTTGAGGCTAACGGTGGGAGATTTATTTGGTTGGCTGTTGGAGTAAACCCAATCATGTCATACTCTGACGAACTGAGTAAGAAAATACACAAATTACAACAGGTTTTATGGGTAGGAATTGGTTGTAAACGGGGAACATCATGGCAGCTGATTGATTGGGCAATTGAGAAAGTCTTTCGAGAAAATCAACTTTTTCCAAGTGCGATCGCAGGTATTGCTACCATTGACACTAAAGCCTCGGAAGTAGGCTTAATCAAACTTTGTCGCCTCCGCAATTTGCCCCTAAAAACCTTTTCTGCGGAAATCCTTAGTTCTGTCTGTGTCCCCAACCCTGCCACAATTACCGACGATAAAGTAGGTACACCTAGCGTAGCGGAGGCAGCTGCTATGCTTGCAGCCTCTCAACTCACATCGTTGACTGTTTTTCCGTTTACAAACATAGAAGAATTGCGGGTGAAGTTCTTAGTTCCTAAACAAATTTTCCAGATACAAGGGCAATCAGGAGCGGTAACTCTTGCTGTTGCCCAAGCTTTAAATATTAGTATTACAAAAGTTCTCTAATTTTTCTAGTCAACAACTCTCAAAAAATAGTTAATTATGCTAGAAACAATTGCTAGCACAATTGAACCTAACAAGGCAGGTAAAAAGCCCTGAATCTCAAAACCAGAACCAGGAGTTAGGACACTTGCCAGCCAAAGGGCTAAGGCGTTAATCACCAATGTAAATAAACCAAAGGTGAGTAAGGTAATTGGAAACGTCAAAATCTGCAAAATTGGTCTAATAAATGCATTAACCAGACCAATAACAAGGGCAGCAATTAAGGCAGTCAGAAAATTCTTGATAAAGAATCCCGGAACTATATTAGCAGTAATAAATAACGCCACCGCAGTACCGAGCCAAGTTAATAAAAAGTGTTGCATAAGTTTTTTTAGAGGATTTAGCAGTCAGTTTAATTAATTTCACTATTGCCAGTTGTGATCTGTAACACGATTAGGTATTGTTGTGCTTGACTCCTAAAGTTGCCATCATCTTTCGTCAGCCTAAAATCAATGTAATTATTCAGTGCTGCTAAGAGAGATACTTCTAATCGGTATATCTTTATCGTATTGCAGGATGTACCGCATTAAATTCATAAAAAACAGTGTGGAGTGCAAAAGCCCTACAAAGGTTTCTCGACTTAGAGAAACCTCATTCATTAGGGATTTCCAAGAAATAAAGTATCTAGTTTTGTTCGGTTGACAGCATTCGACTGAGCGCTCACGTCGAAATGTTGTCTGCACCTCTGGTTACGGACGGGTGAGACGCTACATTACCAAGCTTGAAGATTAGGGATACGGTTAACGCCGCAAAAGAACCTCCCAGGTAGAGCCACCAACTACGCCGTCAGCTTCTAAACCATAGCGCTTTTGTGCAGCTTTCACCGCTGCTTCGGTTGTCTCGCCAAAGTCTCCATCGGCATCACCTTTCAAGAAACCAAGCTTTTTCAGTTGTTGTTGCAACTTAACAACTTCAGAACCATGTAATCCTATACGCAAAATTGGCAATCCTTCTGAGGTGTATTGAATACCAGGAGTTCGTTTAGTAGTTGTGTTTGACTGAGTTCGAGTAGTTGATGTAGTACGCTTCGGCGTTTTCTTTGTGCTAGAAGTTGTAGTTTTTCTGGGAGTTGCAGGTCTTGGCTCAGGGTTGCCCGTAACTTGGGTTACAGCTTTTTTTGGGGTAGTAGGTTTTGGTTCAGGTCTAGTCGGAACTTGGGTTACAGCTTGTCTGGGAGGGTTGGGATTGGGATTTGCAACGTTGGTGAGGTTACTAGCTTGGGTTGGAACAGGAAAATTTGTAGCTGAGTTAAATCTTGGCTGGGATGAAGGGACGGTTGATGCTGCTACTGGTTGATTGGGAAAAAGTCGTTGCCAAGTGCTGGCATCAACAACGCCATCTGGATTCAAGCCAGCTGCTTGTTTAAACCGGGAAACAGCACTAGCTGTATTCTCACTATAAATACCATCTACTGCACCAGAATAAAAACCCAAAAGTTTCAGAGCTGCCTGAAGTTCAGCCACACGTTCGCCTTGACTGCCAACTTTGAGGCTAGGGCGGTTGATACTATTTCCAGGATTTACTTGGGCAATTTTTTGTGGGGCTGCTATTGATACTAGAGTCGTTGAGGTAATAAGCAGAGGCGTAGCCAAGAACAAGAGTATTTTAATGGCTGATAAAGATTTAGACCTCTTTGGCCACCAATCCTTTTGCCGTTTTTCCATTTTACAGCGATTTACAGTTGGGTCTAGTAATTTTAAATAACTCAAAATACTTGCTGTCAGGCTGCTTTGCATGGAATTCACTCCCAGAATATTCTCATGCTAATGGTACAGCCGCTTGGTCGAAAAAACAGCTGCTGGATTTTACGATATCTCCAACGGGCGTTGCTGCGGCACATTCTCAGTTACGCGATCGCTTGATTAATTGCTTCTTCTTGACCAACTAAAGACAAGTAAGGCTCTTTTAAATATTTACAAGCTGAAGCGATCGCATCCTTGGCACTCACCGCCGCAATCAATTCTTGGAACTTGGTGTCAAAATCAATTCCTAAGCCCAAAATTTCATACCAACCATATATCTGAGCAATTTGCCCGTTCGTTTGTTTACCCAAGGCGTATTGCCCCAGGATCTTGTTTTTAGCAGCTTGGAGTGCGCTTTCGGATATTTCGGTGGTACATAACAAATCTACTTCTGTACGCAGTCCTTCTAGGGCAATGCTGGTATTTTCTGGTGCTGTACCCATATAAACTATAAAGGAGGCTGGAAATAGCCTTGTGGAGTAAAAGGCGGATACTTCGTAAGCTAAACCGCGCTTTTCCCGCAATTCGACAAACAAACGACTAGAAAGCCCATTTCCCAAGTAGGTACACAGCAACTTCAAGGCGGCGTAGTCAACTGAACTCACCGATGTTCCCAAATACCCAAGCATCACGATTGATTGTTGTGTCTGTACTGGCTTCAGCTTTACCTGCGGTTCTACCTTAATCTCAGGTAAATTTAGTATTGGCAGTGCCTGGCCTGGCGCTTGCCAATCAGCAAAAACTTCTTCCACCAACGCTGTTGCATCTGTGGGTGTGACTCTACCCGCAATACTAATTACTACATTGTCTGGACGGAAATAAGTTTGGTGATACTCCACTAAATCCTCACGAATTAAGCGGCTCATGGTAGTTTCATCTCCCAGCACTGACATAGAGTAGGGATGATTTTGGTACATTACCTGCCGCATTTGTTCAAAGGCGACATTGAACGGTTGCTCTTTTTGAGAACGAATATCTTGGAGTGCTAAACGCCGTTCTAGTTCCACTTGAGTTTCGGGAAAAGTAGGCGATCGCAAAATCCGCCCTGCCAATGTTAAAATTTCCCCAAAATCAGATGTTACCGTCTTGAAAGATAGCAAAAAATAATCAGTGCCAGCATCCGCACTCAAACTCGCCCCTACAGACTCGACAATTTCAGCAATTTCCAAGCTAGAAAGTCCATCGCATCCCTTTGTCATCACTGCTGATAACAAATGTGCTAACCCTGCTTGCTCCCGGTTTTCGTTACAACTACCAGCACGCACAAAGATTCGCGCTGCAATAATGTCCGCAGCCGGATTTTCTGCCACCAGCACGACAAGGCCATTGTTCAATACAGTGCGATGGATGGGCGATTTTTGCAGCAAGGTTGTCATTTGTCTTTTGTCATTTGTCATTTGTCCTTTGTCCTTTGTCATTTGTCATTTGTCCTTTGTCATTTGTCCTTTGTCATTTGCTAATGACTAATGACTAATGACTAACAGGGTTTAAGTACAGTAACCGCGTAATTCTCCGGCGAGAGAAACTGTTTAGCTAATTGTTGCAGTTCTTTGGCATCAAAAGATTGAATCTGCTGGGGATATGTCACAGCTAATTCCGCTTGGGCAATGGTATTGTAATATCCATAAAGCCCCGTCAGTTGATTTGGTGTTTCAGTAGAAAAGGCATACTCGTTACATAGAAGTCTGCGTATACGAGCAAGTTCTTGTTCGCTAATTCTTCTAGTCAGCAAATCATCCAAATGAGCACAAATCAAGGACTCAACTTCCTCCAGGTTTTCTGGTTCTAACCAGGCAGTAATTGTAAATAAACTTGATTCCCGTTGTAGAGAAAAACTACTGCAAATTCCCTGTACCAATTGCAAATCTTCTCGCAAATCATGCACTAAACGCGAAGTCCGGCCTTCTGCTAATAACACTGACAAAAAATCTAAACCATAGCCAGTACGAATATCTTCTACTCCGGGTACTAGCCATGCCATTAACAATCGCGCTTGCTCTATGCGTGGTAAACACAGTTCTTGACGGTGAATTCCTGTTATTACTGGCTTTGTCACTTTCTCAAACTGCGGACAATTTGAGGGTTCGGCAAAATCAGTAAATGAATGATTTACCATTTCCCAAGCTGGTTGCTGGGCTATACCTCCGGCAATTACCACTGTCATGTTTTCCGGCTGATAGTGAGTGCGGTGAAAACAGCGCATTGCTTCTGGCGATTGCTGCATCAGTTCTTGCTCAGTACCCAGCACCGAACGTCCGTAAGGGTGATGCGGATAGATGCTTTGAATTAGAGCTTGAAATCCTATCCAGTCGGAATCGTCTTGACAAGAGCGAATTTCCTCTAACACTACATCCCGTTCGCGGCTAAATTCATCTTCTGGAATTGCCGCATTGAGTAGTAGTTCTCCCAAGTAGGGCAGAGTCTCTTTTAAATAAGGGGCAGCTGTGGTGAGTGAATAATGAGCATAATCATAGCTTGTCGCCGCATTACTCACACCACCCCGGTTTTCAACTTTGGAATCGAACATTCCAGGGGGTAGCGTCGCCGTACCTTTAAAAATCATGTGTTCTAAAAAGTGTGCCATGCCAAACCACGGTTTTGGCTCTAGGCTGGCTCCAGCACGCACCCAAACATCCGCCACAACTACAGGAGTAGTGGGAATTTCTTGATGAATAAAAGTTAAACCACTCTCTAGTCGGAAGACCGAGGCTGGAAATACGGTATTAGTTAGTTGTTTTAACAATTTTTTGTAGTTTTAACCACAATTTTACGCAATTGTGTAATTTTAACTCTGAACGATACCTCATTTAGAATCAAGTTATACAGATTTTGTAGAATTGTGCTATTGCTGTTCTCCGCACTACTGAGAAATTGGAAGCGTTATGCATTGAGAGGAAAATCGCAAATTAGTTAAAACACTGGAATCTCAATGACAAATTCTGTTCCTTCGCCAAGCACAGAGTTGCAACTCAACCGCCCATCATGGGTTTCTTCAACAATTGGACATCACTTTCACTTAGTAATTGTCCCATTAAGTCTCGAAATGCCTGCACAAAAGCAAAGAAGGGAATATTCCGATTAAATTGGTCAAATTTGCCTTTAATGAAGTAACCCCTTTGCCGGACAATGGGTTTATGACCCTCGTTAACTAAAGCAGTTTTACCAATACCAAAAAAACCAGCCACCAGCATTAGTTCTACCCCCCTTAATCCCTCCTTATCAAGGGAGCTAGTGCGTTGGGCGGCTCTGCCGACTTGAAGCATCTGGCGTGGGATTCAGGGGGGTTGGTAGAGAAATTCCCCCAAAGTCTTCTATCACTAACACATAGCCATTCTGATAGGGTTCCAGACTATAAGTTTGGATGATTCCAGGTAGATTCAAATTTTTGGCAATGCTGAACTGGTTGCGAAAGTGTACCAATTCGCTGAAGCTGGGATAAGCGGTTTTCATCAGCTTAATCACCACAGATTTTTGGTCAGTTTCTCGATTAGCGCGATAAACCAAGGTTCGAGAACCGTTGTAGAGTTCTTTGCTAACGTGATATCCGGGAATGCTGACCATACGGCTTAATTCTTGAAACCTCAGTATTTATTTCCCTAAATCATGGCAATCTTTACTGTCAGTTCGCTTATTTTAAACTGATTGAAATAATTAAAGCTCCCAAATTCTAACTGAACTTTGGGAGCTAATAATTTTAAGTTCACCGCGACGCCGTTTTACCTAAGTTTATGACCTGGGTTTATCCAGGTGGGAACCTAAATTCCTCGTTTAAAGTTTCCGGGTACATGCCCGGTATACTGCCACGAGAACAGTTGACTCCCTTGTCATTAAAGGCATAGATCAAAAAACTTGATGGCAGTCACCAACGTCGTAGTGCAACTCACTCATTATAGCTTTTCAAAAGATGTTGTGTGTTCAACATCGAAATTTTCCGATTTATTTACCTGGGATACCAAATAGATTCTATGGTCTGGGCGATCGCGATCGCCATCTCTCGATTTTGATTATCTAGCAAAACAGTGATATGTCCTAACTTTCGTCCAGGACGTGATTCTGTCTTCCCATACCAGTGAACCTGCGTTTGGGGAATTTCTGCTATTTGTTGACGCTGGCTTTGGTAGTCACTGTGAGAATTTTCATACCCCAATAGGTTCACCATTACAGCGCCAGCGCACTGTAAAGCTGGATTCCCTAAAGGTAAACCACAAACAGCTCTGAGGTGCTGCTCAAACTGAGAAGTTTCACAAGCATCAAGAGAAAAATGCCCAGAATTGTGAGTACGAGGCGCAATTTCATTTACCAGCACTTTGCCATCAGCCCTGAGAAATAGCTCAATTCCAAAAATTCCCACTACTTCTAGGCTATTTAATAGAGTATGTGCGATCGCTTGGATTTCTGCTACTTGATTAGGCGTAATTTCGGCTGGCGCAATCACCCGCCGACACACTTGTTGTTCTTGTTGGGTTTCTACCACTGGATAAGTAACAATTTCTCCCTCCACAGAACGAGCTGCAATTAATGCTAGTTCTTTTTCAAATGGGACAAATTCTTCTAACAAGAAAAGTGATTGATTTAAAGTTTTTGTTGTGCTTTCATCACTTAGCTTTTTTTCTAAAGTAGCAAAATCCTGAATTATGAAAGTACCTTGACCATCATAACCGTGACGACGGGATTTGAGGACTGCTGGGAAACCTAGATATTCTATTTTTGATTGAAGATTTTCCACCTCGTCAAGGGCGAAAAATTGAGGAACTGGTAATCCCAAGTCGCGTAAATAGCAACGCTGATGATATTTATCTAAAAGAGGAGCTAATGCCTCTAATCTGGGACGGAAACAAATGCCTTGCTGTGCTAAACCAGATAAAGCTTGCAGGTTCACAAATTCGTTTTCAAAGGTAATGACATCGCATTTTTGAGCTAATATTTCCGTAGCACTTGCATCATCAACTGGCGCAAAAACAATTTCTTTGGCGATTGACACGGCCGGGTCGTGTTCGCTAGGAGTTTGTACTACTAATTCTACTCCTAGCTTCTGTGCTGCATCCGCCATCATCCAGGCAAGTTGTCCGCCACCAATTACACCAACACGCTTCATTGACATCCTAGAGAATCACGAGTTTGCACGCCTGTTTTGGAATTCACACCACTGGCTTTGGTGCACAGTTCTTTGATTTGCGCTCTATCCAAAATTGCATCTGTAAAATCTGCACCGTCTATATTTACATCATTAAATATGGCACGGAGCAAAAGAGCTTCTTTGAAAACTGCATCGCTCAAATCTGCCTTAGTCAAGTTTACCTGATCGACCATTGCATTCGTTAAATCCGCTCCGTGGAGATTTGCTTTTGTCATCACCGAAGCGCTCATGACTGCTCCCCGTAAGTCAGCGTTTGTAAAGTTAGCCAATTCCATATTGGCGTTAGAAAACTCCGCAGCTTGCAAACTCTGTCCAGAAAAATCACGTCTTGATAACTCTGCATTGCTAAATGACAGTGGATGAGTCCAGTCTACTGCCACTGCTGGATCGGCCACACACCAGATAATAATTCCGAGAAGAAATGCTAATGCTTGCCGCCAAAATATATCGAGAGCCAATTTAGTGTATAATCTCTGCATTTAATTACCGCATTTGAATTATTAGCAAGACTGGCTCGTACTAATTGAGACTCGCAGCCTTGCTACTGGACTTGGAGAACGTGTATTTCCGTTGCTTAATATTTTGTAACGCAAAAAGAGTATAAGCTTCTTACTTTAGCAAATTAGCAAAATTATCCCTGCTACTTGAAGTAGAGAGTGGCAATCAGCGATCGCACTAAAATTAGATATCAGAACAATAATTACTAAATAGCGATCGCAATGACTGAGTATAAATTGTTTCTCACATCAAGCAAGCTTTAGCAAAATAGAGACGGGGAGCATAATCTGATCGCTGTTGATGAAGATAAAACTTGAAATTCCTAACTCTAAAAGAATAATTTAGCTGAATAAAGCAATGTCTACTATGGCCTATGGTTGTTAACTTATTTACAATTCTTCATTTGTAGATTTAAATTTTTAAAATATAAAAAGTTTTTTTGAGCAGTAATACTCACAGAGTTATTTACAATTCTTGACTTTCTATTTTGCAAGTAAAGTTTGTTGTCTTTTAAATTCAACAGCCCCGATCAACTGTTAGTCTTTTAATTAATGAAAGCAAGGTTTGAACGTAATTATATGCGTTTCAATTGCTTAACAAAGCTTAAAAGTTCGATAATTAGCGTTAATTTTATAGCGATTAGTTAGTTCTTCAGGAATCTCCCAGAGTTTACATTCACCAAGTACACAACTTCCACAAACCGAACTCCGAAACCCGATGATGAATCATTACTCACTTCAATGGATTGAGGCATGGTGCCAAGAAAATGGCTGGACAGATTTATTTGTTGAGCGACGTAACAACTTCTGGGCTTTCCCTCCGGGTGGGGTAATGCCGGAACCAATTCCAGTTCATGTTCTCAGATTGATTAAAGCCGAAAAAGGACTGACTTTTGAAGAACGATTGTGGTCAATGTCGGCAGTAATTGGCACAATCCTAGCTGTTCTTTTTACCTTTTGGTTCCAGTCGCCGATGCCATTAGTTTTAGCTTTCGCTTTTAATGCTGTTACGGTGGCTCAATTTGAACTTGAAGATGCCTAAATTTTTATTTTGGGCTTTGTTATTCAGAACTGCTCTTGTCTGCTTTCAGCAAGAGCAGTTTTTAATTTAACAAGAAAGAATTCAGGAGTCAGGAGCTAGAATTCTTCAATTGAATTCTGTGCGACTCGCTACCCCTGCAAAGAAACAAGCTACGCGCTGCACGAACGTAGAGAACGTCTTGATTCTGACTCCAAGCCGCAGAGCGTCTCAGGCTTCGCTTCTGAATTGTTCTTTAATGATTTGTATAGCAGCCTTCTAGTCTATTAAGACATAACAATTAGAAGTCACTAACATTTAAGAGCAGCTAGCAGGTATAGCTATTTTTGCATGTTTGTTAACGTAGTCCACAAATAATTGCTTCAATCGGGGACTAACGCCAGCGTGTTCAAAGAATCCAAAGCCGAGATTCCTCGCTTTTGCTAAAGTTTCCTCTGGTGTTAATCCTTCCTGGATAGCGATACTCAACAGCGCAATTCCAGTCGATCGCATCCCGGCGGCACAATGTACAACCGCTGGTTTCGGGATTTGCTCAAGTATCGTGAGGATTTTGGTAATCACCTCTTCATTCAAATTTTTTAGATCCACCTTGAGTGGAACATTTTGATAATACAGCCCCAATGCTTCCGCTACTTTTTGCTCATCTTTGGAAAATCCTAGTTCATCAGGCGATCGCAAATTGAGAACGGACTTAAAACCTTCTTGAATAGCTTGCTCAAGCTGTTTCGGTATGATTTGTCCTGTTGTTGTCAAGTTTTCGTTAATTCGTATGGCGTTGATCACATTCACTCCTTTTGATTTTCTAATGTCTGCCAGCTTGGTAAATACTCTAAGGGAGCAAGCTTTGAGAAGATATTCAAAATAAACACAATAAAATTAGCCAAATATCACAAGATATTGCTTGATTTGTTCAAAACTTCTCTTTTTAAGTTGGTTATTTTTTTGCTTTATCCATAATATACGGTTTGTCGATAGAATTAGTGATAATTAAATTTTTTTATACTTTTTGTTGATATAATTACTGTAGGTTATATCTCAAGAGTTATACTATTGGGCAAGTTGCAGGAGCAATTGATCGGAATTTTTGCGAACAAGGGTATCAATAATGACTGTTACAGAACAAATTTCTTCTCTATCCATTGGAATAGTATTGTTCCCAAATGTAACGCAGTTAGATTTTACGGGCCCCTACGAAGTCTTTGCTAAATTGCCAAAGGCGCAATTATATCTGCTGGCGGAAACACTCGAACCAATTCGGAGCGATTGCGGCCTCACTTTTCTACCTGACACAACCTTTGCTCAAGCCCCAGCCTTAGATGTGTTATTTGTGCCAGGAGGCCCAGGTATCAATGCCAAAATGGAAGATGAAAAGTTCCTCGGCTTTCTCAAAACCCAAGGGAAACAAGCCCGCTATGTTACGGCTGTCTGCACTGGTTCGCTGCTGCTGGCGGTGGCGGGTTTACTTCAGGGCTATTGCGCCACTACTCACTGGCTATCGTTGGATTTACTTGAGATGTTAGGAGTGAAGACAGTTGCCCAAAGAGTTGTCATCGATCGCAATCGAATTACAGGCGGTGGTGTGACAGCTGGGATTGATTTTGGGCTGGCTCTAGCTGCTGAGTTATTTGGGGAAGCGCTCGCCCAAGCAATTCAACTAGGGATTGAATACAATCCCCAACCACCCTTTAACAGTGGTTCTCCCCAAACTGCCCCTGCGGCTGTACTTGCTGGCGTTATAGATGCAAGTCACAATGTTCAGGAAATCAGACGGCAAATTGTCCAGCGAGTTGTGACTCAATTGCAAACTGCTAATAAATAGCTAGGCGCAAATAATTAGAAGATAGGGTAGATTGTATTAGCGTGAAACACATAACGCACCATTTCCGATTTTCGGTGCGTTACGGAAGCCGTAACATACCCCACAGAACAATTCTTCTTTTTAAACTGGGCAATGACCCAGAACTAAAGTTTTCATTCATACTTCTTTCCTCGTGCCTTCTCCCAAGAGGAGACGCTAAAAGCAATCAGCCCTTTGCCTTCTCTTGTAATCTGAATGCCAGCACTGAACTATGAGCGCTAAGGAAATATCTCTTCGACCTGCCCAAGAAACAGATGCGTGGGTGCTGAGTGCAATTCATATTGCTGCTATCAAAGCTCTGCCTGCAACTTTCTACACCCAAAAAGAACTTTTAGCTTGGCGCAATTACCGCGACAAACCTAATGGTTCAAATATCTTGAAGAGTATGAAAGCAGAATCTTTCTGGGTTGCGATCGAGGGAGATGTTGTTATAGGTTTTGCTAGTTTCATTGTTGATGAACTAATCGGGTTGTATGTCCATCCTAAATATCAAGGTAAAGGGATTGGCCGTGCTTTAGTTCAACATTTTTGCGATGAAGCAACTGAGCAAGGTATAGATAAGGTAATTACAACCGCTAGCCTTTATGCTGAAGGTTTTTATTTACGACTAGGATTTACTGCCATCCAAAAAGCACCTCATTATTTAAGAAGTGGGATAGTTGTTCCAGTTACTAAAATGAGTAAAACATTAGCTACCACACCAAAATAAATTTCAGAAGGTAAATCTTTTAAATAATTTTCAAATTGTTGGCATCAACAATATTTTCCCCAAATTACGGCCACTTTTTCTACATAATCTATGATGAAAGTAAGTACTTGCCAGCATAAATGCATAAAACCATCCGTTCATCAACTCTCACCCGTACACGTTTGATAGAAGCCGCCTTACAGGTATTTGCCAGTTTAGGTGTTCAAGGAGCAACTACCCGTGAAATAGCTCGTGTTGCTGGTGTGAATGAGGTGACTTTATTTCGCCACTTTGCTAGCAAAGAACAACTTCTGGGAGCAGTAATGAAAAATGCCTTGGCACTCCAGACAGAAGCCCTTGCACACCCCGAAGCGTGGACACAGGATTTAAAAATTGATTTAAAACAGTATGCCTATCTTTACAATACTATGCTGGAGACACAGGAGGACTTAATTCGTACCTTCATTGGAGAAGCTAAACGTCATCCAGAAGCAGCGAAACAAGTGATTCAAGAAGCTGCCAAGCCCTTAGCAATAAAACTGGTAGCTTACCTACAATCGAGTCAGAAACGAGGCACTGTCAGGGCAGACCTCGATCCATTTCCGGTTGTCGATATGTTTACAGGAATGCTATTGGCTGGAATGCTATACCGCAGTGCAAAATTCAATCAGGGTAGCTATAGCTGTGAGGACTATATCGAAACCTGTGTAGATATTTTTGTACGTGGTATCAGTGCCACTCCCTCTTAATTACAAAAATAAAGATAGATGAAAATCTTGAAAGGTAAGGTTGTCAGTGGTTTAGGAAACTTTTCTTACTGGATTGAGAAACTCCAGGAATATTACTTAAGAAAAACGGGAATGAAATTCTTTCCTGGAACTTTAAATATTCAGCTAGATCAACCTTACCATCTTCCCAAAAATTTAATGCGTCTGGAAAAGGAAGAATATGGAGGAACTGTTTCTGTTAGCATTGTTCCCTGTCAGATATTTGGAAGAGATGCTTTTATCTTAAGAACAGACAAAAATAATACTGACAGTGGAGATCATCCAAAAACAATTATTGAGATAGCTTGCGACGTTAAACTTCGAGAGCTATATAACCTGAAAGATAATGATTTAATTGAAGTTGAGATTCACGATGTCAGATAAATCTGACCACGATCGCCTTTTAGAAGCGATTCGCTGCTTAGAAACCGAACCCTCTATATTGGGGATGAGCGATCGCCACTAACTAAAAGCGTTTGTTGTTTTGCCAGTACTTGTTTGCGTAATAAGAGTAATTGTCTATCTTTAATGCCTTCTGCGATTAATCCCTCAACTGTTTTCATCAGATAATCAGCGCAGGAACCCAATTTTCCCGATGCGGTGGCAATGCTATTAACAGTAGTTGTGAATGGTATCTGATGAGCGTACCTGGGATGTTGGCGATTGGCAACAAAAGCGATCGCTGGAAATTCCTGCGTACCGTCAAATACCTTCACCCAACGAGCAATGTAGACACCAGCTAACATCTCTCGTCGCCAAATCAGCAGTAATTCAGACGGGACATCAGCAGCAGCAATCCGATAAATAACGCCACGACAGCTACCACCGCGATCGAGTCCTAAGAGTAATCCCGGATTATCTGGAGTACCGCGACCGAGGATCATCCATGTACAGAAGCGCCGATGCCAACCATAAACGATCCCAGCACGGCGCTCGACGTATGTAATTAGGGGATTCCAAATCAGCGAACCGTAGGCAAATATCCAGATATCAGAATTTGGTAGCTGTTGTTGTAGTGTTTTATCAAGCGATCGCTGTAACTCATCTTCACTCAGGGTAGTTAACTTGATTCCAGAGTGTGATGCTTCTAATAGTCTCGTCTGTATGTTTCCGGCTTCGAGGTCGCTACGATTGAGTGACATAATGCAGATTATTTCTTTTTCTGTAAATCTTCAGTAATTCGCTGTAGACATAATACAAGTTGCTTAAGAACTTGGGCGTTGCAGTCTCTATCCACAACTCCTTGCAAAAAACATTTCATGAATGCCACATTTTCCGCTGATGTCTGGGCTTGTTGAGTTCCAAAGCGGAGTTTGATGGCTAGATTCTGGAGTTTAGACTAAGCCATGCAAAATGTTTATTATAAACATACACACTACATAATTGTTAAAGGTCGCGGATGCTTTGAGGCTGACAAGATAATATTTTTAATCTCTAATTCCATTTGATTTGCGTTCTCTCATATCGCTTTTAGTCTAAACCCCAGTTAATTAAGAGAGACTAGCAATTGCAACGTTTCTACACGCATAAAACAACAAATCCATCTAGATTTTATCTAAATGGATTTGTTGATAGTTGATGTTTACTAAAAAACATTCAACCAGACTGTAATGAAGAAATGACTATAGGTAGTCGTCACCCCAGAAATAGCGTTTGCTATTCTGACGTTTGGTTATGCAGGAATCAAAACTGTGTCAATGACATGGATGACACCGTTATCAGCAGCAACATCTGCTGTTGCAACCGTTGCATCATTTATCTTGACGCCATTAGAAGCGTCAATTTTGACATCTGAACCTTCAACTGTTTTAGCTGTCTTCAGTTTAACCACATCAGCAGCCAGTACCTTGCCTGAGACAACATGATACGTCAAGATTTTCTTGAGCTTTGGAATATCTTGAAGTAATGCGTCTACTGTACCTGCTGGAAGCTTATTAAATGCTTCATCGGTGGGTGCAAAAACGGTAAATGGCCCATCACCTTTAAGTGTATCTACCAGACCAGCTGCTTGGATTGCTGCAACTAGTGTCGTGAAAGAACCATTGTTAGTGGCAGTGTCAATTATGTTGGCCATGTATTTTACCTAGTTCTGTGTAACTTGTTACAAATCTAAACTATTCATTTAATAAAATCTATCTATCATTAGGAGTATGTTAAATCAATTCTTTTATTGGTATCATAAAAATTTATATATATTTTTATACAAATAAATAATTATATGTAAATCTTCAGGCGGATGAGTTATGAGCACTGCTGGATGCGCTCACGATTTTTTTACACAGTGGTAAAGGCGATGCCTGCGGCAGTAAACTACGCATCCAAAGATTGTCAGAGCAGCACTTACAATACCAATAAAGTTAGCTAAATGGATGATTAAAAGTATGTATTTAGTTGGTATAAAGAAAGCTTTAGATATTTAGGAGCGATCTGACAATTTTATCGCAAAATTCATGCTATATAGACAAATCACGGTTTTTAGAGAACTTAAATATGCTTACATTAGCTTTTTGTCAGGATTTGTTAACCAGAAAAGTTGGTAGCAAGTATATTTAACTGATATTATTTCATCACTAAATACATTTCACTCGCTGTTTGTGTAATTCCACTTGGAAATAACAAACGGCCAATCACAATTGCTAAAAGCATTAGTGTGATTGGTCGTTTATTTCCAGAATTTATCATGCGTAGGATTTACGCCAAAACCTTCTCTAACTCCCATTTATCTATGATTAGTATTTCTGTTGCCTGTGCGTAAGTCAGGTATGTCAACAATGAGACTTTCAGGTAATATTTTCCCCAAACTATAACTTTCATGAACAGAAACAGAAGAAGACTTATTGCTTGGATTGCTACAGCAGCTAGCAGCATGATGCTGGTAATAGGCTTGCAGTTCGTTAATTTATCACCAGCAAGCTCTGTAACGACACTTAACGTGTATGCAGCTGTCAGTTTAACAAACGCGCTGAATGCCATTAAGACTCAGTACCAAAATGCTAACCCAGGCGTCAACGTTGTTTATACGTTTGGTGCTTCTGGTACTTTACTGAGCCAAATACAAGCAGGAGCACCAGCAGATATTTTCATTTCTGCTGCTACCAGCCAAATAGATGTATTGCAGAATTCAACCCCAAGTAAATTGGTTGTAGGTAGCCGTAAAAACATTGTCAAAAACCGTCTAGTTTTGATTGCGCCCACGACACCTCCCGTTAATGCTGGTAGTGCTGCTCTCACTAGCTTCAATGGTTTGACCAATGCCAACATAACTGGTATTGCCATAGGTGACTACACAGGTACTCCTCCAGTTGTGCCAGCAGGAAATTATGCCAAACAAGTTCTCACTAGCCGAGGTATTTTTACTACTCTGAGTCCTAAATTATACCGTGCTGCCAATGTGCGTGCCGTTTTAACTGCTGTTGAAAATAAAACTCTTGTAGTTGGAGGTGTAACTAAAACTATCAGTGCAGGTGCTGTTTACAAAACTGATGCGGCCATTTCTAACAAGGTAAGAGTCGTACAAACTGCCCTCACAACAGAGAGTGATTCGATTGTTTATCCACTGGGTATACTCACCAAAACTAAAGTTTTAACGACGGCACAGAGTTTTTCTAACTACTTAAGTAGTAGTACTGCTCAGAATATCTTCAAAAATACTTACGGGTTTATCCTGCCTTAATCACCAAAAAGTAAATCAATCAAGTACTCGTTGTCGTGAATTTTGAACTATTTGGAGCTATGTCTTGTGAAGTTCACTAAAAAACTCTCAATTATTGTTTGTAGTTTGACTACTGCTTTCCTTCATACTGCTGTGATTACTAATACTTATAAGTCAGCAGCACAAGCTGAAAGACAAGAACTGATTATCAACGGGGGATTTGAATACGACTCTCTTATAGATCCAACTAATCCCGAAACTACAAATCCTAATGTTACAGGATGGGTTAAATCTGGTAATTCGATAGATACATCAGGTACTAAAATTGACAATTTTTCTAATACTGGTAAGCAAGGATTATCGCTTGGTGGATTTTCAGCCATTAGCTACATCTCGCAGACTATCCCTACATTTCCTGGCCAATGCTATAAACTTACTTACTATCTTGCATCGACAGAAGAGGCACCCGATCTGAAGAACAAATTTAAGGTTTTTGTAGGTGGTAAAAAGGTTTATGTTCAAAAAGATACTCCTTACCAATCCTACACGCAATACACGTTAAATTTTAGAGCAAAAGGAAGATCCACCGAAATAAAGTTTGGCTACCAAGCCAAGTATGCGTTTTTATATTTGGATGATGTGAGTGTCAAAGCTACATCTGAACATCAAGGGAAAAACTATGGGGATGATCCCGTGATAGATGATGCGGATGAATAAACCACAGGTAGAAGCCTAAGCAATGTCTGGCTCAATAGTGTCAAGAATGCCACTAAAATTCATCTGATTTAAAAACTCCATTATGGGTTTATTGAGAAAAATTGCCTTGGTGTATGAATAATTATCTACATCTATAACTAACTCTTATAAACCAGAAGAAAGTGTTCATTTTTTTTGACACTACTGAAAGCCAGCCAGCATGGATGTAACTATGAATTTGTTTTCATTGTCGAAATTTAAAATTATTTGGAGTCAAGTTTCATGAATTTAACTAAAAAACTCTCAATGATTGTTTTTAGTTTTACTACTATCTTAATTAGCACTGCTGTGATTACTAATATTTATAATGCAACAGCACAAGCGGCAGAACTTGTTAAAAACGGAAGCTTTGAACTCGATCCCCTCATAGATCCTAACAATCCCAACGTTACAAATCCGAATATTACAGACTGGACTAAGTCTGGCGATCCGATGGATATATCAGGGATAAGAATAAGCAATTTTCCTCAGCATAATAGTGGTAATCAGGGCTTATCCCTTAGTGGATTTATAGACCTCAGCTACATATCACAGACACTTTCTACACAACCTGGTCAGCAATACGAACTTAGTTACTATTTAGCATCTATAGATGAGGCCCCTGACCTTGATAATCAATTTCAGACATTTGTAGGTGGAAATAAGCTTTTTGATCAAAAAGACATTTCTTTTCAACCATACACGCAATATAAGTTCAATTTCACGGCAGATGCATCATCCACAGAGTTAAAGTTTGGGGATTGGGATAAATATGGATTCTTATACTTGGATAATGTGAGTGTAAAACCTGTGCCTGAGCCATCAACTATTGGAGGAATAGCAGTTACTGCTGGATTGTTGGGAATATGGCTAAAGAAAAAGAAGGCAATTAGCTAGAAAGAATAGCCTTTTTTAACTTTTGGAAAAGAATAGATCATAAATCCCTCAAACTACTGCGCAGTAGTTATGAGGGAGTTGGTCATCTTCTACTATTGCCAGTAGAGCGGAATGTGGGTTAAATAATTACAACCAATTGCCTATAAGAACATAAGGTGCCCAAAAATATGGACGATTTTGTTTAGCTAAAATCGCAAGTTGGGCGCGTTGCAGAGCTTGGGCTTTAGTTACTCCAGCATCTAATTGTCGGTATAATTCACCCATAAAGTCGCTAGTAGATTTATCATCTGCTGTCCACAAAGTTGCTAGGGTACTGCGTGCGCCCGCTCGCACTGCTACTCCAGCTAACCCCAAAGCGGCTCGTTTGTCTCCTGTGGCAGTTTTACAGGCACTAAGGACGAGTAATTCAATTGTTCCTCGTCGATTTTCACCCCTAGCTCGAAGTAAATTATCTAGCTCTCTAACCCTGAGTAAGCGATCCCAGGTAAGAATATAGGTTTGTTCAATGTCTGAACTAAATTGCCCATGAGTAGCTAGATGCACCACTGAAAAGGAAGTAGACTGAATTTGCTTTTGCAGATTAGCTTCAGTAAACTCTTGATTTAAGAGTTCTTTACTTGATTTCACTTCAGATTGGACTAGTTTTAATTCTTGTGTGACATTTGAGAGTTTGGGAAATGATTTACCTTCAATCAAGCGTTCTTGCTCAACCCCAGCAATTAAAGCGTTTAGCCGCCGCACGTTTTGTAAAGGTTTAGGATCGAGGAGTTGCAGTCCAGGCATCAAAGAAATAGCATACTTTTCTATCAGATATTTCTGCTGTTTTTTATCATAAAGAATCGCCATTGGAATGTTTCGCAAAGAACCATCAAGCACAAACACTAGGGATGTGATATCTGCATTTGCTAAATCTGATTCAATAGGTTTAATTAACCAATCATATAACTGTTGCGAACGCTGTTTAACATCAGGCCCCCGGCTAACAATGGGTAAATCTTTTCGTAGTTTTTCTACAACGTTTTCTAATACATCTTTAGGGACTTTAGTTGTTTTACGGTAGATTGCATCTTGCCCTGGCAACCTAGTAATAATTTCCAGTCGATTATCTAAAATAATTGGATAGATAACAACCGTAGATTTTTGCTTTTCAACTAATTGATCGAGGTCAACTCTTGGTAACAAACAGGGCGAACGAAAGAAATTATCTAGTTCTGCTAACTGGAGAGATTCAATTACCTGACGGGCTTGAACGAGATTATCTGGCTTTTGAAGAGTATTTTCCGGAAGTTGCAGCAGTAAATCAACGTACTGTCGATATACGGGTTCTACACTTTCGCGGAAAGAAAATTGCACGTCAGGATTAATCGCAATTAAATCATTACGAAGGGATTTGAGGGCATTATAAGCTTGATTATAAGCAGCTGTAGCTGCCGGGATATTAGATTGCTTTTGCAGTATCCGTCCCATCTGCCAATGCCATTGATAAGCAATGTCTTGAGCATCAACAGACTCGGCTTTTGCCAAGGCTTGTTGTGTAAGGCTTTTAGCATCGGCTAGCTGTCCGCTTTGTTCGTACAAACCACCAAGAGTACCAAGGGCATAAGACTCAGTTCGTTCATCTTTTAAACTCTTAGCTACTTGGACAGCTTGCGCTAACATCTTTGCAACATCTTTTGGTTGAACTGAGTTCTGTGTCATTTTGCTCAGACTTTGGGCAAAGTTAATTCGGTAATTAACAGCCGTCCGACTTGGAGGTAAAGTGTTTATCTGAGACTGAATTTGGGGTAATAATGCCTTTGCTGGGCTAAATTCCTTTTGCTCTACCAATAGTCTTAATAAATTGAGTTGAGCTTGTAGACGTACAGTAGGTTTTGCAGATGCAATCTGTGCTGCCTGTTGATAGTATTGAATTGCTGTTTGAGTGCAATCTTTGGCGCTGCTTGAGTTAGCCAAACTAAGTTGAGCGTATATTTTAGCGCGGGCTGTATTACCTAAACTAAGTAAAGCATTACTTTGGGCGATCGCATCTTTCACTCGTATAGCCACAGAATAACTTTCTTCGAGAATTGTGCATGAATCGTTTAAATAACCCAAACTTCGCCGGACATTCCCTAAGTTGTACAATCCTGTCGCTTTAACAGGAGAGTCTGGTTGTTTTTGGAGAATTTCTCGGACTGAGGTTAAGGTTTTATCTGCTTGGAGATAATTTCCCAAAGTTTGCATTGCTTGGGCTTGATTAACGCGATCGCGAATCAGTGCAGATATATCATCTAAGCGTTGATAAATTTTAGCTGCTTCTTGCCAAGTACTTAAGGCTGCTTCAGTTTGTCCCTGTGCTAACTCCAGTCCACCTCGAACATCTAAAGCTTGGGCAAAGATTTGTGAAGAATTTACATCTTTGAGAGTTTGTAATATTTTAATACTTTGTGTAATAGCTTCAGTTGCCTCTTGCCATTTTCCTAATTGCTGGTAGGCTAAAGAAAGATTGCTTAAAGCTATAGCTTCATTCAATACATCATTAGTAGCTTTAAATTCAGCTACTGCTTTTTTGAGAAGTTGTACCCCTTCTACAAACTGTCCTGCTTCATAAAGTGCTTGACTTTGCTGTACTAAGCTAGAAGTCTGAGTTGGGTTGACAACAGGTGTAGTTGCTAAAACAGAATCAAATCCAACTTTAGATTTTGCAAATGCTGCTGTTAAATAATTAAATGAATCAAAAAAATATGGTAAAAACGTACAGAGTAATACAGTCAATAATGCTATAAAAAAATACTGGAAAAATTTCATATAATTTTTAAACTTACTTATCTTAAATAGTATAGCTGTAGTCACATAGTTTAGGACAATTTGAAAGCGTGAAAACTAGGAATAGTAATAGTTTTACCTCCTACCTTCTGCCTCGTGCTATATTTAATCCTTCTAATTAGTGAGAATACAAACCAGATATAACTCTCTATAGCTCTGCAATTTTGTATGAAATTAAAACGGATTATATTGTACAAAAAAATATAAACCGTTTTCTTGCCATGTATTGCTTTGAGTATCAACAGAAACTAAAGGGATACCCCACTCAACACCAGCAGTAAAGTTATTACTCTGTAACCAACGTAAACCCAAACCAACAGAAGCTAGAGTGTTAGTATTATTTTCATCTCTACTGGAAGAATTATTCCAAGCTGTGCCAACATCACCAAAGGTCGTAACTTGCAGAACTCCATTCCATTGTGGTACACGGGCAATTGGTAGCCGGAACTCAACAGAAGCAAGAGCGCCATTATCTGTCAACAGTAAATCTTGACGATATCCTCGTACACTATTTATACCACCCAAACCAAATTCTTCTGAAGCTAAAAGCTCTGTAGAAGCTAATTGCACATTACCACGGATTAATAGTAGGGTATCAGGAGCTAAGAGGCGTACCCACTGCGCCTGTCCTCGCCAAGCGAAAAAGCGGCTATCAGGTTCGGTATCATTAATTGTGGCATTGAATGCACCAATTCCCAGACTAAATTCAGAGCGAGCGGCAATGACTTCTTGGCTATTGCGACTCGTCCATTCCTGAAAAAAACGCAACGCAGATACTCTGGTGCGTCCTTCTTTATCAGCCCCTGGTGAAAGTACAGAAAGAGGAACCTCATTCTCTTCTAGTAAAGAAGAGGAAATATCACTTTCTCTGCGAAAAGCGGTTATCCCAAGAGCAAATTCTTGGTTAGTAGTTTGCACTAGAGGTTGGCGGAATGTCAGTTCGTAATATTGGGAAGCTGATTCAATATCTAATTTATTGAAGGGACGTTCAATGACATCGGCTGATATAGTACCATAACTGAAGGTGAGAGTACCATTGCGGGGATTGAGAGGTAAGCTGTAGCTGGTATCTATAGTGTTACTGCCGTCGGTATTGCTATATGTTAACGATATACTATCTCCGAATCCGAGTAAGTTAGCTTCGTTTATTTGCAGTTGGCGTCGGAAACTACCAACACTAGGTGAACGACCATTATCCAGGACTGCTTGTATATTGAATGAATCAGCCTCTGTTATCTTGATAGCCAGTAAATTAGCACCAGTACGTGAGCCAGCAGACAGTTCAGCAGAGACGTTTTGAATTAAAGGATTGAGTCGCAATAATTGTAGTGACTCTAGTAGGCGTTTTTGATTCAAAGGAGTGGATGCGCCCAAGGCTATACGGCTGCGGATATAATTTGGGTTGAGTCGCTTAGTCCCAGTTATTTGGATATCTTCTAATTTCCCTTCTATTACTTGGATTTGGACAACACCGTTGTTAAGAAAAGTTTGTTCAGGAATGTAAGCCCCAGACGTAACGTATCCTGCATTAATATAAAGTTCGGTAATTTTGGAACGAGCTTCTAACAATTGTGCAAATGTTATCAACTTGTTTGTAAACGGAGCAAGTACCTTAGTCAACTTTTCTCGACTGAATACTGTACTGCCAATGACTTCAAACTGTTTAACAGTGAAGATTTGCGATCTCTCCAGGAATGGTTCATCTGGTTTAAGTAGTGGTTGTCCAGGTTGAAGTAATTCAGATGGAGGTGGAAGTTGGGGTGGTGTTGGTAGTGTTGGTGTTTTGGGTGAAGGTGGTTGGACATCCTGCGGTGGCGGAAGTTGGGGGAGCGAGGGAGAATTGTTTTCGGGTGGTTGTACGCGATTGAGTGTCTGTGCCCTGCTGGATGTAGTTATCAGGCTGTTAAACAACATAAGCAAGCAGGACACTATCAAAATATGAGTAACTTTAGCGACCATGACACTGAATAGGGTTGTGTCTGAAAGTGTAGGGTGCGACAGATGAATTAGCACTCAAGACTATTTGTCCTTTGGCGTTTAGCGTTGCGCCTGTGGCTTCAACAATGCGTTTGGGAGTGGAGGTAGTTGGTTTACTGGTAACAGGTGGTATGGAACGATTGTTGTGAGTGGGTTTAACAGATACCCAATCGATTTGAGGCGCATCAGGAGTGAGAATGTCTTGGGGATTGGGTGGTAAACCGCCGCGTCCGGCGATCACAAATCGGTTTTGAGCATAATCTGGACTGTAGCAACCTTGAGCCACCTGAGTGTCAACTGGTATTGTTGGCAATTGGACTAAGCCACTGTTGGGGTCAATCTCAGGTGTAATTAACTTTACAGTGCCTTGTGTACTAAATACTGAACTAGCAGTGATATCGCTTGTTTGCGGGTTTTCTTTATCTCGGAACTCAAGACCATAAATGCCATTGGCTTGAATCTCCACTCTCCCACCACTGCCTGTATAAGCATTGGCAGTGATGTCACTATTTTCACTAGGCACAGCGAGGATGAAGCCATTGGGGGCATTGATGGTGATATTGCCACCATTACCACCAAACTGCTCAACGCCAGCAGTGCTGGTGATTTGACTGCGATCGCGTAATAATAACTCTTGCACGTTAAGAGTGATATTACCACCAGTGTTACTACGAGTTGCGGCAGAGATTGTGCCTCGTTCTAGTGTGAGGAAGTCAGCAGCCAATTGGATATTACCGCCAATACCTTCTCCCTGACTGTTAACGGCAATTGCAGCACCATCTCGAATTGTCATGATTCTGGGGTCGATGATAATATTACCACCATTACCTATAGAACCTTCACTGGTATTAGCAAATAGACCTGTTTTTAAACCAGAGAGGGTAATATTGTCTTTGACCTTGAATGTAATATTACCAGCGTCGGATTCACCAGAAGTGATGGTGGATACTTGACCACCATTGCTAGCCTCAAAAGTGTTAGCAGAAATGGTGACACTGCCTGCATCCCCTTTTCCAAGTGTACTGGCACTCAGTTGGGCACCATTGGTAACTTCTAGTGAGCCTGTTCTAATCGATACACCTCCGGCGTTGCCCTCTGCTTGCGAGTAGACTCGGCTGTATGCACCACTCTCAAATTCATCCTGACCTTCACCATCAAACTTGACAGCATCTCTAGCAAAAATGCTGACACTGCCTGCATCCCCTTTTCCCAAGGTACTGGCACTCAGTTGGGCACCATTGGTAACTTCTAATGAACCTGTGGTAATCGATACACCTTTGGCATTGCCCTCTGCTCCAAAGATGACTTCGCTGTATGCCCCACTATCAGATCCATCGTTAGCTTCACCATCAAACTTGATAGCATCTGTGGCAGAAATACTGACATTGCCTGCATCCCCTTTTCCCAAGGTACTGGCACTGACTTGGGCACCATTGGTCACTTCTAATGAGCCAGTGGTAATCGATACACCTCCGGCGTTGCCCTCTGCTCCAGAGAAGACTCGGCTGTATGCCCCACTGTAAAATCCATCCTTGCCTTCACCATCAAACTTGATAGTATCTCTAGCAGAAATGGTGACACTGCCTGCATTCCCTTTTCCAAGTGTACTGGCACTCAGTAGGGCATCATTGGTTAGTTCTAATGAACCTGTAGTAATCGATACACCTCCGGCATTGCCCTCTGCTTGCGAGTAGACTCGGCTGTATGCCCCACTGTCAAATCCATCCTTGCCTTCACCATCAAACTTGACAGCATCTCTAGCAGAAATGGTGACAAAGCCTGCATCCCCTTTTCCCAAGGTACTGGCACTCAGTTGGGCACCATTGGTAACTTCTAATGAACCTGTGGTAATCGATACACCTCTGGCTTTGCCCTCTGCTCCAGGCTTGACTTCGCTGTATGCCCCACTATCAGATCGATCGTTAGCTTCACCATCAAACTTGATAGTATCTCTAGCAGTAATGGTGACAAAGCCTGCATCCCCTTTTCCCAAGGTACTGGCACTGACTTGGGCACCATTGGTCACTTCTAATGAGCCAGTGGTAATCGATACACCTCCGGCGTTGCCCTCTGCTCCAGAGAAGACTCGGCTGTATGCCCCACTGTAAAATCCATCCTTGCCTTCACCATCAAACTTGACAGCATCTCTAGCAGAAATGGTGACAAAGCCTGCATCCCCTTTTCCCAAGGTACTGGCACTCAGTTGGGCACCATTGGTAACTTCTAATGAACCTGTGGTAATCGATACACCTCTGGCTTTGCCCTCTGCTCCAGGCTTGACTTCGCTGTATGCCCCACTATCAGATCGATCGTTAGCTTCACCATCAAACTTGATAGTATCTCTAGCAGTAATGGTGACAAAGCCTGCATCCCCTTTTCCCAAGGTACTGGCACTGACTTGGGCACCATTGGTCACTTCTAATGAGCCAGTGGTAATCGATACACCTCCGGCGTTGCCCTCTGCTCCAGAGAAGACTCGGCTGTATGCCCCACTGTCAAATCTATCCTTGCCTTCACCATCAAACTTGATAGTATCTCTAGCAGTAATGTTAACACTGCCTGCATTCCCTTTTCCAAAGGTACTGGCACTCAGTAGGGCACCATTGGTCACTTCTAGTGAGCCTGTGATAATCGATACACCTTTAGCGTTGCCCTGTGCTCCAGGTCTGACTCGGCTGTATGCCCCACTGTCAAATCCATCCTTATCTTCACCATCAAACTTGACAGCATCTCTAGCAAAAATGGTGACAAAGCCTGCATCCCCTTTTCCTTCAGTATTGGCACTCAGTTCGGCACCATTGGTCACTTCTAGTGAGCCTGTTCTAATCGATACACCTCCGGCATTGCCCTCTGCTTCAGAACTGACGTTGCTGTATGCTGCACTGTTAACTCCATTCTTATCTTCGCCATCAAATTTGACAGCATCTCTAGCAAAAATGGTGACACTGTTTGCATCCCCTTTTCCCAACGTACTGGCATCCAGTCGGGCACCATTGGTAACTTCTAGTAAACCAGTAGTAATCGATACACCTCCGGCTTTGCCCTCCCCATTTTCTTCTACTGTGCTCCTAACGAAACTGTTATCCAAAAAGACAGTATCGGTAGCATTAATTTTAATATCTCCTGCCGTAGCTGTTGCTGTACCCAAACCTGACTTAATCCCAGCAACAAGTTGACTTTGTTGTTTTAAATCTAAATTCCGAGCATTGACTGTAATTGAGCCTCCCCCACCAGCACGCACATCCACAACTGCGCCATTACTCAAAGAGATATCGGCTCTTGGGACACCATCAGGGACACTCAAACTCAGGTCTTGACTATCAATATTTAATCCCACAGTCCCATTACCAGAGACTCCTGCCAATTCCACTAGCCCACCTAAAGCATTCAAGGAGCCACCATCAAGGACGATATCTCCACCCACTAACAACAAACTTCGCCCATCTGGCACTCTCAGCCCTTTAAGATTATTTCCCGCATCGGTGGTTGACCTGTTCTCAATTCTGGCTGCTTGCAGTTGATTGAAAAACAGTGCTGAAGGATTGATTGCTAGTAACTCAGAGGCAGGTTGAGGATTGGTGGCGCTGAAGCTGCTACCATCGCTCCATTTGAAACTGCTGGCTGTGGTTGCTAAAAATGAACCACCAATATCTAATCGTGCATTCGCTCCAAAGATAATGCCATTGGGATTAAGCAGAAATAGGTTAGCTATACCGTTGGCTCGGATTAAGCCATCAATATTGGAGACTGAGTTACCTGTGACTCTAGTAATGATATTTTGAATATCTCCTGCATTATTAAAAGAAGCAGTACCATTAGTGGGCACAGAAAACTCAGAGAAACTGTGAAACAAATTACTTCCTGCTTGCGTTCCTCCAGTGATATTAAAGGTGTTTCCATCCTTGGCAACGCTAGAGTTATTAGGCAAAGTGTTATCTGGGGTAATTTGGGCAAAAACCTGATCTTGCAAGCAAGAAATTAACACGCTTACCACCATCAAACTACTACACCGACACCGCCAATCTTGAGTTATTCCTGACATAGCACCCCTCAAAAATCAGTAACTGCATCGTGTGATTAGTCTTATTTTTCCAAGTTGTAATCCTGTACAATTGGCTCTTTAGCAATATCTTGCAAGCCCACTGCATTTAATAAGTCAACCCAATCTTGATTAAGAGTTGCATTCTGTGGATTGGCACGACGTTGTTGACCTAAATTAGTTAGGGCATCGTACCAAATATTATTAGCACTATAGACAATATACTCTTTTGATTTTGCTGACTTTAACTGACTATCAAGAGCCTCTGTCAGAACTTGCCTTTGCACAAACCCATCTACATAAAAATTGTCAGATGTTTTTTCTACATCGCCACAATAAATATGAAAGTACCAATGATATTTCTTATCTACTTTTAAAGAATATTGCGGTTGTGCTGGCAAAGTAATGCTGATGATCCCCGATTTTCCAGACAGAGTAAGAGGTGTTCGATAGACATTCTCTACATCTTTACCATCCAGCACTTGCAACACAAATTCTCCAGAACGCATGGTTTCAGGTAGTTGGGGAACATAAAACCAAAAAGTTGGATTTTCTGCAACTGTTGATGCCAAGACTGATTCACCTCCATCACCAGGTACTAGAGCAGTAAGCTGTGTGAGATTGCTAGGACAATCAGGATCGCGCCCAGCCCCGGCTCGGCGCCGACCTGTGGGTGCGCCGTTTCTGGGCAATTTCGGTTGCTTAAAAGATTGGGAGGGCGAATTTTTAACAGTGTTTGGAATCGAATTGGTCAGTTGTGCTTGCACGGATTGTGAGTAATTTATCAAACCAATAAAAACCAAAGGAATTACGCAAGCGCGTTGAATTGGTTGGTCAAGTAATTTTTTTTTAATCACGATTAAAATTTAATTGTTTTCTCTTGCGAAGATGCGAACCTCTAAACCATGAGATTACCATTACTTGGGTAACTAGTAACGCTAATACTGAAGGTATAAATGGCACCCATCCAGCTAGTGTAAAAATACCAAAACATAACCCAAACACTGTTAAAAGTGTGACTACCACCGCCAATCCCAGATGCAACGGTTTTGAATAATACCATGCTGTAATACCTCCTACTAATGACCATCCCCATATCCAAAGTGCTTCTATCCATCCAGACCACCACCACAATAAAGGTCTGCGGTCTAAAACTGCGCTGAGGATTTGACTTAGCATCTGCGCCTGTACAAACACCCCTGGTGTTTGCTTTTGCTTCAGTTTTGCATTGGAACTGAAAGGTGTTTTCCAATAATCATTTGTATTGGTGGGGGCAGAAAGACCAATCATCACAATGCGGTCTTTGAGTAATTGAACTGATTCTGATGGGATTTTTTCATCTAACACATCTCTCAAACTAACTTGCTCGGCAATTTTTTCCACAGAGTCAAGAGAACGATAATTCAACAATATTTGATAACCAGATGCATCTACTTTTTGATAACCGCTAGTGTGTTCGTTTAATTGCTCAAACACAATATCACCAATTTGTAAATAATCTGATTTTGTAACACTTGCTGTTTTACCTTCTTTATCTAAATAATGAAGTGCTAGTTGTAGATTAAAAGCATATTCTGTGGTACATAGAGATGTTAGAGGATGAGTCAATTGTAAAAGCTGGCGACGAGCAATATCTTCATTATCTGCAACAAAATCACTAAAACTTAAGCGTTCTCTTGAAACTCCAGAAGGTGGCGGAATACCATCACTATTTCCATCCTCATCAGTAGTAGCAACTTTGCACACAAAAAATAGACGATTATCTTGCTGAAAACGATTAGCTAAATTTGGATATTTGGGATCTACAATTCCGTCACGATAAATATCTAAACCGATGCTTCGTGGTTGATATTTATTTAATTTATCTAATAGTAGAGCAAGGGCTTGGTCAGACAACGACCATTGCATTTGCATTCCTTTATTGAGTTGGTATTGAATATCTGCTTCATCGATTGTGATAATTAAAATTCGCTCGTCAGGTTTTTCGGTGACAAGATGCGATCGCAATTGCATAAAATGGTCAAAAGCCTGTAGTTCTGAAGTTTGCAGATAACCCCAATACCGCACCCCCATGACCAAACTTGTTACCAACAAACTTGTCAGCAATATGACTAAAAAACTTTTGGTGGTAATCTTCTTTCGGCGCAACTGCCAAGTCATTGGCGCTGACAAGGGATTTTGGCAAATTACTGGCAACCAAGTTGCACAAGGATATTTATCTTCTATTCCTTCGAGCCTTTTTCGCGCCTCGCGCAGTGCAGAGTATAGTGATTGTCCGCTAAAAAATTCACCTAAAAAATGTTTTAAAAATTCCTGCGCTACAACGTCCGGGACTGGTTCGCGCATGACAATGACTTGGGGAATGTGTAAATCCTCTAATGCTTCTGCTAAACCTAAACCATCACAAGAATTGAAAATTGCTAAATGCAATCCGTTCTCAATTGCTTTCTGGAGTCCATGTTTTAATTTATCTAGAGTAATTGTCGTAGTTTGATTAATTTGTAGAACTCCTCTTTCTTGACTAGAACTATGTCCAGCAAAAAATAGAATATTCCAACCTTTCCCCCAAAGTTCGTTACTTAATTCCTTTCGTTGTGGCTCAATTAAAAAATTTATTTGAGCTTGGTTTGATAAATTTTCTAATAAATACTTATCCTGACTAATATCAATTCCTTGATGATTGCCAAAAATCGCTAAAATCTTAACTTTTTTTTCCTGAGTATATATTTTATTTAGTCTTTGGGGTTCTAAGGGACTAAGTGCGACTTCAGCATTCGGATAATCTTCAAAAAAGCTCCACAAATGCCAAGGAAGTCGTCGTAGTAAGTTATCAGAAGTTGCAATTATAAAGCAAATTTCTTCATTTGGATTTAATTGCGTACGTAATTTTTGGTCTATTTTGCGAAACTGCTCACAATTGAGCCAAATATTGATTCTAGATGATAATTGCTGACATAAATCGTTAAATTCCAATTCCGAAAAATTTGTGATATCACTATCTTCGATTTCGAGACGTATCCACCATCCATAGTGACGGTAGAGAGCCGAATATAGTATTTGCCAATTTCGATAAAGTTGAAAAATTTCTGGCGCTGGTGGTAAACTCCCGCGAAATTCCATTGCACGTGGGTCATTTATTAACCCAAGTTGAACCGTGACATCAGGAAAACCTTTATGGAGGTCGCCCTTACCTAAATTCAAGACAACTAACTTACTCATTACACTCCTACAAAAAAGTGTCAGATGACAAAAGTTTCCTTGATTGTCAAATTACCATGAGACACTTGGATATGAAAGCTTTCTCCAAAATCCCCTCGAAACCGTTTTAATTGAATAAAGTTATCATTACTTCGTGATACAACTTCTTGAATAATTTTTCCTGTATCTGAGAATAAATTAATTTTCAGGTTAGATGGCAAATAAAGTTTTTCAGATAAAGGATGTATTTGTACTAATATTTCTACTTTCTGTTGAGAGAATAGTGCGAGTGCTACAAGCAGCACTAGTGATTGATTCCCCAGTTTTAGTCCTAAATCTATGATTTTTGCTCTCGCTACGCTATCTTTACCCAACGATGAAACATTTCTGAGAGCAAATTTTTTCTCATTTATATTGCCGAAAATTTCTTCTAAAGCCATCCAACTGTTTTCAAATAGATTCTCGAACCATTGACTTAAGTTCACCTGTATCTGGCTTGCTCTAAGTGCAGGGTGAGCGACAGTGTTAGGAATACAGTCAAAAAGGAAATTAAGGGGTTTAAGGCTTGCTAGTGATATTTGTTCTGAAGTAGTAGAAATAGTAGTTGTTCTCACAAATCCTAACAACTGCACTTCCTGAAGGCGTTCGCTAAATTGGACAGCCACATAACCAATCCTATTTTTCATTACTTCGGGGGGTAAGTAAATTGCCGTTTCTCCAGGTTGAACTGGCCGACACTCTAACTTACCAATGTTAGGAATAACTAAATCGGCAACATTAAATAAAGCTCGTTTCAAGGGATGCCAACTATCACCTTTCTCTAAAGCAGTATCAATATGCAACCATTTCAAGTAACTGTAAACAGCATAAACTGCTAGTGTATTCAAATAGATTTGTTTAGCTTTTTGAGGTGTAGTTTGTTCAAGAGCAAACTGGCGGGCAATGGCATGGGCTTGTTGTCCAAGTGGAATTTTTAAAGTGAGCGTTTCTGTGCTACTCATGATTGTTAATTAGATTGATATCCAAGTTGAATTGCAACATCTTGTAGGAGCGGTATTGCTTTTAATTTCCAATGAGATACCAAAGTCTGGTAATTGATTTGGCTCTCGCGAGCAATATCAGCAAGTGTATCTGGTGGGTTCTTAAAGATGAACAGCAACCTTTGGCTTAGTGCTTGACAGTTGCATTCGGGATGTTTACGAGGATAACAATTTCGTAGTTCCTTGTCTGGATCTTGCTCAATGTAAAGTGCCAAGTTGCCTACTAAAAGTTGTTGTGACTGCTGCTGTAAATTTTCCAGATAAATTTCTAGTCTGCTCAAAATATATGAATTAGCTGGTGTTCCTAATATTTGTCCTTGTTGTGACACTCGTTCCAACCAAGTTGTTATTTCTCCATCCGGATCTAAAATGCTTTCATCTAAGGACAAATGAGATTTTTTTCTTGAAGGGAAAGATGGTGAATTTAAATCTTTGACGCGCCAGTAAAGGTAGCTTTTGATCCATTTTATTAAATCATCTCGAACTGAAGATGTACGTGGCTGAAAGTTTCTAATATTTTGGCTGAACCACTCCAAAGTTTGGTTCAGAGCATCTAAAAAATAATCGGGACAGTCCAAGCTTGAGTATTTTCTAAATTCTGGTAGCCCCTGAATAAAAATCAGAAGCCGACTCATAGCTTTTCGCCATTCTCGGCTGCCATCTGGGTGTTGGCACACTGTTGCAATCAATTGGCGCAGGTGTTCATCCCGATCGTCCATAAAAGCTTTGACCAAAAAAAGTACAGTAGATACGAGACAGCAGCACAGTTTTAAGCATCTTTTTATTTCACCTTACTTATGTATCAGTTAAAAATCAGAAAATTATGAAAACTTTAGAATAGTACTTGCAGAGATATGAGTAATGCATAAATTATGACAATGATAATAACTGCAGCAATGTTCTTGGATGGCAATCAGAGTCAAGCTTGCGATTATATGAATGACTATAATTTCAGCAAAGAAATGTTATATAAATTACTATTTAAGTCAAAAATACACTGAAAAAACATATTGATGAACGATTTTTTCATTCCTCAGAAAATATGGTTTCTTAGAAGCAGGCGCACAGGCGGCGTAGCCTTGTTTGTTGAAAACACCCCACTGGCGGCGCGCCACCTTGTTACAGGCAAATGGTTACAAGCACAGCGTTGATTGGCAAGTACCTCAACGGCTACCCCAGCACAGCCCCCGATATCGATCTAACTCTGCATAAGTTAGAGTCATTGAGTCATTGCACTTTCAAAATCCTGATGCACAAAGAATTCTGCAATATCAAGCCGTTGCAGCCTTTGCCAGAAGAATGAAAATTCTAACCGCGTTCTATTTAGAAGATTATTGCTACTAATTTGCAATTAGTTTAAGAGTCTAAAGCAACTTAGCGAAGATAGCAAGCAAATTTTAATTAAAAACTATTATTATTTGCTCAAAAATCATTTCTATAAAATATATCAAAAGATAGATTACAAAATGTAATTTAGGTAAATTTAACTTTATTTCTACTGTAGCGATATCTTGAAAAGACTTATTTATAAAGATTTTTCACACAACGCTAGTCAGATTTATAAAATTTAGAAGTTTTGATAGCTTGCTCATGTGTAACCTTTATGATAATGTCTCCTAATAGCACTAGAGTTAAATGCAAATTAGTCGCAGATAGCTTTTGAGGATTTCTAGAGCTAGTGTCAAGCATTATTGATAATATATCGCGTCATTAATATCAGACGTGACATTTTTCACGGAATGTGAGAATGAGTATCAATATGCAACTAGAGCCTTTACTTAAAAGCCTTCCAGTCAAATTAATTTAATCAAACCATCATGTTGAATGTTAGGGTGTATTTGTGGCAATTTGACCAGCCAATACTGAAAAGAAAATTATTTAGATTTTTAGCTTTTATCCTCAGTGCTATTTTAGTTGTCGTTTTGGCAAATAACAGTTTTGCGACTGCACCCAGAACTACAGAGATATTATGGGATACTTACGGCATACCGCATATATACGGTAAAGATGCTCCAAGTGCTTTCCAGGCATTTGGTTGGGCACAGATGCAGAGTCATGCTAACTTGCTGTTGCACCTCTATGGTCAAGCTAGGGGAAAAGCAGCCGAATACTGGGGAGAAGAGTATTTAGAATCTGATAAATGGGTACTGACGATGGGAGTGCCCAATCGTGCTAGTTCTTGGTATCGGGCACAAAGTCCAGCTTTTCGTAGTTATATAAATGCCTTTGCCACTGGGATAAATACGTATGCCAAAGCCCATCCTGATTTAATTGACGAGCAAGTAAAAATAGTATTACCTGTCAAGCCAGAGGATGTGTTGGCGCATTTACAAAGAGTGCTGGATTTTACTTTTATCGTCAATCAAGAACAAGTAGCAGATATTACTCATACCCAATCGGAAGCTGGTTCTAACGGTTGGGCGATCGCACCCAAACATTCTGCCAGTGGAAAGGCGATGTTATTGGCAAATCCCCACTTGTTATGGTCGGATTTATTTGTCTGGTACGAAGCACAAATTACTGCGCCAGGGATGAATGCTTCTGGAGCGGCTTTAGTGGGAATTCCAGTTTTAGCGATCGCCTTTAACGATCGTTTGGGTTGGACTCATACCGTCAATACCCTTGATGGTTGGGACATATACAAGTTGAAATTGGCTGATGATGGTTATCTTTTTGATGGCAAAGTCCGTCCTTTTACAACATCAAAGTTTTTGTTAAAGGTCAAGCAAAAAAATGGCTCGTTAGTCGAACAACCATTATTAGTCAAAAGTTCCATCCACGGTGCAGTCGTTCAAGAAAAAGATGGGTTCGCTGTAGCGCTGCGGGTTGTCGGTGCAGACCGTCCCGGTGTGTTGGAACAGTGGTGGGATATGGCACGTTCTCAAAACTTTGGTCAATTTCAAAAGGTATTGAAACGCTTGCAACTACCGATGTTTACCGTCATGTATGCAGATCGAGCCGGACACATCATGCACCTATTCAATGGTCTGGTGCCAATTCGTCAACAGGGAGACTTTAAATACTGGGAAGGCTTAATTCCTGGCGACACATCTAAGACTTTGTGGACAAAAATGCACCCATACCAAGATTTACCGCGTGTAATTGACCCGCCTAGCGGTTGGTTGCAAAATACCAACGATCCACCTTGGACAACGACTTTTCCGCCTGCCATCAAAGCAGATGATTACCCTGCCTATATGGCTCCACGGGGAGAAATGTCTTTCCGGTCACAAAGTTCTGCAAAAATGTTGGCTGAAGATCCAAAAATTTCTTTTGAGAAAATGATTGAGTACAAACATTCCACCAAAATGGAACTTGCAGAACGCATCCTTGATGACCTAATCCCTGCTGCTCAAACTTATGGCGATGAATTAGCCCGTCGTGCTGCTGAAATTTTGGCTGCTTGGGATCGAAATGCTAATGCTGATAGTCGAGGCGCGGTATTGTTTTCTTTTTGGTGGCAAGAAATGGATCAAAAGCAAACCTTTAGTATTCCTTGGAGTGAGAACTCCCCGCGCACCACACCCGATGGTTTAAAAGACCCAGAAAGCGCAGTGAAAGCGCTACAAATAGCGGCAGCAAAAGTCGAAAAAGCTTATGGAAAACTAGATGTTGCTTGGGGTGAAGTCTTTCGAGTGCATAGCGGAAACTTAGATTTACCTGCCAATGGTGGCGATGGGGATGAAGGAATATTCCGCGCCCTCAATTTTGCTCCAGCTAACAATGAACGCTTTCAAGCCGTAGCTGGTGATAGTTATGTTGCAGCCATTGAGTTTTCGCAACCAGTAAAAGCAATGGCTCTCATCAGCTACGGTAACGCTACTCAACCCGGTTCGCCCCACATTACCGACCAACTACCACTGTTTTCTCGCAAGCAATTGCGTCCTGTTTGGCGAACTCGTACAGAAGTATTAGCAAACTTGGAGGAACGCAAAACTTTTTGACAGCTATGAGTTATGAATTAATAGCCTGTCTGTACAGTTGGAAAATTGTTCTGGCGATCGCACTTATTAGTCTGCCTTTACCAGCGTTGTCAGAAAACAAACAGCTGAATAATTATCAACCACAAATTCTTCAGACAGAGATTAGCGATCGCGATCTAAAAATTATTGAGCAGTTAGTTGCCATCGCCCAACGTCAGTCTTCGCAGGTACAGGAGGCAAAAGCTGCTATGGGATGGGGTGCTTTCACCGATGTTTTGAGTGTAGAATTATCACCATCTCAAAGCACGATCGATTACAACTTGCCTGAAATAGCATCTGAAAGTCAGCGCGGTTTTGCGATCGCAATGACAATTGACCCGATTAAACTTTTGAATATCATTCAGCAATTACCGATGAGAGAAGCTCGCTGGCATGAAGTTAAACAGCAAAAACGGGTAGCCGTTGTACAATACTACCTTGCTTACTTACAAGCCCGTCAAGCTGCGAAAATAGCCACTTATCGAATGCAACAGCTTGCCCTTTTGGGAGCAAAAACTGAGCGGATTGCTACTGTGAATTCTCAAGGAACTTTAAGTCAACTGGCGAATCCTGACTATGTTGCAGCTGCAACGGAGATGCTGAATACAAACGCACGCGATCGCTTGGCATTAGAAGAACTAGCAGCTTGTGTTGGCTTATCTTCACAAGCAACAATTACACTGCTTGAAGCCAGTAATTTGAACAATGAGTAGATCGGTTCCCTCACCAGCCAGAGGATTGTTGTTATTCCTAACATTTCCCGTTGCGGGTTTAATTGTGGGATTCCTAATTCTTTATGATTTGTCTAATTTTCCGCATCTCATTTGGCGCAGCAGATATTCCTCTGCATCAGATACTCATACCATTTCTTTGTGAGGCGGCGCCAAATTTTCTTTCTTCCTTAAATTTGACAATCGCGGGTGCGGCTATTAGTAGCTTACTTTCTTCACTAACAACGGGAGTTTTAATAGTCAGTCAAAGAACTTTAAAAAAAATTCGCTTTTGGTTGGCTGGTTTTTTGGCGGGTATTGATGAAGGTATTATTTTACAAGTATTGCCTTACATTTGTATTGGCACGATTTTGGCATTTGCTTTAGCAAGACAAATCACGGTTTTAAGCCTGGGAGAAGATATTGCTAAAGGTTTGGGTCAACAAACTTTATGGATAATAAATTGCCGCCGCCGTCAGTGTTTTACTCTTAGAAAGTAATTCCGTTGCTGCGGTGGGTTCAATTGGATTTATTGGTTTAGTTATTCCCCATATAGTTAGGTTTGAGTTGGGGTAGATTACCGTTGGATTTTACCTTATATAGCAATCCTAAATCATTTGTAAAAATAAATTAACCGCAGAGGCACAGAGAACGCAGAGAGAGGAATTAGAGATTTTCACGACTCATTTAGGATTGCTATAGTGCAATTTATGGGGGAATATTGCTGTTAGTATCCGATATTTTGGCGCGATTATTAATTCGACCACAAGAAATATCCGTGGGAATTATGACAGCTTTAGTTGGTGAGCCATTCTTCGTTTACTTAGCGAAATATTAAGTAAAAAAATGAAGAAAAACTCACTGATTTTTCGTTCTGCAAAACTAGGATTTTCCTTTCGGATTCAAAACCAAGTTCCTAGTATTTTATTTATTTATTAAAAATCTAAAAAGTAAAACCTAATTCAGTATACTTAATACTAAGTAAGTAGAAAAAAATTCTTTTTAGGTGTAGCATTAATAAAAGCAAATAGTGTAGTATATCATGTTCGGGTAACTAGTTATGATTCCCATAGTCATTGCACCCTACGCGCCAATTTCTCATGGGGTTTCCCCTATCACCGTGCTGGCTCCCCCTAATCTCCTATCTACCTGCAAGAAGGGGAGATAAAGCGCTGCTAAAACAGCGTGGGGTTCTTTGGGTTTAATTAAGTAATTAAGCGGACATGATATTACATACTTACAAAATCATCAAAATATTCCCTTAAATTTAATTATGTCAATGTCATTATTGAACGATAATCTACATTACCAAATGTCAGCGAAGAATTTGACTTTGGGTTACGACCATATAACTATTATTAAGCATTTAGATTTAGATATACCACCAGGAAAAATAACTGCTTTAGTTGGTGCAAATGGCTCTGGAAAATCCACTTTATTACGGGGTTTAGCAAGATTATTAAAACCTCGTGTTGGCACAATTTATTTAGATACAACAGATATATTTAAGCTATCAACAAAAGATGTTGCTAAAAAATTAGGAATTCTTACCCAAGGCCCCGTTGCACCAGAAGGATTAACCGTTCGAGATTTGGTAGCTTGTGGAAGATTTCCTTATCAAAACTGGTTGCAGCAGTGGACAAAAGAAGATGAAAGATTAGTAGAACTAGCGTTAGAAATTACTGGGATTAAATACTTAGCAGAACGCGAGTTAGATACTCTTTCTGGTGGACAGCGACAACGTGCTTGGATTGCAATGGCATTAGCTCAAGATACGGATATTTTATTGTTAGATGAACCAACTACTTTTTTAGATTTGGCGCACCAAATAGAAGTTTTAGATTTATTGTATGATTTGAACCAAAACCAGCAAAGAACGATTGTCATGGTGTTACATGATTTGAATCATGCCTGTCGTTATGCTGATTATTTGGTAGCGGTGAAAGAAGGTCAAATTTTTGCTGTTGGCGAACCTAATTTGGCGATCACTGAGAAGATGGTAAGGGAGGTGTTTGGATTGGAATGTCGGGTTATCCCAGACCCGGTTTCCGGTACACCGATGTGTATACCAGTGGGAAGAAAGGGGAGAAAATAGAAACAAAGGGACTTCCAAGTAAAAAAATATTCCATCATTGTGTGGGCAGGGGGGCAGGGAGCAGGGGGCAGGGGAGAAAAACAATTGTGTTGAGTTCAGAAATTGGAATAATTTATTTTTTGGAGTTCCCCAAATAAAAACCTTACATGGCACAATATAGTTCAGTTAAGCATTTCTTCCTTCTTGTCTTGCAGAGTAGGGAATAAGTTTTCTTACTAGCAGCGATCAAAAAACATCTTGCAGATATGTAATGCTCTCTTCTGAAATTAAATTGCTATATTGATTGCAGATATTTAATCCAGTGGAGAGCGATCGCCTTTGATGTGGATTGTGAATATCTCCAAGATATTACAGCGGTTTTTAAGTAATTGAACTACACCACTCCCTACTCGCCATCTCAGTTGTAGTCTAAAATCATTTTCTTGTAATCAACCCTCTAGATTGCTCCACTAGGCGAATAAACTCACCCCGATAGCCCTCCTGGTCTTCCCCCTTCCCTTGAGTTGCCAATTTCATTACCAAATCATAACTAGCATCCCCCTTATACTCAGAGTCACGCAGCACCATCCCAAAGGTAGCTACCGCAGCAGCAAATCTCAGGTTTGTGGAGGGTATCTGGTCGGTTCTCAAATCATCATCTTGGATGGTTTGAGTAATTAGTTGACTGGTGCTGTCCTGGGGCAACTTATAGCGCAGTTTCACCTGCATCAACTCATTACCAGCAGCATCCGAGACAGTTTCACCAGAACGCTGATACCGCAAAGGATCTATCTCTGGGAGTTTCACGTCGCTTTTTGTGCCAGTGGGAATTATTTCATAAAGCGCTGTCACAGAATGGCCAGCCCCAATATCCCCTGCATCTTTCTTGTCGTCATTGAAATCCTGGTTTTGCAGCAGGCGGTTTTCGTAACCAATCAAGCGATATGCCTGAACTTTCGCCGGATTAAACTCCACCTGAATTTTCACATCCTTGGCAATAGTAAACAGAGTTCCCCTGAGATCGTTAACTAAAACCTTTTTGGCTTCCAATAGGGTATCGATGTAAGCGTAGTTGCCGTTACCCTTATCAGCCAGTTGCTCCATTTTTCCGTCCTTATAATTGCCGGTGCCAAATCCCAACACCGTCAGGAAAATTCCCTGGTCTCGCTTTTGTTCAATTAATCGCGTCAGGTCGCCATCACTGGAAACCCCGACGTTAAAATCTCCATCGGTAGCTAAAATTACTCTGTTATTACCAGACTTGAGGAAGCTTTGTTTGGCTATCTTGTAGGCGAGTTCAATACCCTGGCCGCCAGCAGTCGAGCCTCCAGCCTCTAAGCGGTCAATCGCCGCCATAATTGTTGATTTCTGATTACCAGGAGTAGCAGGTAAAACCAATCCAGCATTCCCAGCATAGACTACTAAACTTACCCGGTCTTCAGGACGTAGTTTATTCACCAGCAATTTGAGTGACTGTTGCACTAAGGGTAATTTGTTCGGGTCATCCATAGAACCGGAGACATCAATCAGAAATACTAGGTTGCTGGGTGGTAAGGTTTCGCTCTCTAGGCGTTTACCTTGCAAACCCACCTGTACCAGCTTGTGTTGAGGATTCCAGGGAGCAGCAGCAACTTCAGTGGTGACGGAAAAAGGGCGATTGCCTTTTGGTTGGGGATAATTGTAGGTAAAATAATTGATCAATTCCTCAATTCGCACTGCATCTTTGGGTGGTAATTCCCCTTGAGTAATAAACCGTCGCACGTTGCTGTAAGATGCTGTATCTACATCAATGGAAAAGGTGGAAAGAGGATCATTACTAACGCGATGAAAGGGATTATCTTCAATCCGGTTGTAGTTTTCTGTATTGAATCTGCTACCTATTTGTGGTTCCGGGGCAACCCTTCCAATACTGCCACGAGTTTGGAGTTTAGGCATATTCGCACGGTTAACAACTCGATCCTGCACAGATGAGCCAGACGGAATACTAAGGGGTAGGGCTGTGGGTAAAGGTTGAGTCTTTCGGGTAGACTCAGTTTGAGTCCGTCCTCTGGTAGTCGGAGTGATGGGACTAGGAGCTTCCAATTTATCTATCGGACTTTTTAAGATTGCTAACTCCGGTGCAAATTCTGACTGCAAGCGTTGCAGAATTTTTATATCTGCTGGGGTAACGATCTTGGGATCGGTCGTTATTAGCTCATTGCTGCGATTCACGCAGGCATTCAAGACTGTAGCAAACTCAGTCCGGGTTACAGGAAGAGTGCCAAAGTTTTGGACAGGGACGACACAACTATACTGTTGTACCAATGCCTGGAGTGCTTGGTAGTCAGGGTGATTGGGTAGAATGGAAGTTTTTGGAGTAGTGGCAGGAGTCTGATTGGCTGGAATCGCAACTGTAGCAGACTGACGTAAAACGGCAATTCCTAGCGAGGGTATCAATAAACACAATATTAAAATACTGACTCGCTGCCACATTTTGGATGGAATCGGGTAAGACATGGCTAAATCCTCACACTAAATTTTTTCTGTCACATTTGACTATTTACCCAGAATAGTCCTGAGCAGCTTGGAATTTGATAACCGTTTCAGTTTTGGTAACTGTAACTTTTACAACACGAAATATTCCCGTCTAGCATTAGGGAATATAACAGTGCTTGTTAGTATCGGCTTAAGAATCCGGGTTAAGTAATTACTCAGTCGCTCAACTCCAGATACTCATTTGTGACAAAGCTGGCGTAAAGTTTGATGAAGTTGTATGAGTTGTAGTTAGGAAGCATCAGAAATCGGGAAACCTGGAAATAAAGTTTTACCCAATAATAAAAACTAATGGATAAACAGCAAGTTATAAAACTGCTAATTGGTGATTTTACTTGGCAGAGGCTGGTTAAATCTTTAGTCTTTATCTATATATTTTTTGCTGTATTTGTATATTTTCGGGCAGATAGCATGATTTTTCTATCTCAACCTTCTAGCTATCAGAACGATCCAACAATTTTGAAGTTAAGGAGTGGGGAAAATACGAATATCTCAGCTACATACTTATTGAACACTCAAGCTAAATATACTATTCTTTATTCTCATGGTAATTCTGAAGATTTAGGAGATATCAAACAGATTCTAGAAAAATTACACGCATGGGGTTTTAGTGTCTTTGCTTTTGATTATCGCGGTTATGGTACGAGTCAAGGAAAGCCGACAGAAAGTCATGCATACGAAGATATCAATAGCGCTTACAATTATTTGACCCAAAATTTAAAAATTCCACCTGAAAAAATTATAGTTTTGGGACGTTCGGTCGGCGGTGGTTCGGCGGTAAATTTAGCAATGCAGAAACCAGTAGCTGGTTTAATTATTGAAAGCTCATTTATTTCCGCTTTTCAAGTAATAGTACCTTTTCGGGTTTTACCTTTCGATAAGTTTCCCAATCTGGAAAATATCAAAAAAGTCAAATGTCCGATATTGGTGATTCATGGAAAAGCAGATAACATAATTCCTTTTACTCATGGAGAAAAGTTGTTTAATGCTGCAACATCTCCAAAACTTTATTTGTGGGTTGAAGAGGCAAATCATAACGATTTATTCTCGATAGCTGAAGAAAAGTATCGTCAAACTTTGCAGGAGTTCACTAACCTGATCAAGGCAAATCAGCAATTATCCCGTCTTAATAATTCATAATTGCTCTTGATGAAGTCGTCATTGAAACCTAAATAAATTCGGGTGAAGTTGGGATGTGTGACAAAAGTAACATATCCTAGCATCAAAGATTTCTGGCAGAAATCTGTAAAATCAAAGATTCTACAAAGGCGATCGCATGAACAACGGTGTAATAATGCAGTATTACCATTGGTACATCTCCAATGATGGTACGTTATGGGACAAGCTGGATAAAACAGCCAATGAGCTAGCTGATGCAGGCTTCACTGCTTTATGGCTGCCGCCAGCTTATAAGGGCAGTGGTGGAACATGGGATGTTGGATACGCAGTCTACGATCTGTTCGATCTGGGTGAGTTCGATCAAAAAAATACTGTTCGGACAAAATATGGAACACGCGAGCAATACTTAAAGGCTATTAAAACGGCACAGCGTGCAGGTATTCAAATCTATGCCGATGTGGTTTTCAACCACAAAGATGGTGGGGATGAAATAGAACGCATCTCGGCCCAAGAAATGGATTGGAATGACCGCAACCGTCCAGTCAGCGATTGGTACGAAATTGGAGCTTATACAAAGTTCTATTTTCCCGGTCGTGGAGATAAATACTCCAGTATGAAATGGTATTGGTGGTGCTTTGATTCATTATCATACAATGTAGATACCAAAACGGCAGACAAACTCTACCGCCTTAAAGATAAACATTTTGAGACGGAAGTTAGCCACGAACACGGCAATTACGATTATTTAATGGCCAACGACCTGGATACAGGTAATGACCTCGTGCGCGGTGAGTTGATGTATTGGGGGCGTTGGTTTGTTGATACCACAGGTGTAGATGGCTTTCGCATTGACGCTGTTAAACATATCCGCTCCACTTTTTTCCGTGATTGGTTAAATCACCTGCAAGTTCATTTTGGTGGGCGGGAACTGTTTAGCGTTGGCGAGTACTGGTCTCAAGATATCGATGCCTTACACGGTTATATTGCCTCTAGTGATGGGCGTTTGTCGTTATTTGATGTGCCTCTACATTTCAAATTTCACCAAGCTAGTCGCCAGGGTAGTAGTTTCGATCTGCGATCGATTTTTGATAGAACCTTAGTTAAAGAACAACCTGCCCTAGCTGTTACCTTTGTTGAAAACCATGATACCCAACCTTGTCAATCCCTAGAGTCGCCTGTTGAACCTTGGTTTAAGCCCTTAGCCTATGCACTAATCTTACTGCGCCGAGAAGGCTATCCTTGCGTTTTCTATGCAGATTATTACGGGGCACAATATCAAGATAAAGAACGTGATAATACCCTTTACTCTCACCGTTTTTTGATTGACAAGTTCTTAAAGGCGCGTAGAGAATACGGTTTTGGCGACCAGCATGATTACTTTGACCATCCTAATACTATCGGTTGGACGCGCTTGGGTACTAGGGAACATCCGGGTGCAATGGCTATAGTGCTAACCAATAGCTCACCAGGGAACAAGTGGATGAATGTGTTCCGACCCAATCAGGAATTTTACGATGCCACGGGACATATAAACGATACCATTCACACCAATAACGACGGATGGGGAAATTTCCCATGTCCAGGTGGTTCAATATCGGTCTGGCTGCAAAAATAGTTTGAATAGAAAACTAAGGTTAAAGAGGTAGAAAGTAAGGAGTTTTTCCACTATCTACCTCTTTGACAATATAGAAATGGAACAAAATTTTCAACAGGATTACGGAATTGCAATGACATCGCTTGAAGTCATAATCATCGGAACACAAACTGACTGCATTCACTGAACTTTTTGCTTGACCAACTCCAAGCAAGAAATCTGAAAACAGCCAAATAACTAAAGCTATTAAGGAGATAAATTAATATGAGCGAGAATAACAACCCACAACCCAAAACAAAAAAACAACCTCCTAATACAATAGGAAAACCACCTAAGACTGAATTTATTAACTCCGAACAACAGCCCACAAGACCAGAATTATCAGATAAATAATTCTTTTTACCCCAACATTTTATTTATAACTCAATACGTTTGGGTTAAGGGTTATTGGTGTAGATAATTGGTCTTTTAAGACGCGATTTATCGCGCTCTACATGAGGATTTTGGGAACCATTGGGTTCCCTTTTTTTCATCTCTAATCCCATCGCTTATTGATTCAATAAGGGCAAGCAAATAGTGAAACAAGTTCTCCCTGGCTGCGACTCAAATGAAAGCGTACCGTGATGGCGATTTTCTACAATCCGGCGAACGGTTTCCAAACCGAGTCCTGAACCATGCCCCACTGATTTAGTGGTAAAGAAAGGTTCAAAAATGCGGGTTTTAATTTCATGTGGAATTCCACTGCCAGAATCGATGATGTCAATATGACCATAGCGATCGCAATGGTATGTTGTAATTTCCAGCAGTCCTTTACCATCCATTGCATCAATGGCGTTGTCAATTAAGTTTGTCCACACTTGATTGAGTTCACTGCCATAGGCAAGAATTTTCGGAATATGTCGATCGTAATTGCGTTGCACTTGGACACCGCACTTGAGTTTATGAGCAAACAAGCGCAAGGTATCTTCTAAACCTTGATGTATATTTACTTCTTGCTGAGTGCCTTGATCGAGGTAAGAATAAGACTTCATCGCTTGCACAAGTTCAGAAATCCTCTCAGAACCTCGTAAACCATGTTTAATCATCGACATGACTTCAAAGGAAAGCGCTAGCCAGTGCAATCCCATTTCTCGCAATTCTGTGTCGTCTTTGCGCCAACGTTCCATGAGTTGCTCTAGGATTTCAACCTCAATACCACCTTCTGCTAAAGGTTCTGCTAATTTCCAGGCTTGGTTTACACCATAGTCTTCTAACCATTCCAGCAATATGGCTTCGCGATCGCTTAATGTCACCGGATCTAGGCGATTATTCAAAATCGCATCATAGCCTAGATCGCGTACTCTTAACCAGTGTTGAGTATGGGCTTCGTCAACATTGCGTTGCCCATAAACTAAGTTCATTCGTTGTAACTCTAGGATGGCGGGTGGCATTTCTTTTAAAGTCCGAACCAGGGCTGCGGCTGGGTTGTTGAGTTCATGAGCTAGACCGGCGGCAAGTGTCCCTAAAGCTGCCATCTTTTCTCGCCCACGAATGAAAGACTCTAGCCCCCGGACACGACGTTGCATAATTCGGAAGACCATCCGCTCAAAATCACGACATTCATGCAGCAGTTTACGGAAGTCTTCTCCCTTTAGCTCATAAAGGTGGCAATTTGTCAATGCCCGCATTGTTACAGGTGCAGGTTCATCTGTGAGTATTGGAATTTCACCAAAAAAGGATGGGGCTTCGTGTTGCCCGATGGGAATTTCAACTCCTTCACTGCGGCGGGTGACGTTGATTTTACCTTTAACTAAGATAAATAAGCGACATACAGGATCTCCTTCATGGGACAACACTTCTGTGGCAGAAAGTTCAACTGTTTGAGTGCGATCGCAAACCCACTGCAATCGCTCTTTGGGAAGTTGTTGAAATGGGTCTAAGTTGATTAATTCCTCAACACATAACATCAATTAACCTCCTTAAGGGGGCAGAGGGCAGGGGGCAGGGGGCAGAGGGCAGGGGGCAGGGGGCAGGGGGCAGGGGGTAGCAGAGATAAGAAAGTAGGGTTATACAGGTGTGTTTCCCTATAAAGAATTGTGGCTAAAATAGTTGAAGAAAGCTTTAGTCTGAGTTTATCAGAATTCGCAAAAAACCCGATCCGTTTATACGGTGGGGATAGATATCGGTCTGATAGCTCAAAATTTATTTAACCCAGCAGAACGACGATAAAGTAACCAGATAAACAGGGGTGAACCCAGCAAGGCAGTGATGGAACCTACTGGTAGTTCTACTGTTCCTAGTCTAGAGAGTAAATCTGCAAAAGTGAGTAACCATGCACCTGCAAGGGCGGAAAGTGGTAAAACAAAGCGATGATCTGTACCAACAATCAGGCGGACACCGTGAGGAACAACAAGACCAACAAATCCAACCAAGCCGCTGATGCTGACTGCACCTGCGGCTAATAGAGTGGCGACACCACCAATTAACAGGCGCGATCGCGTCAACGAAAGCCCTAAACTCACAGCTAAATCATCTCCCAAAGCCAGTATATTTAGCGATCGCCCCAGCAAGCATCCCCCGATCAATGCAACGATGATATAAGGTGCAGGCGTAGCAATTTCTTGCCAACCCCGTCCATTAAGACTACCAACTAGGAAACTGAGCGCAATTTGAATTTGCCCATCTTCAGCTAAAAGTAGCAATGTACTTTGTACAGCACCAAATAAAGAACTCACCGCCACTCCGCCTAAAATCAACCGTTCAACAGAAATTCCCGACCCCGAACGACCGAGTAAAATAACGATCGCAGCAGTTAAAATTGCTCCCATCCATGCTGCTAAAGGAATTGCGATCGGGAATATTTGGCAGACAATCATCAGAATTACAAATAGTCCTGCACCCGCTGAAATGCCCAAAATAAATGGATCGGCAAGACTATTACGTAACATTCCTTGCAGCAAAGCTCCTGACATTCCCAAAGCTGCGCCAACAACGATCGCAGCCGTAATGCGCGGGAGACGTAAATCCCAGAGAATTGTCTGTTTAACCGGATCGCCTTTGTGGAGAATGGCTTGCCAAAATTCCGACATATTTAAAGGTACTGCTCCTTGAGAAAGCGACAGTGCTAGCGTTACCACCAGTGCTGTACCAAAGAGTAAAACAGCCCAAAATACGCGATGTTTAGTAAAAATTGTCTGAAATGGTCTAGTCAAATTTCGCCATCCTTTCTCCAAAACAGTCAGCCTGAGCTTCCAAAATTTCTTCGTCACCCAGTTAATTTTATCTACCTGTATAACATCAGCCCTTATCTCTACCTTCTTGTGGCTGAAAGTGCCATTTGGTCTATCTACTATTCGGCCTTAAGCGCCTTGTGTCTTGCGAGCCTAAGCAGCCAGACAGACGACAGCGCCACCGGGGAAATAACTGCACCTATTGCACCAAACAAGTCCCCAAAAGCTGACGCTAAAAACACTTCGAGCATTTCTGAAGTGACATTACCCTCAAGTTCAATTAAAAATGAAGAAATTTTGAATTTTTTACTGTGGGTCAATAATTGAACCCATAAATAAAACCCTTCCCGTCTGATTATCCCTAATGGCACAGAAGAAGGGACGGTCAACAATCATTTGGAATGGTGGGTTTATATCAATAGAAGCTGTTATTGATACACCAACTGAAGTAACAGCAGCCGCTTCCGTTTCTTCTGAATACCAAATGGTAAACTGCCAACTATTATCGTTGCTGGTGGCTTTGGCGTTACCTCGATTACCGATTACCGATTACCGCTTGAGGAAACTCATAGTCACCACAGGGAATTAAGTTTTTGAGTTCCGACTTTTTAATGCCTTAAACGCCTTTGATAAACCTAATTCCTTTTGAGTCGAGAAAAAGAGTAGTAAAGCTAAATTTCGTTGGTAAAAGTGTATTTTTAAGCGCCATGCTAACCACTACACGGCGATGAACATTCATCAGATTTTTTTCAAACTCAGGGCATTGGTCAACATAATTACTAATTCGTAATACTCGCCTCCGGCGAGAAGCAAGCTAGGTAATTGGTAATTAAGAAACTGGTTATAGTCTCCGACCTCTACAGGTCACAACTTTCTGATTGAGGTCTAAATTCCCATTCATAACGTAATTACGAATTCTTAATCTGGCTATGTTATGTGTAAGATCCAGGGTTCTAGCTTAGAAATAAGCTACATCCTCCTCTAAGTGTCATGTGGACAGAAGCCAGAATAAACTGTATTGATTTCAGTTTAACTTCAGTGCTTTTATATTTTTTTATACTTTAGGAATATTTTTTCAGAGAATTTTCAGATTAAACAATGTCCATTTTGAACATCGGAGCTTTTTCAACAGCCAGTTGAGATATGTAGCCCTTGGTACATAAACTTTTCAACCAATACTGTAAAAACTACTGGTTTCAACTTGGATGAGGTTTAATAACATTGAAATGCCGCGTTGCATCTCAATAGCCACATTTTGGCTGAATAGCTAAAATTTTTCGTCCAATGGAGTAATCCTTTCCCTGAAACCATATTCGACAGTTAAAAAAGTATAGTTACCAAGCTGCTGAGGTAAATGATGGGAGATATTCGAGTAGCAATTATTGAAGACCATAGCTTAACGCGGATTGGGATGCGTAGTTCTCTCAACGAGCAAGAAGGTATTCAAGTCGTGGGTGATGAAGCTACAGCGGACAATGGGTTGAAACTGCTCCAAAGTACAAAACCAGACATAGCGATCGTTGATATTGGTTTGCCGGATAGAGACGGAATATGGCTGGTGCAGCAGTTTTGGGAATCTCTAATGTCAGAAACAGCAGCACAGACTAAATTTTTGATGCTAACTTCCTTTGCCAAAGAGCAAATGGTACTGGCAGCGTTTGCAGCCGGGGCAGACTCTTACTGTGTGAAGACAATTAAGTTTGAGTTGTTGCTGGAAGCGCTGCACATAACCCATGAAGGTCAGTCGTGGATTGATCCAGCGATCGCTCGTATCGTTCTCAAGCATACTCGTCAATCTACGGCGGCTGTGGTGAAACCAAAACCGAATGCTACTCAGACAGTGACGATCTCTGCAATTGACCCAGAGCAAGCATTCTGGAAGCAGATACACTGACAAAGCGGGAACTGCAAGTTTTGGAGTTAATTGGTTTCAAAGTAAATTGCCTCTGCCATGTTGATGGGTACGAGGTGAGACATATTTTGTACAACTCGTTATTATGAGGTTGGAATTAAAGAGAAGACGGAAACAGAGTGTGGGGTGTACTTTAGTGGAAATGCAAACTGCTGTAATTTGAACAATAATTTATCACTCAAGTCAATTGCCAACCTTTTTGTAAGCACTCAAAAACCTTCAGGGATAACGCTCGATGTGGGAGTGCAGGCTGTTAGGGATTTTAGGGTTTGGTTGAGTTCTTTTGAAAATTCTGTCCCAGATGCGATCGCTTCTTCAATCTGAACTGATAACTGTCCTGCATTTTGCCAGTCAATTCCGGTGATTACCTGACGTTGACGCATTTGGTAGCACATTTGGACTGCGGGGTTGATTTCTTCAGGAGCCACTATCAGGGAATCTAGAGAAGAAGTACCTTTTTTACCGGGCTTCTTGATGATGTGAATGGGTTCTCCTGGTTTACGCTCAATGTCTGCGTTTGCCAGTTCAGCGCAAAGAGGAGTGAAGGCATCCCGTAGTAATTGGTCATTAATAGCGATCGCTTCTGGAATCCAGTGCTGTTGACCTTCGTAGATGACGAGTAGTTTGTTGCTATTTGTAGCAGTCATGGGATTTAAAACAGTGATATTTGAGTAGTATTACTGGGTGCCTTGGTGGTATCTGGGCTGGCAGTTTGAGTACAAGTTGGAGTTTGGGAAGTGTGTGGTTTATTGGTTTTGACAGCTTGAGTCTGGGCTATATTCCGGCGAATTTGGCGATTAGGAAAATCGGCTTTCAGTTCGTCCAGTAGTTGAACAATTGCAGGTGGTAAATCACCCAGTTCGTCTTGATTGAGCATGGCAACCACAGGGAAATCACCGTGACTGCTGGCAGCAATCATTACAGTCCTATCTCCTGTTTGTTCTGTAGGTAGTAAAGTGATGACGATTTGAACTTTGCATTGCTCGAAAATAAATGGTTCTAGTTGATTTACACTGTTGGTAGCGGATGTTTCTGTGTCATCGTCCTCTAACTCATGAGAGTCGATTTCATCTTCGGCGTAGCTATTTTCATCACTTACTGGTTCTAAAAGTTGCAAGAAGTTAGGTTTACCTGCACGCAAGCGTTCCCTGTCAAATAGCAATCCTAAAGCTTGGAATTGTTCTTCAGCAGTGGTTTTTCCTTGTTGTTCTGAAATGTAAGATTTTAAAGTTTCAAATGTAACAGTGAGGTTGGCTTTGACAATGGCCTGTTCTGGTGTTAGCCATTTTGTGGTCATAGCTTTTTTGGCTTTGTTAAATGGTGTGCAAGCGGTTGTGGCGCTAGCCAGAAGCAAAAACAGTTTTTGAGAGTAGGGTACTGCTAGACTAAAAACATATCCCGTTTGCTTTACTCGACTGAGCCATGTCTACGGTAATTAGCCAATCCCTGACCCTGGAGGCGTTTCTCAAGCTACCAGAAACAAAGCCTGCCAGCGAGTACATTAATGGTAAGATTATTCAAAAACCAATGCCAAAAGGGAAGCATAGCCGATTACAGTTAAGGCTGTGCAACAGTATTAATGATGTTGCCGAAAGCGTGCATATTGCTTATGCCTTTCCAGAACTGCGCTGTAGTTTTGGTATGCGTTCAATAGTACCTGATGTAGCGGTTTTCAACTGGTCGCGTATTCCCTTTGCTGCTGATGGGGAAGCACCCAATGATTTTCTACTTTCTCCAGACTGGACAATTGAAATTCTTTCCCCCGAACAAAGTTCAAATCGAGTCACAGGCAATATTCTCTATTGCTTAGATCATGGTTGCCAATTAGGTTGGTTGATAGACCCAGAAGATCGTTCCATTTTGGTTTTCCGTCCAAATCAACAACCAGAACTTTTGCAGGGTGATGAGCGTTTGCCAGTGTTAGCCGGGATAGACTTGGAGTTAACTGTTGCGACTGTGTTTGGTTGGCTAAAAATGAGCAATTAAAGAAACAGATGAAACACTATTTATTTTAGTAACTAATACTTAATTCAGTTATGTTTCAACATATTTGTTTTTCATAGTGCAAACCTACTGAAATGTCAAAAAAGAGTTATAGGTAGCAGCCAACAAAACAGTAAAATTCCTGCTGTTGGCTGATAAATTAGTTAAAGCTATTGCTAAGTTAAAAGCGAGTCTTTAAATTCGTGAATTGCCGTTGCTGTTAAAGCATAGATAACTCGGCGCTTACGCATGATGTGAGTGCCATCTACAGGAATACCTTTCTTCCAAGCAGCAATAATAGCTTTCTTGTCTGCTGAGTAAACAGTCTTTTCTCTGCGGTATTTTGGAGACAATTGTTCTGCATCTATCAGCAATTCACAACTTGGCGGATTTTCTTTAATTGTGATGCGAAGTGAATTACCAATCATTTGCTCAGGTAGGATTCCCGCGGCGGTTTGTTCTAAAATAGTTTCATCTAATTTTTGTTGCCAGCGTTCTAGTCTTAACAGTGCTGATTGATGTACAGCCTTTAGATGTTCTAGTCGTTGCTTAATAGCTGCTATTTCAGCATCCAGTTGCAATGCTAATTCTGCTTGGATATCAACAACTTCTGACTGAACTTCCTGAGTTTCCCAAATAGCGGTGATGATAGCAGCTTCTTCAGGAGTCTGGCAATTAGTTAGCTGTTCCCAGAGATGAGCAGCAGTTTGGGAAAGTCCTGCTAAGGATTGTTGAGCGAGTGCTAAATTCATGATTACCACTCCTCACAAGCTTAGTAGTATTCATATTCAGCTTCAATCTGTTCTAAGATAGCTATAGTGCCTGAATCTAAATTAGTATTGAAAGATAAGTTTAAAGTGACCTTTTGTGGAGGTTGAAGATTTGAAATGGGAGGAGTAACAAATTTATGTTTGAGTTTCGTTAAAATTGCTGTTAATTGTTGCATTGTTCTGGTTGTGTAACGCCATCAATTTTTGCCCGATAGTGCATTTATCTGTGTTGGTATTCTCGCAAATTTTTATGAATTAATTTGGCTGCACATATTATCGTTCTTCTGTCAATATCAAGCGTTAAAACTGAAAATAGGTATGGAACTTATCAAAAAATCGGAAAAGCTACTCCAAGAAACAAAAATCACAGAGGAAACAAAAGAACCAAATTTTCCAATTGACACTATGAATATACAAGAACCAATAGTTGAAGAAGAGCCACAAAGAGTTGTAGCAAAGAAGGAATCTAACTATATTTCAGCGGGTGATAATCCTGTAGTCCTTTCTGTTGGTAAAACTGGATGGCAGGTTTCTGATATTTGGAAGGACATTAGATTAGATAATTTCTAGTTATTGTCTTGATGTTGTTCTTCTTGATTGTTAAAAGTTTAACAAATGTGTGGTTATGTTTACTGGGTACTATCCAATTATTCTTTATCAACCACTAGTGAGACGTTTATACACTAAAGGTTCTACAAGTAAGGAGCATTTGAAAGCTTCGTTTCAAGGATGCGTTCAATTACCAAATGGAAATGCTACAGCCGAGCAAGGTGTCAGTGAAAAGCAATTTTTTCGCCATTTACTGTGTACGTTTCTAGAGAATCTTATCTGTCAAGCGGTGGAATTTGAAATTCCTGGTTCGTCTCGACGTTACTCAGCTGATTTTATTCTTTACCATCAATCTTCTGGGTTAGCTCTCGATATTGAGATCGATGAACCTTATGCTGGAGATACAGGTAAACCTCACCACTGCATTGATGTTGATGACGATAAAATCCGTAACCGTTTTTTCTTGGAGCGCAATTGGGCTGTGGTGAGATTTGCAGAAGTTCAGGTGGTACGTCATCCTTGGAGTTGCTGTAAGGCGATCGCTCAAATCATCGCTCGGTTGACTGAAGATGATAGCGTATTCATATTATTGCAAAGATTAGCTGATGTTCCTTTACAAAAACAGTGGACAAAGCGTGAGGCTATTGGTCTGTCCCATTAATTTTGCTGGGTAATACTAGATCGTGATTAAATAGGTTTGTGGGTGCATCCGTACCCACATGGCAGGCGATCGCGTGCATAAGGAAAAAGAGTGTATGAGCAAGAAGTATGTAATTAATCTTAGCGAAGAACAGAGGCAAGAACTACTTGCATCGGACGGTATATAAATTATTTTTATCTGTTGTATTTGACAATTTTTTAGCCCAATTCAAGCAATGCTATTTAATTTAAGCTGTCGCATCTTTAATTTTCCAGAGCATTCTCGTTGCAATAAGGGTTCTAGACCATAAAAAGTGCAAGTTATAAGCACGACAGCTTATAACAGCTGGCGTAGGCTTTTCAAACATCTCCCCGTTGTGGGGAAATGTTTGAAAATAGGTTACATCGATTTTGTCGACCTCGCCTTAACTAATTTTCTTGGTTTTCTTACGTACTGTTTTTTTGATCTGCGGTGTGACTTCCACTCACGAATGCTCATAACAATTGAGCCAAAGTCTCGACTGGCAAAGGCTGTTGTTTTATTCGCACTGTGCCAAATTGTATCCGCCTCAGCTGGTTCAAGTGGAGGTATACAGCGATCGCAATATCGATCAAATAGCTGGCGTGGGTCAGGATAATAAACTATTCGGTATTGATTTATCAAAGCCGATGTAGCTAGCAGATTCCGTGCTAACTTGTAGCCAGCATTGTTTCTGTTTCCCTCAAATTGGCCATGAGTTAGTAAAGTGCGATCGCTCAAAGTTAAACAAATAGACAAAGGAACAGACACTCCGCTAGCGCGTAGTTGTTTAAGAGGGTGTTTATAAATAAAAAATAAAGAGGACTGCAATGATTCCTTAGGACAGGTATTTTAAAAAAGACAGTCGTCATATTTGAATCCGGTGACATGAGCCGAAAACCATATCCCACAGACATTTCAGATCCCGAATGGGATTTGATTAAATCAATGATTCCGGCACAACGTCAGCGAAAACGTGGAAAAAAGCGTGAAGTCAATATGCGCGAAGTGGTAAATGCGATTTTTTACATCTTGCGTGCTGGTTGTTCGTGGCGAATGATGCCTGACGATTTACCAGCTTGTCTTACTGTATACTCGTATTTTCACCGTTGGCAACGTAAAGGTATATGGCAAAAAATCCATTCAAGATTGCGATGCCTACGGCGGCAAGCTACGCAACTAAGAGAACTTCAAGGGCGAGATCCAGAGCCATCTGCCAGAATTATAGACTCTCAAACTGTGAAAACGACTGAAAAAGGAGGAGTCAAGGGCTATGATGCCGGAAAAAAGATGAATGGTCGTAAACGCCATATCCTTGTTGATACGATGGGTTTAATCTTGATGGTTGTCGTGCATGCAGCTTCAATTCAAGACCGTGACGGGGCAAAGCTCGTGTTCGATAAAATTTTTCATGTGTTCCCAAAGTTACATTTAATTTGGGCAGATGCCGGATATGCTGGCTTATTAGTTCATTGGGTTAGATACTTTATTGGTTGTGGACTCGAAATTGTTAAACGTTGCGTAGGCGTAGCCCGCCTTCGGCATCGTACAGAGGGTTTTAAAGTATTGCCTCGACGTTGGGTCGTAGAGCTTACACTCGCATGGCTCGGTCGTTATCGCCGACTAAGTAAGGATTACGAATACCTTTCCGAAACGAGTGAAAGCATGATATACGCCGCTATGACGCATTTAATGTTACGTCGATTAGCTCGTCATCATCCTTGCTCAACTGCTTAAGATTTATTTTATAAACACCCTCTAAGAGAAGTGAAGACACGAAGAAATGGAAGGTTTTGCGTAAGTTGTAATTGATTTACAATGTCTAATTAATTACTTAGAACTAGTACAGCACGGCATAAATAAACCAACCATATCCCTACTTTTAAAACTTGCTAGAAAATAGCTAAAAAGGTTGATTAATCAGCTTTTTGACTTTTGACTTCCGCCTTACGGTACTAGCTCTAAGATTCCAATTGCTAGCTACTGCTTGTCAGTACCAAGAGTAATGCCACCAGGCATGATCAATAAGCTTGCCTGTTGAGTGGCAGCATTGCCTGCGGCAACACTCTTACGGCGATCGGCAGTATTGATGGCTGAAAGTTCCTTGGCTGTTTGAGCGGTTAAGGTGTTACTCAATGCCCTGTCAATGCGTGCTTGCTGGGCTTCAATAAGCATCCGCTCGTTGACGCGACTGCTAAGGGCAGTCTGTTGGGATAGGTTTTGCAAAATCTGTTGGGTGACATCTAAACTTTGAGATTCTCACCCAAACTGACGTTTTCTTGAGTATCTTGTTGAGTAGCTTGCTTAATTTGAGCCATTTGACTTTGGGCTGCTTGGCTCAAAGTAGCCTGATTAGCAATCTCTGTGGCAACTGTTCTAGTAGCATATTTACCAAGGTCTTCACGGATACCATAAGAGCTTTGACCATTGGTTTTGTTCTCCAAAGTTTCAGACAGCACGGCACCAGGATCGTTGTTGGCAGAACCGTTCATAATTCCTGACAAAACTTTGTTTAAATCTGGAATTTGAATTGCACCCAAGGCAGAATTGAGCAGATTGCCAAGAGGATTAAATAGGTCATTTTGAGCGAAATTTTTGACATCTCCCACAAAATCACTGATTTGAGATGTTGTGTCTGAGGTGAAAATACTACTACCAGTAGTTTTGTTACTAACAGCAGCAGCTACTGGATCTCGACCGTTGTCTTGAGTGCGAGCAAGGGCTGGACTGGCGATAGAACCAAGTTCAAAAATTAAAATCAGTGCTATCAATCTGATAAAGGTAAGTTTAGATTTCATGATTCACCTTCCTTAATGCAGTTTTTAGATATATCAACTTGCAATCAGGCTACTTTCAGCCTGTTGGTCATCGTTACTCTCTTGGCGATCGCTTTCTTGTTGCAGAGATGCTCCGCTTTGGTGGGGCCTGTCCGCAGGATTTACGGTAGGGCGTGGCCAATCGCGCAATGCTGCGGTTTGATGTATCTCTCGACCAATATCCTGAAACCCTCGGTTTTGCTTCAAAGCGGGAATGTAAGCATCAGTAAACGCTCTCAGTCCTAACAGATTGCCTTTAGCGGTATTTGGATACTGAGCCATCACCCGTTCTCGTGCTTCCCGTTCATCCTGGTTATTAGCAACACTGGCCAGCATCATTTCCCCAGGATAAAAGCGGGTACGCCAGAATCTACCGCCTGTTTCTACTAGCCAGCAGGAATAAAGGTCGCTGGTACGGGGCAAAAATGCTTCAGTGGCATTTTGACTGATAATATTGACGGGATAGCTATTACGTTCAGCAATATCTCTACGGTACGACGCATTGATTCGTCTGCAATCCCTTTCGGGTCAATGGTTTGCAGTAACTCCTCTCTCGACTTGTTAAACGATTGTTTTTACGTCATGTGTCATATTTTATGACGCTGCGTCTACCTCGCGAACCTTTTTATTTTTCTCTGCTTCCCTGATTTATTGAGCCGATACATTATTAGCTTAGAGGAATTAAACACAACTTGTTAGAGCTGCTAATTCCTAGTTGAGGTGGCTCTGGAGACGAATTATGAAAAATCTCTATTTTTAGGAATTTTCCTATTTAAATATAAAAGTATTGTAGATTACCTAAACACAAAATAACCAGCGTTCTTGGTTGTTAAAGATAAAATTACGTTTGTCAGTTCACGAAATACCAAACTTTTATAGGGACACACGGCTGTGCATTGGTGTCAACTTAAGCGCAAACCCTTTAAAACCTCATTTCCAGCCTCTGGCTATAAATACTTTTCATTGGGCTGCTGCCGCAAGTTAATAGGCGGCAGCCCACTCATTAGGCGCGCCCTTACGTTAGTTCTAGTCCACCTTGATAGCCAGTAACAATGCGGCCACCATCCTTGAGGATGTGGATTTCTATCTGGTCGCTAGCCCAAGTAATCTGGTCTTGGAAAGCCGGGTTTAACACCCGAACCCGTTGATTGCTAGAAGAGACTGGAGAGTTGGGAGAATTAATTGCCAGAGATTGTACAAAAGGCCCGTCAATCAAAATATCGAGTTGTTCTAACAATGCTTGGGAACCTGGCGGCGCGGATTGGGACTGTAGCTGCTTAAGAGTGAACCCAGTAAAAGACATTACATTTAAACCAGCAGCTTTTACCTTTCGGGCTAAAGACGCTAGTGCAGTTGCTTGCCAAAAGGGTTCTCCCCCAGAAAATGTTACACCCATGTTGCGGGTATTGCTGAGAATATTTTCGGCAAGAGTATCAACAGTAATCAATTGATTAGCCTCAAAAGACCAGGAGTTAGTATTAAAGCAGCCAGCGCACTCACGCAGACAACCTTGTACCCAGACGACTGCACGACAACCAGGGCCATTAACTTCTGATTGATCGACGTAACCCATAATATTGAGATAGCCTGGGGGAATTTCCTTGAGTGCTAGCGATGGGTCAGTTGGCTTAATTTCCATCTCTTTAACTCCTTTTAGCCGTTAACTGTTAAATATAGCGAATCTCCAGTTAGATAACCGTGACAATGGTTATATAACTAGAGATTTAATTGATGATTAATTTCTCAAAAAGTTTTGGGGGTTTGGAAAAGTCCGCTTTAACTTACCAGACTGAAAGGTAAAAGGGAAATGTTGAAGAAAAAACTTTTCCCCGCAATCCCAAAAAGTCGATTGTTACTAACCCAAGCAAGATGGGACTTGCAAGTTTTGATCGGAAATTCTTAAAAAAATTGCGATCGCTAGGTCAATCACAGCCGTATTGATGATTGAAGGTCGTAGAAAATTCACCTCTTAACTACTGAATTATATTCCAAAGAGCAAAATTAGAGGGTAACGATCGCGCCGATATCAATGCTAATGGTGCAATTTCTGGTAACATCATCGGTGTGCCCGATATCACCTTTGTGCAAAATAGGTTGAGAACTGAAATTACTGAAAAAATGGAATCAAGTAGGTAAAAGTTATGGCAAATATCATTGGAACCAGCGGCTACGACTTACTACAGGGTGGTACTGGGAATGATACTTTCATTGGTGGTACTGGGAATGATACTCTCATTGGTGGCGGTGGCAAGGATAAATTTGTTTACGACTTGGGCGACGGCACTGATACAATCCCTGATTTCGGTGGCATAGGTAAAGGAACTAACCCGACAGCAGCAGTTATTGCTGAAGTGGACACCATCAAATTCCAGGGTACAGGATTAACTGCTCAAAATTTACTGCTGACCCAGAATGACAACAATCTGGAAATCACCTTTGAAGGGAATGTTAATACCATAGTTATCCTGCAAAACTTCAAACTAGAAAACTTGGAGAATCTGAAAGCGTCTGGAGCAAAACCAGCTCTTGGTAATATCCTATTTGACGGGCAAAATAGTATCACCGACAGCTTTAATGTCCTCGATTCCAACTCTACTGATACTAGCCTGGGCATCAAGAACACAGTAACTTTTTTCAATGACCTCAACAATAACATTACGGGTTTAGAGGACTCAAATGATGTAGTTAATGGTCAAGGCGGTAATGACAAAATCGATGGCTTGAGTGGAAACGATTTGCTGCGAGGTGGTGCGGGTGATGATACCCTCATCGGTGGTACGGGTGATGATACCCTCATTGGTGGTACGGGAAATGACTCCCTTGTTGGCAATAATCTGCTTTCTGGGGGCTATGGCAATGATTATCTCTCCATCTCTGGCTACGAGAGCTTTAGCTACCCAGACTACGAATACAACTCTCGCTCGTCTGGTAAAAACACCCTCAACGGTGGTGCTGGTAACGATAACTTGAGTGCTAGCGGTTCAACAGGCAATAATTTGCTCTCTGGGGACGATGGCAATGATAATCTCTCCATCTCTGGTTACTACGAAGGAGGTAACTACCAAGACTACGACTCTCGGTCGTCTGGTAAGAACACCCTCAACGGCGGTGCAGGTAAGGATACCTTGAGTGCTGGCGGTTCAACAGGCGATAATTTGCTCTCTGGGGGTGATGGCAATGATTATCTCTCCATCTCTGGATACTACAGCTATACTCCCAGCGACCCGTACTCACCCCGCGATGTCTCCATCACATACGACTCTCGCTCGTCTGGTAAAAACACTCTTAATGGTGGCACTGGGGACGATAACTTGAATGCTAGTAATTCAAAAGGTGATAACTTACTGGATGGTGGTGCTGGCAATGATTATATCTCCGCCTCTAGCGCCTTTGGTAAGAATACAATCTATGGTGGGAGTGGGAATGATATTCTTATAGGTGGTTTTGGTAATGACACCCTCTATGGAGGAACTGGTACTGATACCTTTGTTTTCAATAGTTACAATCAAGGTGTTGACAGTATTTATGACTTCAACGCGACTAATGAACTGATTCAGGTATCGGCTGCTGGTTTTGGCGGCGGGTTATCACCAGGTTCACTTAACACAAGTCAGTTTACCCTCGGAACATCTGCTACGACAAGCAATCAACGATTTATCTATAACAGTGCTACAGGTGGACTGTTCTTTGACCTTGATGGCAGTGCGTCTGGGTTTACTCAGGTAAAATTTGCACAACTATCTACTGGATTGTCAGTTAGCGAAAACAATTTTGTGGTTGTTTAATCGGAATTAGCGCTCTTTGAGAGCCAAGCGGTACAGTTTGCGAGGTGCTATTTTTAGCATCTTGCATTCGATTACTTAATGCAAGCCATTTTGTTAAGCGATAGCGATTCTTGCAGAGATAAGTAAATTAAAACTATTGCTGTGTTAACCAGCTATCTATTCAGCATCGACCAGAATTTTGCACAAAGATAGACGTAGGTTGGGTTGAGGAACGAAACCCAACACCCAAAGACCTTAGAAAAGTTGAGTTTCACTTTGTTCAACCCAACCTACATTTATTTTTCTTTCCCCAAAGTGATAGAAGAGGGTTAGTTGCATTCGCAATCAGGTATCATAAGGGATTAACCAGACTCTTAATAAACTGTGGTTAACTGTGGTTAATTATTTCTTAATAGAGCATCGCCAGTTAGAGACTTGATATCAAAGCTAAATAGTTAAAAATTATTTTATGCTAAAAATTTCTAATCTTAACGTTTATTACGGCGAAAGCCATATTCTCCGCAATGTAGATTTGAGCGTACCATCTGGGCAAATGGTTTGCCTAATTGGACGCAATGGTGTTGGAAAAACTACCCTACTAAAAACTATCATGGGTTTACTCAAACCCCGCAGCGGTACTATTAATTTAGCTGAAGAATTAATCAACTCTAAATCCCCAGACCAAAGGGCAAAGTTGGGAATTGGTTATGTCCCCCAAGGACGAGAGATTATCCCTCGGTTGACAGTTAAAGAAAATCTATTGCTGGGGTTGGAAGCTAGACGCAAACCAGTAAAAAAAGCAGAAATTTCAGAGGAAGTTTTTAGTTTATTTCCGGTGTTAAAAACCATGCTTTCGCGGATGGGTGGTGATTTAAGTGGAGGACAGCAGCAACAATTAGCGATCGCACGTGCTTTAATGGGAGAACCTCAATTACTTGTTTTAGATGAACCCACCGAAGGTATTCAACCCTCCATCATCCTAGAAATTGAAGCCGCAGTCCGTCGCATCGTCGAAACCACAGGCATTTCGGTGTTATTAGTAGAGCAACATTTACACTTTGTCCGTCAGGCTGATTATTATTACGCCATGCAAAAAGGTGGTATTGTCGCCTCCGGTTCCACAGCCGAACTTAGCCAAGATGTGATTCAGCGCTTTTTAGCTGTTTAATTTTTGATATTTCTATATCAATTGTGTCGGTAGCAATCAAGTCTGCTGCCTCTTGTAAAAGCTCATTTTGTTCCTTTTGAATCGCTTCTAAGCGACTAGAAATTTCTGCTAATCGTTGTTGTTTATTTGGTTGAAAATTTTCAGGTAGTAAAGCTGGTAGGTTATCAGCTTTTTTAGCACCTGTGATTCTTTGAACAGCAAAATTTCCAACTTTAGTTAAGGATAGAAAGCTAACTTGAAACAAAGCCAGAAGCAATTTTAACGGAACTTGGAGTATTGACCAACTAGCAGTTTCAATTAAGCGGACAATTGCTTTGATGATGCTCCAAAGTAGAGCAAGTGCAAACAGCAAAATTACTACACTAATAATTGGGTGATTAGCTCCCCAACCTAGTATTTGAACTAACCGAAAAAATATTGGGTGTTGTGTTAACCAATCACTTACAGAAGATGCGATTGTATCTTTAACTGCTCCCGATGTTGTACTTTTAAATTGCTCTGCTGTTTGCCAAGTTTGCTCTAAACTTGTTGTAACTGTATCAATTGCTCTATCAGTTGTGGTAGTGGCTGTTGTTTTTAAAGACTCACCAGCTTGTTGTGCTGAGTTACTTAGAGAGTTAACGCTTCCGCCCACAAAATCTTTCACATTTTGCCAGCGTTGTAAAACTCCATTAGGTAAATGTACGTCTATTTGAGATGCCATAAAACATTTCACCGAGGTTGAAATCTAACCCGCAACCCATCTTTCGGGCGATTAGTGGGAACCACAACTTCCTCTAAACTTTGATTGGGTAATATCTCCCAATGATAACTACGGAGAAGATGAGCAGCAACAATCTTCATTTCCATTTTGGCAAAGGCTAGGCCAATACAGATGCGTGGCCCACCGCCAAAACCAACTAAACTAAAAGGGTATTTTTTGTTTTCTTGGCGTTGGGGACTGAAACGGTCTGGCTCAAACAGGTCTGGTTCAGAATAAATTTCTTCAATTCGGTGAGTAACTCCAATTGAATAGTATAACTGCCAACCAGCAGGAACGTGATAACCTTTAAATTCAAAGTCTTTAATTACGCCACGAAACCCGCCTCCGACAGGTTGATGCAATCTTTCAACTTCCCACAAAACCTGCTCTAAATAGGGCATTTTCCCTAATTGTTCTAAATCCAAATTACCTTTACTTGCAAGTTGCAATTGTTCAACTCTTGCTTTTTCGAGTACTTCTGGATGACGGGCTAACTCTACACACAACCAGGTTAGCATCGAAGTAGTAGTTTCATGTCCAGCAAATAGTAATAGTAACGCCTGAGCGATGAGTTCTTTTTCACTCATCCGGTTCCCTTCTTCATCTTGGGCTTGCACTAATAAACTCAGAGCATCTTTTGTTGGATTTTGCTGACGTTCTCTGACAACTTGAGTTAGATGCTCTAAAATCTGATTACGAGCAGCTATAGCTTTACCAAATGTTGTAAATGGTAAGGGCAATGGATTAATCGCAAACAATCCATTTGTCATGGCTGCAAACAACTTGCTAAAACGCACACATTCAGGGCCAGGACGGGTATCCAGCAGTAATTGACTGGCAATATCAAATGTCAGTTGTTTAAATTCTTGAAACCAAGTAAATTCCTGCTACTTCTCCCACTTTTGCAAATAACTACGTGTAATATCTTCTATTGTGGAGACATAATTCGCCAATGCTGGGCCATGCAATGCTGGCATCATCAAGCGACGGTTTCTGCGGTGTTCTTCTCCATCTTGCAGAAAAAGTGATTCACCCAGTAATGTCTTGAAATTATCAGGCCATCCCTCGCGCCAAGAAAAATTCTCCATTTGACTTGACAAAACCAACTCTAATGCTTCCGGCCCGACCATCACTACAGTCGGTCTGCCAAGAAGATGAGTTTTGAAGATGGTCCCGTACTGGCGATAGCGCTTTTTAGCGAAATCGCGGTCGAAAACAAAGGATAGTGTTTCACCTAATACAGGTATACCAAAGCTTCCAGGAGGAATTTGATCGCTTTTCATATATCTAAGGGTAGCTATGAAAAAGTTAACACGATATTCCAACTCTGCTGCGATCGCAGCATCCCAAAATATTCTTAGTACTTTCAAATATCTTTATCTCTTGCACCAATAACCCAAAACCTGTCATCTGTCATTATACTTTCCAAGATTACATAATAACTTTACATAAATTTAATATTACTTTTTATTCAATAAAATTGCTGAACGTTAAGATGTTGTGGATCTATTGTTGAAAAGTAAAAATTCTATGCATTTGGATTTACCACAACTGATTAAATCACTCGGCTATTTTGGGGTCTGGGCGATTGTCTTTGCTGAATCTGGCTTATTAATTGGTTTTTTTCTGCCTGGGGATAGCTTATTGTTCACCGCAGGATTTGTTGCATCTCAGAATTTATTGAACATTTGGGTTTTGATTTTTGGTGCTTTTATTTGTGCAGTCTTAGGTGACAATGTTGGCTATTTTACTGGACATAAATTTGGTAGAAGACTTTTTCAAAAGGAAGATTCATGGTTGTTTCATAAAAAGCATCTTATTAAAACCCAAAACTTTTATCAACAGCACGGTAAAAAAACGATTGTTTTAGCACGCTTTTTACCCATTGTACGGACTTTCGCGCCCATCGTGGCTGGGATTGGTGCAATGCATTATCGCACATTTATGTCTTACAACTTAATTGGTGGCTTTCTTTGGACATTCGGTATCACCATGTTAGGGTTTTTCTTAGGAAAATCTTTACCACCTGAACAGGTTGATAAGTATTTGTTACCGATTATTGTATTAATTATAGTTATTTCTTTAGTGCCATCGATTATTCATCTAATACAAGAAAATAGATCAAAGGAAAGTTGAAATATTTTTCGTAATTTATGGGAATTGCTAATTTTGAATTCGGAGCGTTCGCTCTTGGCGTCTCGCAAAAAAGCAACATGACTTCCTTAAATATCAACCTCTACCTATTTCTAGAAAATCTCCTCTTTTTCCTTATTGCCACACTTTTCATTGTGGTTGTGAACTGGGGATGGAAAAACGCAAAGCCTTATACTCTACCTTTACCATTTCCCGGTTGGTATAAAATCTGGTTTGGCTCGGTGCAACTGCTTGCAGTAGTGCCACCATTAGTGGTCATGTTATTGTGGGGTGTATGGTGGGGCGATCGCACGGTCTTAACTGTGCTTGCTTGGTATTTTATCGTCTTAGGGTTGCAAATCATCTCTGAAAAAGTGACGCTTAGGCAGTTGCAAAATGTCGTCTGGGTGATGGTTCCTTATATATATCTCCCTTACCGTTTCTGGCAATTGTATGAGGGTTTGACACTTTTGGATTCTACAAGCGAGTTGCAGTGGGTACGATATTTATTGATTTTTGAATTGGTGATGTGGATTGTTAACTACGCCATAGATGTATCTCAATTGCCGCGGCTGTTTCGTTGGGAAGTACAATCAAACTCTGACGCTAGCTAGGGATTAATCGCAGAATTAGCCATTATTACCGCTATTGCTGGAAGAACATATTCCACTTCTACTTGAGAGTGTAGCACGAGATACGAAGCGTCTTTGCTTCAATTCTACGTTTTTAAATGTCGGTTCCTCCTGCCTTCTGCCTCCTGCCTCCTGCCTCCTGCCTCCTGAAGTCAACCAATAGGGCGATTTCCAGGATTGACTGCATGAATATATTCACTACCCGATCGCGGTCTTCCTCGTTTATAATAAGCTTCTTCTGGTTTACCCCATCCTAGCTGCAAAATCATTTCCAAAAAGCTAGAATTTTCCCACTTGCACAAACTTGCCCACTCTGTTCTTTGAACAATCCTTTCGACATCAGATGTGACAATTTGTTGGTGTTGTTTACTATTATTAAAACTCAAGTATAAATCCATCGCCACAGTGACTTCACACCAAAATTTGACAATGGAATTCTTAGCAGCTTTTAATATCTCTAAGTCACTAACGAGGGCAATTAACTCAGTATCTATTTCGGGATAGTGTAAGCTTTTTCCTTTAACTGTCATTTCCCGCCAGATAATACCAGAAACTCGATTTTCTCTCTGATACTCGTGAATTGCAGTTTTGAAATCTTGATAGGCAGTGAATTGTTGCAGCCCATCAGTTCTGATAAACTGGTCAATTACAGGATTGCCAGAGACTGTTATTTCTAATTTTAGACGTTTTCCTTTGAGGCAAGCTTGGCGTTCGGCTGCCAAAATTTGAATTAGCTCTTGGGTGGTGTAAACCTTTGACATCAGAATACACTCTAGTTAATTATTGGGCATTGGGCATTGATTACGGACTATAGACTATGGATTAATTTCCTCAATTGTTAATACAGATATTTCAATATTATGCTTTGACATCGGCGGCAATGTAGTAACAGATATCACTAAAAATTAGGGCAGACCAATTTGGTCTACCCCATAAGTTATTTAGCTAACTCACTACTAAACTCATTGAAGGCTCGCCGCTTTAGCTGTGCTGTTTCAGTGCGTGGTAATAAATCAAAGATTTTACGAAATTGATCGTCTATTTCTTCAAAAGCTACTTGACCCTTTTTATTCAAAACTACTTCACCTGATTTATTTAACACCACTACTTGCGGAACACTCCCAGCATAGTAATATCCTGGTTCTGTTGGGTCGTAGGTCTCTTTCGGCGGGATAGTATCTACATTAATCGGCATAATCTCTGCTACCCGACCATAAAATTCCTGTACTCGTGAAATGGAAATGGCATATCTTTTGGAATCGCTGCTATCATCCAGATAAAAAGCCAAAAATACGGGTTTATGTTCCGCTAAAGTTTGTGCCAGTGTCTGCCTGGGAGGAACTAATGAACCATTGCCTGCATAAACGACAAAGATGTTGCCATCATATAAATCATTATTAAGACCAGCAGATGCAGGTTGCATACTTATAATGAAAAGACTTGCAAGCAACAACAGGCATTTGGACAACCACCTTTGCCAGCCAGTAATTTGTTTATGTAAAAAAAGAAACTTTGTGCTATTCATCAAAAGGAACCTTGCAAGCTACTACTTGTTGTGAGTTTGTGCTTAATTTGGCAACCGAGGCTAGATATGTAATTACGCCCACGCACTATTTTTTAAGATAACGCTTACTGAGATTATCTCTCGCAAGTGGCTGGTATCGCTACGCGCAAGTCAAAACAGAGGTAAAGTAGCGCAACCGTAAGGCTCAAGAATCTAAAATTGTTTAACTGAGCGAATGCGAACAGCGTCTCAAAGAGAAGTCGAAATCCAAAATCTAAAATTCAAAATTGCGATGACTGGCTTTTTCAGCCAGGATTCGCTAAACTCACAAGATTAAATTTGCACTTTTAATTAGCAACCGCCAGAAGACTAGGGTACAGATGTGGGAAACAAAATACAATTCATAGATAGACTGCGATTGGGTTTCGCGGTGTCAGTGGCAAAAAGTGTGACGTTTATTGTGCGATCGCTCCGTCTGGGTGCTGCTAGTGTATTACCAGGCTCGATTGCTCGTCGCATAGAACCCCGCCTTTTACAATTATTGAGTCAGCAAGTTAAAAATGGGGTGATTTTAATTGCTGGTACTAATGGCAAAACCACTACAGCGCTGCTTTTATGCACGATACTAGAACGCAAGGGTTTTCGCATCACTCATAATTCTACAGGTGCAAATCTGGAAAATGGTTTGATGACGGCGCTGTTGGAAAGCACCAACCTGTTAGGGACGCTAAATACTGATTACGCCATTTTGGAAGTTGATGAAAATATTGTACCAAGAGTATTAACGCCACTCCAGCCGCGAATTATTCTCTGTTTAAACTTGTTCCGCGACCAACTCGATAGGTACGGGGAAGTAGACACAATTAGTAAGCGTTGGACAAAAGTTATTTCTACACTACCAGCAGAAACGGTAGTAATTCCCAATGCTGATGACCCAACTTTATCTAACCTCGGTCAGCAGTTACCTCAACGGGTGTTATTCTTTGGCTTGAATGAACCAAAACATTATCTAGAAGCTATTCCTCACGCTGTTGATTCTATCTATTGTCCCAGATGTGGGCATTCTCTAGATTACAAGGGTGTTTATTTGTCTCATTTGGGAGATTTTACTTGTCCCAAGTGTGGTTTTAGTAAAAGTAAACCGACTCTGGAAAGTAATGAATGGTCGCAAATACTAGTTGGTTTGTACAATAAATATAATACTTTAGCGGCTGCTACTGCGGCTATTGATTTAGGAGTTGATGAAGCAACAATCAGAGCTACTATTAACAATTTTCAAGCTGCTTTTGGTCGGGCTGAAGATTTAGTAATTAACGGTAAACGGGTACGGATATTGTTATCAAAAAATCCTGTGGGAACGAATGAAACCATTCGTGTAGTTACTCAAAGCACAGATAAAACCACCCTGCTAGTATTGAACGATCGCACGCCCGATGGCACTGATGTATCCTGGATTTGGGACGTAGATACCGAGAAATTAGTCGAACGCGGCGGGACTTTAATCGTGAGTGGCGATCGCGTCTACGATATGGCGCTACGTCTACGTTACAGCCAAAAGTCCCCTGAAAGTAACTTAAATTTGATTGTGGAAGAAGATTTGCGACAAGCGATCGCTACTGCATTAGAACATACACCAGAGAATGAAACTTTGCATATTCTACCTACCTACTCAGCCATGCTAGAAGTGCGAGAAGTTCTGACTGGTCGGAAAATTCTTTAAATTTGTCATTTGTCATTTGTCATTTGTCATTTGCGATCGTCCCATTCCCTATTCCCTAAATTTATGACTTCTCAAAATTTAGAATTAACAATTGGTTGGCTTTATCCAACGCTGATGAGTACTTATGGCGATCGCGGTAATGTCATTACTATAGAACGTCGCGCTCAATGGCGGGGATACGATGTTAAAGTATTACCCCTAGATCAAAATTCCACAGCCGCAGATATTAAAACTGTCGATGTAATCGTTGGTGGTGGCGCACAAGACCGCCAGCAAGAGATTGTCATGCGTGATTTGCAAGGTGCGAAAGCTGATGCAATGCGGGACAAAATCGAAAATGGAACGCCAGGAGTATTTACTTGTGGTTCACCCCAATTACTGGGACATTATTATGAACCAGGCTTAGGACAACGAATTGATGGTTTGGGAATACTCGATTTAGTTTCTGTGCATCCTGGTGAAAATACTAAGCGCTGTATTGGTAACTTGGTAATTGAAGTGACAGCTTCCCGTCTGGCGCGAGATTTAAAAGAGATGACAGGTAGCACACCATATTTGGTAGGCTTTGAAAATCATGGTGGACGCACCAAATTGGGGAAAGTGGAAGCTTTGGGGCGAGTGGTGTGCGGCTTAGGAAATAATGGTGAAGATGGGACAGAAGGAGCATTTTATCAGAATGCGATCGCTACTTATTCCCACGGTCCTTTGTTACCAAAAAATCCCTTTGTTGCCGATTGGTTAATTCAAACAGCGTTGCGGCTAAAGTATCAGCAGGAAATTACCTTAACACCTTTTGACGACAGCCTGGCTGCACAAGCACGACAAGCGATGTTTAAGCGATTGAAAGTCAGTTTACCAAGTGCTGCGGCGGCGAAAGTTTAACCTCAGTTCGCTGATTAAGCCTCTCTCCGTTTCGGGGACAGGTTTGGAGAGGGGTCAAATTTGACATAAAGCAAGAGGGCAAAGTATGATTCAAGCCTTAACCAAACAAGTAACATTTGATGAATTTATCGCCTGGTATCCCGAATCTTCAGACAGGCATTATGAACTACATGATGGGGTAATTGTTGAAATGCCTAAGCCAACAGGGAAGCACTCAGAGATAGCCGGGTTCATCAATGGTTCTTTGTTTATTGAAATCACCCGTTTGTCCATTCCTTGCTTTATCCCGAAAGAATGCGTCATCAAATCAGTTAACACTGATTCAGGTTATGAACCAGATGTAATCGTTCTTGATAGACAAGCTGTTATAGATGAACCTCGTTGGAAAAAAGAATCTATCATTACGCGGGGTAGTTCCGTCAAGTTGGTTGTAGAAGTTGTTTCAACTAACTGGAGTGATGATTATGCTTTGAAGCTAGAAGATTACGAGTCTTTGGGTATTCCTGAATATTGGATTGTAGACTATCTAGGTTTAGGTGGTAGGCGCTTTATTGGCAATCCTAAACAACCAACTATCTCGATTTACCAATTAATTGAAGGTGAGTATCAAGTTAGGCAATTTAGAGGAAATGATCGTATTCAATCACCAGCGTTCCCAGAGTTGAATTTAACTGCTGAACAGATTTTTCGGGCTGGAGAATTTTCTTAACTTACCATACACCACCAATCTTCTGCGTAGGCGTAGCCCGCCGCAGGCATCGCTACTTATTCCCACTAATTTCTGGCATAGATTATACTGGCAAAAAATCACCAAAATATTTCAACCCAGTTACGATAAAAGTCTTTCATCTACCAGGAAAAAATTTATGCGAAATTGGCCATCTTGGATTCCTACTCCCCGGTTTTGGGTAAATGCGATCGCCCTCATCCTCTTAATGATTGGTTTACAGTATGCGATCGTCTATCTTTGGGTAATTCTTTCCATCTTAACTCACTTGCTACCTCAGCCTATTCTTGTCAAGTTAGTGTATTTATTTAGTTTACTAGCCCAACTTTTTCCGATTGTACTAGTGGCATTTGTTCACCATTGGCTGCATCGATTTTTAGATAGCTTCTTTCCTGAGAGCCGACTACCAGAAACAGAGCTAGCAACAGGAGTTTTTCCTAGTTTTATAAGTTGGTGGGCAGGCTTGTATGGCTGGTCGGTCAATATTCTCTCGTCAGTAATAGCATTTGGTCTTGTAATGCTTTTCTCGCCATCTCCTGACTTATTGACTTTGTTCACTTTATTTAAGACTCAAGCGCAATCTTTGCTGATAGTCCCAACTATAATTCGAGTGATTATTGCCGCTTATCTTTATCAATTCCAGTATTTAGTGCATCAGCGTTTGATAGCAGCAGTTAGATAGTATAGCAATCCTATTTGATTTGTAAAAATCGTCAGCCTCAGCTCCCCGACTTCTTTAATAAGTTGGGTATCTTGTTGTTAGCAAATGATTTAGGATTGCTATATACTTTTACAAAACGTATTCTCAATTATCACCTGCGATCGCCTGCAACAACTAACCTCCCTGGATTTAAGCGGCAACCAAATTACGACCTTGCCAGAAGCAGTCAGCTACCTGCAACAACTCATCTCCCTAGACGTAAGGAGCAACAAATTAAAGACGCTGCCAGAAGCAGTCAGCCACCTTCAACAACTCACCTCCCTAGATTTAAGCAGTAACCAAATCACGACTCTACCAGAAACGATCGCCCGCCTGCAAAAACTCACTTTCCTAAATTTAAGCGACAACCAATTAACGATGTTGCCAAAAGCGATCGCCAGCCTGCAAAAACTCACTTTCCTGAATTTAAAGGGCAACCCTATCGAAAAGCCACCGCCAGAAATTGTTGCAAAAGGTATTGAAGCAATTAAAGACTATTTCCGACAACTGGAAGTAGAAGGCACAGATTATCTGTGTGAAGCAAAGTTATTAATTGTTGGCGAAGGAGGAGCAGGGAAGACAACACTGGTTAAGAAGATAGAAGACCAAAATTATCAACTCCGAGAGGAAGACTCTACGAAGGGAATTGAGGTGATCCAGTGGCGTTTCCTAATGGAAAATGGGCGAGAATTTCGAGTCAACATTTGGGACTTTGGAGGGCAAGAGATTTACCATGCTACTCACCAGTTTTTCCTCACTAAGCGTTCCCTTTATCTCTTAGTGGTAGACACCCGCAAGGAAGACACAGATTTTGATTACTGGCTGAATGTAGTGGAACTGTTGAGCGATAACAGTCCGCTACTAATCATCAAAAATGAGAAGCAAAACCGCCACTGAGAGATTAACGAACTTCAGTTACGGGGGCAATTTACTAACTTTTTCCTGTAGTTGTATAGTTAGTTGAAAGTATTTGATTAGTCAAATCAAAATTCATCGTATTTCCATATACTATTTGATATGGAGTTTGTCTATCGCCAACTAAAAATTATGATATTTTGTCAGGATTCAGATTGGAGTCTGCTGGAATATCCTGACCATACCAATTGTTAACTATCAAAGTTTGCCAATGAGATGTAGAGACGCGATAAATCGCTTTTTGGAAGGACTAGCAAAACCTTCGGATAAATACTGTTATTGTACTTATGCTAGTCTTTTTCAGTACTGTAAAACTAGCCTATTTCCTACCAAATCTGACTTAAATCCAAAACAAACCCAGGTAATAACGATTCATCATAAAGTGTCTTAGGGTTATCTAATTTCTTAACCGCAATATTAGGACGATAAATAAAAACTTGGCGTTGTTTTCTATCAATTAACCAACCAAGTTGTGTGCCATTATCAATATACTCTTGCATCTTGTCTTGCAAAATTCGCAAGTTGTCGCTCTCAGAACGCAATTCAATCACAAACTCAGGACAAATCGGTGCAAATTTTTTTCGCAGTTCCAATGGTATGTCTTCCCAGCGATCGCGTTTTATCCACGCTGCATCGGGCGAGCGCACTGCACCATTAGGCAAAGTAAACCCACCACTGGAACCAAAGCCTACACCTGTACCATCTTGCTTTGTCCAAATACCCAACTGAACAATAATGTCAAAGTTATGTTGATCGGTTTCGGAACCAGTAGGTGGCATAATCATTAATTCTCCCACAGCATTGCGTTCGATACGAAAGTCGGGGTTTAACTGACAAAACTCGTAAAATTGATCTTCGGTTAATGCGATCGCAGGTTGCAATTGCAAGACCATTGGTATAATTTCTGTGACTACAGGTAAGTTGGTGGTCATAATTGCTGTTTAGCTACTTCATTCACTTGCCTTCACTATAATCTCTTCACGCTCTAGGCGCTTGCGAATGCGTCTACATGAATTGCCCTTACCTAAAAATCTATTTCAACTCAATAATGCCAAAATTTTAGGGGTGGTTTCATAACCACCCCTTTATTCTCCTAATATTTAGAATTTACTTGCAGACCCCTTAATGGGAAGTTAATTTACTCAGAAATGTTAATCGAACTTTCAACTTGAGAAGTAGCCAATGTTGGTGTAGAGAAAATACGCGAGTACAGACTTAATGGTTGTTGATGAGCAACAACTGGTAGAACTTGACGAGCATGGGCGGCTAATTCTACTGCTTTCACATCATAAGTCTGCGTTGCCAACTTGGGATAAAACCCGATTCCGATGATTGGTAATAGCAAACAAGCGGTAATAAATATTTCGCGGGGTTTGACATCAGATATTACAGCATCCAAGTGCAACTCTTTACTTTGCTCCCCATAGAACACTTGACGCAGCATCGACAGTAAATAAATCGGTGTCAAAATCACGCCAACTGCTGACAGCAGCACGACTACAACTTTGAAGCTGGAACTGTAAACATCACTGCTGGCGATACCCAGAAACACCATCAACTCACCCACAAAACCACTCATTCCGGGTAAAGCAAGAGAAGCCATTGAACCAATGGTAAACAAAGCAAAGGTTTTGGGCATTACCTTAGCCATACCGCCCATTTTATCCATCATCAAGGTGTGGGTGCGATCGTAAGTCACGCCAGACAAGAAGAATAAGCTAGCAGCAATCAACCCGTGGGAAACCATCTGTAACACTGCACCACTGATACCCAGCTCTGTGTAAGAGGCAATCCCAATCAGCACAAACCCCATGTGGGCAATTGAAGAGTAAGCCAAGCGGCGTTTGAGATTGGTTTGAGCAAAGGCACAGCAAGCACCGTAGACAATATTAACCACACCCAAAACTGCTAACACTGGGGCAAAAGTCACATGGGCATTGGGCAACATTTCCACATTGAAGCGGATGAGAGCATAACCACCCATTTTTAACAATACACCAGCCAAAATCATTGAACCGGGTGCTGATGCTTCACCGTGGGCATCAGGTAGCCAAGTGTGTAAAGGGAAAATCGGCATTTTCACACCAAAGGCAATTAAGAAACCTGTATAAACCAACAATTCCAAGGTTTTGGGGTATTCTTTCATTCCTAGAGTTGCCATATCGAAAGTGACGGTATCTCCAGAGAAGACAAGTGCAAAACCGGCAATCAAGATAAATATTGATGCAGCAGCAGTGTAAAGAATGAATTTAGTAGCGGCATAACGGCGGTTTTGTCCTCCCCAGATGGAAATCAGCAGGTAAACCGGCACTAACTCGATTTCCCACATCAGAAAGAACAACAGCAAATCTTGGGCAACAAATACGCCAAGCTGGGCACTGTACATCGCTAACATCAAACCATAAAATAATCGCGGCTTGGTGTTAACTTTCCAAGCCGCGAATATTGCGAGGGTATTTATTAAGCCTGTTAGAAGCAGTAAGGGCATCGATAAACCATCAACCCCTACAGCCCAATGCAAACCCAACTGCGTTATCCAAGGATAGTTTTCTATAAGTTGGAGTCTTGAACTCTGGAAGTCGTACTCATACCAAAAGGCATAAATTATCAGTGCAAAGTCGGCGATCGCAACTCCCAGACTATACCACCGCACAGTTCTACCTTCCTTGTCTGGAATTAGGGGGATGGCTAATGTAGCCACCAAGGGTAAGAGGATTATGGCTGTTAGCCAGGGAAATTCAATAGCATTCATCACTTCTGACAATCAATTTGCCTTATCGCTTTCGATTTCATTATATTAAGGAATAAATACTTTTGTAAACATTATTTAACTTTATAATATTAAATTTTTGATATAGATAAGAACATATACTCATTGAATGTCAACTTTTCAGGATAAATAAGAATAAATACTTATTGGATTTTGACGATTCCATTCTAAATGTAAACTTTTGCAACGTCAATAAAAAACGGTGGCTTTAGCTGCCGTTACAATACAGTTACATTTCCTGCTTTCGTCGAATTGTCAGGGCTATTTAGTCTAGGCTTCTAAGTTGAGTCATAGAATTAACTCCTAAGCCTTTCCCTACTAGCGTTGGGTAGGGTGGTTTCATAAAATGAGAGAAAAATAATAATGACTTGTATAGGATGGAGAAAAATGGATAACTAACAAGTATGAATTTCATCGAATAATTGCAGCAAGTCCCAGACTATAGGCACATCCAGGGATGAAGACATAAATTATGGTTGGTATAAAAAATTAGTGAGATGGCGATCGTACAGCAATTAATATCTGAGTCTACGATGGGCTACACTTACGCACTTTGACGTAAACTTTCTCGATCTCGAAGATTTATCATACTAATTCAGTGTCTTCCACTGCCAAAAACTCATGTAATTCTTCTATAGTAAGTGAAGTATGGTAAATATTAGGTTCGATTTTATAGACTTCGATAAAAGAGGCGATCGCTTCCTTAAGTTGCTTGATTGCTGCTTCTTGATTTATCCCTTGTCCTAGCAATCCATTTTATAAGCATAAAGCAACCTAATAACCCGCACTCTTTCGCAAAACTGTTGTGTAAAAGTCTATAAATGTTTATTAGTGAGAGAATAGCTGAAGCAACAGTTAATTTTGGCAATTACTCATGATGCAAAACTAGTACGCCACGGCGTAAATAGAGCAACCATTTAAAATCCCTAAAAAGCCCATTCCATAATACTTTTGATTTTTGATTTTTGACTTCCGCCTTGCGGTACTAGCCACTTATACTTTCAAGAACCTTCTGGTATATTCAACTTGCCACATTTATTTTCTTCTTTTATTGATTGATAATATTTTAGTGCTTCATCTTTTGATAGTGCTTCTTCTTCGTCTACTTCCTCCATGAGTTTTGCTAAACCGTAATTTTCAAGAATTTCTTCAATTTTTTCAAATTCAGCGATAAAAATTTGTACGGCAATAGGTTGTTGATTTTCGTCAATAACATAATTTTTGTGAACTTCAAGCATTTTAATAATTCCTATATGTAAAAATCCATTGGTATTTACCAGTGAAAATTTTGGTGTCAGGTAATTAGATTTTAACAGTTTATCGCGATCGCATGGATTGACCTCTCCCCCAACCCCTCTCCGAAGCGGAGAGGGGAGCCAAATTTCTCCCTCTTCCTTCGTAGGGAAGGGGGTTGGGGGGTTAGGTATCTTGAGAACAAGCTGTGGAAATACGCATCAAAACTTTATCAAGTTCGTGTCTCACTTCTTCATTTTTAATTCGCAGCAAACGCAGTCCCCTAGCTGACAAAACTTTGTCCCGTTCTGCATCATATTCAGCTTGTTGTTCATGAATTTTGCCATCTACTTCTATCACTAATGCAGTTGCATGACAATAGAAATCTGCAATAAAGCCATTCATAATCTGCTGACGGCGAAAGTGTAAACCATTCAGGCGATTAGCACGAAGATGTTGCCAAAGAATTTGTTCTTCTGGTGTCATTTGCTGACGAAGTTCTTTGGCACGCTGCACTTTAACTAAGTCTACTTTGTATCCGATTACAATATTGCGAGTCCCCTCTTTTTTTAATGGATAGGGTTCTTCAGGTGTTGGATTATTCATTTATGAAGTATGAAAATAGGTGTTTATATGTGACCTCTCCCCCAGCCCCTCTCCGAAGCGGAGAGCCGGATTTCTCCCCCTTACCTTGCAGGGAAGGGGGCTGGGGGGTTAGGTCAAATATGTTGGGATGGTCTAAAGTTCCAAAGGCTTGCTACAGGCTAACAAAACTTTTGTACATATAAATTAAACTCGAAACTCCAAAATTTCTAGAAAACTAAATATCAATAGAGAATTCATCATACAAATCTAAAAAATCTTTTTCGTTAGGTTTTTTATAATATAATTTATCTCCACAAGCATCTCTATAATATAATCCTCCTTCATAGCAGCTGTACTCCAATTTATGTTTCATTAAATTTTGTAATGTTGGTAGTGTGACATCCTCTGAATAAGGACTAGAGTATGTAAATTCAACTTTTGAACCATGACTCATCTTGACTATCGCTACATACAATTGAGCCTGAAAAATTGAATTTGAACTTTTATCATAATAAGTTGTGTGGAGACTTAATAAAATTTCTGTATTTCCATCAAATTTATAATGAGGTTGAGCATCATTTACAGGCAGTTCTAAAAAAACAATGATATCTTTATCCTGTGATAAAGCTTGTTCTTTCAAAAAGAGAATTCCTTTTTCATTCTTATGTAGTGTAGTATCGTAAATCCTAATAGGTTTAGTTTTTTCTTCAAAGTATTCTTGATTTATATCTTCTGTATTGCCTTTTAACTGTAGTTCTTTTTTAGCTTCTTCTGTTTTTTGTATATTCTTTAATTCTTCAATAGTCGATAGTTGCAGAAGAATAGGTATAATATGATGGTCTTTGTTAATGCCAGCTTTTATTATTGCATCATCAATACCATAATAGTCAGAAAAACCTTAGCAAGGCAATACTTTTCGGTTAAGCCTAAAAACAGGTAAATTAAGAGTTGTACCTGAAAATCAGCAGCTAAATGCAACTCAAAAAATTTTCGTTGGTCGCA
>NZ_JBALDJ010000095.1:0-28612 GCF_036917415.1 Nostoc sp. | reverse complement strand
TAGCTATAGCAATTATTGATGGCATGGAAGCTAGAAGTTTAAAGGGTGGATATGACCTTGAGCGTCTTATATTTAATTGCGCCTAGCTACTTACTAATAGAGGATTGCAAAAATAAACATACCATTTACTCTAGTAATTGTAGAACTTTAAAAAAATCTTTCGCTTCCTAAAATCCTGCAACGTGTAGCATGAGCCACACTGTACAGACTCAGGAAAGTACCACTTGTTTTTCTTGCAGTATTTTCCACAAAAGCAGGAAAACTTTTGTCTTGCTGCATTACTATAGCTTTAATTCATGAGTCACCGAAACAGTGCTGAGTGCTGAGTAACGAGTGCTGAGTAAAAAAGTAATAGGAGGAAGAAAAACCAGAGGATTGAATTACAAACACAATTCGCGAATTCTTTGTGCCTGTTGCTATATCCCTGAAGCGATCGCTTGCAGCACCAGTTGATTTTCTGCCAAAACTAATTCATTTACAGCTTATTGTCCCCCTGTCAGGTGAAAATCAGAACTTTTCTAGCAACTTCAACCCTACGCTTTTACAATAACTATCAACGCACTTTAACCCTCATTCCTCCAACACTAAGGAGCCAGTAATGCACACTACACCCTTGAATGTAAGTTCTAGAAATGAAGTAGAACCAATTACTGCAACCATTAAATTGGTCACTGAGTCTAATGTCGCCAATGTCGTTGCATTGGAGGTGCTAGCGTTTAACACAGACCCGGCGTCACGATGGTTATATCCTGAACTTCGCCAATATCTGACCTATTTCCCGCAATTCATTAGCATTTTTGGAGGTAAAGCCTTTGAACATAATACTGCTTACTATATAGGCGACTACTTTGGTGCAGCACTTTGGGTTCCACCCGGAATCGAACCAGATGCACAGCCGCTAATTGACCTAATTCAGCGCAGCCTCGCAGGGCAAAAGCAAGCCGATATGTTTGCGATGATAGAACAGATGGAACACTATCACCCGACTGAGCCGCATTGGTATTTGGCAATTCTAGGAGTTGAACCCAAGCAGCAAGGCAAAGGATATGGATCTGCGTTGATACAGAACATCTTACAAGAATGCGATCGCACCCAAACCCCAGCCTATCTCGAATCCTCAAACCCAAGTAATGTCCCCTTTTATGAGCGGCACGGGTTTGAAGCGATCGGTACTATTCAAGCAGGTACATCGCCGACGCTGTTTCCAATGATTCGTTACCCAGATCGGAAGACTGAAGGATAGCGAGCGATGATGCGATCGCTACTCTTCCATAGTCCGACATGAATTTATAGCCGTAGTCACATAGGTTATGACCTTTTAAAAGCGTGAATGTTAGGAATAGTTTTACCTCCTGCCTCCTGCCTCCTGCCTTCTGCCTCCTGCCTTCTGCTATATCAAAAGAGGAAAAACGCCAAAGAAAAATTCGCAAAACTATTTGCATTGCTACCACAGAAGTCACTCCTCAAACTGTAAAAACAGATAATCTGATATCAAGTCCGGTTAATCACTTATGATTACCGGATCTGTGCAAAAATCCCAAAAGTCTCTTTCCCCCTGCTCCCTGCTCCCTGCCCCCTGCCCCCTGCCCCCTGCCCCCTGCCCCCTGCCCCCTGCCCCCTGCCCCCTGCCCCCTGCCCCCTGCGATCTAAATGATAAGTCTTTGACCGGACATGATATGACTGCTCCCCGCATTAAAAATGCCGGGGATTCTAAAGATCCAGAACTATTCCTCTAGGCAAAGCTTTTCGAGGCTGATGCACTTCTTCAGCAAGGGAACAGACAAATTCAATTCCTACAAAAGTCCAAAATCACAGCGAAACACTTTTCAAACAACCTCTAATCCTCTTGTGTCACTCTCCGAAAAGTTTTGCCATTTCTGAATTCTAGAGCTTTTGTATACAAAGCGTAGGCGTAGCCCGCCGCAGGCATCGCAAGATTTTTTTCTAATAACAAATACAATAACCCTCATGAGAAACTGTCTAGCTCTTGGACAAATCGTTTAAATCTTTATTCTCAACCAGTTGTTGTAGTCAGGTTTAAAAAATCTGATTGTCTTTTCCACATCCTGTGAAAAGTCAGATTCCTATTTCTCACCCCAGGCAATATGTTTCTTGAAAGTTACTTACTGTGAAACGCGAAGAGCGGCTTTAATTAAATCGGCTGCTTTTTCGCCGATCATAATTGTCGGCGCGTTCGTATGTCCCGTGATTAAAGTTGGCATAATTGAGGCATCGACGACACGCAACCCCTTAACCCCATGTACCCGTAGTTCGGGGTCTACAACCGCCATTGGATCAGTTCCCATTTTGCAGGTGCCGATAGGATGATACACAGTACTGCAAACTTCTCGGATGTATGCAACGAGTGCTTCATCGCTAGTCACATCGGCACCAGGCGCAACTTCTCTGCCTCGAAACTCATCAAAAGCACTAGTATGAAACAATTTGCGTGTTAATTTAATCGCGTCAACTAGCTTTTGCACATCGGATTGACTTTGTAGATAGTTCAGCCGAATCATTGGTGTATCTTTGGGATCAGATGATAGCAAAGCGCTGCTGCCTTCGGCAGGACGCAAACTGATACTGCCAATGTTTTGGGGATGAGTCAAAACGATTATACCCGTGAAACCGAAACCAGAGTTGGGATAGCCAGGAGGTACCCTCAAAATGGGAGCGAAGATCAACTCTAAATCTGGCGCAGCGTCTAGATGACCCTCGCTATGCAAAAATAATCCAGTTTCAGCGATCCCATTACTGTGTAAATCCTGAGTTGCCTCGTATGGCACAGGAACGCAAACGTGGTCTTGGAGGTTTTGTCCGACACCTGGTAAATCAACAACGACCGGAATTCCCATTGCTTGCAGGTACTCTGCATCGCCAATGCCGGAAAGCATCAGCAGTTTGGGCGAATCGAACGCGCCAGCACTTAAAATCACCTCTTTGTTGACCCTGACCTGGTGCAGTATGCTCTCGTGCAGATATTCCACCCCAACAGTGCAAGTTCCCTCAAAAAGCAACCGAGTCACTAACGCTCCAGTCATTGTTGTCAAATTGGGACGCTTGAGAATTGGCACCAGGAATGCAGCAGCAGTACTGTGTCGTTTCCCGTCCTTGATAGTCACCTGAAAAGGCCCCGCACCTGACTGCTGCATTCCGTTGAAATCAGGATTTTCGTCATAACCCATTGTCACACATGCATCTACAAATCGTTGGGATATTGCAGATGGGGAAATGACATCGGTCACACTCAACTCGCCATCTACACCGTGGTATTCGGAAACACCTCGTTGTTGGTTCTCAGATTTTTTGAAATAGGGCAATATATCCTGGTAACTCCAACCGGGATTCCCCAATTCCCTCCAGTGGTTATAATCGCGATCGTTGCCTCGAATATAAGTCATGAAATTAATCGAACTGCTGCCGCCCAAGACTTTGCCACGGGGACAAAAGATTTTGCGGTTATTGAGGTAGGGTTCTGGTTCAGAGAAATAGCCCCAGTCCACCTCGGAGCCTGGTAGGTTTGTACATTCTGAGGGGATTTGAATCTCCGGTTTTGTATCCTCTTTGCCTGCTTCGAGTAACAACACAGTGGTTTCAGGTTCTTCTGTCAGACGGTTGGCGACAACGCAGCCTGCCGAACCTGCACCAATCACAATGTAGTCATATTGGTTTTTAATTACCATTCCCCTGAATCAAGAACGTTTTGCTGTGTAATATCATTTATCCAATACCACAATTACTCCCGACTTTCAATATCTGATAATTGCAATTAGGAGTTTTAATAAATAGATGGTGGTCGCCATCTGCTTTTAGATACTTTTATGTAAAATCAAGAGCAGATTAATCTGTATTGCTATAAATTGACTCAAATTACTCTTTTTCTTAACTTTGCTATATAAGAAATTTAGCTGGGATATACGCAAAATATGAAACTTTATAAATAAATATTAAAAAATGTGTTCATTTAAATAATAGAAAAATAAACCTGTTACCAGGCTTAGGTAGTGCGATCGTAAAATTTGATTGTGCATTTAATAAAGCAGAAAAGCCCGTTTTATTAGCTTTCTGCCCAATGAATGCCCCGTTATATTAGTTTGATTCAGGCTGCGGGAGTGCCCAAAATTGCCAAATTACCCACACAGCAAAGGCTGGTGCACCAATTGTAGCTGCTATTAGTAACGGCTCTAATCCATTTAGCAAGGTAACTATGGGAAACAAATACAGCACGTCTTCAATGTCAAAACCGGCGAAATTTGGTTGACGGCTGGCGTCTTTACCTAAACGCTGTTCCATTTGGTTTCGCAAATGAAAGATGCAAGCAACAGACACGCCAGATACTATCCCCATCACCAACGCCCACCAACCAAATTTTCCCTCTCTAAGACCATATCCAATACACACAAACAATAGAATGTGGATGATAGCGTCACTAGCAAGGTCATACTGATGTCCCCATTTGCTACTTTTCCCACTCAAACGAGCTAATTCACCGTCTGTGTGATCGAGAAAGTTGGATAAAGCAAACAGCCCTGCTCCAATGTTAACCCAGATGGCATCGCCAACCGCGTAGGCGTAGCCCGTCGTAGATATCGCCACGGCAGCTGCTAACCCAGTTACAAGTCTCACTGTGGTGAGATGATTGGGGCTTACCCAACTGTCTTTTAGAGGTCTAACTAGCCAGTGAGCAAGTTGAGCATCCCAAGGCTTTGTGGTCATAGATAAACTTGAATTTGATATGGTCTTTTAATGTTCATAACACTGTAAATTACCACATCTACTTAGAGATATATAGCAATCCGATTTGATTCCTGAATTACTTGTAGAGACTAGGGACTGGGGACTGGGGACTGGGGACTCTTAAGAAGGAATAAAGTGTACTGAGTTTTTTTCAAAAATCAAATATGAGTCCTATAGATTTTTACTTAATAACTGGCGGTTTTAAGATGTCCATATTTGGATACCAACGCTGTAGCTTGAGACTAGGATTACAGCAATTAAAAGTAGGCACAAGACAAGACCTGAGTCGAGTAGATAGGGGTTATTCTACGTATGAATCCCACGGCTTCAAGCCGTGGGTGCATCAAAAGGTTTCAGGTGGACTGACCAGGCTTGAGTACAATCTTGATACAGTTGTCCTGCTTGTCCTTGAAAATTTGGTAGCCGTGCGGTGCTTGATCTAGGGGTAGACGATGGGTAATCACGAACGATGGATCGATATCGCCTTTTTGAACGCGATCGAGCAACGGACGCAAGTACCGATGAACGTGTGTTTGTCCCGTTTTCATCGTTAAGCCTTTATTCATGAAAGCCCCCATAGGCATCTTGTCTACAAAACCAGTGTAAACACCGGGAACGGACACAGTGCCGCCTTTGCGACAGGCAACGATCGCTTGACGTAGCACATTGGGGCGATCGGTCTCTAGACGCACTGCTTGCTTGGCCTTGTCATAGAAGCCTTCCAAACCCAAACCGTGAGCTTCCATACCCACCGCATCCATTACCGAGTCGGGGCCGCGTCCACCCGTCATTTCTTTCAGGGCTTCACCCACCTCGACTTCTTCATAGTTGAGGATTTCTGCGCCACCGGCTTTTGCCATCTGGAGGCGTTCGGGAACGCGATCGATTGCAATCACCCGCCCAGCACCGAGAAGAAAGGCGCTTCTAATCGCAAATTGCCCAACTGGCCCGCAACCCCAGATTGCGACTGTATCTCCAGGCTGAATGTCACAGTTTTCCGCAGCCATGTATCCGGTGGGATAGATATCAGTCAGAAACAAAACCTGTTCGTCTGTCAGTCCATCTGGAATCTTGAACAAACCAACATCGGCAAAGGGAACGCGGGCATATTCGGCTTGACCTCCTGCGTAACCCCCTGTCAGATGGGAGTAGCCGAAAAGACCCGATGGGGAATGACCCAGCATTTTTTCTGCCATCCAAGCGTTGGGATTGGAGTTATCGCACAGCGACCATAAATCCCGATTGCAGAAGAAACACGAGCCGCAGGAAATGGTAAAGGGGACGACAACGCGATCGCCTATATTTACATTCTTGACAGCCCTCCCTAACTCAACGACTTCTCCCATGAATTCATGACCCAGGATGTCGCCTTTTTGCATCGTCGGGTTGTAGCCGTCATAAAGATGCAAATCAGAACCACAAATCGCCGTTGACGTGATTTTAACAATAGCATCACGCGGATTAATAATTTTGGGATCGGGTACTGTATCGACTTGGACATTGTGAGTACCTTGCCAGCAAACTGCTTTCATACGTTGAAATTTCCTCAAGTTAAGTTATTTGTTAATAGGGAAATGCATCTACCAGGAATTTTGTCAATTACCTTTCGGTCGAGCCGGATTCACCGCAGCAGAACTGGTTGAGCGTCAATGCAGATACGGAATAGGGCTAGGATTTGCCTAAAAAGTCAGCAGTATGAATCAGTTCTGATTTGTACATCGGTCTTAGTGGCACGGCTTCGTAAATGATGAAATTTCTAGTTTTGAGAGCCGCTAGATTGGTCAGCGAACGCTTTGAACTCCACAGCATCGTGACTACAGAAGAGACGCACCTCCTGATTGCGATCGCTCGATAATGCACGTAGCCGATCTTGATTGAGCAACCGAGCCTGACGATCCACCTCCATCATCCATTGGTAAGCACGCAAACCTGGCGTGCAGCGTCTTTTGGGTGAGTCCATTTCGTGCCGATAAAAGTAAGCATCACCTGCATGTAGGAGCCAACCCTCTGGTGTCTCGATGGCGATACCAGCATGACCCCGCGTGTGACCAACAAGCGGGATAAAGAGAATCTCCGGCGGTAGTCCGTCGAGGTCACGTACTGCTTCAAAGCCGAACCAAGGTTCGCCTCCCGCCGAATAATACTTCCAGTGCTTAACCTCATCCCACTGTTCTGGACGATAGCGGCGTCTGGCGATGAAGCCGTGCCGATCCTGGGCGGTTTCAATCTCAGTCTGCATTACGTGCACGGTTGCTTCCGGGAAATCTTCCAGACCACCGGCATGATCGAAATCGAGGTGGGTAAGCACAATATGACGCACATCTGGCGCAGAAAATCCGAGCCGCTCAATTTGATCGAGTGCCGTGTATTTTTTATCAAACTGGATGCCATTGAAATGAATGAAGAACGGGCTGAGGCGGGAGTAAGGCGACTTGATATCGCGCAGTCCGAAGCCAGTATCAATTAGAACGAGTCCTTGCTCTGTCTCCACAAGCAGACAGTGGCAGACGAGGTGAGCCGTCGGACCGCGACTGAAGCCATCGAAGAGGGCCCCGCCAATCGGGCACATGCAGCCGCAATTGAGATGATGAATTTGCATGAATCCTCCGTTACGACTCTGACTTTCAGACCATCCTAAATGTGTGAGATTAGCGACTGCGCGATTAAGTAGGTGGGCGTAAATAATTATCGTTAGGATAGGGCAGTTCTTGCAGGGGGCAGGGGGCAGGGAGCAGGGAGCAGGGAGCAGGGGGAAAAAGGGTTTGACCCTTATTTACTTTTCTTCACACAGTTCGGTTTTATTCTGCCCACTTACTTAGCTTCGTTGCTGTCCTTAGCCCAGGCGATCGCACCCTATTTAACAAAAGTGCCAACTGAGTATATTCGCTTGATTAAGTGAAATTATATCAAGTCCGGTTAATCACTTATGATTACCGCATCTGTGCAAAAATCCCAAAAGCCTCTTTCCCCCTAGCCCCCTGCTCCCTGCTCCCTGCCCCCTGCCCCCAGCAAGAACTGCGGTCTAAATGATAAGTCTTTACCCGGACATGAAATTACTTATGGGCTGACCCAGGCTCACTGAGTTTGCGGTGCTGTTCAGCATTGACGGTATCAGGTAATACCTTGCTTACATTGCCCTGAAGCTTCGTTTTGAGCGAACCAGCGATGATCTGATCCTTACCTGCCATCAAGGCTTCAAAACCCTGCTTGGCGACCTCAGCTGGATCGTCCTTTTGATCGGCGCCCACTTTTGTGTCGTCCATACCCGCACGGTGGAAAAAGTTGGTATCGGTGGGTCCGGGCATCAGCGCGGTGACGGTAACGCCCGTGTCCTTCAACTCGTTGCGTAGCCCCTCTGAAAAGGAGTGGACAAACGCCTTGGAGGCGGCGTAGACTGTCTCGAACGGGCCGGGCATCAAAGCGGCAATCGATGACGTGAAAAGGATTCGCCCCTTGCCACGTCCAACCATGTCCTTTACTACTCGTTTGGCAAGATGTACAGAGGATACGACGTTCAGATCGATCAGATTAAGTTCGTCTTTCAAGTCGGTTTCACGGGCAAACTCACCGCCAACTCCAACACCTGCGTTGATAGCGATCGCATCCACTGGTCGCCCAGTTGCCTTAATCTGGTTGTAGAGCGTCTCAACTCCGTCATAGCTAGCGAGATCGGCCTGTAGCGTCTCAACTTTAGCACCCAGCCCCTCGAAGGCAATAGCCACTTCGTTAAGGCTCGATCCGGTGGCTGTGACTAAAAGATCAAAGCCGTTTTGAGCAAACTGTTTGGCGAGTTCGTAACCGATGCCGTTGGAGGCACCTGTCACAACAGCCAAGGGTCGGGTCAACGAACTGTTCATAACCATCCAAAACTCCTATGTAACCGCTCCACACTCCTTTACGATGGCTTGCTTTTTTTAGCTACCAAATACTTCTACGTGGACTGTGGGCTTTCAACTCTTACAATATTAGGCAGGTAGGAGTGCGATTGCGTCTTTCCAAGGAAGTATCGCGAGTGTGTCTTTAAGGTTACTTTTCTAGAGTTCAGGACTTACTTTTAACAGACTTTCAGTCTCTCAAAACTTATTTTAATTGTGACGTTAGCTACGAACTTTCGTAACAATTTTCTGGGAATAAAATGAAGCTGATTCTTCATTTTTGGCGCAATCTTGGGCAAACTTAATTAAATGGTGTCCGACAAGTCCAACGTGAACCAAGTTTTCAATATTACCTGCTTTCAGTGCTGGCTTGGCCATTTTCCAAAAAGTTTGACGATAGTTACTAAATATGCCTATCCGCAGCAAAATATTGGTTAAATAAGTTAAACCTTTGCGAATATTAGCCCCAGAAGTGCGAGCTGGGCTGTTAGGTACTTCGATGCGGTTTGGATAGGTGTGTTCCATGTTGTAGGCAAACCGCTGATATAAAAATTCCGGCTGATAAGCAGTTGTGATACAGCGCCGCCACATCTCAACAACTTGCTCGTAGGGCATCAAAAACTCAACATTTGATTCGCGGCTTTCATCAAAGACAAGTCGTCCTTCTGCTTCTAATCTCCGCCATAATGGTGTTCTTGGTAATGCATGAAGTAGGTTAATTGTCAACATGGGAATTTGCGATGCCCGCATAAATTCAATAATTCGGTCTGCTGTTTCTGGTGTATCTGTATCTAATCCGATGATGATTCCTGATACTACTTCCATACCATAGCTATTTAAAACCTGAATCGCTTTTAAGATTGGCATACTCAGATTTTGGTCTTTGGAAATCGCATGGAGAGCATTTGGTTCTGGTGTTTCGATCCCGCAAAAGATTGTGCAAAAATAGGCTTCGCGCATCATTTCCAACAGCTTTGGACTTTGAGCTAGATTCAGCGTTGCTTCACAGGCAAACTGGATGGGGTAGCCATTGCGTTTTTGCCAGTCAATCAGATGAGGAAGCAACTTCATGGCGGCGCGGCGATCGCCAACAAAGTTATCATCGACAAAATACACTGCCCCCAAATTACCAGATTGTCGCATTGCATCTAACTCTGCGACTACTTGCTCTGGTGTTTTCATCCGGGGGCTGTTGCCATAGAGTTCGGGAATATCACAAAACTCGCAGCGATAAGGGCAACCACTAGAAAACTGTACATTTGCCAGGAAATAATCATTAATATTCAGCAAATGGTAAGCTGGGGTAGGAAACTCTGTTAAAGGTAGACGTTCCTTGGTTTCAAAGCGAATTTGCGTTTGGGGACGTTGCGAGTTTTGGTCTAGATATTCGATCATGCGATCGCTTCCATCTCCCAATTCACCCAAATTCAAAATGTCAAACTCAGGATAATATTCTGGACACCCAGATACCGAGGGGCCACCTACAACTGTAATTTTCCCCGCTCGATGGGCAAGTTCATTAATTTGATTAATCTGTGGTTTTTGGATATGCATTCCACTCACAATCACCACATCAGCCCATTGATAATCATATCTCGTTGCTGATTTGACATTCTCATCAATAAACCGGACTTCCCATTCTTTGGGTAAGTAGGCAGCCACAATTAAAATACCTTGGGGTGGCATAAAAGCCCGGACATTACCCATAAGTGGGTAGGCGTGATGAAAAGTACCAAAGGAGCGGCTGTATTTGGGAAAGATACACAGAATGCGTCGATGGTGCGAAGGAACGTAGCGGGTTCCTTGAGTGACAGAAGCGGTTTTAGAATCGCCCGCTACATTAATTTGGTTCTCTAAAGACTTTAAATTCACAGTCATCGCAAATTTCACCCTGGAAAACTGAGCAGGTAATTTGACAGTTTATTGACATAATTAGCTGTAATTCCAACTAGCTTACCAAAGAAAGGCAGAAGGCAGAAGGAATTATAAATGTATTTTTGCTCAAAACAAAGTCCTAAAAATTATAAATCGCCCAATGTTGCCTTCTGCCTGATTCATCGTCATATTTGAAGGGGTGTTTAACTGGTAAAATATAAAATCTACCCTAGCAATGCAAATTTAATTGGTTGGCAAACAACTATCATGGAAATCGCGCATGGGACATAAAAAGAGAGATTTTCATTTTTTGTTGTATCCAACTGGGTATAGGCATTTGTCATGAATTTGATTTACTTTCTTTTACGTTCTTCGTGGGGGATGGTAGCGATCGCGATCGCTACCGGATTTTTGAGTGGCGGTAGTAGTGCTGGCTTGATTGCCTTAATTAGCCATGCTGCAAGTAGCGGTAATGCTTCCCGCCTCACATCGATAATTTGGGGTTTTGCGGGACTGGCAATAGTTGCACTAATTACTAGTATCATTTCTCAAGTGATGCTGATTCGTCTTTCTCAGAATGCAGTCTTGCAATTACGAATGCGTTTGAGTCGCCAAATTCTTGCTTCGGAGTTGAGTCATCTGGAACGCTTAGGGAATCCTCGATTATTGGCAACTTTAACAGAAGATATTCAGGCGGTTGCTAATGCTGTTTATCAGATGCCTTTCATCTTTATTAATTTAGCGATCGTCCTGGGTTGTATAACGTATATAACCTGGCTTTCTTGGTTAGTATTGTTGATGGTTTGTGGGATTTCAGTAGTTGCGATCGCTAGTAGTCAGTGGCTACTCAACAGAGGCAGGCAATTACTGACCCTAGCTCGTGAAGATGAAGATCATCTATTTAAACATTTTCGCACCATTACCGAAGGAGTCAAGGAACTCAAACTAAACTACAGGCGGCGTGAAGACTTTTTAGAAGAAAAGCTGCAATCAACTGCTAACGAGTTCCGTCATCACAACGTTAATGGTCTAACCTTTTTTGCCATAACTTCAAGTTGGGGTCAACTCATATTCTTTTTTGCCCTTGGTTTTGTTCTGTTTGTACTGCCTAATCTGCTTACCATCAATCCCGAAACTCTCTCTGGTTACATTTTGACTTTCACTTACTTGGTGTTACCAATGGATAACATCATTAGTAAACTTCCTTTATTAAGCAAAGCCAGTATTGCCTTACAAAAAATCGAATCACTGGGTTTATCTTTAGCTAGTCGAACTGAAATATCAACTGTTCCACCTGCTCTAAAATCTGACTGGCACAGCTTAAAATTTAAAAGTGTCACCCATACTTACTACACAGAGCAAGAAGACAATAGCTTTATTTTTGGCCCCATAGATTTGACACTGCATCCTCAAGAATTAGTCTTCATTGTCGGCGGTAATGGTAGCGGTAAATCTACATTAGCGAAACTAATTACTGGGCTTTATGTCCCAGAAAACGGCGAAGTTTTGTTTGATGATGAGTTAATTAGTGAAGAGAATCGAGAATGGTATCGCCAACATTTTTCCGTGGTGTTTTCCGACTTTTATTTATTTGAACAACTTTTAGGTTTAAAAAATTCTAACTTAGATGCTCAAGCCAGAAAATATTTACAACAACTGCAACTAGACCATAAGGTGAAAGTTGAAAATGGACAAATTTCGACAACTGCTCTTTCTCAAGGACAACGAAAACGGCTAGCTTTACTCACAGCCTATTTGGAAGATCGACCAATTTATCTATTTGATGAGTGGGCAGCCGATCAAGATCCAGTATTCAAGAAAATATTCTACACTCAACTTCTCCCAGAACTGCGATCGCGGGGTAAAACAGTGCTGGTGATTAGCCATGACGATCGCTATTTTCATTTAGCAGACCGAATTATTAAACTTGACTATGGAAAAATAGAGTACGATAAAACTTAATCTGTCAAAACAATTCATAATTGTTCAAAGAATATTTGGAGTTTGACTAAATAAAACTAATGTCTGAACAAAAGCCCATAAATCCTTGGAACTACAAACCTTGGTGGTGTCAACCCTGGTCTATAGTTCTCACAGGTGTAACACTGATTGGTGGTAGCTGGTTACTATTTAAAACTATCTGGCTAACAGTTCTCGTTTCCATCCCTATAGGAACGTGGATGGCATTTTTTGTGTTGTTTTGGCCACAACTAATGATTCGCAGTGGAATTTTGGAGTCGTATAAAGAGTAGTTTGAGCTTGATGTAATGCTGGAAATTAGTCCAGGTAGAGAAAATTATTCCACCGTGTTCAGAGATTTAGCATCTCAGAGGATGTTTGAAAAGTCCTGTTGTTAGTAGCAGAACATTTCAGATCCCCCTAAATCCCCCTTAAAAAGGGGGACTTTGAAGCTTTTCCCCCCTTAAAAAGGGGGGCTAGGGGGGATCAGTGAGTGTTTAAAGTCACAGACAAATACTTTTCAAACAACCTCTCAGATCGCGTCCAGCTAATTAGTTATAATTCCCGAATCTATGCAATAATCTCAAAAATCCCTTCCATCTAACCCCTACGGTCTTAACGATCGCTCTTTAACCGGACATCGTATCATCTCTGCGTAGACGTGCAGAGATGAGAAGACTGTGCTGCAAAGTTAAGCGATCGCTCAAGTAAATTGTGAGAAGAAGTTCTCCGAAACAGTTTCTAACCCTTGGAACTTATGTATAAACAAATTAGTAGTATCAAAAACATTAATCCATGATACAGAACTCTAACAATATAATAAGTTTTGATAATTTTTAGCTAAAATCGATATTTTTTAAGTCGGCTGTGGGCAAAAGACCTTGTAAGTATCTAGATACTTAAGGAATTTGCACAGGGAAAGTTAGGGTGACATGAACAACAGAGCAAACCAAAGGCATGAAGAACATCATGTAATACAATATTTCTGTATATTCAACCGAATGTTGATTTTCGTTGCAGAGATATTTATGTCACGCAGCCTTGTTGCTGGAAAAGTAATGCTGCGGTTGTTCCAAAATTTCCAGCGTCCCAAACTTTCCTGGCTAAGGCTTAGACACTCATCTGTGAAAACCCAAGCTGTTCCTCTACCTGACAATGAAGCAGAAAGGCTCAAAGCGCTGGCAGACTACAATATTCTAGATACCCTACCCGAACAAGCATTTGATGACCTAACTGCTATTGCTGCCTACATCTGTAAAACTCCAATTGCTTTAATTAGCTTAGTTGATAGCGATCGCCAATGGTTTAAATCTAAGGTTGGACTAAAAAGTAACGAAACACCCAGAGATGGGTCTTTTTGCTCCCATGCCATTCTTCAACCAGAGGATATATTAGTGGTTCCCAACGCCATTAAAGACGATCGCTTTAATAACAATCCCTTAGTCAAAGGTAATCCCAAAATTCGTTTTTATGCTGGTGTCCCTCTAATTACGTCTGATGGTCTTCCAATTGGGACATTGTGTGTTCTAGATACCATTCCTCATCACTTAAGTTACCAGCAGTTAGATGCACTGCGCCGCCTAAGTCGTCAGGCGATCGCTCAAATGGAACTCATTCAGGAAGTTCGCAACCGCAAACAAGCAGAGATCGAAGGAAGACATTTATTACTGACTGATGAACTAACAGGTTTGTATAACCGACGTGGTTTCTTTCTAATGGCTGCACAGCAGTTAAAAATTGCTCACCGTATGAAAGTGTTTTGCTGGGTTATGTTCATTGATTTAGATGGATTAAAACAGATTAACGACACCCTTGGTCATGACATGGGAGATGCCTTGATTATTGATGCTGGTCAATTACTTAAGCAAAGTTTTCGGAACTCAGATATTGTTGCCCGCTTGGGTGGTGATGAGTTCATTGTTTTCATCTCTAGCTACTTTAAAGACGCTGATAGTATCCAAGCGCGTCTACAAACAAATATCGCTAACTTTAATCAGCAGCAAAACCGTAGCTATAAACTTTCGATGAGTATGGGCATACAGCGTTACTCACCAGAGAGCAATATGTCACTAGAACAACTAATCGCCAGGTCTGACGAATTAATGTATGCTCATAAGCGGCTCAAGCGGCAATCTCTTATATGAATCATCCTGTCTGAAGATTAAGCAAGTAAGAGTAGTGCTGATAAAAATCGAGATTCGTTATTGAACATCAGATATTAATCTATTAAACAGCCAGTAGGCGTAGGTTGGGTTGAGGAACGAAACCCAACATTATCAAGACTTTGTTATACCATTTCTTTGTGAGCCTGCGCCAAACTTTTTTAACTTTTTTCTCTGTGTCCTTTGCGTCCTTTGCGGTTCGTTTTTCTTTCTTGTACTTATGGTTTAGCGCATCTTCATACAGAATTGGTATTAGGTAACGCTTAAGCTCAACCCAACCTAGTAGCACGGCAAGCTTAATTTATTGGGTTGAGTAATTCTGTTATAGCCGTAATCACACAGGTTAGGACATTTTGAAAGCATGAAAGCTAGGAATAGTAATACTTTTACCTCCTGCCTCCTGCCTCCTGCCTCCTGCCTTCTGCCTCCTGCTATAATTATTGAATTTTGGTTTTCGTAAGTTTTTGAAACCCAACATTTTAAGCATATCGCGCTACTACTATTCTTCCTAACCCAAGCGTATTGGGTTTAATTCTCCTTCTCCCCTTGGGAGAAGGTAACGCCAAGGTGTATAATGTCGAAAGTTTTAGTCTGGGTCTAAATCCCATTAAATAACAGTCTTTAATTACTAATTACGAATTACGAATTATTTTAATTTACTACCTGGCTGCCATGACTGCGGGGATCATCTTGATTCGCCGTTGGTGCAACTGGGGCTGAAAATTTGGAAACTTTGCCGCTAGCTTGAGCATAAGGGAGAGAGGAACCAGTAACTAAAGCTTCTAAGTTGCTAGCCATAATCGTCCGGGGTTGATCGCCGATCGCTTGAGCGATGGTTTCCCCTTGCTGACTCAAAAATACAAAATGGGGAATCCCATCCACCCGATATCTCAGCATTTCTGGCAGCCATTTGGTGTTATCTACATTCAGCATGACAAAATTCATCTTGTCAGCATACTCTGTTTCTAATTGAGTGATATCTGGTGCCATTTTTTGGCAGACAGTACACCAATCAGCATAAAACTCTACTAAAGATGGTTTACCGTTGCTGACGGCTACTTCTAATGGTGTGGAAGTCTCGCTTAACTTGGCTAAAGTTGCCGAGGTTGTTTCAGTTCGCAATCCTAAGACGAGGGAAACACTAAGAGCGATCGCTACCATTACAATTAAGAAGTTTCTCAAACGCTTCCCGAATGTCGATTCAAGTTTTTCGGGAGAATTAACAGGTGAATCAGTACTCATAACAGCATTATTAAAACTTATTAGGCAATTTCCTCTTTAGTTTAGCTGACTCCAGGCACTCTATAATTTCTCTAGCTTTGGAAGCTTGAACTGGAAATTGGGCATGGGGCAAAACAGTTCCAAGTTTCGAGTTACGAGTGCTGAGTAAAGAAGTGAGATTCCCCACTCAGCACTCCTGAAGGGCATTGGGCATAAAAGGAAGAGGGGCAAAGGGAAAGACTTGCTACAACTTCTCCCCTGCTCCCCAGTCCCCATTACCCCTTATCCCTAGAGGGGACCTCACCATCCCCAATCCCGAAGCACCTATTTACTTAACTTACAAAATTGCTCCAGTTTCCTTCAAATAAACCCGCGTAAATGGTTCATCTTCACCCAAAGTATAATCTTCAATCAATCCTTTGCGACGAATAGAAATATCGTTGCCTTTTCTAATCACCACAGTCGAACCATCAAAAACATCCCGCACCAAAATCATCTCCGTTTCGGTGGGATTATCCAAAACTACGATATTACTATTCTGGTAAAATATGCCCTGTTCTTCGAGGATTTCTTCAGGGTACTCGGCAATTAGCAAATCAACTTTGGGATGACGCAGCAAAGTTTGGACATTACTGTTGTAATCTTTGCTTAATACTTTTTTCGAGCGATTCACAAAAACGGCATCACGACAAACAGCACCTATTGTCAAGTTGGGATTTTGCAAAAGGATATGGTCAATCGTCGCTTGTAGTTCTTCAACTGAAATTTTGTTAAAGGTAATAATTGGTATCCTGGCATCTGTACCCGACTCAAAAAAGGTTTCTAAAATATGAGAAGGCACATCAACACTTTCACCAACAGAAGGTTTAAGATGCATTAAAACGCCTGGTGCAGCATTGATTTCCAAGATGGCAAAGTTACTGGACTTCCAAGATTCTGCGAGACTTTTGGTGATAACATCAATTCCCAGGCAAGTTAGCTGAAAATGTTGGGCAATATCTTGCGCCAAGATAATATTGTCATCATGAACTGTCGGGGTTGCATCGATGCTCATACCTCCAGCTGAAAGATTGGCAACTTTACGCAGGTAAACAGTGCGTCCTTTCTCAATCACGCTGTCTAATGATAAGCGCTGTTCTTCCAGGTAGAGTTCCATCGCTTCATCGATCTGAATTTTACTCATCGGCGAAGTTGGCGTGTCTAAACGTGCAGGTTTGCGGTTCTCTTGGCGAATTAACTCTGCAAGCGTTAAGTACCCATCACCTACAACCGATGCGGGACGCCGTTCTGTGGCAGCGACGAATCGACCATTGACACACAGCATACGAAAATCCGATCCTGAAATACTTTTCTCAACAATTATTCGGGTTTGCTGATTTTCGGGAATCGCTGCTACTGACCGATTATAAGCAGATATCAGTTCTTTTGAGTCTTGTACATCAGCCGTGACGCCAATTCCTTTGTGACCTACCACTGGCTTAACTGCCACTGGGTAGCCAATTTCTCTTGCTGCTGCCAAGGCTTCTTTTTCGGAAAAGACAATACTACCTTCAGGTACTGGAAAACCCAAGGTTTTCAAAAATGCCTTACAATCATCTTTGCGGGTAGTAAACTCCGAATCTAGATGGCTATCACAGTTAAATGTTGTTGCTACCCCCCTGACGTGTTTTTTTCCAAAACCGTATTGCATCAATCCTTCTTCCCACAAATAGAAGGCGGGAATACCTTTCTCATAAGCTGTTCGCAATAGGGCGTAAACTGTGGGGCCACCATAGACAGATGCGCGAAATTTATCTTGCAACCTTACTAGCTGCTCATCAAAGGCAAAGTCTTCGTCTTGGGTAATGGCTTCAAACCAATCCCAAACAAAGTAGACTACCTCTCTAGTTGTGCGTTCGTGTAGTGATTGGACGCCAATCCGCGTCAGATTTGGATATGGCTTAACACTCCAGTGGTTAAGGTGTAAATCCATGTCCAATTTCCCGGCTTCGGACACAACTTGGGCAAACAGATGAGCATAAGATTCGTAGGTTTGCTCGCGAAGATTTGGATAGCGATCGCCAATGCTGGCAATATAATCTTCAATGGGCAAAGGCTCTCTAGAGTCAATTAGAGCAAAATCAAATACTAGCGCCCCTACATCTAAATAAGGGTTGGGGCCAAGGTAATGCTTGAAGTTGAAAATATCGAATACATCCGTCCTTCTAGCATTAATGCGGACTAATTCACTGCTTTTTTGTAGAACCATTGATTACAACCCTTCGGCTAAACACCCTGAAATTTTAATGCTGAGTTGTAGTTACTCAGACTTACTGATTGTAGATTGACTCACGTTAATTTTGGAGAGTGATGGCTTTGCCACTGAGCTAATCAGAACCCACGCTAACTCTATTACTAAGCATTTTTAACTATCTTAAGGCATAATTAAATCTCCAATCTTCTGCCAGGAATCAAAAACAGTCAATTCATCCTCATGAATAATCAAAGATATAACCTTTGAATGGTGCAACACTCATCCAAAAATTGTATAAATATATATGAGGCATTAAAAAGACAGCATAAAAACACAGCAAAGTTATGAATAGCACACAAGCTGCTCTAAGAGATGAGATTCGAGAACTTGCTGACGAAGCTTTTCACAAAAAGCTGATCTCTGGACATGGAGATGGAGCAGACATGAATGAGTATCAAATTGTCTACCAAGGCAAACCCAGGCATCTCCCACTAGAACAAGCACGTTTTTTCTTAACTAACTTGCTTAACAAAAGTCGAGTTGATTAGGACTTGCCATCAGATATCTATTTGCATCTAGCTAGGGTCAATACCAGTTACTTACATCGCTCGATAAATTTTCAATCGACAATTAGCAATATAGCCAGCAATGCCTCTAGAAGTGTTTTCTAGAGGCAGTTGACGTTGTGAATTTTATTTAGTAATTGGAAAAGCATTTTGGTCTAATTGCGATGTCTAACGACAAGCCGCTTCTCTACGAGACGCTCCGTGAATACGTCTACGCAAATGTTAACCCTACTTTTATCAAGTAATCTATCAAAGGGATGATTTGATACATTGAATTGTCATGTTTTAGTGATATTTATTAACTCAAATCCAGGGGTGCATCATGGTGGAAAGTAATATCAAAAGGCAGTTAGTAATTATTGGGGGAGCCGAAGATAAAGAGGGAGATTCCGTAATTTTGCGGGACTTTGTACGACGTGCTGGGGGTACAAAGGCATATATTGTAATTCTGACAGCAGCCACAGAACTACCAAGAGAAGTAGGAGAAAATTACATCAGAGTGTTTGAGCGCCTGGGAGCGGAAACTGTTCGCATCATTGATACAGAAACCCGTGAAGATGCATCTTCATCTACCGCATTGGAAGCTATTAATAAAGCAACTGGGATATTTTTTACAGGGGGAGATCAAGCGCGTATTACCAACATCCTCAAGGACACCGAAATCGATGCGGCGATTCACCAGCGCTTTTCTGAAGGCGCAGTTATCGCAGGTACAAGCGCCGGAGCTGCTGTGATGCCAGACGTAATGATTGTGGAAGGCGACTCAGAAACACATCCTCGGATTGAAACTGTCGAAATGGGCCCAGGTTTGGGATTTTTACCAGGGGTAGTAATTGACCAGCATTTTTCCCAACGCGGACGCTTGGGACGTTTAATATCAGCTTTGATACTACAGCCTGCTGTCTTGGGATTTGGTATTGACGAAAATACCGCTATGGTGGTGATAGATAATCAAATTGAAGTAATTGGTGAAGGTGCGGTTACGATTGTTGATGAATCAGAAGCTACATATAACAATATGGGCGAAATTTTGAAGGATGAGTCTTTGGCGATTTGTGGAGCAAAGCTTCATATTTTGCCACATGGCTTCAAATTTGACCTGAAAACTCGTCAGCCTATCCTAAATAATGGCTCTGTACCAAATGGCTCTCAACCACTTGCTTCAGTTAACACTTAACTTTTAGCAAGTGTATTTAAACTGAAAGTTTTATCTAATCGCTGTAATACCCCTGCCTCAACCTTTGGTAGGCAGGGGATATCAAGCGGTTCAAAACTTGAGTGTAAGCGAAATAAAATCTGCGCAGTAGCTAATACCAATTTGAAAAAAGAATGCGACAAATAGACCATTTGTAGAGACGCGATGAATCGCGTCTTCACCCAAGAATATGTTGCAATCATTAATTGAATTGGTATAAGTTTTTAACAATCTAGTATAGCAAAAAGTGATATTTTAAATAACCATCTTCACCAAAGTAAGGTAGAAAGAATATCAAGGCGATTTCGTTAAACTATAAAAACTGTCAGAACGAATCTGACTGCCATTTCGCCAAACTTCAACTCTTTGTGGAGTGACTAAATAATAAAAACTACCATTATCTGCTCGATATCTGTCTTTACCAATATTCAAAGCTGTTATTTTTATAGGCTTGCTTGGGGCTTGCTTCAATTGCCCAATATAAAATAATTGACCATTTTCTTCACAGACTTTTACACGAATGCTTGTTGTCTCACCTTCAATAAGACTAATTCCATTACATTTAGTATCAGTGCTTACAGGTGTAAAATCTATAGGAATTGGCTGCTGTGGAGGTGAAACTTGATTTGCTACTGGGGGTGACGAGACTGGGTGGTTCGGGTTATCCACTTGCTGAACTTTAGAACCAGAGCCAACACTTGCAGTTACGGATGTCAACAAACGAAGGGGGTCAACTGCTACTCGACCATTTGGATGAACTTCAAAGTGCAGATGAGGTGCTGTACTATTGCCTGTAGATCCCATCTCGGCAATCATTTGACCTTGAATGACCTGTTGACCCTTGCTCACCAACAAACGACGATTGTGGCCATAAACAGTAATGCTGCCGTCGAGATGTTTAATAGTTATGGCATTTCCTAATCCCCAATCATCCCAACCTGCTTTGACAACTGTACCGGATGCCGCAGCCACAACAGGAGTTCCAGATGCCCCTGCAATATCAATTCCTTCATGTTGATATTTGCGGAAGCCTTGAGAAATAAACCCTTGAGTTGGCCAGATTAAGTTAGAAGTAGGGATAGGAGTTTGCCCAATTGGGGAATCGCCTGTTAATTGTGTTAAGGCAGATGTAGCTGTACTTAATACAGTGGTTAAAGATATTAACCCAATTAGTCCATAAGTACGGTATCGATAAGCAGTAGCTTTTTTCATAAGTTGTAAGTCTATTAGAACAATAATTCAGACACTTTCTGATTATTTGTTATTTCAAGCTTACTCGGAAAATATCAGGAAATCTTTAGTGAGTTTGTAGCTTTCTAGCTTTTTAGATTTTGAATTCACCAACGAGGTCTTATATCAAGTCCGGTTAATCACTTATTAACCGCATCTGTACAAAAATCCCAAAAGCCTCTTTCCCCCTACTCCCAGCAAGAACTGCGGTCTAAATGATAAGTCTTTAGCCGGACACGATATTAGTTTTCGCCCATAGTTGAATGAAGTTTTAATAAATTCTATGGTTGCAATGCAGATTCAATTTTTCATTTCATTCTCTAAATATGCCAGTTTCGCCTTTTCATCAAAAACTTGCTGTTCTAATTGAAACTTTTTAGCTGCATCAGTTTCAGCTACTAAAGCGTGACGCAATTTAGATAATTTTTGATGGCACAGATCCCATTCTGCCTGAAGTGTTTCTAGTTTATGCCGCGATCGCCTTCATGTCCAATTGATTGTGTAGAATATAAAGTCATCAATACCTCAGCCAACTCACCTGGTTTAAATATCCTACCGTTTACTTCCGGTTTACGACCTGGATCTGTTGTACTACTAACCGATTTAACAGCCAGCGTTGACCATAGTCTGGTGAACCGTGGATTAGAAAAGCTGCTGTGGAGTTAACCTCAATAAACCTGCGGAATTCTCGTGTCTGTTTGCGATAGCCTAATTTCAACAAAGCATGATATAGCCGTTCACTAGACACAGATTGTTCCAGATAATAAAGCTGCTGTTCTAATTCCTTTAGTTCTTTCTCGGTCTGTTCAATCTGCTTTTCTCGTTGAAAGCGAATGAGAGTATCTGTCGCGATCGCATAATCACGACGTAGCCTGTCTAATTTCTCGGCTACTAGATCGTACTGCTTTTGTAATATCTGGCGTTTCTGTTCTAGGCGCTGCTCGGAGGACATCCAGTTATTTTTGAGTAAATAATCTTTACTTAAGACGAATATCCAGAAGTCGGTGCGACAATCTGGTTATGCATTTTGTTTCAATAGTTGAAACATACCTCTTTTGCTAGATGTCATTTATATTTTACTAAACTAGTTCATTTGTTCGCATTAAGAGGGCTGGGTGAGTTAAACTTGCCTAACCCACCCGATAAAATTAAACAGTAGAGAAATTAGCCATTAAAAACGCGACTGCGCCACTTATTCAACCGGGCTTCCCCAATTGTCGCAGACCGTCGAGCATCAGCAATTTGCTCTTGCAAAGCTGCAATTTGTTTTTCTTGGGCGTCAGCTTGCTGTTGCAAAGATGTATATTCGCCTGTGCTGGTCGGGGAACTAGAAGACTGCCAACTACTACTAAATTTTGTTGTCCCGATGCTGGCAAATGGTCTTAAGTCTGCTAATTGTTGTTGCAAAGTTGCAATTTGGCTTTCTTGCTCTTGAATCTTTTGCCGCAAGCTTTCCTCGGCTGCTGTGGGAGCTGCAATAAAGGTATTAACTGGAGCAGCAGTTTCTGGCTTCGGCTTGAATATTTCAGCTAGCAATGCACTAATATCCGTGAGTTTCTGTCTACCGTAAGGAACGTTGGTAATTAGCGATCGCACCAGTTGAGGTTCATTATTCGTTGCTAAGTTTTTATCACTGCTAGAGTTGCTCCGCGCCAGTTGCAACATATTGGTAAATTCCAATATTTTTTTGCCGTTTTGAGTTTTATAACCTCGGTAATATGGCACTATGTTATCCCCAAAGGCATCTAAATACTCGTCACTATCAAGATAAGAATCAATATCCGCCTCAAAACCCTTCTCATCGAGAATGTTACTGTGATGTTTAGTCTCGGAGTAATCATCGGGAGCGCGGCCGAGCAGGTGCTTAAAGTTAAGTTCAATTGCCCGGTAGCGGTAAACGTTATCAAAAAATCTGGAGCGATATAACTCTGATTTGGCAACTTGACGCACAAACTCACGGACATCGATTATGCCTTGCTTGAGTTGTGATTCTGGAACTACGAGCTGCTCACTTTCCATGATGTAGGCATTACCCAACACTTGCCGATAAACTGCCCGAATTACAATTTCAATGTCATCAACTGAAGCAGTAGTCCACAGTTCGATGGGTTCTGTTTGGGGAAATGCTTGATATTGGCGTCGTCTGGTTTCGTCGTCTAGGAAAATCTGCATAGTTGGGTTATTGTGGGTAAGAGTAACTAATTTGTCAAGTAAAAATAAAATTTCTGTAGTAGGGTGGCAATACTAAATAGCAAAGCCATAACGGGCCCTACTTAAGATTTACTAATTACTGATTACTGATATTAACTTATCAACTTTTGGGGAGTTTTTTAGTTACATTTTCTAACAAACTTAGACGGCTAACTGTTAATAACTAACAGCTAATCATGATAAAAAAATTAGCAATTAGACATTAACAATTAGCCGCCAACCCCCTTGGGGAGTATTTAAAATTCAAAACTTAATTTTGAATTGCAGTGTAGACGCCTGTTAGAAAAATTTCTACAGGATAGTAACTCTCAAGCACGCTCATCAAATCTAGTGTAGAAACCACCGTATTTTATCCAGTATTGTTTCAAATTATGATGAGGTGTATGTAAACTAGCTTTTGCCTGATATAAAATTACTTGGCGATGATCGCCCATCCAAATTTTATTAATCGGGTCAACGGATATTACTGTTCCTCCTAAAGAAGCAACGCATTCAGAGAATCTCTCAATCGTTGTGTATTCTAATGTCTCGAATATAAAAAAGTTACCCGAACAAATCAAGTGGCGGCTGCGAATCCAGCAGCGCATCTTTTTTTCAGCCAGTGGAGGCAACATTTTGGTTTTAACAGATTCTAGCTGAATCAACATAATGCGCTCACCGCACGTAATTCATCAGCAAAACTTTCCCGTTTTTCAAATTGTAATGGGCCAGCGGTAGATCCCCATATTTGCTCGTGGGTTTCAATATCCATACCTTTATCTAGACTTATCCAAGTATGCTCAGTTACTTCTACTTCACTGACAAGATATGTCTGGCATCCATTGCGCTTAATCAGACATTGATTGCCTGGTTCCACACTACCTCGATACATTTCACCTTCTCGTTGGAAAATCATTGAACAGTGATAACGCCGTTCGATGCTTTCTGGGGTGATGGTTTTGAGAATATCTAATTCACGAGCTGCACCTGCATAAAGCATCTGGTCTTTCAAGCTGTAATTTTCGATATAAATGCGATCGCCCCAATCGACTAGTCTATGTACTCCCTGACGATAGGGTGTCCATAAATCGTGGTCATAAGCTTGTTCAGAATAAAAACCGATGCCAGAAAAAAATTCAATCGGTAAAGGACGAAAAAAAATGTGAATGTGGGCGTAAAGTTGCGGATTTGCAAAAGATTGCTTGTAGTTGCTAAAATCTCCTGCCATCCAACAGGCTAAGGTGAGCAAATCGCTAGCGTTGGTGCTAGATTCACTGGGCGCTATCGTCATATTCAACTTCAGGAGTGATAAAACTAGATGATTCCTTTTATGTTTTAACCTGATATTTGCTAACTGGTTGAACTTGACAAAGAGCGAATCTCTGAAGAAAAGGAAGCTGTTGTCACACCTTTACCATCACTGGTTTTAATCATCGCTACCCGAAATCGGAGATTTGGGTTAGCAAACCAAATTCGCTCCTCAGCAGCAGCAAGTTCATACTCTGTTAACAGGGTAAAAATACCATCGTCACTCAGATGATATTTAGCCACTGCTGGGATTGTTTCGGCGTACCCCTTGTCCCGCAGTAGTTTTCCTCTAGAAGGATTTTCGACATCGGGAATTGGTACTAGTACAGTACTGCCAGAGATTGGTTTATCGTCCCAGTCTGACTCACCTTCCCAAGTCATCCGAAAGGGGTGAGTAATACTGGCGGGTTCAGTGTCATACAATTGACAAATTGCCACCACTGCTGGATCGGTGGTGGATAAGGACTCAATGTCAATGTCAGACAATACTTCTTCAAAGTGGGCGAATGCTAAATGATGAGCGCTTCGTTGCGATCGCCATCGTCCAATTGAAAGTTCAAAAAATTCAGTAATTTCCATTAAAAAAGCGATCTTAAAAAAGTAGCTTAAAATCCAAGAGATATCTTGGCAAAAAAGAAAGTTATTCTCCTAGTCTATATGTTAGCGTCCTTGACCACAATTGCATTTGAGAGTGCTGAGTTAGGAGTAGAGACGCGATTAATCGCGAGTGGGGAGAGACGCGATTAATCGCGTCTGTACAAGAGTTAGGAGTTTAGAGTTATTATTCTCCCCTCAGTCTCCAGTCCCCAGTCTCCTACTTAGACAAATCTAAGCAACTTCAGTGATACTGATAATTTTGCCGCCTGTGCGATGAATGTTTTGCACTTGTCCAGACAGTTGGTTGTAGTTAACTACATATTCCAGGTTGCCCAAACGAGTACGGAGATTACTTGCACCTTTAACAGCTTTAATCAAGAAGCGTTTATCGGTGCTGCTGACACTAGAACCAGCGGCGGGAGCCTTGATGGATGTGGGTAAATTGGAACCGATATCGCCAATCAGTTTGGCTTTGCGATTGCCATCGCTGCTAGCAAATCCTCTCACTAAGCTAAAGGTGCGGTTAAAGGTAACATTCTTAATTCCTATTTGGGAACTTGTGCTGCGAACATAGGGAACAATATTCTCGCCAAAATTCTGCTGATATTCCTTGCTATCGATATAGGATTCGATCTCAGCATCATAGCCCTGTTCGTTGTAGATGCGGACGTGTTCGGAAATTTCTGCTTGATCGGCAGGAGGACGTCCTAGCAGGTGTTTGAAGTTTAGTTCAATGAACCGATACTGGGAAGAAGAGTTGAAAAACAGGGATTGATAAATCTCTGATTTCGCAACGGTGTTGACGAATTCGCGGACGCTGATTTTGCGATCGCGCAATTGCGATTCAGCAGTGGCTAGTTGCTCACTTTCCAACAAGTAAGCATTACCCAAAACCTGTTTGTAAACTGCCCGAATCAGTGTTTGTAATTCACTTTCGCTGGTGTTCGGACGCAGCTCGACAGTAGGTGAATCAATAGCCCAAAGTGACATTGAAGTATCTCCTGAAAAACGCTAATTAAATTAAATTTACGAGTATCCTACCCCTTTATAGAGGTAGAATTTCCCATCAGTTGTCAGTTATTTTTGCTACTGACTAGCTTTTGTAAAACTTTAGTTTGTGAAAGTGGGTTAAATGTCTTCGTAGATCGCAACTGAGGGCGGAATTGGTCAAACTCCAGATTAGCGAGCGCTTTGGCTAACTTTTGATCGATCGGGATTTACGCAAACTATAGCCGAAAAGAATGATTTTCAGGTAAGGGCAATGTATGTAGACGCATTGCCGAAGCATCTAATAGAGAAGCAGCTTCGCACAGGATATTGCCTCTCAAGTGCGTGTAGTTTTGCGTAAATCCCAGAACGATCGGCACTGGGGATTAAAAGACTAAAGACTGAGTATAGCAGAATTATTTCCCAATCCCTAATCTCTAAATCCCCAATTTCTATTCTTTAGTTTACAGGGGTAATACTGGCGATCGTACCGCCCTGCTTGTGAATCCGCTGATACTCTTGTGAAAGCTTGTTGTATGGCACGAAAAAGACTTGGTTACTGCGGCGAAATTTGGAAATGCTATTTACCACATTTGCCTTGTAGCCAGTCACTTCAATCCGGTAGACCTTACCATCATCATCAGATCCCACACCTTGACGAGTGCGAGGAGTAGATGTTGGCTTGCGGAATGTCGCGCCCTTGCTGGCTGGTGAAACCACAGGAGTAGGCGTGCTTTGAATTAGCAGACTGTTTAATTTTGGTTGTTTGCCAGCTAAGTCACCTTTTAGGCTGCTGCTAGAGGAACCACGTACCAGTTGAAATAAGTGGGTAAACTGAACCAAACTCTCGATAGCTTCGGTTTTGTAGCCTCGAATATAAGGCACAATGTTTTCCCCAAAAGTTTCTTGGTATTCGTCGCTGTCTAGATAAGAATCAATCTCACCCTCAAAGCCCTTTGTATCCAGAATAGTGCTGTGTGTACGCGTTTCTTCTAAATCCAATGGCGCACGACCAAGGAAATGTCTAAAATTTAATTCAATCGCCCGATAGCGAGGGGTGCTATCAAAAAACCGCGAACGGTAAAGTTCCGACTTCCCGACTTGACGCACAAACCCGCGAACGCTAATGTCACCCTGTTTGAGTTGGGATTCAGCAACAGAAAGCCGCTCACTCTCCATTACATAAGCGTTGCCTAGAACTTGCTTGTAGACAGTTCTAATTACGGTTTCAACATCTTCATTGGAGCGATTTGGCCACAGATCAATCGGATCGGTGTCTTCAAACAGAGCGACCCCTAATCGTGATGCTGGTCCAAAAGCCATTCAAATCTATCTCCCAATTAACAACTAAATTTTATGAGAAGGATATTTAGCAGATGTTAAAAAACTTTACATCATGGTGACAAAGGAGAGGACATAGAGACTTTAAATCCTTATTACTCGTGATGATTTTAAGTTTTTGCATCGTTTGCCTTTACATATTGTGATACGATGCCGAAACCATATTTATTAAAATTTGTTAAGTTAAATCATACTTTAGAGAAAATTCAGCTTTTTTTTAGTATTTGATTTGCGATTGGGATGTAAGTGATGGTATTGTGTCATTCCCTTGAGCCAGAGTATTAATCGTGCTGAGTAACCCAAGTTTATCTCAATCAGTGGGCATGAATAAAATCAACTATATTATGCAATGTAAAATTGAGTAAGATTGTCTTTTAGTAAGAGCTTCAGCCCTAACTAGCAACCTTTAATTATTCATGCCCACTTAAGTTATTGAATTTGGAAAGTAGCTAGTTGGCTGATTAAATGGTCAAAATAGGGAGCAAGAGTTTGCTGCTGATCGGCTTGGCAGCGTTTCAAACTAGCAGCCTTGATGCTTTTTAAGCCTAAAACCATTGCATCCAATGGAACTTGTAATTCCTGATAGAGCAAATTCATATAGTGCAGTCCTGTGGGATTTGTATATTTAGTGTGGCCACCTGCTATGCCATAGGTAATACAGCGAAGAAAATGCCAAAAATCTCGCCAGCAAGCTTGGGCACGTTCAGGTGGATAAAGACCACCTCCAGGCTGGATAATTTCGGGATAAGTTGCCAAAACTTGTTCCCTAGATTCATCAACGATTTCGGCTGCGCGATCGCGTAATAACACAGCAACAGGAATCAAGGCTGAATTATCCGGTGACAAGGTTATAATCTGCAATAAATCTTCATCGCTTAAATAGCGAAAAGCATCATCCGCAGCTTGAAATATAGCGATTGCTGCTTTTGGATGGGACTGTTCCCACTCAGCAAAGCTGACAATTCTAGCTTTAGCTATTAATTCTTTAACGGTTTCGCTTAATTGAGTCATTGGTTTTGGGGATAGGGTATTGGGCATGGAGTATGGGGCAAAACAGTTCCGAGTTTCGAGTTCCGTTAGCGGAAGCGGGGCGTTTAGCCCGTGCTGAGTAAAGAAGTGAGATTCCCCACTCAGCA
>NZ_JBALDJ010000094.1:0-19350 GCF_036917415.1 Nostoc sp. | reverse complement strand
TTCCGAGTTCAGAGGCTCAACTTCCGAGTTCAAAGGCTCAACTTCCGAGTTCAAAGGTGCAACTTCCGAGTTCAAAGGTGCAACTTCCGAGTTCAAAGGTGCAACTTCCGAGTTCTAAAGGACTTCCGAATAAAAAAACATCAGTACCATGCAAAATATTTGTCCCAGTAATCGTTATTTGATTTACCCGCCAACCTGCGATCGCTGGTGTGAGAGTAAAGTTAGTTGTAACTGCTAATAATTAGGGTGAGGATTAAACAAACCGAAAGGAAATATTGGCAGTTAAAGGTTCTGGCAGTGGTTTTCCTTGTGCTTGGTAATCTTCAATCAAAAGTTCTAGTACTTCCTCACCATTATTGAGAGCATCAGCGTAGGTATTTCCATGAGTGTGTGCATAGGGGCCAAACTCAGATAGGCTGACAATGTACTTTTTATCTTCCATTGACCACTGAATTACAATACTATATTGCGGTTTCATGAAGATTATCTAGAGAAATCTCAGACAGACAGGGACGAGACAGTAGATGTTTTCAATCAGCAGTGCTAGCTTTTTGTGGCAAAAGATAAATACCCCCAGATATTAAAGTCAAGGCGACAGAAATCCAAAAGGCAATTAGAGAGGGAGTTTGCCACACTTCAGGTAGAGGTGCAATTAGAAGTGCGATCGCGACTATTTGACTAACAGTTTTGAGTTTACCCCAAATGTTCGCCCCGGTAATTGTCGTTTGATTTACCCGCCAACCAGCGATCGCTAATTCCCGCGCTAAAATCAGAAACACTCCCCAAGCTGGCACTTTTCCTAGTTCAATAAAAACCATCAATGGCGCAAGTACCAGAAATTTATCCACTAAGGGGTCAAGAAACTTACCCAAGTCACTAATTTGGTTGAGTTTTCGCGCCAAATAGCCATCTAACCAATCAGTTAACGCCGCAACGATAAAAATCGCTAAACATATCCATCTAGCTTGTGATGTAGGATTGTACAAGCCATAAAGCAGAAATGGTACACCCAGAAGGCGAGAGAAGGTAATCCAATTAGGTATAGTCATGGAAAATTAAAAATTAATAAATGTAAAGCAACAAGCAGCCAAGCAAATATGCAAAATATATGCAGATTGGTGTATCTGAGTGTAACTGCGTGGGAAAATCTGTCTTCTGAAGCTCTCCTAAAACAATACTATGACTGAACACACAGATTCCCAATTCCGCATCGAACGCGATTCGATGGGCGATCGCCAAATTGCTAGTAGTGTTTATTACGGCATTCAAACGCTACGAGCTATCGAAAACTTCCCTATTAGCGGTATTAAGCCTTTAGATACTTACGTAAATGCGGGATTGATAATTAAAAAAGCTACAGCGATAGTGAATGGAGAACTGAATTGCATTCCCCAAGATATTAGTCAGGCGATTGTGCAAGCAACTGATGAAATCTTAGCTGGGAAGTTCCGCGATCAATTTGTTGTGGATGTTTATCAGGCGGGTGCTGGAACATCCCACCACATGAATGTCAACGAAGTTCTAGCAAATCGCGCCTTAGAAATACTTGGTGAAGAAAAGGGCAATTACAAACGTGTTAGTCCCAACGACCACGTTAATTATGGACAGTCTACCAATGATGTGATTCCTACGGCAATTCGTATTGGTGGTTTATTGGCATTATCTAAGACATTACACCCAGCAATAGATAGTGCGATCGCATCTTTAGAAAACAAAGCTGTAGAATTTCAAGATATTGTCAAATCTGGCAGAACCCACTTACAAGACGCTGTACCTGTACGTTTGGGTGAAAATTTTCGGGCTTGGGCGCAAATTCTTACAGAACATCAAAACCGGATTTATACCGCCTCTGGAGATTTGATGGTGCTGGGTTTGGGAGGTAGTGCAGCCGGAACAGGATTAAATACTCATCCTCTGTATCGCGCTCGTGTGGTAGAAGTTCTTTCAGAATTGATTGATACTCCTTTAGAACCTGCACCCCATCTTATGGCAGCTATGCAGAGTATGGCGCCATTTGTGAATGTTTCCGGTGCTTTGCGGAATTTAGCTCAGGATTTAGTTAAAATATCTCACGATTTACGGCTGATGGATTCGGGGCCAAAAACTGGTTTAAAAGAAATTCAACTACCCCCAGTACAACCCGGTTCCTCGATTATGCCAGGGAAATATAACCCAGTCATGGCAGAGATGACATCAATGGTATGTTTTCAGGTGATGGGTTACGACAGTGCGATCGCTTTAGCCGCACAAGCCGGACAATTAGAACTAAATGTGATGATGCCACTGATTGCCTATAACTTAATTCACAGTATCGAAATTCTCGGCAATACCATCGCCGCACTCACCGAACGCTGCATTGAGGGAATTACTGCTAATCAAGAACGTTGTTTAGATTATGCCGAAGGCAGTTTAGCTTTAGTAACCGCACTAAATACCCACATCGGTTATCTAAATGCCGCAGCTGTCGCCAAAGAATCTTTAGAAACTGGCAAATCTCTCCGACAGATTGTCCTAGAACGAAGATTAATGAGTGAAACAGACTTAGCCACAGTGCTAAATCTAGAGCAAATGAGTGGTATCTTACCGCTCAAAACAGAATAATAAGGTATTGGGTATTGGGTACTGAGAAAGTATTCCTAAATATTTATTTCCTAGTCCCCAGTCCCCATTCCCCATACTCCATTCCCCAGTCCCCAGTCCCCAGTCCCCAATATATGCAGACTCAAAAATCATCTGTCAGTCTCATTCGGGCTACATCCTACGAACGAGAGGCATTACGGGAATCTTTAGTGATTCTCCTAGAACCTTTTGGAGGAATGGCAGCGTTTGTAAAAAAAGGCGATCGCGTTTTACTCAAACCGAATCTACTTACAGGATCGCGTCCTGGTAAAGAGTGTATCACCCGTGCCGAACTAGTTTATGAAGTTGCCCAAATGGTAATTGAGGTTGGTGGTAAGCCATTTTTGGGCGATAGTCCTGCTTTTGGTAGTGCCAAGGGCGTAGCAATAACAAATGGCTATCTGCCTATTCTAGAAGAACTCAATCTTCCCATCATCGATTTTCACGGTCAGCGTTACCAAATCGTCAGTGACAATTTTAACCATCTACGACTGTCTAAAGAAGCAATGGAAGCAGATGTAGTGATTAACCTACCGAAAGTGAAATCACACGCCCAGTTGACATTAACACTGGGCGTAAAAAACCTGTTTGGTTGTGTCCCTGGCAAAATGAAAGCTTGGTGGCACATGGAAGCGGGAAAAGATGCAAATAGATTTGGTGAAATGTTAGTAGAAACTGCCAGAGCGATTAATCCTGACTTAACCATATTAGATGGTATCATCGGTCATGAAGGTAATGGCCCCAGCAACGGGGAACCTCGCCAACTGGGCATTTTAGCAGCTGCATCAGATATATTTGCCTTAGATCGGGCAATGATAGAAATCCTCAATGTTTCTCCTGAACAAGTGCCCACAGTTGCAGCTTCTCAAAGACTAGGAGTTTGTCCAGAACTTGCTGCCATAGAGTTTCCGCATTTAAATCCTGATTTATTAAAAATAGAAGATTGGCGGCTACCAGAAAAGTTAATGCCCATTGATTTTGGTATGCCTCGCGTAATTAAGTCTACGTTTAAGCATCTTTACACCCGATTTATCAAGGAACCAATGAGTGTTTATGGAAGGGAGTAGGAAGTGGGGAAGGTGCATTGGTGTCAACTTAAGAAAAAATCTGCTTTGAGAGGACGTTTTGCCCTCATTCCCTAACCCCTTCTCCCAACTTGGGATTCGGGGAACTAGAGAATTTGCTCCCCTCTCCCAAAATTGGGAGAGGGGTTGGGGGTGAGGGTCAAACCTGGAAAGTTCGCCAAATCTAGCTTATACGTTAAGTTGACACCAATGGGGAAGGTGGGGCCCCCTCTGGGGATAAGGGGACAAAGGGGAATTATTGAACAAGTCTCTCCCTTGTCTCCCCCCTCTTCTTGGTCTACCTTGTCTCCTCTGCTTCTTGTGCCTAATCCCCAATCCTCAATTTAGTGCAAACGCCGTTACAGCAATTTCATTTATTAGCAGAGTAATCTGTAATTACCTTCGGATTGCTTAACCAGACCGCTCTATTATATTTAGTGGCGGTTTTTTTAGCTAATTAATTTGTTATACAATTTTTCGTCTTAGATTTTAATTTATCCAAAAAGTTATACGGATTTAGGATCTGGAAATTGGGATTGGGTATTTTGTTCAGATATGAGGAAAGTTTGGTAATAACCCACTACACGTCTACGCCAGCTTCTAAAACTTTTTTTACTATACCTTTATATAGATTGACAAAATTGCCGTGATATTACATAGATTGCAAAATTTAAATTCTTAAATATTTGTTTAGTGATATCACTGAATCTATTCTCCCTTATACAGTTGATATATCTGTATTTATTCGGTAGTTATCATTGGTTACAAAAATGATTACTACCTATTTCTTCTCTGGGGTCAAATATTTTTGTGTATAACTACCATATAACAATCAAAAGCACTGAATATCTATCAGTGCAATTGCGGTTTTGTGTCCTGTATCACAAATTAGCAATTCCAGTAAAATGACCTTATCAAAAGCGTTTTAGGATGTTATAATCATGAAGTATCGGACAAATATGTTTTGCTAATTAATATTTAATCAGCGAAAAAATGTAGCTTATGATGCTGTCAAAGTGGGCTTTGCGTATGCAACCCGTTACACCATACAAGGAAACATCTGAAAATATTAATTACAAAATAAAACATGATTTGTTTACTTGTAACTTTGTATTAAGAAGTCCATGTATAAAAAGGCTACTATGACAGTTGTATAACTGGTTTAAATTGTAGAATGCTACACATTTTACAGTTTAAAAATAGCTAAAATAGCATTAATACTCTCACTTAGAGAGTAAACCTACACAGTGTTGCGAAGAACTTCAATTTTGTATGAATTCAAATAGCCAGTCTGCCAATGCCGATACATATTCCCAACGTTTGGCAGACATTGTGGGAACTGCGATCGCTCTGTTGACTCTTACCCTACCCGTATTTGTCATCGCCCACTACTCTTCAACTAATGTTCAAAATAACCAGCAACCTCTGATCCAAAACATACAAGGAAATCAAGATTGATCGAGCTTCCCAGTCGCATTTCCTTATGGGGAAACCTACAAAAAAGCAGAAGATTGATTTTGAGACAATCTCTGTAGATGTTGGTGTAGTTCGTCAAGCATAAGCTAAATCTAGATTGTGTAACTCCAGATTTCAGTAGTCTTAACAAAGTTAGGACAAAAATTCCTCTAACAGCAATTAAGGGCGGAGGATATCCATAATACCCTCTTGGAAAAAGCGTTGCGAAGTTTGCTCGTAACGCTTTTTCTATTTTTTAGCTAATTCAAGGGAATAGGCTACAGCTGAAAGTTTCTTCCCAGTCCCCTATGCCGTAGAACAAATACCTTGGGAAGAGATCCATATTGCCCTAAAATTCTACACGGGGAGCGAAGCTGACTGAGTGCCCCCATGATTCACCGTTATCAGAGGAGTTTTTTGTGGATTTATCTCGTATTCCTGCCCAACCGAAACCGGGTCTAATCAACGTTCTGATTGAAATTACTGGCAAAAGTAAAAATAAATACGAATACGACAAGGAACTACAAGCTTTTGCTCTAGACCGAGTACTTTATTCCTCAGTACAATATCCTTATGACTACGGCTTTGTACCTAATACTTTGGCTGATGATGGCGATCCCCTCGATGGTATGGTCATAATTGATGAGCCGACCTTTCCCGGCTGCGTTATTGCTGCGCGACCGATTGGCTTTTTGGAGATGATTGACGGTGGCGATCGCGATGAAAAAATCCTTTGTGTTCCTGACAAAGATCCGCGCTACACTCAAGTAAAATCCCTGAAAGACCTAGCACCACACCGCTTAGATGAAATTGCTGAATTTTTCCGTAGTTATAAAAATTTGGAAAAAAAGGTGACTGAAATTCTTGGTTGGCAAGATGTGGACAAGGTTGCAGCATTAGTAGAAAAATCCGTCAAAGCTTATAGAGGATAATAGAGGAGTTAGAAGTAGAGACGCGATTAATCGCGTCTCTACATGAGTTAGGAGTTAAGAGTTATGAATTTTTATTCCTAACTCCTCACTTTGATAACTTTCGCTTGTTACGGATCGCAAAAACTGCCACCAAACCCAAACCAGAATGCAGCGTACTCTCCTTTTGGCAAAAATTCATAACTGCACCCTCACAGGGGCGAATATCAACTACGTGGGTAGTATCAGCATTGATGAAATCCTTTTGGAAAAAGCTGGTATTTTACCTTATGAGCAGGTGCAAGTAGTTAATAGTGCCAACGGTCAGCGCTTTATTACTTATGCGATCCCCGCTCCAGCTCATTCAGGAATAATTGAGCTAAATGGAGGTGCGGCACGTCTAGGCATTATTGGCGATCGCTTGATTATAATGACTTACGGGCAGTTCACTCCAGAAGAGTTAAAAAGTTACTCTCCTACGGTAGTCATTGTGGACGAAAAAAACAGGCTGTTGGAAGTGCGGCGCTACGATGACCTGCTCAGTAAGGTCTAATTTCAAGGAAAATGTCAAATTTTGAGTTGTCGGATTCCCAGAGCTACATAACAGAAAAGTCATCTACCCTGCCAAGTAGCCCAGCAGGTGAATTTATCGTGCAATTCTGGGGTGTCAGAGGTTTGATTCCCACTCCCAGTAGCAATACCAGTCGTTATGGTGGCAATACCGCTTGTGTAGAAATACATGTAGCTGGGAAACGCTTGATTTTTGATGGTGGTACTGGCTTACGCATACTGGGTAAAACTTGGCAAGAACTGCAACAGCCACTAGAAGCCCATTTATTTTTTACCAACTGCCAATCAAACCGAATTCAAGGGTTTCCTTTTTTTGCTCCCGCATTTATTGGGGAAAATTGCTTCCATATTTACGGCACAGCTGCCTCAAATGGAGCCTCAATCAAACAATGTCTGTACGATCAGATGCTCCAGCCACACTTTCCTTACCCTTTACAGGTAATGCAGTCGGAATTGCAATTTTACAATCTGACTCCAGAAAGTAACGTGAAGTTAGATGATGTTACAATTACAACTGCATTAATTAATCAAACTCAGCGGTCAGTTGGCTACCGAGTTACTTGGCAAGAGTATAGTGTTGCTTACATCACAGATTTGCACCAGAATGCCGATCAAGTGGAGCGAGAGCGGATTTTACGGTTCATTCAAGGCGTTGACTTGCTGATTGCCAATGCCACTTACACTCCGCCTACATCTCACAATCATGATTCTGCTGATTTACTCTGGCAAGCTGCGGTGAATGCTGCTCTGAGTGCTGGCGTTCAACGGCTAGCTATTTCTCATCATCACCCAGATGACCATGATGATTTTCTTGACCAGGTTCAAGTTGATATTAAATCTGCTTTTCCTCAAGCAATATTAGCCCATGAAGGTCTAGTATTAGCTGTTGGTAAGTGATTTAGAGTCGTTATAGCGATCGCCTAAGTTATGTTTAGGGTCATAGCCCTGACTGGGGAAGGAAGTTTCGCAGCACTGGTAGCCCTAAACCTTTACTACAAGTGATTGGCAGCCTTTATAAAAGAGCCGTTTTACCTGTTTTTCTGAGATCAGGCAAGCTTTTTTTTCAGAGTATATGCTCTACTCTGTACAAACTAAACCCAAATTACACAGATATCGGCTCAATCCTAAAAAAGCTCAATGTTATATCAATATATATAGATATATAGTCACTAATTACACGTAATGGCTCTAACGTGGAATAGGCAATTGAAACTGGTTCTACCTCAGTCAATGCCTCATGGCTCTTGTAAAAATTTCCTCCTCAAATACAACAAGTAAATACGATAGGCGTGGGGAAGCGGTCAAGAAACGGGCGATTGATTTACTGAATGTGCCTTATAAAAAGCGCAAAAATAACTGAAGAACACCGTTTTGGAAAAGGCCGTGAAATTGGTGAAAGTTGGCAATAACAGGCAGAGTAACATTGATTTTTTAGGGGTTTTAGGTATGACAAAACAAACTATTCAATCATCGAAAGTTGGTAAAAGTCAAAATTAAGAGCGTAAATACTCCAACAACAGCAGCAATTGATAGCAGCTATAAATCCTTAAACACTAAATATTTCAAGCTAATGTATGTCCTTTTTAAAGATTTGATTAATTCGGGAATAGTTTCCGTAAAAGTACCATTATTTCTTGACACCACGTTATTATTGAATTAACGAAGTCGCGCCTAATCCAGTTTAATATCGTTCAGTCGAGTTAGGTTGGAACGGAGGAACCATTATTGGGGCGTATCTTGTGGAAGTTTGGCTCATGCTTTACTTTCTCAAGAAGGACATCTCTCAGTCCTAGCCCGTCAGCTAACTTCGGAGGCATTGAGAGGAGACTGATTAAGCATAGCATTCTTATTAGTAATGCCAAGTTATCAGTGTCCTGGCCTATACTTTCACTTCGTTGTATCTGTGCCTAAAAACAGGACTCAGTTATGATAATCAGACAATTTATACTGCTTGTTACCTTCTTTATAGAGTGGAACACTTCATTAGGGGAAGTGTTGCTAAAAACCAAATAATTACTACTTTAAGTAGACTGAAAAGTTTTCTAGAAACCTTACGGGGTCATGACGAAATATGTGTCAATTAGGATATGCTGCAAAGAATTGTTGCTATAATTGCTGTCTTGATTTACTAACTTGCCTATAAATGGTATTTAGAAAATTAAATTTTTGGACGGTAAAATCGCCTCTCTGCCACTTTTCGTTTCTGCAACTTGCCCATAAACAGTTCTTTTTAGGAATGTTTTGGTATAAACACCATACTAAAGCTGAATGTTGAAATCTTAGAGAATCAAGGTTTTGAGATTTAGAGTTACAAAACTTTACAATGGGGGTAATTTTGCACGTATTTCGTCATACCCCCATAACAGGGCTAATTGCCTTTTTAAAAATGTGTTTACAAGAAACTGTAATTAGATAAGGGAAGGAAAATGTCAAGAAATGGTGGAAGCGGTGTATTAGTTGCAACGGTTGCAACGGTTTCAATAGGTTCTTCATTATTAACAAGCGGATTGCGGACAGTAGTGAATCAATCTCATGTTGTGGATCATATAAATAAAAGCGCAGTCACTGTGATAATAGACGTAAGTAAGTCTGATTTTATCAAAAGTATAAACAGTAGTACAAACAGTATAGACAAACAGATAAAAGGCTATGGTAACGTTATTGTTAGTATTATTACACAATCTGCAAGAAAACACGTATGTAACTATAATGTTATCAAACAGACACAGAATAGGATAGAAAAAAAGACACTTTCTGACGAAACCAACATATCTGAGAACTTTGAGTCCGTCGATCGGATAAAAGACCTATGTAATAATCCATCTTCAAAAACTGGCGATCCTAATCCAAATCCTACACCACCTGACACTTCAAATCCTGACGAAAATAATCCACCACCTATAAGAAATGCTAGACCTCCTATTGAGTTTATTTCTGAAAACAAACGAGATACTAAAGATACTATTAAAAATAATGTCGTTGAACAACTCAAAATAGAGATTAAACCAGAGGTTGTGAAGTTAAATAGTGAAGCTGACAGTTTAGGTTTAGATCCTGTAAAGCGAAGCCAATTCATAGAGCAGGGTCACAGAACTATTGAAGGAGAAATTAGAAAACAGGCACGAAGCTTGGTAGAAGAAGAAAATAAGAAATATAGAAATATTATATTAGCAGGTGAAGTCGGTATTGTGGCTGCAACCGCAGCGGACATAGCTTTGAAAGACAGCGGTATTCTTGAAAATAAGGATAACAACGTGTCTGAGAGGGTGAAAACTATGCCTTGAAGTCTTACAAAATCAGTTTTTAAATTGAAAGAGGAATTCAGAAATATTTTTGAAACCTGTCACACAGTTGAATCGGGTCAGTCCACAACTCCTACTATGGCTGAAAAAAAGCCCGAACAGTCTATCGTGATGTCCTAACCACTATTCGCAATCACTTGAATGGAGTTTGTAATTACTTCTTGAATCGTATAACGAGTAGAGTTATAGAGGGGATTAAGAATAAGGTCAAGTTGATAAAACGACAAGCTTACGGCTTTGTTAATTTCTAGAATTTCGTGCCAGGTTATCAGCCAACTTTTCTCATTAGCTTCACTTATTACTACGACTTCATAAGAGCCACCAAGCTTTCAGTCTGAACTTATTAAGAATGTTTATAACCACAATATGAAAAAATATATCCGTGCAATATTTGCCCCAATACTGAGTTTTCCGACAGGTTGCTATCCTCTGAATAACCATCTTAATATTTTTGAAATAATATTATTGTTAATTTCAAAATTTTCGATATCTTGTTCGATTTCCTTAACACAATCACTCATATCCATCTTCTGATATAACTCCCTCGCCTTCCTAAGATTAGCAATTCCTTCTGCTCTTTTACCTTGTTGGTAAAGAATGTATCCCAGATTAAAATAAGCTACGGGGTCATCTTTGTTAAACTTTATTGATTCATTAAAAAGCTCAACTGCTGCTTCAAGCTTACTTTGATAAGATAAACATATAGCTAGATTATTGTAAGCTTTTCCAGCCAAATTATCACTGATATTCAAAGATTTTTGATATGCATTTAGAGCTTTACGATTTTGCTCATTAAGTATACTATTTCGCTCAATTACTTCTTTTAGCCTTTGTTCATATTTCCTGAATAGTTCTTCTTCTTGCTTACAGAGTTCTAGTATCAAATCATTAACAGCCATAGCTTCTTCAGGAAGTAAACTCCGCTGTTCTCGTAGTTCATCTAAAGTTGGTTCATACTCGCTATTAAAACTACGGTAAGTAGACTCAGTTTCTTCGTTCCATTCTGCGTAACCTTCGTATAAAGGTTCTTGAACTTTTGTTGCGTAGTCTTTAAGTTGTTCAATTGTATGATTTTGCCGGAAAAGCAGTGGTTTAAAGTTTTCTAACCGCCCGGTTAATTTAATTGAGTTACAACCAGATTGATACGCTTTTTCAAAATCCTCTTCTAATTGCGTATAAAAACCAGTTGAAAATCTTATGATGTCATCTGTGATTACTTGTTCCATTACTATCACGTAGTTAATGATCAAGTTGATTAGCTTTGCGTGCAATTTTGAATAACAGGAATTGAGAATAACACATTCCACACCAACGTCTGCAAAAAACTTAAAAATTTCTATTAAGGTATAAACAGTCACCAACTGAGTTTTACCTTCTTTCTCATTTTCGAGAGCTAATTCCTCCGCTTTAGCCTTTCCATGTTCACTAAAATGAACAATCCAAGGTCTAGACTCAAAAAGAGATTTCTGTAAGTCTTCATAACTTGTTATAAACTTTTCCTTGACATCAAACTTATCTCGATGTAGAGATTGTTTTAAAGCATCCTTAATTCTTATTACCTCGTCATGCAGTTCTTGCCTTGGTTGAGCAATGCAACCGAGCGCAAGAACAAGAATTGTTTTTTTAGAATTAGATGTATCGGTATTGGAAAATAACTTTGCCCCTTCCCCAGGGGGCGACTGTAGTCAAATATTGATTTGTTGGGTTTCAATATTAATATCTCCCTGAGCATAATTGACAATCTTATCTGCCAACTTTTGCAAGTTAGGCATATTGACAATCTCTACAATTTTGGGATTGGTTTCAGCTTTGGCTGCTGCTGCTAATTCCTGCACCGCTTGATTGACTTCAGCATTAGCTTTTGCTGCTGATTCTACCTCTAATACAGCTTTACCATAATCAAGTGGTTGTTCTTGCGCTTTCTCAATAGCAACTACAGTATGGGGAGAGTGTTTTTTCAGAGTTAAGAGGAACTGACCAGTCTTATCCCATAAGGATTCGCCTACCTTTTCGCCTGTTTTTTCCAAAGCCTTAGTCGCAATGACAGTCCCAATGGCGATCGCACCAGCAGTTAATGGCTCCATCTACTACCTCTTAAGAGCGGCATCCTATTTTACTATTAATACACTGTTTCTATTCTCAATTACGCAATTAATGGAAGAAACCTCTAGTTATCTTATTGTTTAGACTCATAATTCATGCAGCATTACACGTTAGGGCTAATACGTGTAATAAGTGACCGAAAGTATTCTAACTCCGTTAGCTCCCCCAATGCTTAGGTGTAGCCCGCCGTAGGCATGGCAACCCATCAATTCCAACTTATCAAAAGAGGAAACCAGTAGCACCGGAAACAGCGATGTGCGATCGCAGTTTCTATTCAAAGAGGATGTTTGAAAAGTCTAAATTGTTACTTGCCTTGGCTACTGGAAGTCGCGGCTACACGAGACTTTACCCACCTCCGTAGGTTAAAAACCTTTATAGACTATACGCGCTTTGGGCACAGCATTGCTGTGCCCTTACTATTCCACACAATTAAAATTGGCTATATTGCCCCTACGAAGCATTTTGCAACTCAGCTGTGCGGACTGAAAGCTGCTGTGTCTGATTACCCCGTTGCACTTTCACCTGTAATACTTGACCAAGACGACTATCTTCCACAACATTCTGCAATTGTTCAGCACTGGTAATAGCTTTACCATCAATTTGAAGAATTACATCCCCGCGTCGGATACCGGCAGATGCGGCTGGAGAATTGGGGACAACTCGCATGACAAAAACACCATTAATTTCTGGTATTTGAATAGGAGAGTTGGGATCGGTGTTATTTTGCTTGGCAAGATCGGGTGTCAGAGTTAGCATTTGCACACCTAGATAGGGGTGAGCAACTTTGCCATCACGTTGCAGTTGGGCGGCGATCGCTTTAGCTTTATCAATAGGAATTGCAAACCCAATACCCATTGCATCAGGGCGAATGGCTGTGTTAATACCAATTACTTCACCTTGACCATTCAATAGTGGCCCGCCAGAGTTACCAGGGTTAATGGCGGCGTCTGTCTGAATGAAATCCAAACGTTTGTCACTAATGCCGACTTGGGCGCTGGAACGTTTGAGGGTACTGACAATTCCCAAGGTAACGGTGTTATCAAATCCCAAAGGATTACCGACTGCGATCGCCCAGTCTCCCACTTGTACATTGGTGGAAGAACCCAAGGGCGCCACTGGTAAATCGTTACCAGCGTTAATCTTGACTACTGCCAAATCTGTGACTTCATCAATACCCTGAACTTTCCCTTCAAAGGTGCGACCATCTTTGAGCCGAACTGTTACTTTATCAGCCTTATCGACCACATGAGCATTAGTCATAACTAACCCGCTCTTGTCAATAATGAAACCTGAGCCTAAACCACGTAACTGCTCAGAAGGCATCTGTTGGGAGAAACCGTCACCAAAAAACCGACGGAAAAAGGGGTCTTCCATAAATGGATCGACGCGGCGAGTAATTGTCCGCTCAGTATCAATACGGACAACTGCTGAACCAACACGATTAACTGCTGCTGTGACAAAGCTACTGCTACCGATCGCAGCACTAGCTGGTGATTGCCGTTGGGCAATTAGCTTTGAAGTATCTCCAGCAGTTATTGTGGGTGCTGGTTCGGCTTGGGAGGGTAACACCTGCAATGTGCTAGCCGCTAGCAGAACTCCTAGCGCGATCGCTAAAACATGAGTAGTGAATTGACGTAAAGACCGAGATAATTTGGGAAATCGCATAATCACAACCTAATTTATAAGCCTAATTGTTGCTTAGTCGTGACAAATCTATTTACAGTTATTTTTATTTCAGGTTTCGCCTGCTATTTCCCCTACTGGGGTTAGGGCATTTTGCGAACTACCTGTAATCAACTTAATAGAAAATTTAACCCAAAAGCTATTATGGACATTTACCCTTTACAAGTTCGGTTTTTACCCATCAATAAAACTTTTGGATTGCCAATAAGATTAGTCCGCTCTCTGTTCTAACTCTAGACTATGGATGAACTAACTTTTGTATAAGATTTCATTTCGACTAGCTGCGCCTAGCTGAGGTAAAGAGTTGATAACTGAGTGGGGAGTCAGGGCAATAGGAACGGTTGGAGGTAGTTGTAATTGTTTAACAACACTTTGCAAAAGTTGGTCTTGTCCAGTCCGCAAACCCCAGACATTTGTCCCACGATTGATAATAGCAAACCAAACCAAACCGCGATCGCGTGTGGGCATCACTCCCGCTAAAGCGCTCACATCCCGGAGGGTGCCAGTTTTGATCACAGTCGCCAGGGGAATGTGTCTAGTGTGTAGTGTCCCCCGGTGGTCGAATCCAGACATGGGGAACAAGTCAGCCAAATTCAGTTGATGTAGAGATGCCTCAGCTTGAATAGCCATAAACATGGCACAAACAGCCCTGGGGGAAATGCGATTTTCCGGGCCCAGTCCAGAACCATTGATTAACTGAATTTCTACTTGTGGCACCCTCGCCAGGTTAGCAGCTGTTGATTGGACTACAGTTGCTCCCCCCACTGAGTCTGCCAGCATCTCTGCCATATCGTTGTTACTATAAACGTTCATTTCCTTGAGCAGTTGCTTCAAGGGCAATGAGCGATGACGCAGTAACAAAGTTTGTTGAGGGTTTGGTTGCGCCTCAACTTTCACCGCGCCAGCAATGACAACTTGAGGCTTGGGCGTTCCCTTGGGCATGATTGAGTGTGTAAAAATTGCAGGGCGTCCCCAAGTCGCACGATTTAGTGTTTGCTTGAGCATTAGACCGGCTAACATTGGCTGACGTTGGAAATTCATGGCAAAACTGCCAGTAATAATTAAATTTCCCTTTACTTGCTTGATGCCCATTTGATTGAGAGTATTACCAAGAGCGATCGCTTCTTCCCAAACAAACAAAGGATCGCCACGGCCTGTAACCACCAAATCGCCCTGCACAACTCCATTTACCACTGGACCAGTGACACTCACCAAAGTATCAAATTGGTAATCTGGCCCCCAAGTTTTCAAAGCAACTAGTGAAGTGGCAATTTTAGTTAAAGAAGCAGCCGGCAGAGGTGTCGTACCTTGGTGATTTGCCATCAGCATCGGCCCCGACTGCATCCAAATCCCCTGACTCTCAGCCAGATTTTGGGCTACCACTTTTGATGCGATCAGCTTTTTCAGATATTCCTGCACCGTAGTCGCCCCAGATGGATTTGGATCGGGGGCAAGAACCAAGCCAGGGCTACTTTGCCAAGTTAGTGCATCTAAGGCATCTAGAGGCTTGATTTGTACCCCAGCCATTTCCAGCCAAAGCGACACTAAACCTGAACCCAATAATTCCAGCATTTTTTATTCCTCTGTCAGGATTTGAAACGTTGTTTACTGTGCTAATATACAAGTTTTTTTACGATAATCAGTATTGAGCCATAATAACTGGTGTTTTTCTCATCTGTAAGTGGGGTGAATTATATTGTTTTCGCGGCTTGCTTTGACAATGCCAAAATCCCCATTGCTCAAGAAGATAGCCGCATGAAATTGAAGGAGGCAGGTGGCAGGAGGCAGGAGGCTCAGTTGGAACAATTGGGAGAGGATTCAGACCCCTCCCTTTTTGTTTGCGCCGTATAAACGGTGAGGTCTTAAACCCCTGCTCCCAAGGCGTCGCGGCAGGAGGTAGATAGCGCAGCGTTAGCGAGTCCGCGAGCGTCGGGCAGTTTTCCTCCTGCCTCCTGCCTTCCTTGATAAAAATATTCTTGCTTTGTGCAGATACTACGCCGTTGGCGATATCGACGACGGACTTTGACGCTTGTACCCCTACTCTTAAGCAAGCTATGCGGTAGCGTCTCCGACAAGAGAAGACTCGCTCTTGCCAAGAAGCCAGCTACGCGCAGTGTGTCGCAGACAGCTTAAGAAGAAAAGGTTTTACGCTGCGCGATCGGTGAGGTAATTCTATAACCTTGAAATAAGGATAGGGAAAGTAATTAAAGATTCTCCCCCTTTTTTCCTTTAATAAGCTAATCAGCATTCAATTTGGATAATCTAGGGCGGATAAGATGTCCACCTCACAAGATATTGAGAAAATTTTAATATGCAAATTGGATGTGTTTTAGCTTACCTACTTTCTTTCTGGATGTGCTGCATCCTCTGGTGAGGGAGTACCCATCCGGTTAATTGTGGCAATCATCTGATACAAGCGCCCCAAGTCGCGTTGATTGAAGTACAAAATGAGGCGAGGTAGTCCAACAGTTTCATCTTGTGCTTCTTGAGGTAATGCCTGACTTTTTTCAATCCTTCCTTGAATAATAATGTTGCTAAAATCAGTATTAAGTTTTTCTAAAAGAGTGTCTGATATATCTGTCTTCAGGCGGATGACCAACTTATCGCCTACATAGCGGCTGGAATGATAAACCTGGTAAAAACGGGTGATAGCGTCACAAGCCACATCCAGGTTATCTGTCACCGTGTAAAGGCTGGGGTCTTCAGGATTGACAAGACCATTTTGCACTAATTGCTTATCAATATATTCGCTCCAAGAGCGCCAGTAATCACCACCAGGGCGATCGATTAAAACTAAAGGTACTGGCCCAAATTTACCAGTTTGGCTTAATGTCATACATTCAAAAGCTTCATCTTGAGTGCCAAAGCCTCCCGGAAACAAGGCTACAGCATCACTTTCTTTGAGGAGAAACAGCTTGCGGGTAAAGAAATATTTGAAGTTAATTAGCTTGGGATCGCCCTCTATAAAAGGGTTTGCTTGCTGTTCAAAGGGTAACTTAATGTTTAATCCAAAGGAATTTTCTCGCCCAGCACCTTCATGACCCGCCTGCATGATTCCACCACCACCGCCAGTCATCACCATAAATCCTAATTGAGAAATAGCACGAGCAAACTCAAGGGCCATTTGGTATTCTGGCCTATCTGGAGCTAGACGAGCAGAACCAAAGATGGTGACTTTGCGAACGTGTCGATAATCATAAAAAAGCTGGAAACCGCGCTCCATATCTGCTAATGCAGACGATAATATTTTCCAATCGAGACGCTCAATTTCGGTATCAGCTAGGCGAACAATAGTAGTAAGTGCTTGCAAAATAAATTGCCGATTTTTTAATGTCGGTAAACGAACGATTAAGTCAGCGATATCCGCCTGTAAAGACTCTAATGTGTCAAACGACGCAGATGAGGTCATGAGAACTGCCGCAACAATGGCATTATATTTTACGTGAACTACTCACACTCTAGCAAGCGGGAATAGCCCTCTGATGTGCAGTTAGCAAATTCAGAACTGATTTTGAAGCTGGAAATCCTAAAAATCTTTTTAATAAGCCTTGTTGCGATACTTCAACTTTTGAACACCATAGCAAGTTCTCTCGGTCGAGCAATTGACATAACTCCCTCACTGAGGGTAATTGCCACCACAATATATATCAGGGTTTGTGTAAAATGGTATAACTTACATCTATAGCGTATATCAAAAGAAAATTTTGTATCTTATTGCCAGATTTTTGGGTAATTAATGTCCATAATAAGAGCACTCTAACCCTAATCTAAGAAAGTAAAAAAGCTCTCTAGACTACAATACTGTTCAGTTCAATCTAAAATCCTTGGTAAAGACGCAAAATTGGACTGGGCTTCTCTAGGAGACGCTGCGCGTAGCTTGCTTCTCTGTAAGAGTACGCCCCTCTATGCTAATGTCCCGTTGCGCTAATACCAATTCTGTATAATGATGCGCCAAATTATATAAGGAACGAACCGCAAAGGCGCAAAGGACACAAAGGAAGAAAGAAAATTTGGCGCAGCCTCACAAAGAAATGGTATAACGCATCTTTACAGGTCAAAAATCAGTACCAAAAATCCTTAACTCAAGCGTATTGCTCTAAAGGATCTTTTATCGAAAACTGTCTCAATTACACTTCGACACATTAATGCATAATCTGAGCTATTTGTTAGCGCCTAAATCCTAGTAGAATATTTTCGCAAATCTAAGTAGGAAGATAGATGGAAGTTTCTGGACGCATCAATTACCCACTGAATCCTCCTCCCCCTCTTGAAGATTTTCCCGTCCTTCAAACTGAAAAATATACCCTACGGCTAGCTTCAACTGAAGAAGAATTAGAATCAATTTTTCGGTTGCGTTTTGAGGTTTTTAATCTTGAACTAGGTTTGGGATTTTCTGCTTCTAACTTTACCCAGATGGATATAGATAAGTTTGATGCGGTTTGCCATCATTTAATCCTAATCTCCAAACATACGGGTAAAACGATTGGAACTTATCGGATGCAGACCTATATAATGGCTTCTCAAAGACTAGGCTTTGATGCTACGGATATATTTAATCTTAATGGAATTCCCAATTCTGTACTTCAGGTATCAGTGGAAGTTGGGCGTGTATGTATAGCTAAAGAATATCGCAATAGTCAGACACTTTTATTACTCTGGGAAGGGTTGGCAAATTATCTCATCTGGAGTAAAAACCAATATTTCTTTGGCTGTGCATCATTACTCACACAATGTCCTGGGCAAGCTAATTGCGCTTATGATTATTTTCGGCAGAATAACTTGATGCATCCAAGTATTTTGGTTTATCCAAATTCACAATTTTGTCTAGAACTGACTCAAAATTGTCCAAATTCATCTAATGTTGAGATTCCTAAAATTTTGCAGGCATACTTAAATATTGGAGCTAAAATATGCAGCCTTCCTGCTATTGATCGGCAGTTTAAAACGATTGATTTTTTAACTATATCTAATATTGCAGACTTTGCCAGATGGCGTTATCCAAATCCTCTCAAAAAACCTTTACCATTGAGTATTTTTCACGATTAATGACTAGGGAATCATCGTTAAGGCGATCGACCGAATGAATTTCTCCTTGTGTACTTCCAACGATCGGCTTTAAGGGCTTGAATAACTGCATTTGATGCCATACGCTGTACTATGCTGGAGGCAAAAAACAATCCTTTATTCGCCGTTAGAGAATTGAGAACTATAACCTGCAAAGCGATCGCTCGATGCACGATAGCTATGGAGTCGCCTGACCACAGATACGCCTACACCTAGCATATTTTACACTCCATTGAGAATATCACGGTTTCAAAACCAAATCCAGTTTTGCGGGATTTGATACAACCTTGCCCATTTATTTTTGTAGTTAATAAAGGAGAGGTGTTGATTGCCAATCTTCCCAATCAAATTAAAGTCCGGTTGGCGATGTTTAACAAATAGGCTTTGCTTGCAGTCTTGGCTATGTCTACAACAGACGTAGCAGCACCTCATCTAACCTACTTAATTAGATGATTTGAGAAAACTTTTTAGGAAACCCACTTATGCGCCAGGGTTAGCGCGTCTCAAACCCTATTGACAAAAGGACTTGCCTGATAGGCAATCAAGTTGGAAACAAAGTGGGACTATCCGGGCTAGGGTAAA
>NZ_JBALDJ010000093.1:0-169974 GCF_036917415.1 Nostoc sp. | reverse complement strand
AAATGACAAATGACAAATGACAAATGACAAATGACAAATGACAAATGACAAATGACAAATGACAAATGACAAATGACAAATGACAAATGACAAAACGTATAATCGGCTTAACCGGAGGTATTGCCACAGGCAAAACCACTGTCACCAATTATTTAGCTAGCACTTATAACCTGCCGATTTTGGATGCAGATATTTATGCTAGAGAGGCAGTATCTTTAGGTTCGCCGATTCTGGGCGCGATCGCTCAACGTTATGGAGAACAAATTTTACTATCAGATGGCAGCCTCAACCGTCAAAAGCTAGGTGAAGTTATCTTTAATCGTCAAGATGAACGCAACTGGATAGACAATTTGATTCATCCTGATGTGCGCGATCGCTTTCTCAAAGCAATTGCTCAGTCTTCCTCACAAATATTGGTGTTAGTAGTGCCTCTATTATTTGAAGCTGGGATGACTGATTTGGTAACAGAAATCTGGGTAGTGCGTTGTTCTCAAGAGCAACAACTACAAAGATTGATACAACGAAACCATTTAAATACAGAACAGGCACGAGCCAGGATTAACAGCCAGTTATCCATCGAAGAAAAAGTGGCTCAAGCAGATGTTGTTTTAGATAACTCTTCTACCCTAGAAATACTACTGAAGCAGATAGATGTAGCTCTAGCCACTACCAGTAGTGACTAGATTCCATTGATATTAAAATATATACATATATGACATTTTCAAGACATAAAAAATTTATTAATTAATACTAGATAGTTAAGCAAAAAACTTATATCTCACCAAATCTCGTCCAACAGTTAGGTGATTTTACAGTTGAATCTGCGGTTAATAGTACTGTAAATTTAAAAGAATCGGCTTTTAAATGAATTCTAAGTTTTATTTTTTAATTGTTTTTAAGTGCCTTCTCTTCAATCAGAACAGGTATGAACTTAAGTTTTAGTTTTTTAAATAAATTAGCTGTGGTTATCTCTCCAGTAACAGAATTAAAACAAAAGAAGAAAACCCATGATTACAGACAACAAGTTTGTGGAGGCGACTACATATTTGAGCGCCTCAATGAAGGAACAATCGGGTACATGACTGGAGTAGGGAAAAGCGTTAAAACCTGCGATCGCATTATTTTACGAGAAGGTTGTGAATCTTATCAATATCAAGTTGAAGAAATTGATTACTACTCCGCTCCATCTGATATGTGGATAGCTTTACTCAAGCAAATACCGAATGACTAAATATTAAAGTCAACCAGTTGCTTCAATTATAGAGTTCAATACAGTTCAGAATGAGCAACAAAATACCGATGTAGAGACGCGATTTATCGCGTCTTTAAAGACCAATTATCTACACGATTCTCCTTCTCTTACTAGATAATAGTAGAAGTAAGGTACATCATAGTCTGCTCCTCGCTTGTTACAGGTTTTCCTGGTGCTCGAAAACTGGCAAATTTAACTTCATTTTTAACATCGTAAAAATCTCTCCATTTGGTGATGTTGGTCGCTAGCGTAGTTCTAACTTTTCTACTTTGCTCTCCTGATACAATTATCCTCTCATTAAGGGGGAGGGGAGTGGTAAGTTAAGAGTTAGGAGTTAATAATTGCCTCTCTTATCTTTCCCATCTCCCTCACTTTTCCCTGGCATCTAAAAACTTCAACTGGTGATATAAACAGCTAATCTGCACTAAATCCACACCTACTGCTTGGGCTTTTCGTAATGGGTTGCCGAAAATTGCTTCTATCTCCAAGGGACGATGTTCGTCGTAGTCAATTTTCATACTGGGGCGGTAAGGTGTCATTTTCACAGTATAATCGAGCATTGTTTGAATGAAGCGATCGCTGATAATTCGCCCATAACTTTTCGCCCCCGCCGCTACTTCATACATCAACTGTTCAACTAACTTGCTAGTGTACTCATGCGCCATTAATTCATCTGTTCTAGCGTTGAGAATCACAGAAAGCCCATTGTAGGGGATATTCCACACCAACTTTTTCCAACGTGCTAGTAGTAAATCTTCAGCTAATTCAATTGAGATACCAGCGCTTTCAAAGTCATCAGCAATTTGCTGCATCCTCTCAGTTATCCCACTAGGCTGATAATTAGGGGTATATTCACTGAAGGTAATTTGCCCATAGTCTAAGTGGTGTATATGCCCTGGCCCCACTTTGTTAGAACATAAAAAGCACAATCCACCGATAACAGTTACATTACCAACAATTTCAGCAACTTCCTCTTCTACACCAAGTCCATTCTGTAATACCAACACTACCCCATTGTCTTTAACTACAGGTGGCAACATCTTTGGTAGTAAATGGTTTTGCGTTGTCTTCAGTGCCACCACCACCACATCGCATTGTGGCATCTTTTCTACGTCGTTGTAGGCGTGGACTTCAAGAAGGGTAAAGTCGCCGTCTTTGGACTCTACCACTAAACCATATTTGTTTACCTGTTCGTAATCGCTCTTGAGCAAAAAATGGACATCCAACCCAGCTTTTTGCAATCTTGCACCATAGAATCCACCTAATGCTCCAGTTCCCAGAATGGCATACGTGCGATCGGACATTTTTTTCTATAAGGGAATTTTCCTAGAAATATCATAAGGTGATGTCTGACGGGAGTACGCGTCTAGGTGTAGTTTATTCAACGCCTGATTTTAAATTTATTTTGTTTAATAAAACTTAAAATAGGTTTATTATCCTTTAAAATCTTTTGCAGAGATTTAGGTAAAATATATGGCTGATATTGTTGATATTGCAGTTACGTCTGAGTCCTTTAAAACACTGGTGGCAGCTGTACAGGCTGCTGGTTTAGTAGAAACATTAAAAAGTCCTGGCCCGTTCACTGTCTTTGCACCAAATGACGATGCTTTTGCCAAGTTACCAGCGGGAACTATCCAAACTCTGTTACAAAATATTCCCCAGCTAACGCGGATTTTAAAGTATCATGTCGTTCCAGGAAAGCTACTACAAACTGATTTGGCACAACTCGGTACGGTTAATTCTGTAGAAGGTTCACCCATTAAAATTGATTCTTCTGATGGTTTTGAAGTTAAAAATGCCACAGTTTTAGCAGCAGATATTGAAGCTGACAATGGTGTGGTACACGTTATCGATACAGTGATTTTACCGGGTTAATTCAGCTAGGGTGGGTGTTTTCCACCCTACTTATCCAAAATCTTTATAATTAACTAACTATTGAGTAGTATCAAAACGCAACTCAATATTTTAATTTATGTTATGTTTGCAATGTGATTACTCACTCATCTGTTAATGTAAATATAGTTATATTAAAATAAATTAAGTTCTTAAAAAGCTAACATCTATCCCAAGAAAATTAATGCTCGATTTTAACACCTTAGTAGAGTTCTCTCGTGGCAACTGTATAGGTATTTGTGCGTTTCTCGTACCAGCAAACTTGATTGTCACAATTTTAACGATGAGCCTAGTAGCCTTACGTCGCCCATCGTATCAAGTGTGGCAATCTGCTGGAATTGCCTGCTTTTTCGCTTCTGTAATGATACTGCACGTATATACTTGGTTTATGATTGGCGTGGTGATGGCTCCTACTTATATCTTGATGTGGCTAGCAATTACCTGTTTAGTGACTAATTTGGCAGCAATTCTTTTTCAAAGACGCTACAGTAACAGTCCTAGTCTTTCCAACTGAAGTTTATCGGGCGTCTATAGGTGATATTTTCAAAAAATCCATTCATGCTCAAGGATGGCATATAGCCAAGAGTCTCGCCATTCTCCCTTAATCCAATGGTGTTCTCGCAAATATCCTTCTTGTTGCATTCCGATTTTTTGCATAACTCGTGCAGAGGCAATGTTTTCTGGATGACAAGTCGCAAAGATGCGATGTAAGTCTAACTGCTGAAAACCAAAGGATAAAACTGCTTTGACAGCTTCAGGTGCATATCCTTGTCCCCAAAATTCCTGAGTTAAACAGTATCCAATAGAGCCTATTTTATTATCAGTATCCTGAACAGATATACGACAGATACCAATCAATTGCTTTCGGGGTTTTAAAGTTACTGCTAAGGCAAAATGTTGACGAGGTTCTTCCCCTTGCAATGAAATCTCTCTTTGCAAAAAGTTTTTGGTATCTTCTTCGCTATTTGGGCCAAAGGTTAAATAACGCACAACTTTAGGATCGCTAGCGTATTTATGAACTGCTGGCCAATCTGATTCTACAAAGTCTCGCAGTATGAGACGTTGGGTTTCTAGTGATAGATTCACTTGAGAAATTCTGCACATAACTGATTGACTACCCGATCTAGTCCTACAGAATGGGCGGCTTTGAATAATAAACGATCGCCTGCTTGCACAAATGTTTTCAACCTAGCCACCAACTCGGCATGAGTTGCAAAGCACTCCGATGGGATACCCTCGGCACTAAGAGCGATCGCTTCAGCATCTTGTCCATCTACCAAAACCAATAAGCCGTCTAAATTCAACTTTCGCACTGTTTCTCCCACTCGTTGGTGCAACTGCTGCGATCGCTCTCCCAATTCTTTCATTGCACCTAATACAGCAATCTTCCGGTTTCCGGGTGTGTCTGCCAATAATTGCAACGCTGCAATCATAGCTTCTGGTGCAGCATTATAAGTTTCATCTAAGATTACCACATCACTGGGTAAGGTAAATCGCTGCGATCGCCCTGTAGGCATATCCACCATCACACCTGCTTTTAAGGATGCCCAATTTATCCCCAACACTTTTGCCACCGCTAAAGCTGCCAAAAAATTAGTTGCATTGTGACGCCCAGGTAGAGGTAGAGGTAGTTGGATTCCTGCGACTTCCACAGTCTCGTTATCAATTAACTGCCCTTGAATATCCCCACCAGAAAAGCCGTAAGTTAAAACTTCTCCATGCCAAACTTTTGCTGCTGTGGCCATTAATAAAGGATTGTCGTGGTTGAGAATTGCCACACTACCAGCAGACATTTCCGCTAACAACTCACATTTTGCCTCAGCGATCGCTTCTTCCGAACCCAGTAACTCAATATGTGCCGTCCCCACATTGGTAATCACTCCAATTGTTGGCCGTGCTATATGTGTCAGTTCGGCAATTTGTCCCCTACCCCGCATCGCCATTTCAATCACGGCATAGTCATTTTTAGCGCCAAGTTCTAGGAGAGTTTTTGGAACACCAATTTCGTTGTTGTAATTTTCATAAGTTTTGTGAACTCGTCCCTTTGTTGCTAAAACTGCGGCGATCAATTCTTTGGTTGTAGTTTTACCCACGGAACCAGTTACACCAATTACAGGAATGTTAAAGCGATCGCGCCACCATCGACCAAGTTTTTGATATGCCTTGAGGGTGTCTTTTACCTGTAATACAGGAAATCCCGGATTTTCGTATTCAAAATCTACGATTGCAGCTATTGCACCCTTTGCGATCGCAGTTGGCACGAATTCATGTCCATCAAACTTATCGCCTCGGAAAGCGACAAATATTTCACCTGGCTTCAAGGTACGGCTATCTGTTTGGATACCGCTAGTTACTTGTGTTAAAGCAGTTTCAGATAAGTTTACAGAGTGGGCCAAAATAACTTCAGCCAGTTGGGTTAGCGTGACAGAACAAAGCATAAACAATTTATAATTTAAAGTTCAAAATCATAAAAGCAAAAAATAGTGGCAAAGAAGCTTAACTTCCGTGCCACGCTTTATTTATAAGCTACTTATACAGTTTAATCAAGTAAAGGACAATGGGCATAACAAGTTATGTTCGATCGCCCTATGCACGATTTTTAATCAAAATTACTTGCACAATTTGTATTGCTATCTCACTAGAAACCCCTAAAGCTTGATATAAATCATTTAAGAAGTTTTTTTCTTCTTCAGGTATAATACCTTCAGCTAGGACAAAATCGGTGGCTACTGCAAAGGCTGTTTCCCGCAAGTCTTGAGATAAAGAATCTTTTGCTGCATTAAACAAAGCATTAAAGTCATCACCTTGGAGAATGCCCAAAATTTTTTCAAACAGCCTGTTCATCATTTCATTGGGATAACTTTTAAAAAGTTTCATCCGAGATAGCACAGAAATGATAGAATTTGCTTGCTCAACAGAAAGATAACCGTCTGAAGCCGTTGCCGTCAATATAATGACAGCAAAAGCTTCCGCTGGACTGAGTGCTGCTTGGGCTTGGCTTTTTGTGCCCAACACAGCGTCGAATAGACCCATTGTAGTAGCTCCTTGGTTACAGTCCCAATAGCGTTACTGTTACCTGTATGTTTGGTAGATTTACAGGTAAGACTGTGATGCTTGAGACTTTCATCCTTTAGTGTTCCCAGGATTTATTCACGGCGAACACTTGTATCCAATGGTTTTTGGCAGGAACTACATTGCCATCTATAAACTTAGCGTTCTCCTGTTTTTTCTATAGTCTCAATTACCGCCAAACCTATACCAGAAGCTGCCATTAACAGTACGACTGATATCAAATAGGCGTTGGTCAGCATTCGTAGGGCTTCATCGAAAAAAATATAGGTGGTCATTGCTTCACCTTTGGAAATTTGTGCTGCTAGTACTTTTTATTTCTCCACACCCCGATAGGTGAATTTCGCTGAGAAACTGCTAGCAATTGCATCTTAACAAAACTTTAGCTCTTTCAGAACCCCATTCAAAATTTTTCTTTCTGAAGATTTGATGAACTTGACAAAAAAGGGCATTAAGCATAGGTCAGTAATCAATACTTCTTCTTTATCAAGGAAGGCAGGAGGCAGATAGCGCAGCGTTAGCGAGTCCGCGACGCCTTGGGAGCAGGGGTTTAAGACCTCACCGTTTATACGGCGCAAACAAAAAGGGAGGGGTCTGAATCCTCTCCCAATTGTTCCAACTGAGCCTCCTGCCTCCTGCCTCCTGCCTCCTGCTTCTTTGACATCTCAACTCGGCATTGGTTCAGGTTGATGAACAGGTATTTCAATCACAAATTTGGTGCCTTTTGCGACTGTGGAATCACACCATATCTTGCCATGATGTCTTTCTGTGATTATTTTGTAGCAGATAGATAAGCCCATACCAGTACCTTTGCCGATGGGTTTGGTAGTGAAAAAAGGATCAAAAATGCGCGATCGCACTTTTTCAGGTATCCCCGAACCATTATCAGCGATCGCAATCTGCACATGATTATCAGCCGTCATTTGAGTTGAAATCCAAATTGTACCGGGCTGTGTTTGTTGAGACTCTTCCAACTCATCAATTCCATTGGTCAGTAAGTTCATAAATACCTGATTGAGTTGTCCGGGATAGCACTCAACTAAAGGCAATTGACTATAGTTTTTAACGACTTCAATTGCTGAAAACTCTGGTTTTGCCTTGAGGCGATGTTGCAAAATCAGCAACGTATTCTCAATGCCCTCATGAAGGTCAACAGCTTTAAATTCGGATTCATCTAGGCGGGAGAAGTTACGAAGAGATAAAACAATTTGTCGAATCCGCTCACTGCCGATTTGGATTGATTGCAGCACCTTGGGCAGGTCTTGATTGAGAAAGTCAAATTCAACATCATCCAAAGTGTCTTGGAGAGTTTGGGGCGGATTGGGGTAGTGCGCCTGATAGCAGTAAACCAATTTCAGTAGGTCTTGAGTGTAGCTATCAATATAGTTAATATTGCCATGAATAAAATTTACAGGATTGTTAATTTCGTGGGCAACTCCAGCGACGAGTTGCCCCAGACTCGACATCTTTTCAGTTTGAACTAGTTGTACTTGAGTGTTGTGAAGCTGAGTTAAAGCTTGCTGAAGTTCCGTTGAACGTTGTTCTTTTTCAATCAGCAATGTTTTCACACGTGCGATCAGATCGTTGAATGCAGTTGCTAGGATGCCTGTTTCATCCTTGGCGATCGCCGGAGCTTGCAGGTCAAAGTTAGACTCTTGGGTGACTTTCTGCGCCACCTCTGTCACCAATAGCAGTGGTTTGGCAATGCTGCTTGAAATTTGCAATCCTAGAATCAATGCCAAAATCACACAACCGAAACTGGTGATAGCAATCGCAATCATTGTGGGTCGAGCTTGGGCGATCGCCTGGTCATACAGCGATGACCATTCTAAAATGACAGCACCATTGACCTGATTTTGTTCACCCTTCAGCGTTATGACAATGAGTTTAATTCCTTGGGGATAATCAACACTCTTTTCCAAAAAGGTTCTGGTCTTGGCATCCTGCATCGTTTGCTGGATTTCGTTGCCTTGGTCATGGTCAAAAATAGTGCCGACATTTTCAGGAACGGCATCCGCCAAAATCAGTTTCTGCCGATTGACCACTACAATATCGCGCTTTTGCAGAGCGTGCAGCAAATTGGTGTAGTGTTGCAGTTCGTCTGAACGTTCAATAGAAATAGGTTCTTTATCATAATAAGCATCGTGAGCGATGGAAGTGGTAATCACTTGGGCAACGTGTTCAGCTTCTGCGATCGCCAGAGTTTCAGCAATTTTCTGGCTTTGGGCGATCGCAACTGCACCAACAACACTGGTTAATAAAGAAACACCAACAAAACTTCCAACCAGTTTGTGAGAAATTTTCATAACGATAGGTCAGCTATAACCACCTCAGCATTTAGCGTTCCCAAATCTTCGCAGAGAGTTGAGGCTGTTAGCTTTGGTGATAGACTGCGATCGCTATAGTTTGTATTAGGTATTTAGTAAAGTAAACAGGATTCAATTGTCGCTACAACTGATTGCGAAAGAGTATCAAAATCGTAACCACCTTCTAAGCCAAAGAGAATTTTACGAGTTAACCCTAGACAATAATTAGTAAATAAAGCGTAGTCTTCTGGCTGCAAATTGATACTTGCCAAAGGATCTGCGGCATTGGCATCGTAACCAGCACTCACAATTAGTAAATCTGCCTGAAAGTTTGCTAAAAACGGTACAACCTGTCTTTCAAATAGTGGCTGATATACTGCAATATCACTACCAGGAGGTACTGGTAAATTTAATACATTATTATGAAAGCCGCGTTCTGTGGCTCTGCCAGTACCGGGATAGCAGGGATATTGATGTAGGGAACAGTAGGCGATGCGGGCTTCGGTTTCGACGATCGCTTGAGTACCATTACCGTGATGCACATCCCAATCGAGGATGGCGACACGGTTAACTCCGGGTTGTTCGAGGGCAAATAAAGCGGCGATCGCGGCATTAGAAAATAGACAAAAGCCCATCCCCGCATCACTTTCTGCATGGTGTCCGGGAGGACGCGCTAGTACAAAAGCTGGATTAACCGACCCTAACACAGCCTGAACTCCATCCAACCATGCACTGACTGCCAACAATGCCACATCATAACTGCGTGGGGAAACTGGCGTATCTCCATCCAAAGGGCCGCCGCCACTAGAGGCGATTTGCGACAGTTTTTTGATGTAAGCTGGGCTATGAGCTTTAACCAACGAAGACATCAGTGATGCTTGTTCTAATGCTGGCGTAGGCGATCGCCAGGTAATTCGATCTGCGAATGTAGCTGCTTTTAGGGCATTTGCGATCGCAATCAAGCGTTCTGGTTTTTCAGGATGGTATTTTCCAGTCTTGTGATCTAAAAATTCGTCAGAATAGATGACTGGCAGCATAGGACGAAAAAGGTCGGCAGCAGGACAATGAAGTTTATTGTATCCTCACTGGTACAAAGAGTTTTTCCTTGTACTAGATTGTTGGTCGTTTACCTTCGAGGATTTCTGTTGCTTTCTGTCCAGGAAGTGGGCGGTAGAATAAAAAGCCCTGTACCTCTTCGCAGTTGATAGATTTTAAGAATTCTAATTCCTCTTCCTTCTCTACCCCTTCTGCTGTTAACTTTAATCCCAAGCTGTGTCCCAAGGTTACTATCGCCTGGATAATATGAGCTACTTTGGCATCCTGCGTCAAATATTGAATGAAAGATTTATCTATTTTCAGATTGTGGAGTGGCAAAAGTTGTAGGCGTGAGAGCGAGGAATGACCTGTACCAAAGTCATCAATGGAAATGTAAACACCCATCTGCTGTAGCTCCTCTAACACCTTTGTGGTAAAATCTAAGTCCTCAATCGCTGTGGTTTCCATAATTTCTAGTTCTAAAAAGCGCGGCTCTAGACCTGTTTGTTCTAAAACCTTGGCTATAGTCTCTACCAATTTGGGTTGGCGGAACTGCTTTAGAGAAAGATTGACAGCGATCTTAATCGGTGGCAATCCAGCATCTTGCCATGCTTTATTTTGGCTACAGGCGGTCTGTAGCGTCCATTCGCCGATGGGGACAATTAATCCACTTTCTTCGACCAGGGGAATGAACACACTGGGAGCGACCAATCCCATCTCTGGGTGCTGCCAACGCAACAGAGCCTCCATACTAGTAATTTCTCCGGTGGCAATGTTCACACGAGGCTGATAGTACAGCGTAAATTCATTGCGTTCTAGGGCATAGCGCAAGCTCTTTTCTAAAGTCAGGAGTTCAGGATTTTTAGCACTCAGGGAAACACTATAGAATTGGTAGTTATTCCGTCCTTTGTCCTTGGCATAGTACAAAGCGGCATCTGCATGCTGGATAAGTGTTTCGGCGTCAGGGCTGTTATTATCAAGTAAGGCAATACCGAGGCTGGCAGTCACATAAAGTTCATGCTCTTGGAGATGAAAAGCATCCTCAAAGGCTTGTAAGATTCTCTGCGCCACCAAAGTTACCTCTTTAATATCACTAACTCGTGGGAGTAAAATAGTAAACTCATCGCCTCCCCAACGGGCTACAGTGTCTCCGCCTCTGAGTGAGTCTTTTAATCTTTGAGAGACGCTTTGTAACAATTGGTCTCCCAGAGTGTGCCCCAGAGTATCATTAATGACTTTGAAGCGATCCAGATCGAGGAAGATTACAGCTAAACTTTCGTCATTTCGAGTGGCGTTGGGCAGAGTTTTACTGAGCAGCTCGTTAAATAGTAGACGATTGGGCAACCCTGTCAGCACGTCATGGAGGGCTTGATGGCGAATCTTTTCTTCTACTTGTTGACGCTGCCGCGCACCAATGATACTAGCGGCCATCGTCAAAAGAGTAGATTCTTCGTGCTTTGACCAATGACGCTCAAAGGTGCAGTCTGCCAAGCCAAGATACCCCCAGAAATCATTATCCAAGCGAAGAGGCACTAAGAGAAGAGATTGAATGCCATCTCGAATCAGGAATTCTTGTTCGGCGACAGGAAATTTTTGGGTGATTCCGCTAATCAACTTGCCGCTAGAGAGAACTGTGTACCAACGGGCTAATCCAGAGGTTTGATAAGGCTGATTCTGCCAATGGTTGCGGGTAGATTCAATACAAGATTGTGTCCATTCAAACCGTAGGCTGACTGCCATTTCTTCTGTAACAGGATGGGGATGGTTCTGAAAGAGATAGGCACGATCTGCCTTGGCAGCTTCGCCCAGTACAGCTAGAGCTAGATCGATACCAGTTTCGTAATTCATTTCTCCTAGCAAATAATTGGCAGCTTCTGCAACTGCTTGTAACAAGCGATCGCGCTGGCGCAATTCGGCTGTAGCTTGCTTTTGCTCTGTAATATCCCTAATAATAAAACTTCTAATTAAATCACTTTCAGGAAGATAGAGAACGGATTGTTCAAAAACTTCTGTACCTACTTCCACCTCCCGCACAAAAGAATTGTTTTCTAGATTGTTAACTCCAATTAAGAGTTCCGTTAAGATTGGGTGTTCTGTCCCAACTTCCCTAAGATTGGGAAACTTGATAGCTGCGGCTGGATTGAGATAAGTAATTCTTCCCTCGAAATCCATCTCAATAATTGGATTGGGGATGAGTTCAGGGAAGGATGCTAGGCGAGCTAGGGCGGACTCACTAGCTGCTTCAAAGCTGGGATCGATGGCTAAGGTTTGAAAAGGATTGGCAGGACTGCCTTGCTCTGATAAGAAACCAGATAAGTCTTCAACATCAAAAGATTCAGAAAATGCTTGTTCTGAAATATTGGAAATAGCATAATATTTAGCCTGAGCTTTATTACTGCCAAAAGCAATGATATCTCCATGCCTAAGATTATGAGAAAAGCATTTATTACCATTTACAAATAAGCCATTAGTACTTCCTTTACCCTTATAGTTGCCATCAATAATCTGGAAGCCGTATTGGTCAGTTTCTGGAACAGTTACTCGCAATAAAATTGCATGTTGCATTGATACTGACCGGGAAGCCAAGACAATAGTGTTTGCAGGATGCCGCCCCAGAGAATAAGTAGTCTCTCGTAAGGGGACAGTTCGCCGCCCTTCCAGGTCTTGGATGACCAACAGATGGCGTATTTTTTCCCGCTCATTTCCTCGCATGGCTGTTCCTCAATTTCTCATATAATTAATATTTATGTCTTAGTCTAAAAAAGACTGCTCCTATAAGTCCAGAATTTCAAGCTGCACTTATGGTAAAATTTGCTCAATCAAAGTTCTCAACCATCTGCGTAGCCGTAGCCCGCCGCAGGCATCGCAAAATTGGTATAAGGGTGTAGACCAGCCTTTACCTTCATGATTGACCGCAAGCACTCTTCTTTTTGTCGAATAAGTTGGCTAATTGTTCAATCAGTTTTTTTAATAGAAATTCTAGTTGTTTTCTCTACTCATACATAAGTTATAAACTTTGTTCCTTTGTCTATATCATCTAACCTTGTCTTTCTTAGGATACCCAGATTAACAATTCAAAATTAAAATTTCAAAATTGTACCCTTACAGGGAAGCAAGCTAGGCGTAGCGTCACGTAAAGCCTGCGGCATAGCTACGCTTAGGGCACAGCCTCTTGTAGAGAAAAGAGTTACATGAGAGAATTTCAATCCTGACTAAAACTGAACAAAGTCGGAGCCAATCTGCCTCCGAGCTAAATATAGATGTTGGCCTTAGCCTCTCTGTTTAGGAGCTAATTATACATTAGTCACATCTTTACTTAAGATTTATAAAATACCTAATCTCCAACCTCATAAAGTTAGGGACTTTTTATGTCCTATATATAGAGTATTAGTCCAACAACTTAGGGATAATAGAGAGGTATGTTTAACTTTTCCTTCCCCTGATAATGGGATTGAAAAAGTGAGCATTAGTTAAGCATGGTTAATGAGTACGAATTCATACCTATTATTTACGAGCGAATGCTGAAAGTAAGTGTTTTGAGCATTGGATGAGCATTTTAGAGAGAGTGAAGGCTGAAGTGTTGATATTATGTCGGTTTATCGTAATCTGCAAGAAACTCACTTAAATCGTGCCCGCGCCAGTCTCAGACAAGCGCTTTCTTGGTATGGATATCTTCGCAAGTCAGGACAGCTTTCATCTAACCCAGAATTGGTAGGTTTGGTGAAACCAGAATTGGAAGCTTTGAATGCCACACTCAACAAGCTAGATTCAAACGTTATTAGAATAGCTGTCTTTGGTTTGGTGAGTCGAGGAAAGTCAGCAGTTTTAAATGCCTTACTGGGAGACAAAATTCTGCAAACTGGGCCCTTAAATGGTGTCACCCAATGGCCGCGTTCCGTGCGGTGGCAGCCCGGTGGTAAGGTACTAGTAGAGTTAATTGATACCCCCGGATTAGATGAAATTGCGGGTGAATCACGGGCGGATATGGCACGAGAAGTAGTACATCAAGCAGATTTGATTTTGTTTGTCGTGTCTGGTGATATCACGCGTACTGAGTATCAAGCACTGCTGGAATTAAGGCGATCGCAAAAACCCCTAATTTTAGTGTTTAACAAGATAGATTTATACCCAGATACCGATCGCGGAGTGATTTACCAAAATTTGCAACAATTGGGTGCTGGGAATCCCCAAGCAAAGCCTCTACTCCCGGATGAAATTGTGATGGTGGCGGCGGAACCAGCAGCAATGGAAGTACGGGTTGAGTGGCCCGATGGGCGTGTCAGTTATGAATGGGAAACCCCACCACCGCAAGTAGACGAACTCAAAGAGACAATTCTAAATATTCTCAATCGGGAAGGGCGATCGCTTCTGGCTTTAAATGCACTGATTCAAGCACGGGATGCAGAAGCCGCGATCGCTCAAAAAACCATCGATTTACGCGAAAAAGAAGCCGAAGAAATTATTTGGCAATTTACCAAATACAAAGCTTTGGCAGTAATGCTCAATCCCATCGCCTTCTTAGATATCCTTGGCGGAACTGTTGCTGATTTGGCTTTAATTCGCGCTCTCGCTAGATTGTATGGTTTGCCGATGACTAGCTATGAAGCCGGGAAAATTTTAAAAACGATTTTATTTAGTTCTGGTGGCTTGCTGTTGGGAGAATTAGGTAGTAGTTTGATTTTGGGTTTGGGCAAAAGTACGGCTGCAATAACCAGTGGTGATAATCCCAGCAATATTACTGCTTTTGCTGGCAGTGCGATCGCTCAAGCTGGTATCGCCGGTTATGGTGCATATTCCGTTGGCAAAGCCGCCCAAGTCTATCTCGAAAAAGGCTGTACTTGGGGACAATTGGGCGCTAGCAGTGTCATTCAAGAAATTCTCTCTCAAGTTGACCAAAACACAATTATGTATCGTCTGCGACAAGAGTTAGGCATAAAGTATTGAGAATCAATAAAAATTGTTTCCCCTTTGTTGCCGTTTATAAGTGATTATCAACTTCTATCAAACTCTTCTGACAATTGACTGACATTCCGAATTTGGGATGCAAGACTGAGAACATGACCATCACTAGCACTGACTCCATCTAGTGGAATTTCCTTAGCTTTTTGAATCAAAGATGATAAGAGGGTAATTCCCACTCAAATTTGCTAAAAAGATGGCGGTGTTTACCACTACCTATTGTGGGAAGCCTGTCTAAACTGGAAATGTGAGCCAGCCCGGTCTTGTTGCTCCAACTAAGAGGGACTGGGGTTAGCGCAGCGTTAGCGACGCAGGAGCGTCACCCGGAGGGTGAGCTTTTTGGGGTCATTGAAAGCTCACAGTTAATATCTATCTCTGTAAATTAAAGGTAAAAGTATCATGACAAGTACCCTAAACTCATTTGAAACTGCTGGGGCTGCAAATATTGAACAAGCCATTACTGACGCCATTACTGAAGCCCGCACAACTTGTGAGCTAGATGGCAATTCTGCTGATTGTGCCGTAGCCTGGGACATTGTAGAAGAATTACAAGCTGAGAAAGCCGATCAACAGCAAGCAAAATCCAAGAAAACCTCTTTAGAAAACTACTGCGATCGCCATCCAGATTCTGTAGAATGTCTAATTTACGACGTTTAACTTTTCCGTAAATCAGTTGTTGCTGATTGCGTTATTTGCTTAATTGCCTCTAGATCAGGTGCTGGCATTTCACTTTCCATTCCCAACCACAAAAGATATTCAATATTCCCAGCAGGGCCAACGATCGGCGACCAAGTTAAGCCTTTGTATTTCCACCCTAATTTGTGGGCTGTTTGCAACACCTGGAAAATGGCATCAGCTTGGTCGTTTGGATCGCGCACAACACCTTTTTTACCCACACGCGATCTGCCGACTTCAAACTGTGGCTTGACTAACAACACAGCTTCTCGGTTAGCTTGAGTTAGTTGCCACAAAGCAGGCAGAATCTTAGTTAAAGAAATAAACGATACATCAACTACCGCCAAATCAGGAATCGCGTCATTTTCGCCATATAACTCATCTGGTCGTAGTTGTCGTAAATTGGTGCGTTCCCGCAAAATCACCCGCGAATCGTTTCGCAACCGCCAGTCAACTTGTCCGTAACCGACATCAATACCGTAAACTTGTTTTGCTCCAGCTTGCAAGAGACAATCAGTAAAACCACCAGTAGAAATCCCACCATCTAAACAAATGCGCTCTGCTACGGGAATGGCAAATACTGACAAAGCTTTGGAGAGTTTTTCACCGCCTCTAGAAACAAAAGGCGATCGCTCTTTAATATTGATTTGAGCCGCAATATCAACTTCAGTACCAGGTTTATCAACTAACTGCTGATTAACAGTAACTTCCCCCGCCTGAATTAGCCGTTGTGCTAAGGCGCGAGAAGAACATAAATTTAACTCTACTAATAGTGTGTCGAGTCGCTGTTTAGCCAATTAATTAGACTCTCCTGGTAAAATTAAAGCCAAAGCACGATTGATAATTTCTTCTTGGTTAACCAGCTTTTCTAATTCTTGGGCTTCATAACGACCTTCTTCTACTTCGAGCGTTGCCTCATCAATGGCATTTAAATAGGCTTCTGCTAAAATTTCTAACAATTCTTCTGGCGTGAGATAATAGCCTCCAGCTTTGCGCCGCTTATTTTCTCGCTGAATTTCCCGAACCGAATTCCGAATTGAGACTTCCCAAGAGCGAGTCGTGCGATTTTCAGCTTGTTGTTTAATCAAATGCAACAATAAAATCACTGCATAGCTGCGAATCGTCTTGATTATGTCATTTCGGCTCATTTCTGTTAACTCTTCAACTATAATCAATGCTCCTTGAACATCGCCCTTAACAAGTAAGTCTTTCAGGGTTAATAATTCTTCCATCATCAGCGCCTCAAATATCGGCAACTTCTATTGTGGCTTATGACGGTTCTAGTACAAATAAGATAAGCTAATGCGTTTAATCTGGCGATCGCATTCCTTAGCCCGTCTCATTCAACTGTCCAGCTTACAATAAACGCTAGAGGAGTTTTTTTTCCTAACCAGTGGTCTAAGACTACGGAAGATTTATTATGCCATTACGACAACCTCGTTACAGCAAAGAAGAATTTGCTCGTCGCGGTGATGAGATATATGACTCTCAAGTGCGCCCACAAGTCGAAGCAGATAATTATGGCAAAATTGTTGCAATCGATATTGAGACAGGTGGCTGGGAAATGGATACTGATGAAATCAATGCCTCGAAACGTCTTGAAACTCGCTACCCAAATGCACAAATCTGGTTTGTGCGTGTTGGTTCTCGCTATGTCCGTCGGTTCGGGGCTGGTCGCATCCACAAAACAAAATGATTATTGAAAGTGTGAATGCTGACTACGAGCCAATTATCCTTCTACGTATTTGTGGTGCTGATGCTAAAGTACATCAGCAAACCGCCATTGTTGATACAGGTTTTAATGGCTGGTTATCCCTACCGCCCGATTTCATTGCTGCATTAAAGCTATCCTGGAAAAGGCGAGGACGAGCAATTCTGGGAGATGGTAGTGAATGTGTGTTTGATGTGTATGAAGCTATTGTTGTCTGGGATGAGCAATTACTAACCATTCCGATTGATGAAGCTGAGTCAGATCCACTTGTCGGTATGTCACTGATGGAAGGTTATAGATTAACAGTAGAAGCAATTGAAGGCGGTCTTGTAAAACTTGAGAAATTGTGAACAGTCCAATGAGTAAATAAGTGATGGGGAGCGATCGCTACTTAAATGTATTATTCTTTTGGAATACACGACATCAAAATAATTAAGATACAGCAAAATCCGTGTATTGCCGTAGTTCAGCAGGATGGAAACCTAAGACAATATCTTTGTGCAAAATACCTGCTTCTAATAATGCCTCTGCTACTGGCTGGGAAGTACCATCATATTGAATCCACACTTTATCATTAATAATATCTATATGTACCACCGAACCATGTACGCGGCGCACTCCATCCCAGCCAATGTGTAACACTTCGTAGTGGTCTCGCTCCGAGTCTATGACTGCTTCTATCTCTATTTGACCGTTAGCAGGCTTGTGACTAGCATAGTCAAATATCAACTGACGAATAATTTCACGATACCGAGCTAGTTTATCCATCTAATAATCCTTTCTAGTTGCTCGTCAAAGACAATTAGGTTTATTCCTATACTATTAAGAATTAGCTGACCAAAGCGTTCGGAAAATATACCTTCGTAAACCCGCTTGGGAACTGCTAAATAAAGTTGGCGTTTTGGTTGTAGTTCTTTAAGGACGCTACGATAAACTTCATACTGTCCTACAGCTTCTTGGAGATCGTTCACGGGAGAAGGACTCAGAAAACTTTTGATTTCAACAGCTATTTTTTGATCGTCTTTCTCAGCAGCAATGGTAACTCTTTCTGCTCCAATATCTACGTAAAGTTCTCTACCCCCGTATGCCAGGTATAAGGGATCGTTGGTTATTGTCCAACCATCTGCGATAAGTGCTTTAATGACTGCGGTGTGGTAGATGTCTCTGCTGGCATTAGTCGAAAGATAGCTCCAAAAATACAGCTTTAATCTAGCAAAGTTATTTTACAGAGTTATGATTTTGCCCTTTGCGGGCAAAAGCTTGAATAAAGCCCTTCTCAACGTCTATAGCAGTTCTCATTCAGATGCGGTACAAGATTAATCGTGAAGTGTAAGGGCACGGCAGTGCCCCTACGGGTGTACCTCACTCAACCGAGAACCGCTATAGGTTCACAAAAAAGCGATCGCTCCATAAAACCAAAGTGCGATCGCTATTTATGTTTATGTCGGGGCAGATACGTTGCCCACTTAAAATCTAAATATCTATCTCGCTCAACTCGCGTGTAATGTGATCGAATGGTTCATCTACAAAAGCAGTATTAACCACACCGGCTGCTGTCACTTGTTCTTTAATCAGATCCTTGAGAATTTGGATACCGCGAACCGTAGGCCCAATAGGCACTCCTAGAGAATTGTAAGTTTCCCGCAGCCCTTGCAGCACTCGTTCATCTAACACATTTGTGTTCCCAGCAACCAGTGCATAGGTGGCATAGCGCAGATAGTAGTCCATATCTCGCAGACAAGCTGCATAACGACGAGTTGTATAAGCATTTCCACCGGGGCGAATCAATTCTGGCAGTTCTTCAAATAACCTCAAACCAGCTTGCTTGACAAGTGCAGCCGCATTAGAATTGATTGCCGCTGCTGCTTGTACTCTTGCTGTACCACTATCAAAGTAAGACTTTAGGCTATCGATCGCATTCCGGTCAAAATACCGACCAGCTAGGTCATAATTCTTAATTAAACTTGTTACTGCATCGCGCATTCCTTCTTCTCCCAATCATTGCTATTTATGGTTTGATATTTATTTGGCTGCACTTATGCACCAGTAAAGTTTTGTGCTATTAAAAATAGATTCGGCACAAAAACAATCTATCCACTATCTATGGATTCTATGCCAAAGTTGACCCCTATATGATGAACTTTCCAGTTTTGTACAGATGATCGCCGAAAGGTTAATATAACCTGAGAATCCAGATATCTGTAACATAAGCTACAAAATCTGCTAATGTCTAGTATTTAAGATATTTCTGGTGTGTCACCGCCTGATTGAGATCAGCAGGGTTAGGATGCTTTGGAAGATTCTGGTATTACTTTAAAAAATTGGTAGAGAAGGAGTAACAATGACAACACCACAAGAAGTCTTGAAGAGAATTCAAGATGAAAAAATTCAACTGATTGATCTCAAATTCATCGATACAGTAGGGACTTGGCAGCACCTCACACTGTTCCAAAACCAAATCGATGAGACTGCATTTACTGATGGCGTACCTTTTGACGGTTCCAGCATTCGGGGCTGGAAAGCAATCAACGAATCGGACATGACGATGGTACTCGACCCCAACACTGCTTGGATCGACCCATTCATGGAAGTACCAACGCTAAGTATAATTTGTAGTATAAAAGAACCCCGCACGGGTGAATGGTATAATCGTTGCCCACGCGTTATTGCCCAAAAAGCAATAGATTACCTGGTTTCCACTGGTCTTGGTGACACAGCCTTCTTTGGCCCTGAAGCTGAGTTCTTCATCTTTGACAGTGCTAGATTTGCCCAAACCGCCAACGAAGGCTACTACTTCATAGACTCTGAAGAAGGTGCTTGGAATTCCGGTAAAGCTGGTACAGATAACAAACCCAACTTGGGTTATAAACCACGCTTCAAAGAAGGTTACTTCCCAGTTTCACCGACGGATTCTTTCCAAGATATCCGGACAGAGATGCTGTTGACGATGGCACAATTAGGTGTACCCATTGAAAAGCATCACCACGAAGTTGCTACTGGTGGTCAGTGCGAACTTGGTTTCAAGTTTGGGAAGTTGATCGAAGCGGCTGACTGGTTGATGATTTATAAATATGTCATCAAGAATGTTGCTAAGAAATACGGTAAAACCGTCACCTTCATGCCAAAACCGATTTTTGGCGATAACGGTTCGGGAATGCACTGTCACCAATCCATCTGGAGAGACGGCCAACCTCTGTTTGCAGGTGATAAGTATGCTGGTTTGAGCGATATGGGGTTGTACTACATTGGTGGTCTTCTCAAACACGCACCAGCTCTGTTGGCAATCACCAACCCTAGCACCAATTCATACAAGCGCCTAGTACCTGGTTATGAAGCTCCTGTTAACTTGGCTTACTCCCAAGGGAACCGTTCTGCTTCTATCCGTATTCCTCTATCTGGCACTAACCCCAAAGCCAAACGTTTGGAATTCCGTTGTCCAGATGCTACATCTAACCCCTATTTAGCATTTGCTGCAATGCTTTGTGCTGGTATCGATGGCATCAAGAACAAAATCCATCCTGGTGAACCCTTAGATAAGAATATCTATGAACTCTCTCCAGAAGAACTGGCAAAAGTTCCTTCAACTCCAGGTTCTTTAGAACTGGCGTTGCAAGCACTGGAAAAAGATCACGCCTTTTTGACAGAATCAGGCGTCTTCACGGAAGACTTTATCGAAAATTGGATTGACTACAAGCTAGGTAACGAAGTTAAACAGTTGCAGCTGCGTCCTCATCCCTACGAGTTTTACCTCTACTACGATGCTTAATTAACAGTCGTATCTAACTAAAAGTAATAAGTTTTGCCACCCTCTACTATAGGGTGGCTTTTTTTTTCCAGATTTGTCAGTTGAGACATTCACTCAAAAAATCCAGATCGTAACTTCTGAAACTTAGCTCATGGAAGCATGACTCGGCCCATAAATCATCCGAGTGTTAGCATCTACCTTCCCTTGAATCGGGTTCCAGTAGTGAGATGCTTCTTCAGGAAGACCAAGTTCTTGTGCAGCCCGCATCAGTATTGATTGTTGGCGATTCTTAACTTGCTGATGTTCACGCACCATTAACGCACGAGATTTATCTGCGATAGACATAACCATAGTCCTCTCTATTTCGTGAATATATAATTTTCCTTTCTTTACAAGACTAATATAGCAAAAATTCTGTAACATAAGCTACTTTTTATATAAATTTATATTTGCTTTTGCTGACAATATTAGGTATTTTTCCCAAAAGTCGGAAAAATCTCTCCAATCCACTTTTGATAACTAAAATCATCTAGCTTCGGATTGGTCTGACCTTAAAAAACACACCTTACCCAAGACTGAACATTTATTCGTTACTTTTATTTACACTTAAGGTCAACTCCAGTGATTAATTTTTGTAACTTTTATTCTTTTTTTTGGTGAAGCGGAATATATACAGCAGTTGCAAAAAATTAAGTTATCATGAAATAAAGATTTACAAAAATTTACATAACTTATGACAGTTGCCTACCCACGTAAATTTCAGAATGTTTTGGGTGCTAGAGATATATTGAAACGGGTGGTATGCGATCGCGAAATCCATCTGATTACCCTCAACCGCTACCGTTACAGCGAACAACGCAGTTGCAAAGACCTCACAGAGCTAATTGAACAACTGAATGGACAGCCACAGCAACTAGTGCGAGATTTGTCTCATCACATTTCGGATGAAGCTCGTCATGCCATGTGGCTAACTGACTTGTTGGCAGAAGTGGGAGCAGATATTGGTACGCCAACCGGTTCCTCATATATCAATGAATTTGAACGCCTACTCGATCGCGAACAACAAGATCCAGTTCAAGACCTCGAAGATTTTGTAATTTCTTCCCTTGCGGCAATTAACGTCACCGAAAAACGGGGCTGTGAGTATTTCTCTGCTCACATTCACGCTCTCAAACAAGCACCGCAGACAGAAGAAAACATTAAAATTCGAGAAACGATTGAAAAAATTCTCCCAGAAGAAGTAGGACACGTCCGGTGGGGTAATCGTTGGCTAGGAGAACTTGCGCGTAAAAGTCCAGAAAATCAGCAAAAAGTCCAGCAAGCCAAGCGAAAATATACTGCAATTGAACAAGCTGCATTTGAATCGGGAATGGATATCACCTTGGGTGCAGAACTACGGCGAGTTGCCAACTTAGTGGAAGTGGCAAATACCATGCCGCTTTGGCAACGTCCCCAATACTTGATGGAACGTTTACCCCAGACTTTGCTAGCACCTGAATTGCAATTTACTAGAATTCAAGCTGCACAGAGGGCTTGGCAGCGCGATCCACAGACGTTTATTGAGAAGTTTGTGCCAATGTTCCTCAACGGCATCCAGGGAACAGAAAATAACCGCAAGAAAACCACGGTGTAAAAAGGCATGGGGCACTTGTACTGAGCGAAGTCGAAGTATTGGGCATAAGAGACAGAAGTGCACAGGGGCACAGGGGCAGAGGGGAAAAACTTATTGAACTTCTCCCCTGCTCCCCTGTTCCCCATTCCCCACTTCCTTTCTTTAATAGGACTTACGCAAAAACCCTTTCAAACTCTCATTTCTCCGTGACCTCTGCGTCCTCTGTGGTTCGTTTTCCGTTACCTGTGCGTAAGTCCTATTTAACTAAAATCCATCTAAAAAGACCAAATGCAAAATTTTGCATCTGGCCTTGGGTGTAGAATAATTAAAACGACTAAGATGATCTGGCAGATCCTTCTTAATATTTAGATCGTCGGGAGCCATCTGCGAAAAGAACGAACCAGAGGGCAAAAGTAGGTCAAGAATAGTAGATTTGTTAGCAAGTGCAATAAATCTATAGTACTTGTGTTAATCCATACGCTAGATAAGCAAGAGATGAAACGAAAGAGATTTTATGCTTCGGCAAAGGACGTTAAACAGATGTCGGAGTTAAGATCGGTTACTTGCTTATGTAGATGACCACTTACTGAATGCATGAGAAGAAAATCTATTGAGGAATTTTGATCGGCAGGATTGAGGGCAACTATATATATAAAGCTTGCAGTTGAAATACTAAGCGATCGCTGAAGACTTTCGTGTGTCAGCTGTATATATCTCTGCCAGAAAAACTGTGTAAAAGATGTTAGCACAACATCCTGTTTTCTGGTAATTCTGTTCCTTTGGGAAAAGAGGCATTACCCTACAGTTATTAAACCACAGCATAGATATTTTGGGCTTTTTGTGTCACTTCCCTGCGCCCACTACCGCGATGACGTGGCGCATCATCTGAAGCTTGTTCAGACGCCGCCGAGAGCCACTGTTCCGAAGTAGGCGTGGAAGGCAGCCCTGTTGATAAGTGATTGACCATTGCTTGGCAATTAAAAGCTAAGGGGCCGAACACCAGACTCGAGACTAAAAGTGAAATGGCAGCACGCATAGCAGATGTCTATTTTGGAACTCTCCTCTTCACTGATACTTAGCTTTTTAATGAATATCCGGACAATTAATCAAAAAGTATTCTGTTTTACTGAAAATAAACTCTTCTTATCCTCTGTTTAAATGTTCGACTAATAACCAATTACCAGAATGATTGTGACGACCCCACAATGTAACTAATTGTTCGTGGGGATAAGCGCGTAATTGCTCGTCGATATGCGATCGCAAAGTCACAAGCTGCCAATTTTGCCCTTGATATGCGGCTGGGGCTGTGACAGTGAATCTATATTCCTGGTCTTCCAAGCGGTAAAAGATGCCTTTAAAACAGTTACTTTCCTGAATTAATGCCTTGTCAAAAGCAGAGTCAGGGCAATCGCCACTAACTGGATAGGCTTGTGGGTTATCTAAGTAATACAATTGCCAGTGGCGCCAATCCGAAAGATTGGGAGGAAGATTAAAGAAAGGAATAATTAGCGCTTTTGAGCGATTATCTTCTAATAAAGCCGTTTGTAGCGTCCTAACAGGTAAATCTCTCGGCTGGCAGTTTAACTCAACACATATCGCCGCTGCCATCCCTGCTGCTTGACCAATTCCCATAACCACAGGTTGTAATCTGGTGGCGCCATTAGCAATGTGGGAGACAGAAATATTTTTTTCACAGACCAAGAAACCATCTGTTTTGGCTGGAATGAGGGAACTGTAGGGAATTGTAAAGGGAGTCCCCGTCCAACGTCCTCCCCAACGGATAGATTTGGGTTGCAGTGGGAATTGAACGCCAGGATAATGATGGTCATTGGCGTAGTTACCAACTGCGATTGCATCATTAAATATAGATGCAACTCTACCTTTGGCGATTGGTAAAATATCCTGTTCTCGGACAGTAGTTAGCCCCACCAAACGGCGGCTTTCCCGGTAATAGGGATGCAGTGCAAAAGCTGTAGAGGCGTGAGGAAATACTTTTTTTGCTAAACCATAACGACGACTAAGCTGTTTTTGGATAAAATGAGCAAAATTTTGGCTGTGCCAGCGAGATTCTTGGATGAATTTACCTCTGGATACATCTGACTCTATCAACCGCCCTACCCCTTCGCCGTAGTCATTGCCACAGATTGGCCAATTCATCATAAACAGGCCATCAGGCAAACGTCCATAATTTAAAAATGTTTCTGCTCCATAGCCATCCCAAGCACCTGTAAACTGGGATGGATTATAGTTAGGGGCAGCCGGAATCTCTGGTGCAATTGATTCACCAAAGTCTTGCATAATCACTACATAAGTGGGCGCTTGCACGGGATATTTCTGGGTTAAAGAGTTAAAAGTCACTGGGGCGCTGGGTTCTTCCCACTCCGATTGCAATTCCCAGCCCCAGCGGTAAGGTATATCAGCTAAAGGTAATAAATCTCCTAACTCTGTACCGTCGAGAATAATTTTGGCTGTGACAGCAAAATCTGCAAAACAGACACCAGTAATCAAATCACCTTGTCGGTAAACGTCTATTGGTACTTGTCCAGAAATCCAGTGTAGATTGGGCAATTCCTGCACCCAATCTGCGAAAATCTCTGCCCCAATTCGGGGATCGTAACTAAAAAAGCTTACCCAGCTATTATCTAATCCTCCAGGCTGTCGTTGTCGCAATTCCTGCAAAAACGCCCCCCATAACCCCGTTTGAAAGGCTTCTAATTCGTTGCCATCGGGTACAGACACTCCAGCCGAAGTTAGCATTCCCCCTAACCAAGGAAATTCACTCACCAGAATGGTTTTGGCTCCCCGTCGCGCCGCTTGGATAGCAGCCACAGTCCCTCCGGTTCCACCACCAACAACTAAGACATCAGCCGTGTATGTTTGATTAACCATCCTTTAACCTCACAGGAGTTCCGACATATTCTCCTAAAAAAAGCGATCGCATTCCAGTTTTTATCTCAAACTGAGTGCGATCGCCATCGGATTCCTGAAATCAAAAATTATTAGGATTATTTCTCAATTAGTACTTACCTAACTAGAAGTCAAGGCAGTGTTGAGTTAGATTTACTTTGTCAAACCCTCAAACACACCCCTCAAAGCTGCAACAGCATCTTGAGTCCGCGCCCAAACTCCTTGATCTGGGTCTTGACCTGTAAGTTCTCTTGTACCCAAAACTTCTAACACACCTTTCAACTGTTCTTGATGAGCGCGATTTTCAAAGTTCACTTGATTGAGCGGTCCAATAGCTTCTTTCACGTCATCACCTACCACCTGAGAAGCTTTATGGATAATTAAACCAGTCATTACGGCTTGGTGCTTAATTCTTTCGTGAATAGAAACTTTTTGGTATAGTGTCAGCTCATCCCCATCTATTATCCGGTTTACTTGCTCAACGTACTGCTTTATGGTGTCTCTTGGCTGGGCTGAACCACCACCAAATTTTGAAATAACTCCCTCGATCGCTGTGAGGTTTTCTTGGTCATCTTTGAGAAAGTCGTTTAGGCGTTGGCTAATTTCTCGATCGTTGCTTACAGCAGGTAGTACTTTTCGTTCATTAGCAATTAGCAACTCTTGTATAGCTTTCAAATCTGCTAGCTCTGTAGCGATCGCGCTACGCTTGGTATCATCTAAAGCCACAACCATTTCTAGACTTGCCTCAAATAATTTAGGATACTATTAACCTCTCACATTTATTTTGCTCAACAAATCATTCTTGAGATATATTCTCATTACTTTTATGCCTAAAGTCGCAAACAGGAATACAGCGAATCTGATACCCGGATAAACTTCCAGAAGTCGAGTAGCTGTTCTCCTACAAGCTGATACTGGGAAAAGTGAAAGAAATGCCCTCCTTCTAAACAAGACCAGAGGCGATCGCCTTCCTTCAAATGCGATCGCCATCCTTGCAGTGCCTCTGGTTCCACAACAATGTCATTTAAGCTACTACAAACCATCAAAGGTACTGGAACTTTGTTTGCCTTTATACTCACCCTCTCAAATAGAGAATGAGGAGAGAGCGAACAATCTAAGTCTTGCTCCAGCAGATGTGTCAAACTCTTGAGAGTGCGTTTATCCTGATAACCAAACAAGTTATAAACCATATCAGTCAAAAGCTTTTGGCGATTTAAAAACTGACGGTGCATATAGTAATGAGCTTGCCAATCAACCGCCGCATCAACACCCACGGCTAATAGCGTCAAAGACTTGACTGTTTCTGGATAGCGACGGCTATAGAGTAACCCTAGTAATCCTCCTGTACTATGACCAATCAGGTGAACAGGTCGATTGCAAGATTTGAGGTAGTCATGAAGCAGAACAACAGCAGCATCTAGTGAACTTACTTCATCTTGGCTTTGGCGATATTTCCACTCTTGGATTGTCACTAGATCGGACAGGTAACGAAGTAGTGGTTGAGCAAAGTATTGCAAACTAGGGCTTGTATTTAACCAAAGAACATCCGGCAGTTTAGACATCCTGATTTTCCTGTAAATAGAATAAAGTCTCAATTTGCTAATTAAGAATTTTTGTAACTAATAATCACAAGTTGCTATATCTGATTCCAGCTGATTTTTCCAGTCAGACTTACCAGTGTGTCAAACCTCTTGTAAAAACTTATTGATAAAAATATTCAATATATTTTAGAAAAGCTTACAGTATTAGGAAAATTATTGCAAATAATTATTGTTAGTGCTTCAATACCGTTTCTCTGTGAAGTTACACAAATTTTCTCTCGCCTATCGGCGTCCCCTTCTTGGGAAGGAGAGCTACTGCTCCACACTCGCAAAGGCTAATTTTAAGAAGATTTGGTAGAAAAAGACCAGTTATGCGAGTGCCACTGTTTCTGATTTACCGAATAAAAAATCCGCACAGACGCAGCACAAAGTCGAGACAGCGCTGTTGGCGCAGCGTGTTTGCAGGAGAAGACGGTTTCCCGTCACAGGCGACTGGCGTCAGACCAAAGGCTTCCAAGGTATCTGATAGAAGTTAAGAATGGGACAATTCAAGGAAAGCTCTCATCAGAGGATATTAAAGCATTCCAAATCTTTGAACAAAGCTTAGAACAAGAACTAGAACAAGCTAAAACACAGAAATCTCAAATTTGATAGCTTAACGTTGACTGCTAATGTTACATCTAGTATCGTTGAGCGGGGAAAAACCAACGTGAAAGCACAGGTATTTAGAGGCGTTAATCAACTGTCTTACGAAGATATCCCAGTTCCTACCCTAGAACCAGATGAAGTGCTGGTACAGGTGCAGGTTGTGGGGTTGTGTCAGTCAGATATTAAAAAAATTCGTTATCCACTGTATGAACCGCCGCGCATTTTTGGACATGAAACTGCCGGCACGATCGCAGCACTAGGCAATAATGTCAAAGGTTGGCAAGTTGGACAACGGGTAGCAGTGATGCACCACATCCCTTGTATGCGTTGCGCCTACTGTCTAAATGATAATTTTTCCATGTGCGATGTTTACAAGAACATCTCCACTACCGCAGGTTTTAACGCCAGTGGCGGCGGTTTTGCCGATTATGTCAAGGTTCCCGGACATATTGTCCAAAACGGTGGGCTAATTCCCATCCCTGATAATATCAGTTTTGAAGAAGCCAGTTTTGTCGAACCAACTAACTGCTGCTTGAAGGCAGTGAAAAAAGCCCAAATTGCTCCAGGACAAACTGTGTTAGTTACAGGTGCTGGGCCAATTGGGTTAATGTTTATCATGTTGGTGAAGTATTTCGGAGCAAAAGCGATCGCTACTGATTTACTACCCTCTAGAATTGATAAAGCCTTAAGTGTCGGTGCAGAGGCGGCTTTTGATGCTCGCGATCCCGATTTACCAGCCAAAATCTCTGCCTTAACTGGTGGACTAGGTGTTGATGTCACCCTGTTAGCTGTTCCTAGCGAGAAAGCCTTCTTTCAAGCACTTGATAGTACCCGCAAAGGTGGCAAAATCTTGTTTTTCGCTGAATTCCCTGATGAGGTGGAAATTCCCATCAACCCGAATATCCTCTACCGTCGGGAAATTGACTTGATCGGCAGTTATAGCTCATCTTATCGGCTTCAGAGTCTATCAGCTGATATTGTATTTAATCAGTGGATTGACGTACAAGCATTGATTAGCGATCGCTATCCATTAAAAGATTTATCAGCAGCTGTGGAAGTTGCGATCGCACCCACACCGGATACTTATAAAATACTGATTTATCCGTAAAAGGGAGATTACGAAGCTGGGAGGGATGAGAGAGTGTTTAAACTAGAAGTTTAAAGCTCAGAGGTTCAACGACGAAGCTCAGAAGTTCAACGACGAAGCTCAAAGGTTCAAGGTTCACCCTTAAAAGCTCAAGTTTCATTTTTGAATTTTGAATTTTGAATTTTGAATTGTTAACTCCCCTTGTCCCCAACAAAATGCTTATTACTCTACTTTTTGTAGCTCTACTAGCTTTCTACGTCGCCTGGAATCTCGGAGCAAACGATGTCGCTAACGCGATGGGAACCTCTGTAGGTTCCAAAGCTGTCACCCTTAAACAGGCACTAATAATTGCTGGGGTATTAGAGTTTACGGGTGCTGTGTTGTTTGGACATGAGGTAACGGAAACTCTAGCAACGAAAATTGCTAATCCCGCCTTATTCGCAGCTACACCCCAAATATTCGTTGTTGGAATGGTAACAGTACTAATATCGTGTGGTGTGTGGTTGCAAATTGCCACATCACGCGGTTTACCTGTATCTTCTTCTCATGCGGTTGTTGGTGCGATCGCTGGATTTAGTTGGGTAGCTTTGGGAGTAAATGCAATTGATTGGTCATCAATTGGCTCGATCACCATTGGCTGGGTTTTAACGCCGTTAATTAGTGGTGCGATCGCTGCTTTATTTTACAGTCAAATCAAGCACTGGATTTTAGATCAACCTAATCAAGTAGTCCAGTTACAAGAATGGATTCCCTGGTTGAGTACTCTGCTGCTAGGTGTATTCGGCGTGATTGTCTTACCATCACTAACAGAACCGCTAACCAATTTTGTAATTGAGCAAGTTGGTTTTACGATCCCTTCTCATGACATCCCACTATTAACTGGTGCAGTAGCAGCAGTTGGACTCACAATAATTAGTTGGCAACAATTGGGAGAGAGGGGAGATAAGGGAGACAAGGGAGAAATACTCCCAAATCCTGTAGAAAGATTATTCGGACGATTCCAACTGCTAAGTGCTTGCTTTGTCGCCTTTGCTCATGGTTCTAATGATGTGGGAAATGCGATCGCTCCTTTAGCTGCGATCGTGTACATCAATCGCACTGGTAGCGTACCTACCGATGGTATAACTATCCCCCTTTGGATTTTAATCCTTGGTGGTGCTGGTATTGTTGGTGGTCTAGCTGTCTGGGGAAAAAAAGTCATTGCTACCATTGGCGAAAACATTATTGCCTTGCAACCCAGTAGTGGATTTTGTGCCGAACTGGCAACTGCTACCACCATCCTCATCGCTTCCCGGCTAGGTTTACCAGTCTCCACCTCCCACGCTCTCGTCGGTGGTGTAGTTGGTATTGGACTAGTGCAAAATCTCAAGTCGATTAAGTTTCAAACACTAAAAGGCATTGCCGCCGCATGGCTAATTACAATCCCCATGAGTGCTGCCCTTAGCGCTGCTATTTTCAGCATCGCCCAGATTTTATTCTTCTAAGAATTATTAATATTTTCCAAACTTTTCTTTTACAGGAATTTACTCAAAGCAAAACCCAGACTGCAACAACGCCAAAAAAAACGTGCTTTTGCAGAATTGCTGCTCATTCATTAGAATGTTGTGCAGGGGATAGCGTAACTTTTAATTTCCACAGAAAGATACTTTAATCTCCATTTAGAGATATAAACTGTCATACCAGTTACATTCCACACAAATTTACAGTTAGTTTCGCAAGTCAGACAATTTGGTGGGGATATCTAGCGACGAGTCGCCTACGCACACGCATCAGTGAATCTTTGACAATTATTATTGGCAGCAAAACAATAAATATTTATTTGGAGTGAGATTTCTTTAAAAGTAAAAATTTCATTGGCAAATAATTTATGAAAATTAAACTGACCAAAAATAAAAAAGTATCTATTTAAGGGACTTCTAGGCGTGGCGATAAATCCAAAATCCTTTCGGGTTGGGCAATCCCCCAGTCGCTCTGGCGTAGCTAACGATGGGAATCGCTAAGACGGGTGCTACCTCACCAAAATTCCAAATCTAATGGTTAAATACTTATCAATGGTAAAGAGAACACGGTGTAGTAAGCTGTGTGGCAAACTTAAATGCTTTGCTAACTTGTGTCTACTATGACAGAATTACGTTGAAATGCGGAAGTGCTGTTAAAATTTTTAATTTATCTGGCAAAATACAGGAAATTAGGATGACCGTCAATAAAGTGTACCGGAAGCAGCTTTATCGTCAAAGTGTTAGAGGTTAGAAGCTAATGGGGCGATTCGAGAAGCAACCAGAAAACCCAAGAGTCAGAGGGGAGCTATCTAGAGCAGCAGAAAATGCTCTTTGGGCTGTAGTTGAAGACTTAGAAAATCTTCAGCAGAATGTCCTCAGAGCTTTGCAGGAAGACGTAAAGCGGCTTCAGTCAGAAAAAAATCGGTTATCTGATGAGATTCAAAGCTTGGTAGAGGAAAAAGAGCATTTACAACAAGTGCGCCAAATCACCGAGCAGCAAGTGTTAATTCGGCAACTGGCAGAAGTTCTGGCAAAGCATATATCTTCACAACTGCAATCCTCTCTGGCAACTTTAGCTAATCAAAGCATAGAGGGCAAATCTTACGAACAAGCTGCATTGAAGTCTGCTGAAGTGAGCAGCAATGTAGTCGGTGAAATCAATGAAAAAGTCGAACACATGTTTGACAGTCTGGATGACACCGTTACCGTTACCTTTAATTCCCTACAACAGGAGCTGAAGAACTATCAAAGTAATCTTTCCCAACAGTTGTCACGGATGTATAGCCAGCAGCAGCAAGGGGAAACGATTTTGGCGGAGTTTGTTAATCGCCTGCATGGAGAACTAGATAAAACTATAGAAGAAACTTCACACAAATCAGCAACAGCAGGTAGACCTACTGTTTTGCAGTTTACGGAGCTAGAAAAAAACAGTTCTGTTGAAACATCGCTACCAGAGTTTGAGGAAGTAGTAAGAAATTCCCTTGAGCCAATTTCCCCGATCTCCAATAAATTTTCACCAAGGGAAACGACATTAGAGCCGCCGATTGTTAGAGAAAACACCGCGAATCCAATTTCTTCTCTCAGCAAGGATTTGTCGCCAAGAGAAGCAACATTAGAGCCGCCGATTGTTAGAGAAAACACCGCGAATCCAATTTCTTCTCCCAGCAAGGATTTGTCGCCAAGAGAAGCAACATTAGAGCCGCCGATTGTTAGAGAAAACACCGCGAATCCAATAATTTCTTCTCCCAACAAGGATTTGTCGCCAAGAGAAACGACATTAGAGCCGCCGATTGTTAGAGAAAACACCGCGAATCCAATAATTTCTTCTCCCAGCAAGGATTTGTCGTCAAGGGAAACGCTATCAGAACCTACTGCGGCTGTAGTTCCCCCACCAAAAGACAATGCTACCGAGCCAATTTCTGTCTTAAATCAAGAATCGCCGGAAAACGAAACGAAATCAGAGCCTGCGATCGCATCTTTGCTACAACCGAGAATGATCCGACCTTCTCCAAAGAATGCTAATGAACCAATTGCTGTCCGCCGCAAGAACGTATCGCAAACCAAAGCTGAATCCTCATCAACCACTGCCCTAAAACCACAAGCAAAAGCAAAACCCCCAGAATCGCGATCGCCTAATTCTTCTAGCTACTCAACACTCCAAATCGGTTTGTTGTTGATTGTCTTATCGGCAGTGGTATCGTCGCTTTACAACGTAGCTATCAAGGTGATTTTCCACGAAGGTTCCCAGATTTTTGGCGTATTAGAGGTAGAGCAGTTGCTACCGCCGACTTTGGGCAATACTCTGTTAATTTTGACGCTACGGTTTATGGTAGTCGTACCACTAATGGTACTTTTGTCTCCGATATTGCATCCAAGACTGTGGCAAGATTTGGAAAACTTGTCTGCTTCAGTCCGAGGAAATTCTACACCTGCTAATGCAGCTACCAAGCAGATTTTGGTGTTGTCAATTGTGAGTGGGTGCTTTTTGTTTTTATCTCAGGTACTAATCTACATTGCGATCGCTCAAGTCACAACTGGAATGGCGATCGCACTGTTCTTTATCTATCCAATGGTTAGTGGTCTATTTTCGTGGTTTCTGTTTCGCGATCGCCCCACTCTATTCCGCATCGCTGCGATCGCTGTGATTTGCTGCGGTGAATTGTTGGTTTTAGGCGGTTCTCCCAGCATCGGTATCGGTAATACTTCAATGGGAAGCAGCACCGCCATTCTTTCGGGTGTGGCTTTTGCTGCCTACATAATTCTGACGCGAGTCTGTGCTAGCAAACTACATCCGGTGACTTTTACTTTAATTAACTTCACTACGATGTTGTTGTTGAGCTTTATTTGTTTGATGCTACCTTTGCCAAGCAGCTGGAACTTGGTAGTAGTTGACCCCTCTAAAATGCTGGAACTGGTTTTAAGCGCGTTTATTTTGGGTGTGCTGACTCTTGCTGGCTATTTGCTCAATAATGTTGGTATTAGTAAACTAGGAGCCTCGCGATCGGCGCTCATCGGTGGTAGCATCCCAGTTTTAACCGTGATTTTCGCTGGGTTAATCATTCAAGAAAATTTGGATATTGTGCAAATTCTGGGAGTGTTATTTGTAACTTTTGGTGCTGCTGCTTTCAGCTTTGAAACAATGCGAAATCAGGTTAAACCCTCTAATCCCACGAATTAAATGGCGAGTTCAATCAGCTTCAGTGTGATGGGAGCTACTTTACCTTCCATCACTCTCAGCATCAATTTTGACGCTAATGCACCCACTTGTTACTTCTCTAAATCATCTGTGACAAACAAGATCCCCGACTTCTTTGAGAAGTTGGGGATTTAAGTTTTTACGAATGATTTCAGAATGCTGTATAGGTGCAGATAACACTTAATAGATCGGCAAGCAGTATTCAGAAGAAATCGACTTGTAATATATTTTTAGGGATTTAGCCTGATACAGGTAGGGAAAACACGTATATGTAAGCAATATGAGTAGTACTGACTCCAGCAATTGAGCACGAGTACTTGCTCAAAGAGAAGATTCACAAGGAGTTAAAACCATTGCAGCACATTTTGGCACTAAGAGATGAAGAAGTCGCAGAAATGTTTACAGTACCCCGTTTTTTTCTAGAAGCGCATCTAAATTAATTACTTTCGATCGCAACCAATGTTAAGAACCAACGACAAAATCAGCATTTCTCGTTAGGTTTGGTAGTTTCCAAGACTCAAAGCGATGTCTACGGTAGACTGCACCTACACGAAATCTGTATCAATAAGCAGTTCTTAATGCGACTACTTTGGAATTTATTGAGAAGATAATCCCTTTGTTGATATTAAGCAGCCGGACTGCTTGTTCTTTCTCTGTGGGAATTTAAATAAGTGGGTAAGAATAAACTAACTTATGTTAAACACTGTAAATTTATCAAATTGCCTTGTAGTGAGGGCTAAAACCCTTATGCTTCGGTTTTATTTGTCGCTTATGGAAAAGACCCCAGACGGCGCTAAGTCACCACAAATCTTTAATTATTCACACCCAGTTACTAATTGTGCTTCGTAAGATGGTATCTTTATTTCTGTTGTTTTATACCAGTCAACTTAATCTGCGATCGCCTAGACACCCAGAAAAAGAAGCTGATATCGTAGCTTGTTGCGGATTATCATCCTTTTATAGCAACAAACCATCTACGTAATTTAAGTCTCTCAAATATATAAAATAGCGAGGTAAAAACATACTTGAAAGTAACCAATAAATTAGTTAAATCATGAAAATTTAAAATTCTTTCATGAAAGAAATATAAATTTATTGTAAAAAAATCTCTAAATAATCATCGGATGGAACCCAAGATGTTTTATTATATGTATGGCTAGTAACTAATCTTTCGGTTATTAGCATGAGCGCCAAAGCCTTATAGATACGCGATTTAGTCGGAAATCATCGCGACTTTTTGTGTCCAGACATTAAGATAAAATCATAAATAAAACTTGTATTTAGGAATAGAGATAAAAATATCATCAAACCTTGATTTAAGCAGAATATAAAATATTTAAATAGTCATTATTTATCAAATTTAAAATGCACAATTTTATTTCAAAAGTAAAAAATAGTGATATGATAATGAACAATATTTGAAAAAGAACAGGTATTTTGAAATTGGAATTATTTGCTCTACTTGATGTCTACTATCTTTTCTCAAGCCAACGGCTGATACTGCCGAGACATCACTGGAGGTTGTGAACGGAATAATAGTTCACAACGAGCTATATAGCTCAACCTCTAAATGTGGCTACATCTGGTAAGCGATTTGTTTTGAGACTATTCCCAATTATTTCTAGTCACTTGTGCACTACAAATAATTTGCCAAAGCTGAAAAAACCATCTTTTTTTAGTAACAGATATCCCAGATGAACCGTGCAAACTAGTTTTTACTCTGAGTCGGCATAGTGCCATAATTAGGTGTAAGCAGCTTGACGTTGTTGCTCTTGAAAGATGAAAAAAACCAGAAAACTGAAAGGCTTTGTAGATTAATTGCAGCATAGTTGACTGTTGGGACTATAAACCACCGTTAAGCTGGATTTGGTGGTGTCTCTAATTTTCCGGTTAAATGCAGAGACAGTTATAGTGACAACTACCGACTCTGCTTTTGTACCAGGAAATAATGCGAAAACGGTAGTTTGTGCTACCACCAATATCATCGTTATCGCATACTAATATAGTTTGAAGTAAAGACAGCGTTCAGCCAGGTGTATACTACCTATTTTCACTCGATTAAAAACTGTGTAAACGTGCTATTCAATTGTCTGTAATATGAGTAACGACATAGATCTGATCAAACGTCTTGACCCCAGTGCGATGGATCAGATCATGCTTTATCTGGCTTTTAGTGCGATGCGGACGAGTGGGCACAGGCATGGGGCATTTTTAGACGCAGCCGCAACAGCAGCAAAGTGTGCAATTTACATGACCTATCTAGAGCAGGGACAAAACCTGCGAATGACAGGGCATTTGCACCACCTGGAGCCGAAACGAGTAAAAATTATTGTAGAAGAAGTCAGACAGGCACTAACAGAAGGCAAACTGTTAAAAATGCTGGGTTCTCAAGAACCTCGCTATTTGATTCAATTGCCTTATGTCTGGCTAGAAAAATATCCTTGGCAACCGGGGCGATCGCGCGTTCCTGGTACCAGTCTGACAAGTGAAGAAAAAAGGCAAATTGAGCAGAAACTGCCCAGTAATTTACCTGATGCTCAGTTAGTTAGCTCGTTTGAGTTTCTGGATTTGATCGAGTTTTTACACAGGCGATCGCAAGAAGACTTACCACCCGAACACCAAATGCCTTTGAGTGAAGCTTTGGGTGAGCATATCAAGCGCCGTCTGCTTTACTCAGGGACGGTAACGCGTATTGATTCTCCTTGGGGAATGCCTTTCTACGTGCTTACCCGTCCTTTTTATGCTCCAGCAGACGATCAAGAACGTACCTACATAATGGTGGAAGATACCGCTCGGTATTTTCGCATGATGAAAAATTGGGCAGAACGGCAACGAAACGCCATGCGCTTGCTGGAAGAACTTGATATCCTCCCAGAAAAAATGGAGCAGGCTATGGAAGAATTGGATGAAGTTATTCGTGCCTGGGCAGACAAATATCACCAAGACGGTGGTATCGCAGTGGTTTTACAGACGGCTTTTGGTGAAAGAGAAGACTAGTACAACTAACTGTGCAAACTGTGCAAAATTCTAAATTCCCAAAGCTGAAAAACTGACGTGAGTTCAACTAACCTCTCTCCAACTCCTCTTTGCGTTGGAGAGGAGCATTATAATGTTTTATCATTTCTTTGAATGCTTACTTGGTCAGCGGGCACTTTGGGAACAGTGCTAAGTATCGGAATGCCCACAAGTAGCAGAAGTGGTGCTGAAGTTTGTCCGAGCTAATAGAGCGTTTGACAGAAGTTGCATTAGTGTACAATCCGCCTGAAAGTTCACGTGATATCTTTGTAGTCTGGATAAGACCAGGTGTTGGCATAATCGAGACGGCACGGCTTTTTTGGGCGGGATGCAGAAACTTCTTCAACCTTTCGATGATGATATAGAAACCAAAGTAAGAAATACAGTAACTATTATTGCTACAACCATATTGTGATGACTTTTCACGGATGTAGAAATGGGAGATTGGTTTGCGGATGATGTAATACTGACTTGAAAATCTAACCGCAGCTAACATTTGAGTAGAGGTTTGAGATTCAAGAGTAACTCAACGATCCACTTACTCCAATCACTTGACTACTCTTTTAGTCTTGGAGATGATACTATCTTTGTTTCCAAGGCATATTTGGACTGGTTTAATCTTAGAATAATACGCTCAATTCCAGCTTGTACTGACTTAGGATTAGTGCGACAACAGCAAGCGATCGCTTTATCTACGATCAAACTACGGGTAATCTTTTCTTTGACGCAGATGGGATTGGTAAAGCTGCACAAGTTCAAATAGCCCAGTTCTCGAATCAGGCAATACTGACTAATGTAAATATCACTGTTATTGCCTAACGAAAGCTATATAGTCAGCAAAGGTAAATTACCCAGTTAGGTTGAAGCATTGTAATATATAAGGTTGGGTTTCGCTGTTGCTCAACCCAACCTACAAATTAAAATCGGATGATTTATTTTTTGGTAGTCCCTGAATCCGGTTGGCAAATAGCCACTCTATATTCGACCTGTATTTTCAATCAATTACACAAAGCACTGTAGTCTAATTAGTGCCTGGTTGAGTTGGAATAACTGGTTGAGTTGGAACAATTGGTTGGGTTGGAACAATTGGTTGAGTTGGAACAATTGGTTGAGTTGGAAATGGGGTAGTCTCTAAACTTGGACTTGAACCCGCAGGAATTATCGTTGGCGGTGTAGACGAAGATGAAGCACCGATAACACTATCATCAGCACTGATACAAGTATCTAGCGCTTGAGTAGCGGGAAAGTCGATTTGACTACGCAAGCCAACCACACACTGACCAAAGCGCACGGGTAACAAACTGCGTCCACAATAATCTAAAACTGTCGGATTAGCTTCTTCCTTAGTACTTAGGCTGACGCCAACTACACAGGTTGCTAACTCTTCAGGACGCCGGGCCTTCCCACAAGAAGAAAGCGCATCCGTTGCAGCAATTTGGGTTTCCTTATCAATTTTCACCACGCAAGCAGCCAAATCTTTTGGACGCAGTGCTGCTGCACAACCTGATGATGCCGCTTCTGCCTTTACACCCACACTCAAAAGGCGACCCGCACAGACACTATAATCATTCCTGTAGGAGGCAGCAACAGCCACATTAGGCAAGATTGTTAAACATCCAGCTATAGCCAAAACTGGTAATGTTAAAATCCTGGAGGTGGAACTGCCTTGTTTGTTCTTAACTCTGCTAACCACTTTTTTGCTCATTGACATTGCCATTCTCCAAACACCCAAAGTTATGCTAACTCAAATATCTTAAAAATCCTCTGTAATCTAAGAATTTCAGGGGTAGTAAAGTATAGACATAATTAATTATGTCGAAAATTGTGTTAATATAGCTGTTTGAAAGATAAGTAGGCAACGTAAAAAGTATTTCAGAGTAAGAATACTGCGTAAACCAATCTGATGATTGAGTAGCCTACGAAACTAAATAAACACAAAAAACTTATTGGCAGTAGTACGGCGGGGCACGTCGGAATTCAAGCTTGGAAGCTAGTGTGTCGGCTCAACCGACTTAAAGCAACTGGCCTAAAGGAGATGCCTCTACATTGGTAAGATACGTCATACCAAAGTAAGCACCTTCAAAAAACCAAGAATCCGCTGATTTATTATCAGTGGAATGTCAAAATGGAATGTTTGGGTAAAGTTTAAACAGGATTAGATTAAGGAAACTCATGTCCCGATATAGAGGGCCCCGCCTCAGAATTGTCCGCCGCTTGGGCGACTTACCAGGATTGACTCGTAAAAGCGCCAGACGGGCTTACCCACCTGGTCAGCATGGTCAGAACCGCAAGAAACGCTCTGAGTATGCTATCCGTCTAGAGGAAAAGCAAAAGCTCCGCTTCAACTACGGTTTGACTGAAAAGCAATTGCTGCGCTATGTGCGGAAAGCCAGACGTGTTACTGGTTCTACCGGACAAGTGCTGCTGCAATTGCTAGAAATGCGCTTGGATAATACCGTTTTCCGCTTGGGTATAGCGCCGACTATCCCAGGAGCTCGTCAACTAGTGAATCACGGTCACGTAACTGTTAACGGTCGTGTGGTGAATATTGCCAGCTACCAATGCCGTCCTGGCGAAGTAATTGCCGTTAGAGATCGGGCACAATCACGGAAGTTGGTAGAAGCTAACTTGCAATATCCCGGTTTGGCCAACCTCCCCAGTCATTTGGAGTTTGACAAAAATAAGTTGGTTGGTAAAGTTAACAGCGTTATTGAGCGCGAATGGGTGGCATTACAAGTTAATGAACTACTTGTGGTGGAATACTATTCACGACAAGCGTAATTGTCATTTGTCCTTAGTCATTTGTCCTTAGTTCTTTGCAAAGGACAAATGATCAATGACCAATGACTACCCTCCAATTTGCGACATGGTGCGGGTATATGTACCTAAATTACCAGAATCACGTTGTTTAAAGTTAATTTCTGGCTTGATTTGGAGTAAGTGTCTGACCTGCTTTTGTAATTGAGCAGTGCTGACACCAGAACGCAGAGCAGTTTTTAAATCTATTTGACCAGTTTCGTTTAATAAACAGGGACGCAGCCAGCCATCAGCACTCAGGCGCATCCGGTTACAACGATCGCAAAAACATTCTGACATTTGACTAATAAATCCCAGTGTCCCCTTCGCACCGGGAATTTGAAAGACATCAGCGGGACCAGCACCACAAACTTGTGATTCTGTCAAGCCCCAGCGATCGCGAATCTGTTCTCGTAAATCGGCTGAAGATACCCAACCGCGATCGCCAAATAAATGCATATTACCAATGGGCATAAATTCAATAAATCGAACGTGCCACTGTTTATCAATTGTCAGGGCGGCTAAATCTAGAACTTCGTGGTCATTAACGCCAGGAATCACCACCACATTCAGCTTCAGGGGGTCGAATCCGACTTGATGGGCAGCTTGAATCCCATGCCAAACTTGTTGCCAACGAGAACGCCCCTGATTACCAATAATTCGATCAAAAATGTCGGTATCGAGAGAGTCCAGACTAATATTAATTCGTCGCAGACCAGCATTGTAGAGGTTTTGTGCCATCGGAGCCAGCAAAAAACCGTTGGTGGTCATTGAGAGGTCTTGAGTTTGGGGTAAAGTTGCGATCGCCTTTACCAAATCCACCACACGCGGACGCAATAAGGGTTCTCCTCCAGTCAAACGAAACCGGGTAAAGCCTACTGGAATAAATACCTCTTGAATTAAGGTGAGTAGTTCTTCATCACTCAATAACTGTTGCTTGAGAATATAATCCAGTTCTACTCCCTCTGGCATACAGTACTGACAACGAAAATTGCAGCGATCGATTAAGCTAATGCGGAGGTAGTCTACCTGGTTCATTGTTTTATTTTTATTGTCTCTGATTAATTAAAGACTTTACAAAGGTGGTTTACCCCTTCTTACTATCTTTGTTGTAACTCAAAATACCGTACTCCCCCTTAAGTGAGAGTCCACAGATTATGGCATAATAAGCCGATCGCATCCACTAGTTAGTCATCAATCGTGCAAGACACCGACTCCATCAACGACCTTGCTGCTGCCTTACAACAGCCAGCCGATATCAGCTTTGAACTGCCCGATCCAGAAGATGAACAGATTCTAGAGTCAGATTTTCAACAGCAGCTAGAAATAGCGTGGCAGGTATGCGATCGCTTTGATTTGCAAACTGAAATCTGGCGGGGGCGAATTTTACGGGCGATCCGCGACAGAGAAAAAGTCGGTGGTGACGGACGCGGTACTGGCTTTCTGCGATGGCTAAAAGAGCGGGAAATCAGCAAAAGTCAAGCATACTCCTGGATTCAACTGGCGAATAGTGCCGATACTCTGATTGAAGACGGTAAACTTGACCCCGGATCTGTGAACAACTTCAGTAAACGGGCATTTGTCGAAACCTCCAAAGCAGTCCCAGAAGTGCAACAGATGGTGAGTGAAGCCGCCCAAAAAGGCGATCGCATCACTAGGCGGGAAGTGCGTCAACTCAATGATGAATGGACAGCCATGTCCTCAGATTTATTACCCGAAGCAGTCAAAGAAAAAGCCGCAGATAACACCCTTCCCCCACGCTACATTGCCCCTTTGGTGAAGGAAATGGAAAAACTGCCAGAATCGCATCAAAAGTTTATCCAAAAGGAAATAGCTGCCAATCCTGATGTGGATACCCTGAAACAGGTAACTACCGAAGCGCGTAACTTAGCCAAATATCTCAAAGGTGCGGCTCAAGTTCAGGCGCTAACGCAGGAAGATGTTGACATTGAAACAGCCTTAGAAGAAGCCCAAAGAGTCGGCTGTTTGAGCATTGCTGCTGATTTGGTAAATCAAGCATCGCAAATTGAACAAACGATCGCTAAATTGTACATGACTTGGAAACGGATCGGGAATTTAGCAGATCGATTATATGTAGATACTGGTGCAAGTACACCCAACTTGCGATCGCTCCTCACTTGCTTAGAACCTCTAGGTGGTGAAATCATGGAATTGCAACTTAGTGGTGCGACTGATCACACTGTTCGTTTGCAAATTCAGGAGACGAATTAGGGAGTGGGGAATTAAGAGTTGTGCGACATAATAGCAATAACCACCTGACTCCAGGTTTCTATGTCAACAACTATCATTGAACCCATTGTCACTTGGGAAAAGTTACCTGATGACTTTCCTTTACCCGATGAGCCTGAGGATAATATTAGTCAGCCAGCGATCGCATTTGCCTTAACTGAAAGCTTGGAACTGGCTCCTTTAATTCAGCCTCAGATACTCATTGGTACAAATTTTGGGATTTGTGCAACTGTAGATGGCAAGTTGGTAATTAAAGCCCCGGATTGGTTCTATGTCCCTTCTGTGTTACCGACAGCTCCACTAAACCAAAACCGTCGTAGTTATACCCCGAAGCTAGAAGGAGAAATTCCGGCGATCGTCATGGAATTTTTGTCAGAGACAGAAGGTAGTGAATACTCAATTAAAGCTAAGTACCCACCTGGTAAGTGGTACTACTATGAGCGCATTATCCAAGTCCCCATCTATGTAATTTTTGAACCAGAGGCGGGGTGGGTGGAAGTCTATCAACTTAGTGCTTCAGGGCAATACGAACTCCAGCAACCGAATCAAAATAGACTGTATTGGATTGCTAACATTGGACTGTTTTTAGGAATTTGGCAGGGTGCGAAAGTAAATCGCACTGGATATTGGTTGCGCTGGTGGGATGAAACCGGTCAATTGCTGCTGTGGGGAGCAGAACGCTTACAACAAGAGCAGCAATTGCGTAGGCGTAGCCAGCCTTTGGCATCGCGTATGGCCGCAAAGTTACGAGAATTAAACATTGATCCAGAGACAGTTTAACTTATAGCCTTTTATGCTCTTTTTGAACCACAATCCCCTCTAGGGGCACATAGCTAGCTATGCGCCCCTACCCTATGGTTTTATTTGTTATTTCGGCGTACCTATTTGTTATTTCGGCGTACCCATTTGTTATTTCGGCGTACCCATTTGTTATTTCGGCGTACCCATTTGTTATTTCGGCGTACCCATTTGTTATTTTGGCGTACCCATTTGTTATTTCGGCGTACCCATTTGTTATTTTGGCGTACCCATTTGTTATTTTGGCGTACCCATTTGTTATTTTGGCGTACCCATTTGTTATTTCGGCGTACCCATTTGTTATTTCGGCGTACCCATTTGTTATTTCGGCGTACCCATTTGTTATTTTGGCGATCGCAGTTTATCTTTCAGTCTTTGGAATTGCTGAGAGTAAGGCACGGAGAGCGTTGTTAACAGCTTCTGATGTTTTAAATATCTCAGCGACATCAGCATCAAGAGTAACTATCAAAGGAGCTTTTTCTTGCTGACTAGTAAAACGGTTGGGCAAGGCTTTGCGATAGTCAAAGTTATACTCTGGAAGCAAGTCATCGTCTGCGTTGTTGCAGAATTCAGAAGCCTGTGAATTCTTCATAATCTCATTGCATCATGATTTGTGGGGAGCAGAGCGATCGCAACAAGAGCAGCAATTGCGTAGGCGTAGCCAGCCTTTGGCATTGTGCATAACAAAGTTCCGAAATATCGCCATATCTCAAATTTTAATGAGCAGCGCAAGATGTAGCGGTGAGTGAGGAGTTATGGGGCGATTCTGTGGGTACTTGAGCAACCAGAACTACGTTCCCATTGGCATCCATTACCCAGCCTTGGGCTTCTACAATTTGAGTAGGCTCATTGACAGAATTAACTTTCTGTGATTTTCCTTCTGTGTTTCGCTGCGCCTGAACAACGGCTCTTTTCTGAATACCGCCACCACGATTCTGACTCTCTGGAGGGAGGGCGATCCAATCTGCCAGCACTGCATCATCAGCTATCAATGGCTGCGTCGGATCGGCTACTAGTCCTCCACGTCCAGTGGTAATAAATGAACTTCTTGCTATTTTTCCACCAGAATTACAATCAGCAACAATTTGCTGCGAAGCATCAACCAGATTGACGGGCAATTCCACTAATCCTTTACTGGGGTCAGCATCCGGTGAGTTGATTTGTACAGTGCCATTTAATGAAGGGTTTTGCTGAGAAAATGCCGTGATGTCACTTGTTGGCAGGTTACTCGGGTCGATTTCCTTTGGATCAAGTCTCTGTACGTCTGCACGGGTGGGGGGCACAAACCCAAAGATGTTCTTAGCGGTGATTGTGATTTTACCACCAGAGCCAGAGACGGCGTTGGCGGTGATATCGTTATTTCCTAAGGGGCTGGCGACAAGGAAGCCATTTGGTGCATTGATGGTGATATTACCACCATCTCCATTACCCCTGGCGTTAGTGGTTATTTTGCTTTCGTGCCGCATCAGTAATAAGTCCCGCAACTGGAGTGTAATATTCCCGCCTAAACCTGACTCACTATTAGATGTGAGTTTTCCGTTGTCGAGTAGGATAGAGCCAGCAGTTATATTGAGATCCCCTGCTTTTCCTGGATTACTTACATTCCCTATACTGCTCACAACTATTTCAGCCCCATCCCGGACAATCAATCGCCCTGTAGTAATTGTTACTTTTCCAGCGTCTCCAAAGCTTAGAGTCCCAGCCCCCAAATTGCTGGCAGTTCCATTTGTTGAGACTCCAATTAATTCTATAGAGTCAGACGCCTCAACAGTTAAAGCTCCTCCGTTTCCTTTAGCTGGTTGATTGTCGCTCATAGTGGAGTCTGATGATACCCCTGCCCCATCTTGGATACGCAACCTTCCAGTTTTAATCGTAATTTTACCTGCATTTCCATCACCAAAAGTCGTACTAAAGAGTCCGGTAACAGGAACTGGTAAAGTTCTACTACGAATCAACTCCACTGACTCGGAGGCGTTGACTGTCAAACTTCCCCCCGATCCTCTACCTGTAGTAGAAGTAGCTAGTTGTGCCCCATTCTGAACAATTAAATTTCTGGCATTAATGGTTATTTCTTTACCATCTCGGTCACCTGTAGTTCTACTTATTAGGTGCACACCAAGACCACTTAGTTCTACAGATTTTCCCTGTACCTGAATACTACCGCCACCCTCACCACTAGCATCTACCTGAGATGCAAACGGTTTACCGTTAGTAATTCGCCCGATTAATTTAATGTTCTGGAAATTCTGCACATTTTCATATCCCAAACTCCAGCTTTGGTTTATTGGTTCGAGACTGAGACTGACTAGACTATTACTAGCAACGCTTCCTAGCTCAATTTGTCCCGATGCTGCTGTTAAATTTCCCCCCTCCAGCGTTATATCACCACCTATAAGTGCCAAGGTTTTAAGCGGCTTCACTTGCAAACCAACAGGTTGCCCAAAAAGATTAGTTGTTATTGCGCCATCTGGACTAGAAGCTTGGGCTTGGGATTGATTGTATATGGGTTTTGCGGTTGCTCCGAACTGTAAACCAATGGGAACACTTACTGTCAACAGAGGTGAGATTTGGGGATCTACGGTACTAAACTTAGTACCATCAGCAAAGTTCAGACTACTCGCCGTGCTCGCAACAAATGAACCACCGATGTTTAAAGAAGCATTGGGGCCAAAGATAATCCCGTTGGGATTAATCAAAAATAGATTGGCTTGACCATTAGCATTAATAATGCCTTCAATATCAGAAACAGACCTACCCGTTACCCGGCTAATAATGTTCTGAACATTTGCTACATTGTTGAAGTAGGCTGTGCTTCCAGTGGGGACAGAAAATTGCTCAAAGCTGTGGAACAGATTGCTTATATTTCGGCTTTGATCTTCAACAAGAGTTCCACCGTTAATAGTTATAGTATTACCTGTTGTTGTAATTTGAGAATTAGCAGGTAGAGTACTGTCTGGGATAATTTGAGCAACAACAGAGTTGCTATAGAAAGCTATAGCACTAGATAATGCAACTCCTAGCCATTGACACCGACCCCAAAGATTAACCATACCGGATATTGCACCTTTCAAAATTAATGTTAGTTGCTAAACAATGTTGACGCTATGAAAAGTTCAAACTTATGAAACAAGCACTATATCATTCTGATCGAGATAGAGAGTTTAGTTAAATATCTAGAATCTTTATGACTTTGCTATAGCTATGTCAACTTAATAGCTGATAAATTAGCTTATTAAGCTAATTTAAAAATCACGTATTCAGCAACAAATATATCAGTTTGTAAGCTTTACTAAGCAACTGAGGTACACTCAAATATCTTTTACCAAGACTCTTACAAACTGGAGATTATAACTATTAAGTTGACAATCCGATTATGGTTTTGGGCAAGGACAATCAGTCATTTCACCCTTACACAAGCAAACCCATACTTCAACACGCTTACCTGGCATTAATAATGAAGGATTCGTATCTCTAATTTGAATTTTAGTTAAGTCAATATCGCACTTAACTTGTATGTCATCTTTTAATATGCCGTGCTTTTCCAGCAGCTTGTTCAAGTTAGAGTTCTTCAGTCTTTCACTAATTTCTTGTTTAATCTCGTCTTTTAACAAATCTAATGTTTGAGAATCTATAACTGTTGGCTGTGAAGTTTGAGATTCCATGAATTTTGCTCTCCTTGCAGAATGGTAAATGTGTGAACTTATCTTGTGATGTACTAATTTCACCTGACTTCGATTAGTACAGTTTGGCAACGAAGGAATCAAGCATACAGAGTCTAGAGTGGCACGACAGCATTAGGTTTCTAAAGCTCTTGCGAACTCCGATAATTATGACTTCAGCTTGGCTAGTTATAATTACGTATTGTGTAACAAAAGTTTATATATTTCCTTAAAGCATTCATGAATCTGCCTACTGACTATTGATAACTCAAGAGAATTGAGTCATTGATACCTCCTCAAGTCTCACATTCTGCTTACGGTTTGGATAAGCTCACAGGCTTTATTAAGGCGATCGCTAACTATGCTCAATACTCACTTGCCCAAGGCGAACAGCGTCTCGTAGAGAAGCCGAAGGGATGCCCAATCCCCAAAATCCTAAATATTTTACTCATTAACCGTGCCACTATAGAAAATAGAGCTGCAAATTGAGCAATAGGAAGACTAAAGAACACTGTGCAGATAACATTCTTAGGGACGAGTTCCGGTGTACCCACGCGATCGCGCAATGTTTCCAGTGTCGCTCTGAGATTACCCCAAAGGGCAGAACTGTGGTTATTCGACTGTGGCGAAGGTACTCAGCATCAAATTATGCGGAGTGAACTGAAAATCAGTCAACTCTCCCGAATTTTTATCACCCACATGCACGGCGACCACATCTTTGGCTTGATGGGACTTCTTGCTACTTGCGGCTTGGCTGGTAATGTGGAACGAATTGATATCTATGGCCCACCTGGATTAAATGATTACATTCAATCCGCCTCACGTTATTCCTACACGCATTTTTCTTACCCAATCAAAGTTCACGCCATCCGTCCAGGGATAATTTATGAAGACGATGACTTTACTGTTAGCTGCGGTAATTTGCATCATCGGATTACAGCTTTCGGCTACCGCGTAACCGAAAAAGACCGAGCCGGACGCTTTGATGTGGAAAAAGCCAAGGCGTTGCAAATTCCTCCTGGTCGGGTTTACGGTCAACTCAAGCGCGGTGAAACAGTTACCCTTACGGATGGACGGGTGATTGATGGCACCCAATTGTGCGGCCCTACAGAAATTGGTCGAAAAATTGCCTATTGTACAGACACAATTTATTGTGATGGTGCAGTGGAATTAGCTGATGATGTCGATGTATTAATTCACGAAGCAACCTTTGCCCATCAAGATGCAGATATGGCTTTCCAGCGGTTGCATTCCACAACCACAATGGCAGCGCAAACAGCTTTAGCTGCTGGGGCGCATCGACTGATTATGAGTCATTTCAGTCCCCGCTATGCTCCCGGAAATACTTTAGAGTTGAAGGATCTTCTCAAAGAAGCACGTGCTATTTTTCCCCGTACTGATATGGCTTACGATTTTATGATTCATGAAGTACCCAGACGGCGGGAAGTAGAGTTAACCAAGGTAGGCGTTTAAATTTTGGATTTTAGATTTTAGATTTCCTATTGAACGCTTCTAATCTAAAATCTAAAATTAACCAGGTTCTATCTTAGATTTTAATATTCCCAATCATAAAATCAAGCAAATAAACAGTAGCTTCGTTTTCCGAGTAAGTCAACTATTTAACCAACAATTTACGGTTAACTAGATGTATCAAGAATATACAAATGGTATGGTTTAAATATTTTTCTCAGTGTGTTTTTTATCTTATAAGTTATCAAAACAACATTAAGATATATTAATGTTGTAAATTGGATAATTTTATACTCAAATACTTAGAAAAAATAATTAATTTTTCGTCAAGATTTTTCTTCTTTAAATAAAATATTTATTAAAAATTTATCCTTCCAACACTGATTAAGAATTTATATGCATGAATTGATGAACATGAAAGCGCCAACTGGCATAATGTTATGCCAAATTTGCTTGTCATTGTTGGAAGAATAAAGTATGCGATCGCAGCTACATAGATGTAAAAAAATCATTTCATATTTCTCATAAATCTTCAAAATAAATATAGTGTTTCGATATTAGAGGAGTTTAATAGTGGCTAAGACTAGTCTGAATCAAGAGCAACAGGTTACTACTTCAGCACAAAGCGCAGTTGACATCAGACAACTATCTACTATTTTGCTTCGCCGACGCTTTCTGATCTTTGGGGTTTCCTGTGTAGTTATGTCAGCTGCTAGCCTCTTGGCTGTCATTGCCAAACCTACTTACCAGAGCAATATGCAGATATTGGTGAATTCCAATTTATCTGAAGGAGCACAGTCAAATGCTCAGGTTATTGATTCAAATTCTCAAGTTGTTGATTCCACTACTCAGATGAAACTCATGCTGAGTTCTAAGTTGCTTCAGAAAGCTGTAGATTTACTCCATTCTGATTATCCTGATATTACCTTACAAGACATCAATGGTCAAAAAGAACATAACAAAAAAGCACCTTTAGAAGTAACTCCAGAAGCGGGAGGCATAGGAGCAAATAAAGTTTTTAATCAGACATTTAAAGTTTCTTTTAATGATCAAGATCCAGTAAAAGCACAAAGAGTACTTCAAGCTCTACAGAAAGTCTATCAAAACTACAACAAACAGCAACAAAAAGAACGTCTGAATCAGGGATTAGCTTTTGTAAACACTCGCCTACCTGAGATAAAAAAAGAGGTGAGTAAAGCTGAGAAAAACTTAGAACAGTTTCGCAAAAAACATAAATTACTCGATCCCGAAATCCAAAGTAAAATTCTGTTAGAATCTCTAGCCGATATTCAACAACAGCTACAAACTACTCGTGCCAACCTTCAAGATGTAAACGCTCGCTACGATAATCTAGAGCAACTAATAGCGTCTTCGTCTCAGCAGAATACACTAATTTCTTCTCAATTAAATCAGTCAAGCCGCTATCAAGCATTATTAAGTGAAATTCAAAAAACTGAACTAGCTTTGGCTAAGGAGCGGCTCCGCTATACAGATGATTACCCATCAGTACAAAAATTAAAACAGCAACGCCAAAGTCAACTGTCCTTATTACGAGAAGAGGTGAAAACTATTACTAATAGCAGTAAAGATAAACCTTTATCAAAAGGACAAATGCTAGGAGTTGATCCAACCCTTGTAGATGAGTTTGTTTTAGTACAGACAAGTGTTTTAGGACTGACTGCCAATGAAAAGAATCTCATCGATTCAGAACGGCAACTACGCTCTGAGCTAAACAAATACCCAAGTTTAATAGCAGAGTATAATCGTTTGCTGCCAAAGGTAGAAACTAGTCGCAAAAATCTTGAACAACTACTCCAGGCGCAACAGTCATTGGGACTGAAAATTGCTCAGGAAGGATATAACTGGCAAGTTTTGACAGAACCTTCTGTCGGTACTTATATGGGTAACAACAGATTATTACTCTTGCTTGGAGGAGCGGTAATTGGGCCGATTTTAGGTATCTTAGCAGCCCTAATTTTGGAAAAGTTTAATGACGCTATTTATTGTCCCGGAGATTTAAAGAAACTGACAAACCTACGTGTATTGGGAGCGGTACCAAAACTACCATCAATTGGTGTCAAAAAACGGCGGCTTGGCCTGCCTTGGAATGGCCGAGGAAGCTCAGATTCTTCTGTAATACAAGTCAGTAATAAATTGCCCGTCCATGAAACTTTGGACATGATCTACCAAAATATTCAAATATTAAAATATCCCTTACCGTTCAAGTCGCTGATGTTTACTTCAGCACTACCAGGGGAAGGGAAGACAACCTTAGTATTAGGGCTTGTAGCTAGCGCTGCCCGGATGCATAGACGGGTATTGGTAATTGATGCTAATCTACATAATCCTAGCCTGCACAAAATCTTGGAACTATCCAATGATTGGGGACTATCTCTGTTATTAGTTGATGAGACAACTACTCATTTTCAAGATTACATCCAGCCGATTCACCCCTCCATTGATATTTTGACTGCTGGGCCAGAACCAGAAGATACAGTGAAGTTGCTCAGTTCTCAACGGATGAAAGAACTAATAGAGGTGTTTGAGCAAAGTTATGACCTAGTACTAATAGATGCTCCATCTATTTTAGGCACGGTTGATGCCAGGATTGTGGCATCTTTTTGCAGTGGTATTGTAATGGTAGAGCGCATGGGAAAAGTGACTCGAACTGAACTGACTCAAGCAACAGAAATTTTGAGTAAGTTGAATTTAATTGGAATTATCGCTAATGAAGCGACCAATTCTCAAAAGGTATTGGCATCGTAGACTGAGAACTAGGGGAGCATTAGGAATTGGGAATTGGGAATTGGGCATTGGGCATGGAGAAGAAACAAGGGAGAGACTTGTTCAATAATTCCCCCTTGTTTTCTTGTCTCTCCTGCTCCCCTACCTCCTCCCCCTTCACCTGATTTCTACCTCAGGGTGGTTTCATACGAAAAAAGAAAAATACATAAGTCTTGATTTCTCGTGAAAGTGGCATGGCTTTTTCCCTCACTTCCATTCCTCTCCCCCACGGGGGGAGAGGCTTTGAAACCCAATTTTAATTTTTCTTTGCTTGTATGAAACCACCCTGCTTCACCTGATTTCTACCTTAATAGTTAAAGCAAACTTATAGTTAAAGCAAAATGCATAATTAGTAGGAGGTGGCAACCTCCAGCGTTGGAGAACTGTCTCATCTTAAAGTAGTAGATGCCATAATCCAGAGCGTCAATTAGATACTAGTGTGATTAGATGATCGATATGAAATTCCAACTTTACTTAGGCTCTTTATTTTCTCAGATTAAAATACGTTATTGGTGGGTAAGTATCTTTTTGTGGATAGCTTTGGTTGCCCCAGCCCAAGCGTCTGTAATTTTACGTGTGGCAATTGAGAGGGGCGTTAATCAGGTAAAAGTGGGTAGTTCCACCACTGGGATCGTTAAGGATAGTACTGGCCGGACTCTTGGACAGTTGCCAGCAATGAGTGCATATTATGCTCAAGCCGTTCCTGGCGGAGTTGCTTTAGATAAGTGGCAATCTGGTTTATTTTGGATTGAGCCAACTGGCAAGGGATTTGTTTATATTGGCGATCGCTGGTATCGGGGCAGAACTCTGGTTGTCCCCACAGATAAGGGCTTAACCGCTGTTAACTGGGTTGACGATCAAGAATATCTCTACAGCGTTCTGGGTGGCGAAATGGATGCTAGCTGGCCCCAAGAAGCTTTAAAAGCCCAAGCGATCGCAGCCCGCACTTATGCCCTCTACGAACGGGAAAAACAACGAAATAATCCCGTTTATGATTTAGGCAATACACCCGATCGCTGGCAAATTTACAAAGGTGTCATTAGTGAATCTCCTGCTACTTACACCGCAGTGGATTCTACTCTAGGGCAGGTACTAACTTACAAAAACCGGATTATTCTCTCAGTCTTCCACGCTTGTTCTGGGGGACACACTGAAAACGTAGAAGATGTTTGGGGAAGCAGCGAACCTTATCTACGTGCTGTTCAAGACTACGATCAAAATATCCGCGAGTGTAATTGGGTGAAAACCTTCTCGCCCAGTGAAATTAGCGCTAAATTTCCTGAGGTGGGCAGTGTGACGGCGATGATTCCAGAGACATACTCACCTTTTGGCAGTGTTAAAGTTTTAAAAATTGTCGGCAACAAGGGCACGAAGGTGCTAGAAGGCGAGAAAGTGCGAACAGCCCTCAAGTTAAAAAGTACCAAATTTAGCGTTACTAAGGGGGCCGATGGTAGTTTTGTACTGCAAGGGCTTGGCTACGGTCATGCTTTAGGCATGAGTCAGTGGGGGGCGTACAATCTGGCTCGGCAAGGAGTGAACCATCTGCAAATTTTGGGACATTATTATCAAGGTGTAGCTCTAACACCGATTCAGGCGAAGTAATTGGGCATGGGGCATTAGGCATTGATTATTAATTCTTCTCCCCCTGCCCCTCTGCTTCCTATTCCCCACTCCCACGTTCTAAGCGCCGTTGCCATTCAGCATCAATTTTTGCAGAACGTTCAACTTCTTGGTCGAGTAAGTCAGTTTCGCTAGAATACACTAAATCTTCGTTGCCAATGACTTTTTCTGTTGCAAATTGTTGGGCATAGTTGATTTTTTGTTGCAAAAGTGCATCAGGACTTGCCAATAGCCTTGCTCTGGAAAGGCGATCGCGGTTGCGATCGCCTATTTTGCGATTACGCCACTGAATCCAAAAATAACGCAATAACGGTACGCCTAAAAAACCTGCTCCATAAGCCAATAGCAGCCAATAAATTCCTTGTACAAAAGCTACCAGTCCACCTAATTGGGCGGCAACAGTTCCATCTCTCAATAAACTTCCCAGTACTAAAGCACCAACAAAATTTAGTATCCCTAACCCAGCACTCAGCATAATTTGCCCGGAACTTGCAGCACTAAAACGCCAGAGAAATTCCTCCAAGCGATCTGATATTGCATGACGGCGCTTTTTAACTGCACTCACCTGCAACTCTGGAAAGTAATAAACAATTTGCCCTTCTGGACTTACCCCCGGTTGCCCATTAAACCGCGTCAGAACGGGCAGCATATAATCTTCGTACTCTCTTGTGTATCCCTGGCCAATGTCATCCAAATATGGGGTAATTTGTTCTGCTACCACTGCACCACGGTTACTCCGAATCACCGTAGCAATCTCTTGCCAGCGACGTTCTTCTAAGTTGGCGTTTGGATTACCATCGCCAAACAAAAACGAAAACACAGCTTCAAAGAAATTTAGATTGCTTTCTTCTGGCCTTTCACGTCCCCGTTCCTGGTAGTGGGTGTCATAATTTGGGCTAAGATACCAAAATAAATTTGGAAAATAGAAGAAGCCCCCACCGCCGGAATTACTGCCCCGATTGTCGCCGTTACGGTCTGAATTGGCAGCAGTAATGATAATGAAGATGGTAATAGTTATTAGGGCGATGGAAACAGTTAAGAAAATTCCAAAAGAAATGCGAATCAGGTAAAATAGAACACTCCAGACTTTTTTCCACCATTCCTGCAATCGTAGCCGGAAGTATTTATTACGTAAAATTGCTCGAAAATTTTGTGGAAAAAGGAAAACTATATCACCTGAATCTGCTACTTGTAAATGTCCGCCAGCATCAGATGCTAGGGCTAACAAGCTTTGATTAGCTTCAGCGACGTTCAATCCTGCCTGAGTTGCCACATCACCAACGGTGACACGGTAGCCCAGTTGTTCCACAGCTTGCATGATGGTGGGACTGGGAACCATTGCTCTCCTCTCCTGTTAAAACTTATTCCCTTTTCTTAAGTATAAAGTTTTATTTTGAGGGACTTAGCAGGGATAGAGGTAACAATTCAAAATTTAAAATTGTTTGCGCAGCTTCTGGTAGAGAAGAGAGTTTGAAATTCTAATTTAAACTCCGACTGTAGCTTCCTTCCCACAAAGTAACTGCGCAAAGTCGGAACCACTAAACTTTCCCGAACTACGTGTTGACGTTCGGTCTTAAACTCTTTAATTGACTATACAATCAACAAATGATCTGACACGCAAAATGATATAATTATATGCCTCAGCTTGATTAAATCAGCAAATTTTCTGCTCAAATATGGTTCAATACACTCTCGCTCAAAGCCCAGAAATTATCCTTACTGTTTCTGGAAAAGATTCAGCTAAAGCCCGTGATAAAGCAATGGATCAGCTAATGGAACTGATGGATGCAGGTAAGCTATCCACGGAACTGGAAGAAGGATTTGGCCCTCAACAATTAATTGAGGTAAAAGAGTCAACTATTGATACTGCTAGTGGTGAGGATACAATTACACAAGCTGTCCAGATTCTGAGTAACCTGGCAACGCTCAAGCTGAAAGTTCAGGAGTCACGATCTGAAGCGTTGGAAATTCGCAAAGCTATTGATATTCTGTTCACCGATGAGTCGGTAACTGAAGAGGAAATTACTCGACTCAAGGAAGGTTTTAAAGTTCTCAAAAATTTTGCTCAAGCTAATGTGCGTTACCAAGAAGCGCGGTCTAAAGCAGAACTAGCTAGGCAGACTCTAGATCAAGCTCTCAAATCCCCTGACAAGTAACATTTACAAAATTATATGCATTGAGATACATATTAAAAATGCAATTAAAAAATCTAGAGCACAGGCTAAAAAGCCTGTGCTCTAGATTTACTGGGGCGCTAGGATTCGAACCCAGGGATGGCGAGACCAAAACCCGCTGCCTTACCACTTGGCGACGCCCCAACAATTTCACTACAGTTAGTATAACACTTACTACTAGGTTAATGTCAAGTATTTTAATAGTTGATTTCAAATAATGGGTTTTTACAGCAGTAGAATCTTTCATCATTTTGAGGTTGACCCCTTGAATCTTGATGCTTAAGGCATAAAATTCTTTCCTTGGCATCTAAAATCTGCTTTACTTGATGGGTGAACGCCTTAGACTCATGTCTCACCTATTTCTTTTTCTTTAGTCCCCAGTCTCGTGAAGGAAGACCGCTGCAATCCGACTTGATGATAATAGTTGTTTAGTAGCTAGCCATATAAAGAGTGGAATAGTCTTCGCATAACGACCACAAAGTCGGCGTGGTTCTTGAATCCATCGATATAGCCATTCAAGTCCCAAGTCTCGAACTATGCGGGGTGCCCGCTTGTGAATTCCGGCATAAACTGGGAAAACTCCACCCAGTCCAATCATTACAGCTTGTATTTTGCCCTTATGTTGAGCTATCCAATTTTCTTGTTTGGGACATCCCAGAGAAACTAAAACAGCGCTAGCACCACTAGAGTTAATCTTTTGAACCAAGGTTTCGTCTTCAATTTCCGTTAGGGGACGAAAGGGTAGAGGTTCCATCGCCGCAATCTTTATCTGCGGAAATTCCTTCTCTAATCTGTTTTGCATCCTAGACAAAATTTCTGTTTGGGAACCTACAAAGAAAATGCTCAGATTTTGGGTTTGAGTTAGGTGACACAATGCGAGAAAAATATCCATCCCTGCCACACGGTCTTGGTACGCTCCCATTTTTCGCATCATCCATACCAGAGGCATACCATCAGGAGTAACTATATCTGCATTTCGCAATACGGTGGCAAACTCTGGATTCCAATGGGCTTCAATGAGCATGTGTACATTGGCTACATATACAGTTTTGCTCTCACGCCTACTCGCCCACTTTAGTATTGTTTGTATCTGCTCGTCAAACCGTAAAGCAGTAATAGGAAAATCAAGCACTTTTTTAGTAGGTAGAAGCACTCTCGCCACCATCAATAACTCCTGTATCCAAGAAAACAATTCATAGATTACCTAGACCAATCCAAATTATTTAATATTTCGGATTGGATGACTCCTAACTTTTTGTCGGCTTGTGTCATTGTTGGAAGTTAACACATGGAGGTGCAATTGCCTTTTTAATATACTTTTGGCTTAATCGGTAATACTAGAATTATTTGCTGCTGTGTCTTAGCTTACTGTTTTATGTTAAGGATTTTAGGCACTGCTTGACAAAATTCATACTTCCTTCATAATTAATTTTTGGTTAGTTCATCCAAGCATTATAATTGCGAGAAATTCCCAGATAAATGCTGTATATCAAGTAGTATATAGTACTTAACTCCTTAAGTAGGAAAGTAAAATGCTAGCCACTAAGTCTGCCAATTTTATATGTAAATATGCGCTTAAGAGGTTGAATGAAAATTAGTATATTTTAAAGAACAGCTAATAACTTTTGATTAAGTAGAACGGCGTAAATATTTATAGTTGGGATGAGGCAAGAAGCAGGAGGCAGAAGGCAGGAGAGAAGAGGTTTTAGTCTCATTTATCTTTATTAATATGGTTGTGTTTTTTCCCACCTACTTACTTATGATTTACAAATTTATTACAGATTTAATTTAGTCTCTGTATTGATGAAAAATCTCTATATTTTATTTTTTTCTGAAATAAAAGCCCAAAAAATAAGGGAAAGATAAATTTATCTTTCCCTACTCTCTGGTTTTTATTATTGTCTGACTTATTACTTTCTTTAAGTCTTTGGCGTAACATTTGCCTTTGTTTTTTCAGTTGACGCTTCCTAGCAGAACCGCCTTTACCTTTATCATTTCTGCCTTCTTTACGGGGAGATTCCCATCTTTTCAGGCGCATAAGTAGTTTTTAACCTCTTTAGCAACTTGTTTGGTAGTGGGCAGGAGGAGAATCGAACTCCTATGACCGTAAGGCCGCCACATTTTGAGTGTGGTGCGTCTACCAATTCCGCCACCCGCCCTTATATCTCACCTTAACTAGTATACTCTAAATTAAGAGATTTTGTAACAAGTCTGAAAATTATTTCTCAAAGTTTTGCTGGAATAACAGTTTTAAGAATCTCCAGCTTAAAGGCGTGGCAGGTTCAATAAACTAGGGTCAATATCCTGTATTTTGGCACAGCCGCTAAGGGCCATTCCTACATTTAACTCTTCTTGCAGCAGTGAGATAATATGAGATACGCCGATTTGTCCTGCTACCGCTAGTCCCCACAATATGGGTCGTCCGATCAGTACTGCTTTTGCTCCTAATGCCAGAGCTTTGAGAATGTCTGTGCCTCTACGAATGCCTCCATCCAACACCACTTCTACTTTACCATCCACTGCGGCTACTATTTCAGTGAGGGCATCTAAAGAAGCGATCGCACCATCGAGTTGTCTGCCACCATGATTGGAAACAACAATTGCTTTGGCTCCATGTTCTACAGCCCGCACAGCATCATCTGGGCGTAAAACTCCTTTGATGACTAAAGGTAGCCCAGATAAAGACTGCAACCATTCCAAATCGTCCCAAGTGACTGCTGGGTTTAGCTGTTGGGCAAAATAGGTAAATAACCCAGATTCACCTTTTTCATGGGAAATATCTAGCCCTGAGATGCTCGCAAGATTAGCCAGATGTAAGTCTTGGGGTAAGGCAAACTCATTACGTCTATCTCTCTCGCGCTGTCCGAGAACGGGTGCATCTACAGTTAGACAAAGTGCTTTGTAGCCTGCTTTATAAGCTTTTTCTACCAAAGCACGAGTTAATCCTCGGTCTTTATGGATGTAAAGCTGGAACCATCGTAGAGAATCTGGAAACTGATTACATGCAGTCGCCACTTCTTCAATGCTCTTTGTTGCCATTGTACTTAACACCATACCCACACCAGCTGATGCAGCAGCTAGGGCTGTGGCAACTTCTCCGTCTGGATGGGCTAGACATTGAAAAGCCATCGGTGCAATTAATAAAGGTAGTTGTAGGGGTTGTCCTAAAATAGAGGTACTGAGATTGCGATCGCTCACATCGACTAATATCCGAGGTCGCAGCTTGACTCGTTCAAAGGCAGCACGATTATCTCGCAATGTGATTTCGTCCCAAGCGCCACTGCTATAGTAATCAAGTGTCGTTTGAGACAGATATTCTTTTGCTAGCTCTTCGTACTCAAAAAGGTTGATGGGTTGAAAGCGATCGTCACTGGATAAGTAGGTAGACATAATTAAATCTAAGATAAAACTTTTGTTCGTAGTCAGCGATTTATCGCTCTGCATAAGATTTTAAATGGCTGCTTTGATTTAATCCGATTCTGTGATTGACAAATGCCCTGACTCTATTTACTTTTTGTCATATAGTTGTATTTATTTATACTCACTTAATTAGCGATCGCTCAACTGATTTATCTGCCCAGGCGTTCCTCAAGTAGTATCAACATTGCTCCCATAAAAAGACCTCTGGCGCAAAGCAGAGGTCTTTCTGTTTCAGAACATTGTAAAATTCATAAGCAACGTAAAACGCTGATATGGTTAATTTAGTGGCTTCTGTGCCATCAACGCAAAAATAACAACCCAATTGCAAATTTTCTACTGAGCCTTATTATTACTTCTATACTGAAAATGCTTAGGCGCAGCCCGCCGCAGGCATCGCCAACATTTAGATACAGACCTAGAAATCTAATCCTGCGATCAAAACTTCATCTTAATGCAAGGTTTTAGGAGAACTTTTCCCAGGATTGGGCAACTAATTGACTTAACCAGCGACGTTGTTCCCGATCCAACAGTGAATCGTCTGCTAACAACTGAGCGGTTAACTCTTCCAAAGATTGACCCTGAGCGCGGACAATTTTAATTACTCCAGCGATCGCACTGGCAACTAATTCTTCATCAATCGGCTGTTGTCGCAGGGCAAAAATTTCTTGGGGACTATCTGGAATGGGATAATTCATGGCGTGGGTTTACACTTTTACAAAATGAACAATAAATTTGACAAAATCTTAAAATTTCTTCACTGAATCTTTACGAAACTAATAGGGCGGAGTGTACCTTACTTTATGTCTTAAGAAAATCTGTCTTAGTAAGTAAATTGATGGGAAATGTCAGGAAAAAATGAAAGAAATACTTTATTTAGAAGTTCCAACTCCAGATATAGAAACTGTGCGTAGTTGGTTACAAACAGATTTTGAACCTGGAAATGGAGAAAAAGTGCTTACCTCCGAAGGCTTTCGTCTTAGAATAGCTAGTGCTACTACACCTGCTGGAGTGGCTCCTTCCGAAAACTTGCCTACAGAACTTTCGGTATTTGTCTGGTCGGTGCAACGAACGACCTATCTAAAAGTGTTTCGTTGGGCAGAACAACCCTTTCCCAGTGAAGGACAAATTCTGCAACGCTTGACCAAGGAAATCAGAAGCCGTTTTCCGCATCATTACCCAGAACCGCCAGCAATTGATTTATCCCAGCAATCAATATTTGCCGCACTAGGCTCTACTTACCCCCTTACCGTCAAGTATTTTCAGAAAATGCCCAACGGTGAATATGACCTAACTCGTGCTTATTGGTGGGAAAAACGGTGGCGCGAAGGGGTACGGAATCCGCAGCAGCCGCGTCAAGTCGTGTTTTCGCAGGGGAGCAGGGGAGCAGCACTTCGACTACGCTCAGTGACCGGGGAGCAGGGGAGCAGGGGAGAAGTTGCAGGAAGTCTTTCCCCTCTGCCCCTTTGCCCCTCTGCCCCTCTGCCTCTTGTGTCCCATGCCCAGTACGACATCATCTACATTGGTGGCGCATTAGGCGTAATCCATGCAGCACTAATGGCAAAACTCGGATATAAAGTCTTGCTGGTGGAACGAATGCCTTTTGGGCGGATGAACCGAGAATGGAATATTTCCCGCGACGAAATTCAAAGCTTGGTTAACTTGGGTTTAGTTACCCCCGCTGAGTTAGAAACCATCATTGCCAGGGAATACAAAGATGGATTCAATAAGTTTTTTGATGCTAATAATCCAGCCAAACTGCGATCGCCCGTCCTCCACACACCCACAGTCCTAAATTTAGGCTTGGATTCCGAAAAATGGCTCCAAATGTGTGGGCAAAAACTGCAAGCGGCAGGCGGTGAAATTTGGGATGAAACAGAGTTTATCCGTGCAGATATTGATATATCACAAGTAGTTTTGCAAGTCAAGCACTTGCCCAGTCAGATTGAGAAGCAAGTAAGTGGACGACTGCTAATAGATGCAATGGGAACCGCGTCACCCATAGCTTGGCAATTAAATGGTGGTCGTGCCTTTGATAGTGTCTGTCCGACAGTAGGAGCGGCAATTGAGAGCGGATTTGAGCCGGGAGTATGGGATTCCCAATATGGAGATGTTCTTTACAGTCATGGGGATATTTCGCGGGGAAGGCAGTTGATTTGGGAATTGTTTCCCGCAGCAGATGATGAACTGACGATTTATTTATTTCATTACCACGAAGTCAATGCTGAAAATCCTGGTTCCTTGCTGGAGATGTACGAGGACTTTTTCACAATTTTGCCAGAGTATCGCAGGTGTGATATGGACAAATTGGTGTGGAAGAAGCCGACATTTGGCTATATACCAGGGCATTTTAGTATGGGAAGTCGCGATCGCACAGTTGCCTTCGATCGATTGATTGCGATCGGTGATGCAGCATCACTCCAATCTCCCCTCGTTTTCACCGGTTTTGGTTCCCTAGTTCGCAACTTAGAGCGCTTAACAACGCTGTTGGATACTGCCCTCAAACATGACTTGTTAAGTTTCCGCCACTTGAACCAAATTCGCGCCTACCAAAGCAACGTTTCCGTGACTTGGCTCTTTTCCAAAGGCATGATGGTACCCACAGGGAAGTTTTTACCGCCGCAGCGGATTAACTCCATGCTCAACACCTTCTTTGGGCTGTTAGCAGACGAACCGCCAGAGGTGGCAGATAACTTCATCAAAGATCGGTGTGATTGGTTAACCTTTAACCGTTTAGCCCTGAAAGCAGCTAGGAAAAATCCTGCCTTGCTTTTATGGATTTGGGAACTTGCTGGGCCTAGAGATTTAGGGCGATGGCTTGGTAGTTATTTCAACTTCGGTCGTCATGCCCTAATTAGTGCTTTACTGAGTCCGTGGTTCTCGCACTTCTTGAACCGGGTAGGTTTTTGGCTAGAACCCCGGAATCCCGGCTTGTGGCTGTGGTTATTGGCGATTAATTATGCGATCGCCACAGGCAAACCGCGATCGCGCTCTCAGGTAGCAAAAACCAACCCAGAAGCCATAATTCCCAAGTCAGAAGCAAGGATTCTGAATTAGTTATTAGTTATTAGTCATTAGTCATTGGTCATTGGTCATTAGTCATTAGTCATTAGTCATTGGTTAATAGTTACAAGCAACAAAGGACAAAGGACAAAGGACAAAAGACAAATGACAAATGACAACGAACTCCTAACTCTTGGGGCGAAAATTCGGCAGTTCCACAGATGCCAATGACTTACGCCCCTTGGGTGGACGCTGGGGATAAACTACTGGTGAAGGTGAATTGTCATCATTGGTGTTATCACCTAATGACTCTGAGGACAAGTCAGTTGCTGACAATTCCAACTGTGTCAATTGTGAAACTTCTGACCAGTAATCTTCAGTTTCTCCAACAGGCGGCGTTTCGGTGTGAGGTGGAGTGGAGGAAACCAGTAAATTATTAGCTGGTGAAAGCACAGAATCCGTCGTCCAAGAAGTGGAGGTAGTTACAGGAGGATTAATTTCTGCTTCCAACTGCTCCTCCTGTGGATTTTCTGGTTCCTCATCGTCTTCTAAGATGGTTGCTAAAGTCTCCCAAATAGGGGCATTACTAACATCTGTTTTCGCAGCAGGTGGTGGTGATGCAGACGCAGGCTGGGAGGTGAAAAACATTTGGATTAAACTATCTAATTGCTGATCTAAATTTGATGAACCCGAAGGTGAAACTGCTTCAGATGTATCTGAAGAATCATCAACTTCTGGAGATGGCGCGGGTTGTGTTGGTGTTGGCGTGTCTTTCTTAACTTTCCAGTTCCAAGGAGATGATGACGTCGCAGGGGCTTCATTTCTTTGGAATGGGATTGGTGCTGAGGGTTCACCCCAAGAATTATCTAGATCGTTACTTAAGGATTCTTCTTCTGCTGACCAAGGTTGAATTGGCTGGGCGTTAGGAAACAAAGACCGAGCTTTTCTAGAGAATCTTCCTTGGCTACTAGTGATGTCTTTAGGATGTTTTGCAGCATCTTCTAAGGAGTCATAGCTAGGAACCGATGTATCTAGACATTTTTCCAAAGCTGCTTTGAATTGCAGCGTCTGGCGTTGTTGTCGCATCAGTCTAGTACGTAACTCCCGACAAACAGTTTCTGACTGCAATAGCTGCTGAGATTGTTCGTTGTTGTTAGTATGTAGCAACGTACATTCTCGCTCTAACTGGGCAAGGCGTTGCTGGCTAATTTGTAGCTGTGCTTTATAAGTATCAGTGAAAATTTCCTGGCGTTGAACAGTTTGTACAGCAGTTTCTAATTGTTGAAATAAAGACTTTATCTGTTCTTGAGCCGCAGCCAATTCCTGAGTGTGTTGGTTGAGCATCGACTCGCTAACGCTAGAACGCGTTTTCTGCCATTGCAAAACCTTTTCTGACTCAGCTAGGTTGTCTTTTAGCTGCTCCACTTGTTCATACAATTTATTGTTAGCCGCACGTAATTCTTCGTTCAATGCCAGCAGGTTCTGAAATTCCGAGTCAATAAGTGCTTGTTTGCCGCTTTCAGGCTCTGCAACCCAGTCCTGCTGGGTGGTATCTTGTGAAAATTGTGTATCTTCAGCTGGCATGAGGAGTGGCAGTTTTCTAACTGTCATATTGTCATTAGGCACAACTGAGTAAAAGGGACAACTCGCCTGCTCTGATTGTGGCGAATTAGCAGAATTTAGGGATTCCATCACAGCCCCCTTGTTTGAGGTGTCAGCTTCATTTATCACTACTTGACTCACCTGCTTAAAAATATTCAGCAGTGCTGGCATTAGCATTGCTTATCAACTGTGTCTAATCAGGGTTTGCTCTTGAAGCTAAGTTTAACTCTCTCCAAGCACCAGCAATTAATTATCAATTGGTGTTCCCCATTTTGTATCTAGACTGATGCCGTTATAACACTATGATGCTCTGCCCCGTCAAGAAGAGGCAAGCAGAAGGGGAACTCGATCCGCCTTTGAGGATAGGCAAAAGAGTGGAAAAACCCAATACGTTAAAAACTAAACTCTATTAGCTATTGGCTGATGAAGTTTTTCTAGATCAAAAAACTGCTTTAACATATACTTTCTTTATTATAACCGCATCTGTCTTAAGACATAAATACAAATATCTCCTCCAATACATTTTTCTACTGACTTATTTATTACTTAAGATAGATGCCCGTATAAGTATCTACTATTCGATGATAATTCTGTGCTCCTGGGCGATCGCTATTTAATGTCAGCAAACAACTAAGAGCTTCCGCCATAAATACAATGTTAAGAAATCCTGACTAATACGAATAAATACTTATAAAGCAATATTAAATAAGTAACAATATCCCTAATAAAATAATAAAACTTTTTTAAAGAGTAATCTCAACTTAGTGCGGGCTTTTTTCTCGGTAAATACACTATTAGTAAGCAATGTCAGGTTTTGTGAGTTATAAGCTTTTCTATTAACTTGTCTTCAATATATCAAGTTTATTTAATGATTAGAATAAAATTGTTTAAAGTATAGTTGACTACTTAATAACAATATTTACATAGTATAATATTTTGCATATAAAATTTTTAAATTAAGTATTAAAACGGATACAATTTTTATTATTTTATTAAAGAATAATTGAAAGTAACCGAGTTTTCTACTAGTAACAAAGTAATTATAAAGACCATAATTACTGGTGGTTGATATGATTGCGGCGCGAAACAAAGCGTTGTGGCAGTTAGGTTTCTCAAATAAATCAAAATTTAAAATAGGGGTGCTAAAGATGACCGACGTACTTGCAATGGGTGCAAATATCAAGCAAGAAGCTACCAAATTACCGCTGTTTGCAGAAAATTGTGACAGCTTTTGGGACAAAGAAATTAGACCGTTATTTACAGATGAGTCTCTATCTTTCAAGGTGAAAACTCTTAACGGAAACTATGTCAAGTACGTCAACTTGGATAATGGAGCTACAACCACACCCTTTGCAACTCTCAAGCAGCACGTGGATGAAATGCTTGACACCTATGGCAGTGTACATCGAGGTTCTGGGCAAAAGTCCATCATTACTACACGAGAATATGACGCTAGTCGGAACATTATTCGGGACTTTGTGGGATCATCTTCAGACAACTATGTAATTTTTGCCAAGAATACAACAGAAGCAATTAATGGAGCCGCCACACTTTGGGCAAAAAAACCTGGAAAAATCTTAGTTTCTGATATCGAGCATTCATCAAACTTGCTACCTTGGGTTACTAGAGACGAAGTTGTGCAGTACAGAACCCAGCCGGACGGAAGTGTAAGTGTTGCAGAAATTGAAGATATTTTCAAGGCACACCAAAATCTTCCTGAAGCCGAGCAAATTAAGTTAGTAACTATTACAGGTGCTTCGACAATTACAGGTTACAGACCCCCGATTTACGAAATTGCAGCTTTAGCACATCGGTATGGTGCTAAGATTTTCGCCGACGTGTGTCAGTTAATTCAGCATGAACGAGTCGATATGCGTGCAGATGATGACCCATGTCATTTAGATTTTGTGGCTTTCTCTGGACACAAGATGTATGCCCCTTATGGAACCGGCGTTTTGCTAGGGCCAAAGGAATTTTTTGATAGCTCCTACCCTTATCAAATCGGGGGTGGAAACCTGCCTTATATCACCAGAAACCTAGAGATTAAGCGTTTTTATACAGAACGGGCCCACGACCCTGGAACACCAAACGCAATGGGTGCGATCGCCATTGCCAAGGCGATTGAAATTATCGAAGCAGTAGGGCGCGATCGCATTGCTCAGTATGAACACTCTCTAGTTGAATTTACATATACACGGCTTAGGCTGATTCCTGGAGTTAAATTACATATCCCAGGAGATAATTTAGCCCATGTTATTCCCTTTGATATTGATGGCTTTGATGGACGCTTAGTAGCAGAAATTCTGGCACAAGAATACGGCATTGGAGTTCGGGCTGGGGCTTTCTGCACTTATGAATACATTCGCAAACTCAAGAATATTTCAGACGAGCAAGACTGTGAAATTGCTCAGGAAGTAGATAGAGGAATTACACGTAACATTCCTAGTATTATCCGAGCCAGCTTTGCTGTATATAATACATTAGAAGATTGCGATCGCTTTATAGATGCGATCGCTCAAATAGCTAAAAACGGATTGGCTCACTATTTGCCCAACTACACACAAAATCAGATAACTGGTGTTTGGACAGCGATAGACAGCTAGTTTTTTCAGAACATAGGGAAGAGGCAGGGAGCAGAGGAAAGAAATTTTCTGGCTGCTCCGACTCCCTCATCTATGTGCCTTAAATTACGAATTAAAAGGGGGTAATAGCTTGAGCGATGAAAACCTCTTTGACGAAGAGGATTATTTACAGGCACGGGTTGAACAGTGCATCTGGCAAAAAAGTACAGATACAGGTATTTCGCGCCAGCGCTTTCTGAAAATACTAACTACTATGGTTGGCGCCACAGCCATCGGGGGATTAGCTAAACCTGCGCCTGCTCACAGTCAGATAGCTGTTAAAACTAAAGGCAGCAAAATACTTAAGCCATTGCCACCAGGGTATATTTCTCATAGCAAAGGCACATTAGAGATGAACTGGGAAGCGATGTATGGGCGTGGCTATTTAGTACCAAATGACTGGTTCTATGTTCATAATCGCCATACACCTCCCCCTTTTGACCCGTCTACATGGCGTTTGCAAATTCATGGAACTGGCGTTTCTGCACCTTGCGAGTTTACTTACGATGAAATCATCGCCATGCCATCCATCTCAGTCACTTGTGCCATTGAGTGTGCTGCTAATGGTCGGCGCTTTTTTGAAGAGGCTTACAACACACCACTCCCTGAAACCCGGTGGAGGCTTGGGGCTATTGGTGTGGCTGAGTGGACTGGTGTACCACTTGGTATGTTATTAGAGCGGGCTGGATTGAAATCCACAGCGAAAGACGTACTCGTTGAGGGTGCAGATGTGGATTCGCTAGACTCTAAGGAGACAAATAAATCCAAGTTCAGCAGTGTAGTTCCAATTAGTAAAGCATTAGCAGATAACTCGCTCGTCGTCTATGCCATGAACGGAGAACCATTACCTCCAGATCATGGTCAGCCGTGTCGTGTGTTATTCCCTGGTTGGGGAGGAAACGCCAACGTTAAATGGATTGAGCGGATTGAGGTTTCTGAAACACCGATATATACGCAGTGGGTAACGGAACAGATGGTGCTGGTTGGTGCAGACTACCCAGCGATCGCACCATATAAAGGTAAGCTGATTACCTATCAAAATGTTAAGAGCGCTTTCGAGTTGGCTTGGCCCGCTAAACTTTCGGCTCGAACCCATTTACTACGTGGACGTTCTTGGTCTGGGAAAGGAAAAATTATCCGTGTAGAAGTCAGTCTAGATGGCGGTAAAACTTGGCAATTTGCACGACTGAGAGAACCAAATTTTCCATTTGCGTGGGTACGCTGGGACATTGAATGGAACCCACTTCCTGGGGAATATTTTCTCCAGGCTCGTGCTACTGACAATTTAGGTAATACACAACCGAGTACAGTTCCCTGGAACGATTCTGGATTGCTTTACGGAGGTGTTGTTAGCCATCCGGTGACAGTACAAGGTTAATTACACCCAGTCAGTTCTCTAGAAAAAGAATTATTTATGATCGATTTTAGTTGGTTGATTTTAGTGAGTGGGGGTTTTATATCTGGAGTCATAGCTGGACTTTTAGGAATAGGTGGCGGTATTATCACAATTCCTCTTTTAGTCACACTAGGTTATACTCCCGTTCAGGCGATCGCTACTAGTAGCCTTGCTATTGTGATTACTTCAATTTCTGGAAGTTTGCAAAATTGGTGGATGGGCTACTTTGACTTTAAACGAGTAATTTATTTAGGAATTCCAGCTTTTTTAACTACTGGAATAGGTGTCTATTTCGCCAATAAAATTCCATCTTATATAATACTCTTTACATTTGGCATCATACTACTTGCTAATATCTATCTGATTGAGCTTCGCAAGCAACTGTCCTTCCAAGAAAAAGAAGATATAGCCCCAGTATTCAACCCATTAATTTCTAAAATTGGCACTGGGGGAGCAGCAGGAATTTTAGCAGGTTTATTCGGCTTAGGTGGCGGTACGATTATGGTGCCACTACAAATGTTGCTACTAGGAGAAGAAATTAAAGTAGCAATTCAAACTAGTTTGGGTGTGATTGTCATCACTGCTTTAGCTGCTTGCACAGGACACACATTAGAAGGAAATATTCTGTTTGTTCAAGGTATAGTTTTGGGATGCGGCGGTCTTTTAGGTGTTCAAATGAGTACTCGTACATTGCCAAAACTACCAGATTATACTGTGAGTTTAGGACTTCGTATTTTCTTAGGAATACTATCAATTTATATTTTTTGGGAAGCTTGGACAAATTATCAATTCATAGTTTCAAATCCAATAAGTGAGAAATTGTCAGCTTGGTATCAACAAGATTCCCAACTTCTCTAATAAGTCGGGAATCTAAGCTTTTTCAAGGTAGCCATCGGGGATGAAACCCGGCTAAGGGGAGTTGTTCTGGTCTAATTTCAACAGTCGCAGCATCAGCAATGGGCAACAGAGGCATTAACCACAGGCTACTCGTAGCGATCGTATCTCCGTCATCAGTTTTCAAAGTGTTTGCGGGTAATGATGCTGAAGGATTTGTCTGCGGTACTACTTGGTCAAATAACAAGCCCAAACCGTCAGCAGATAAACTCATTTGCACATTCCGTTGAGCGGGAGGCAGTACTAACAGTGGTTTCTGTTGCCCAGTTTTCAAATCAATTGCCACCACATAGGGCTGTTCTATGTATTGCTCCTTGGATACTAATTGTGTTAGCAAGCAGTAGAGTGTGGGTGAGGCGATGTCAAATTGGCAACTGAGAATTGAACCTGTTGTTTTTAATAGCTGTTTCTGTACACCTTGATTTGTCACCAAAAATAAATCCCGCGTGTAATCTGTATTAAACTTTACCATCGCTGCTTGAGAGCCATCCTTAGAGAAAGCCTGTACCAAACCAAACTGCGGCAGAAAATCTAGGGGTTTACTGGCATCACCTTGCAGTGGTAAAATTGCTGCTCCCTGTCCTTGAGCAACTGCTACGGCTTTACTATCTGGTGTCACCATAAAGTCTCCCCCCGGTTGGCTTTTTAGGCGTTTCGGGGTGGGTTTTTCTGCTGAACCATCACTGGTTGCTGGCATAAACCATAGTCCAAAATCACCAGGATTAGTTTTATTTCCCCGCTGGATGACAATAGTTTGCCCATCAGGTGATAAGTCAAATTTCAGGTTTTGATAATCTTTACTATCTAAAGTCAGGTCAACTTTGCCTTCTGGTTCTGCTTTTTGTCCAGATTTAGCAGAAACGCCTGTTGTCACTGTATACAGTTGGGCTGAAAGTAAGTCTTGATTGTTTGCGGCGCGAGCAGAAAATAAAATTTTCTCCCCATCAGGAAATGACTCAAAGTCGATTACTATCAGGTCTTTGGGAGTCAGTATCCTTTTTTGCTCTTGAGTCAAGTTATAAAGAACTAACCGTCCCTGTTCTTCTTGCTCGGTTCCGATGTAAAGGATAACGCGATCGCGTGTCCGAAAGCTACCTGTAAAGGGCTGTATGACCCGATTTTTGCCTTCTTGCTCCGCAAACTTATCTTTAGCTTTCTGTAACTGCACTTTATAATTTGTGCCATAAGGTGCTGGTGTCACCAGTGTATAAACCATCCGCCGCCCTGCCCAACTGAATTTACCTGCTAGGGGTGGCTCGATTTTCAAGTTATCCTCGACGCTTTTTGCTTCCATTGGGCGGCTGAAGGTGAGGGTAAAGGAATTATCTTCTGCCCCAATTTGTTGATTTTGCCAGGTAAATTCCCGGACACGAGCAGTTACCACATCACCTTGCAAGATGATTAACCCAATTAGCACACTTAGCAGTAGCATCAGCGCGATCGCTATGCGATCCAGTGGTTGGATTAATGCTTTAGATTTTGTCATTTGTCATTTGTCATTTGTCATTTGTTATTAGTCATCAATAAATGACTAATAACTATAAGGATTTTGGGGTTGAGGAATTTTTTTGAGAGAGGTAGCGGCAATAGTAAGTTGGCGTTTACCTGCCAAATTTTCTGTCACCATTTGTCCTTCTACTTCCAGCCAGGTATCAGCTGAGTAAGGCTCTTGATTATTTTGTAGTTTGACGGGCAATCCCACAGGGTAAGCATCTGCTGCACAGCAAGTTAAGACAAATCGTGCTAGAAACAAATATTCTTTTCCTATATCCGGTGGGTGGATGACAAATCCCTGCACCTTGACTTTTTGTCCTGTATATGTATCTGGTTCTGGATAGACATTGACGGTGCGTACCCAATCTACAAGCGATCGCTCCTCTGGACGAACAGTAGCTCGAAAGGCTTGAGGTTTGACACGTGTGCTTCCCAATAAATCAGCCGTCACCCCCCTTTGGAGGGCTTTGTCACTAGCAAAAACTTGCGGTGTAATCATAAAACCTAGAATTGCTGTAGTCAACAACAAAGTACTGCCCCAACCAGGGGGAAATAAACTAATATGCTGGGTGTTTGGCGTCACATCATGGCGACGTCGTTGCCAAAGTTCCTGCATCTTGAACAAACCAATAATAATGAAGCTGATACCAGTCACAATTACTAACCAAAAGTAATTTGGATGAATCAACAAGTTCAACTTATTAGTTAGCCAATATCTCAACATCAAAATGCCCCAAGCAGTAATTGCTAAAGCATCCAGCCAAGGGAGTAACAGATTTGGGATTTTAAATTTGGGATTTTTGTTAGCCATGAGTGATGAGTCATTAGTCATTGGTCATTAGTCATTGGTCATTAAACAAAGGACAAAGGACAGATGACTAATGACAAATAGTTTTTTAAAAGACGTGCAAGTTCAGGAAAAGAGTGAAGAAAAATGTCAATTGCGCTGCTAAAGCAAATAAGTAAAAGATGGTCTTGGGTTTAAAAATAGATAACATCAAACCAACACTTTTGATGTCAATCATTGGCCCAAAGACCAGAAATGCCAACAATGAACCGCTGCTAAAGGTTGAGGCAAAAGATAGGGCGAAGAAAGAATCGACTGTAGAACAAATTGACACCACTACAGCTAATATCAGCATGACCACAATTGAGGTAATGGGCCCAGCACCCAAACTAAGAATTAATTCACGGGGAGCTAGGACTTGAATAGCAGCAGCGATCGCACTTCCTAAAATCATCACTCCGCCTAATTCCCGCAATTCTTGGATGCTATTATCCACAACTAGGCGCAGTTTCGCTGCCAGGGGTTTATCAGCAGTAGAGACTGAGGTAGGCAGTACTAAATTAGGATCTATCCGTAGAGGTATACCTGCTTTTCCTCCTAAGATATAAGTCCCGGATTGCAACAGATTCGGTACTGTTTCTTCCTGTTGTTCTTGGTAGCGCTTACCACGGCGTTTGGTTTCAGGCTGCGCGGGTAGATTAAACTTCATATAACGAGCGATCGCAGGTTGGACTATGGGATTTAAGTCCTTTTGAAAACTAAAAACAAACCCGATAATTGTGGCAATTGTTAGGGAAAATACGACTCGTAAAACCACTATTTCTGGCTGATCTCGAAATGCTGTCCAAGTGGCCCAAATTACAACTGGGTTAATTGTTGGTGCTGCTAACAAAAAACCAATTGCGACTGGTGTGGGTACTCCTTGAATCAGGAATCGCCGCGCTACCGGTACATTCCCGCACTCACACACCGGAAACAAAAAGCCGATCGCGCTGCCAACTAAAGCACCCAACAGCGGATTTTTGGGCATTTTTTCTACTAGTTTGCGCTCATCAACAAAAAACAGCAGCAAACTGGAGAATAAAACCCCAAGAAGCAAAAAAGGCATCGCCTCGACTAGCAGACTTAAAAATAGCGTAAAACCATTGTTCAGTTGATTCATGAGCTCGCAGTCAAAAGCGGTTTTTAGTTTTAGGGTTCTGCCTAGTCATTCTATCGAAATGGGGATCAAAAGCAGTTCGGGAAAATTAAACATTATTTAAGTAGCAAGTTATCCTACTTCAAAATAGCGGTTAAGCGCTACAAACTTTGGCTTAAAACGAGTTCGTGACTTTTAACTGAGTGCATTTACTGACGATGACCATTTTTAAGATTGTCTAAGTTCAGAAATTGTTCCGAGCTAGAGGGCAAGTAACTGCACAGATGATTTGAAATTACCTATGTTTATACTTACAGTAATTTGCTGGATAAGATATTAGTTCGGCTGTATTTTCATCAAGTATTCACAGTTATTCAAAATTTGGGGTAGGCGTAGCCCGTCGTAGACATCGCTATTGGTTGCTACCATGATTAATTTTGACTAGTTATAGCAAAATTTGATCTGAGCTTTGGTTGATTTTCTACTACAAAAACTCTAAAAAGGCAAGATCAAAGTTTAGCAGATACAGGAAATGATTGGGGGAATCTTTCGGCGTTAGCGATCGCCTGACTTTCTACATTAAGTGAAAAGTTGAGCGATGGCGAGTCACTCAGCCTTGAAAGGAGCGTCAAAATGATATCCCCAATTTCTTTTCAGAAGTCGGGGATATAATCTACTCTTTGACGATTATTTTGTCCAATCGCTGTTAATTACGTTTTGTTGGAATGCCCCAAATCTTGATTTGTCGATCGAATCCACCACTGGCAAGAATTTTACCATTTGGACTAAAAGCGATCGCACTTACCCAATCTGTATGTCCATTCAGTGTATTTATTAACTCGCCTGTAGTTAAATCCCACAATTTAATTCCATCTCTACCAGCACTAGCAAGGGTTTGTCCATCGGGATTAAGGGCGATCGCATTTACCCAATTATTATGTCCTGTAAGGGTGCGGACTAATTCTCCAGTATTAATATTCCACAGTTTTATAGTGCGATCGTGGCTAGCACTGACTAATGTTTGTCCATCTGGTGTAAAGATAACACCGCTAACAGCACTAGAATGAGCTACCAATTCACTGATTAATTTACCAGTACTCAAATTCCACAGCTTGATTACACCCTTATTATCACCACTAGCTAAGGTCTGTCCATCAGGACTAATAGCTAGGGTATAAATCAAATTATCAAAGCGTACTATAGTCCCTAGAGGACGCTGCTGTAGCAAATCCCAGAGACGAATCCCATCTAAAGCTCCACTGACAAGAACTTTACTATCAGGAGACACCGCTAAAGATAATACGTTACTGGTATGTCCGACGAAAGAGCGGCTAAATTTTAAATTTTTCAGACTCCAGAGGTTAATCGTATTGTCATCACTACAGCTAGCGAGGGTTTGTCCATCTGGCGAAATCACTAAAGATTCTACGGCTGCTTTGTGTGCTTTGTTAATAGTCGCCAACTTTTTGCCGTTTGCTAAATTCCACAGCCGAATGACACCCTCGTTTTCTGCACCTCCACTCACAAGAATTCTGCTATCTGGAGTGAAAGCGAGGGATTTAATAGTTCCGTTATGTCCTATGAGTGTGTAGAGCAGTTGAGCATTAGCAAAGTTGGTATTAGCTGGGAAGCTTGGCGTTACTTCAATGGCAGCATGAGCTTGATGAATATAAAACCCTTCCCAGGTAATCACTGGAAGGGCCACAGCTGCCATAAATGCCAGGATAATATCCGGGCGCAGAAATTTACCGCCACCTCTTCCCTCACTACTCACTCTTTTTCCTCACTTTTTATATACAAACAAACCACCTAGAATTATGAATTACCAACTCATAACTCAGCACTCTCAAAGAGGTGGTTTTTTCTTAGAAACGCTTAACATTGGTAAAGGCGCACTAGAAGAACGAGAGGGCAAATAATGTTGCACTACAGGCTCCTCTGGTAAAGAACGACGCTGCTGAAAACGCCACAACTTAAAGCCTAGCGCTATCCCTGCCGTTCCCAAACCAAAAGCAAACAACGACCAGCTATCATTCAATCCGCCAATCAGGGCATCCATAACACCCATTGTCATCAATACACTGATTAGTGGCTCTTTTCGGTAGGTTGACTTCAAAAAACGAGGTAATACAGCATTCATCACAGCTTGGTTGGTTCCAGTTCACCTTTTGTGTATATTTACCAAGAATACCTCACCCATAATTTGCCTTTCTCATTCAAGGCAGACACTAAATTTATAATTTTTTTAGTAGGGGGAGGAAATTTACTCATTAATCGCCTTGCATATACTAGTTGCAAGTCTATGATATTTCAATCGCTAATAGGTATTTCGATTCTTCTCTTGCTTACATTCTAGGGCAGTTATTTATGAATTAAGTATAATTAATCTATCTAGGGCGAAGTACTGCGCTATCAATTATTGAAGTCAAAACCAACTGGTTGTTCCAGCTGGTTGAAACTTTTTTAATTACTAGCTTACAACTTCAAGATTGTGCTTCTTGATCGCACTACTTCAGACCAAGCCATGATAGCACCCCTTGATTGGTGACGTATTCAATCACCAGCATCAAACCAAAGCCAATCATTGCAGCTCGACCATTCAAGCGTTCGGCATATTCGTTAAAGCCAAACTTAGGCTCTTCTAGTTTAGGTGTAATTGTTGGTTGTGTTTGTGTCATGTTTTTAAGAAACCTTTTTTGGCAAACGGGACTTGATATCAGACTTCTGGTAGAAGTCAGGGAATGTAGGTATAATCGCTACTTACTTTTCATGGTATCTGGAAAACTTCTCTCTAAATCTCTCTCCTAAAAAGAGAGAGACTTTGAATTTTTACAGATGACGTGAAAAGTCAAGATAGCTTAAAAGCTAATTGCAGTGCTTGAATGCCAAGATGACTTGATAAATTCAGCAAGAGCTTCCCACTAATCCACCACATCAGCTTTGGTGGATGAATAAGTTCGTAGTAAGGACTTTAGTCCTTAGCTTAAAGGCTAAAGCCTCGCTACGAACTCCGCAAAGTTGGCTTAATAAACTACTAGTAGGGAGCTATACAATCGCTTTTTTAATAAATTGTTACTATTCTTTATATATTGTATAAATACTGGGGCAATAGTCAAGGGTAAGAGTTTGGGCTACTCAGATTGAATTGAGAAAGTTAGAACAGAAGTTAGATATCTCTAATCCAGCTATTTCTAATACGGAACTAGCAAGCTTGAAATTGGAAGGCTACAGTTAAACAAAAAAATTATCTGAGGCGATATATGGAAATCGGCGTTCCCAAGGAAAATAAGGATCAAGAGTTTCGGGTAGGGTTAAGTCCTTCTAGCGTGCGGGTGCTGCGAGAAAATGGTCATAGCATCTTCGTCGAGACGCAAGCAGGTAATGGTGCTGGATTCTCCGATGATGACTACAGAAGTGCTGGAGCCGAAATTGTCCCTACATTAGAAACGGCTTGGAATCGGGAATTGGTTGTTAAAGTCAAAGAGCCTTTGACATCTGAGTATAAATTTTTGCAAAAAGGGCAGATATTATTTACTTATTTACATTTAGCAGCCGATCGCAAATTGACAGAGCACTTAATTGATTGTGGCACAACTGCGATCGCTTACGAAACTGTAGAACAACCTGGGGCAAACAGACTACCCTTGCTCACCCCCATGAGCGTGATTGCCGGTCGGCTAGCAGTACAATTTGGGGCCAGATTCTTAGAACGTCAACAAGGTGGTAGAGGTGTGCTTTTGGGTGGTGTCCCTGGAGTCCAACCAGGCAAAGTAGTAATTTTAGGGGGCGGCGTTGTCGGCACAGAAGCAGCTAAAATTGCTGTGGGCATGGGTGCTAGCGTCAAGATTTTAGATGTGAGTGTCGAGCGCTTATCTTATTTAGAAACACTCTTTGGATCTAGAGTGGAATTGCTTTATAGCAACTCTGCTTATATTGAAGCCGCAGTCATTGAAGCCGACTTGCTCATCGGTGCAGTTTTAGTACTGGGACGTAGAGCGCCAATACTAGTATCTCGCGAATTGGTCAAACAAATGCGTCCTGGTTCGGTAATAGTTGATGTAGCCGTTGACCAAGGCGGTTGCATAGAAACCTTACACCCCACATCTCACACAAATCCGGTATACATTGAAGAGGGTGTCGTGCATTATGGCGTTCCTAATATGCCAGGAGCAGTACCTTGGACAGCGACTCAGGCACTTAATAATAGTACATTACCTTATGTTGTCCAGTTGGCGAATTTGGGAATTTTGGCACTGGAAGTTAACCCAGCATTAGCTAAGGGTGTGAATGTGCAGAATCATCGCTTAGTGCATCCTGCTGTACAACAGGTATTTCCTGATTTGGTAAATTAAGGTATTGAGTGTCAGGCGATCGCTTATTTTGATAAAGGTAGCGATCGCCAATCAGACTAATTTTCTTGCCTTATGCGCGGATGGGTAGGTGTACAAAATGAGAAGGGGCAAAAAAGGCTGTACGCTCCATCTCTACAAGACTTTGAGGGCAATGGTACTTTTAAACCATCCGCGCACCCTATGGGGACTGGTTTACAGCCTTTTGCATCTTGTAATATCACTATTCCCTGTGTTATGATTCGTTCATTCGCGCAACTGAACCTTGAAAACCAAATACAGCAGCGCTTTCAGAAGCCAGCATTGCAATTCAATAAAATCCCTATTAGGGATTGAAACAGATAAATATGTCCCTCACGCTCTTTTGCATAAGATTGCAATTCAATAAAATCCCTATTAGGGATTGAAACTGATGGCATCTGCTGCACGAGCCGGAATAAATGGTAATTGCAATTCAATAAAATCCCTATTAGGGATTGAAACATAATAAATACATGAAAGACAAAAACACTACGCTATTGCAATTCAATAAAATCCCTATTAGGGATTGAAACAATGAAATGGAGTATGCCCGCCCCATCCTAGAAATATTGCAATTCAATAAAATCCCTATTAGGGATTGAAACGCCTGTTTTTCATACCCTTTGGTGTCTATCTCTTGGATTGCAATTCAATAAAATCCCTATTAGGGATTGAAACCTGGATTCAAAGCTACCATCACCTCAGACGATCCAAGATTGCAATTCAATAAAATCCCTATTAGGGATTGAAACCCGACTAGTGCGGGAGAGGGGAGAGGAAGACCGCAATTGCAATTCAATAAAATCCCTATTAGGGATTGAAACTTATGGTAGATATTTTCAAAGAGCCATGAATTATATTGCAATTCAATAAAATCCCTATTAGGGATTGAAACGCCCAGCGCGGAGTACTCCGGTTTCGTCGTCTTATTGCAATTCAATAAAATCCCTATTAGGGATTGAAACCCGGCAATTCGCTGTACTCCGGTTAAGGCGGTCGCATTGCAATTCAATAAAATCCCTATTAGGGATTGAAACCAGAAATTGATAATTTTGTACTAATCGAAGATTATTGCAATTCAATAAAATCCCTATTAGGGATTGAAACTGAGTCATTATAGCTTCAGCCAATTAGAACCATCATTGCAATTCAATAAAATCCCTATTAGGGATTGAAACAATATTAGTTAGTTCTAAGTGACTAACAGTTAAAGATTGCAATTCAATAAAATCCCTATTAGGGATTGAAACACGCCATCGCTCAATATTGCTAGGAAAGAGAACGATTGCAATTCAATAAAATCCCTATTAGGGATTGAAACAATACCTCCCCTAGATAACGGAATGTAGTGGTCAATAGATTGCAATTCAATAAAATCCCTATTAGGGATTGAAACATAGATCCAGCTTCATAACTTAGCACTTCTAAACCAGCAGATTGCAATTCAATAAAATCCCTATTAGGGATTGAAACGCGAAAGATCCGATTATCTCGGAAGACAGATCGGTATTGCAATTCAATAAAATCCCTATTAGGGATTGAAACAAACTTCAGAGAATTTAGATAATTTAGATAGACCTTGCAATTCAATAAAATCCCTATTAGGGATTGAAACTACACCGTCTGTTACAGCTAACAATAAGCCTAAAAGTATTGCAATTCAATAAAATCCCTATTAGGGATTGAAACATTTTCAACAAGAACAATAAGAAAATCAAAATACCATTGCAATTCAATAAAATCCCTATTAGGGATTGAAACGATAACAGTAATTCTAAAAGCCCCAAACGCATCATTGCAATTCAATAAAATCCCTATTAGGGATTGAAACAACTAATTATTTTTTATCATCTGTTTTAGGTAGTAAATTGCAATTCAATAAAATCCCTATTAGGGATTGAAACACTGTAAAACTTCGACTTAATTGGGATGAAAAATAATTGCAATTCAATAAAATCCCTATTAGGGATTGAAACATATCCATCTCTAAGTTGCCATTAGGTGTATATTATATTGCAATTCAATAAAATCCCTATTAGGGATTGAAACGCTTCATTTCTAGCAATGCGATTTTGGAATCCAAGATTGCAATTCAATAAAATCCCTATTAGGGATTGAAACACCACAATCAGCTAGTGTAGAGTGCAGTTTGAAATTGCAATTCAATAAAATCCCTATTAGGGATTGAAACATTACCTCGCCAGTGGATAAAGCGGTTTGAGTTTATTGCAATTCAATAAAATCCCTATTAGGGATTGAAACATGACGAAATTGATAATGTACAGAAACTTCAGCTAGATTGCAATTAACTAAAATTTCTATTAGATGGATCGTCTTTTCAACTCAACAATTCGTCTACAGCTACACTAAAACCCAGTAATACTTTTTGAGTGCTAACCACATCACCAGCTTTAAACGTGCAAACCTGATTATCAGTCATGACAAAAACTAACCGACTTTCAGGAAATACTAGCCAAATTTCTTCGCAACCAGAATTCAAATACTCCTGCGCTTTGAGAAATAATTCTTCAGCTAAATCGGTGGGTGAAACTATTTCAGCAATTAGTGGGAAACTCTGTGGTAAAGTGGGAACATTGCCAAATTGAGCTACCAATTCAGGCGTCAGATAAGCCACATCAGGACGCCGACCCTGCTTAGATGTGCGACAAGGAACTTCAGTATAAACTTTCCCACCAAGTTGATTGGAGTTGATGGAACTTCTCCAGTAAAAGCTTAGATTAACTTCAATTTCACTATGTTTTAATGTCATCCCTGTTTTTTCTATCAGTTGCTCATCCACCCACTCCATCCCGTCTGGAGGATTTGCCATAAAGTCTTCTAAAGAGTGGATTTCAAGAAGAGATACAACCTCATTGTGTTTGGAAACTAACATTGCAAGCCTCCACATTGATTAGTTAAATAGACAATGTATACAGTAATAAAGGAAATTTTTGTAATATTCATTTTTCAAAGCATTACCAAACTACCTTGTGCTTCTTCCTCTAGTTCATAACCATTAGCCAATTTTTCAATTGCTCGATCAATCATGGCCAAACCCTGATCTACTTTTTCAACCAAACTTAGCTGTCCTCGGAGTTCGGCAGCACCAACAAAACCTTTAGCATACCAAGTCATGTGCTTACGGGCTTGACGGACACCGCGATCGCCTTTATATTCCCACAAGGCTTGTAAATGATCTCTTGCACATTCCAAACGCCCAATGGGGGTTGGTGGTGGTAATATCTCCCCAGTTTTCAGGAAGCGATCGATTTCTCCCACCAAAAACGGATAACCCAAAGTCCCACGGGAACACATGACGCCATCAGCGCCAGTTTGTTCTAAACATTTCACGGCTGCTTCAACAGAAAAAATATCTCCGTTCGCAATCACTGGGATAGAAAGCACTTCTTTCACACGAGTAATCCATTCCCAGCGGGCATTGCCATTGTATCCTTGGGCACGGGTGCGTCCGTGTACTGTAATCATTTTTGCTCCAGCATCTTCCATCCGTTTGGCAAAGTCGAGAATAGTAATTTCGTTATCATTCCAGCCAATACGGGTTTTTACTGTCACAGGGACATCAACAGCTTTTACCACTTCCCGCACAATTGCCTCTGCTACTTCTGGTTGCCGCAACAACGAAGAACCGCCACCATTTTTAGTGATTTTATTTACCGGACAACCCATATTAATATCAACAGTATCAGCACCTTCTGCAACTGCCTTGATTGCTGCTTCTGCCAGAAAATCTGGACGGCAATCAAATAATTGAACACTAATTGGGCGTTCGTTAGGGTCTACCTCCATGATTTTGGGTAACTGCTTGACATAATGCAACCCCGTAGCATTCACCATTTCGGTATACATCATCGAATCTGGGGCATAGCGGCGCACGAGACGGCGAAACACCATATCTGTCACCCCAGATAGAGGTGACTGGAGAACCCGGCTTTTTACCTCAAATGAGCCAATTTTTAAGGGTTGGGAAAGCCTAGCTTGAAGAGTGGGAGACAGAGAAATCATAGAAAAAATTAAAAATTGTGGGAACCGAAGATAGCTAGGATATTTAGAGATACTGTTTATTTTCGTTGATGTATCTTGACTTAGAGGCGATTTTTGCAGCTTACCAGAGCCTCCACAACGACAACTCAAAAGATACAAGCAGCCCATGTTCGAGATCCTAGCACTACTACAATGGCTGCGATCGCAAATAAACGCTACGACGATGCGCCATTTGAACCATAAGTAGCTGGACAAAAATATTTACAGTTATTGCGAACTAAGTAAAGCAATTACAAGGATTTGGGATTGCTTCGTTTCACTTCGTTACACTCGCAATGACATTGTGTAATTAATTTTCTCCGACTACTTATCATCATGGCAATGCTAGCAATGAACGCGAGTGCGTCTCGTAGAGAAACAATCCACTTGCAGTTTGGAGATTGCTTCACTTCGTTTGCAATGACAACTAATCAGTTGGACATGATATTAAAGGGTTTCCTTTAGGCTTGAATTAATCTCTGAATTTTTCCTGACTAGAAACGGGTAGATGAACAAATAAACACCACTGACTGCCAGTGTTGACATAAAAAACAAAAAGGACATTTCAATCAGATCGTGAATCCAGGGAGCAAACCATCCCAGCAATCCTCGATACTCTAAAAAATCGGTGGAGTTGAAGCCATACTTTACTAATTTGCCGTTATGAGCATCGATATACCACTCAAACAAACGTTTTTGATTTTCAAATCGATAAATGCCTAAAGTTGGTAGATAAGCAATTTCATCAATGTCTTCTAGCGTGTTAATCCCCTCTGGGTGCAGAGAGATGAATGCTTGCGAAGCCTGTTCTAAAGAAAGTAAAGATTTGGTATTTTTTACAACAGTTTGAGTGGGTGGTTTCCCGTCAACTGTAGGTAAGCCAGAACTGAAGGCCAATGGAAGGGCAATTATTTCAATTAGATAAATTGCAATGACCATAGCAAAGTAAAGCCCAACCCATCGGTGAATTGTTCTTGACCATCTTGATAGAAACTGCTTAATTTTCATGATGCCTCCTTAACCTTTATCGAAAATTCTGTTCCTCCCTTCAAATTTAAAGTTGATGACCGATAACCATTAGCAGGGTTCTGCAAAAACTCAACATAAGTTTTGAGGGAGTCCTTAAAGGTATTGACATTATCAGAGATAACGATTCCACCTGGTCGGATCAACGGATCTAGTATTTTTAATACATCCAAGGCTAAGTGCGTCCAGCCATCAATCAATACAAAATCAACTGTTTGATTAAAAGTTTTTAGTGTTTCTAAAGCATCCCCTTCTCGAATATCAACATAGGTTTGTAGTCCGGCTTCGGCAACATTTTTTCTAGCTTGCACGACTTTCTCATGCACAATTTCGGTGCCAATAACAATGCCGCCATCATTGTCCCTCACGGCAGTCGCTAGATATATGGTGGAAATTCCAAATGAAGTGCCAAACTCAACAATAGTTTTGGCATTAATTGCACGGGCTATCAAATACAGGAATTCCCCCTGGTTTGGTTCAATGGGAATGTATTTATCGTTGTAAAATTCAGTTTTTGTCTGATCCCACTGGATACCTTTGCCTAAAAATAACCCAGGAAGCTTGGGCAAATAGTGGAGAATTAATGCACCAAGTTGCTTACTTGCCTCTGTGTGCAGTCGCGCTAAAACAGTTTCAACTCTTGCGTCGTTGAGTACGCTCAGTTTAGACATTTTGCTCATGTTTATCAATAATTTCTCAGATTATTTCAAGGTAAATACTCCGTACTTCTTGAATACTTTACCTGCTTCAAGCTTGTCTATGCCTTCAACGATCGCAATTAAATCACCACTAGCAGTTAAAATGCGAAAGTTTCCTTTTACAGTCTCAAATTTGTATTGTTGTGGTTGCCCTGCCAAGGAAATTCTATCCTGAGACTTGGTAAAATTTTGAATTCGAGCATAATCAGCATCTCTTTTACCCACATAAAACGGTTCAGCTTTGGGGTTAGCAACAGTGATGAAGCTACCCAAGAGAAATTCATTGTTTGAACCTTTGGTTGCAATTAAAGTATCGACCTCACCAACGCCCAAAGTTTTCGGACGTATGGGAAATGGCCCCTTCTTATCTGATACAATTTCAAAGTTGACGCCAGTCAGGTCAGGAGATTGACCAAAGCCAGTCACTGTATCATTGCCACTAGTGCCTGTAAAGTATCCTTCAATCACTTCTCCTTTGGAATTTTTGCCAGACTTTCCTACTTTTTCATAGTGATCTAAGGCAGATTTGAATTTTCCTTCTTGAATCAATTTGACAACATCGGGATTTGCCAGCAGATAAATTTCTGAGTTGAAACCAGCTTTTTCCTGATTGTCTATCTGAGTTGCTGAGATTTCACTTGCAGTAGATTGATTCGCTATCGGTGGTTGAGGTGTTGGTTGACAAGCAACAGCGATCGCACTACTGGTAATTAACAAAGCACTGAATAAAAATGGTTTCATTGTAATTATCTGGTTAATGATTAACAACTAATAGAATGTTTGAGCAGTATTCAATGATGGTGAAGGATTTACATACACATCAGCCTGATAACAGGGGTAAAACTTTGGTTTCAAGAATCAAACCGGCATTGCGAAAGTAGGGCAGTTTGGCAATCCAGGGAATCCATCGCAGGGCATTAAGTCGATGGGGATAACGATAATTTTCCTGCACTAATTAAACCACCTGGGCGATCGCTAATCCCATTCCATCGAGATCGCGTTCATTTTTGACAAACCACTGCATCGGCGCACCTAGTTCTGCCAACCATTTAGCGACTTTGCCTTTACTCGCGCCTCTTGATGTTCATCCACCCGCGCGCGGGTAGTCATTAACATAGTACGCGGAACACCTGTGAGTTTTGTCTTAATTTGAGTCATTTTATGAATTAACCTGACAAAATAGTAGTTATAGTCGATGGTGGACTATCTTGAAACTTCCTCTAACTACCCCCCTTAATCCCCCCGATACATTGGTAGGAAGAAATCTGGCTTTGGCAAGGGTTCGGTGGAGTTAAAACTGCACCGAAACCGAGCCAATCACCGTGAATGGTTCGCCAAAATTGTTGGCTCCGCTTCGCAGATTCCCTACACTTTCGATGTAATTGACATCAGTAAGATTTTTGAAGTTAAGGCCAAATCGCCAATTATTACGCCGATAAAAAACTGCTGCATTGGTAATGAAATAACCATCTGCCTGATAGCTATTAGCTAAATCTCCCTGTCTTTCACCAACATAATTAAATCCAACTCCCAACCCTAAACCCTGCAAATTACCGCGCTGAATTTCATAAGTTGTCCACAAACTGGCACTATTTTCGGGAACACCATATAACCTATTGCCAACCAATTCGGGATTGGTATCAGCAGTGACTTCACCATCAATGTAGGCGTAGGAGGCAATTAGTTTCCATCCCGGCAATATTTCTCCTGCGACATCAAATTCAACCCCACGACTGCGCTGTTCTCCAGATGCGATCGATGCAAGCGGGAAGTTGGGATCGGTAACTGCCACATTTTGTTTGGTAATGTCAAAATATGCCAACGTGGCAAACAGTTTACCGTCTAGAAATTCTGTTTTGACACCAAACTCATAGCCCTTGCCTCGTTGCGGTTCCAGGGGTTCACCCGTTGCTGTATTTGTCGTATTGGGGGTGAAGGATTCTGAGTAACTGGCGTACAAGGATACAGCTTTGCTCGGTTGGTAAAGAATACCCACGCGCGGGGTAAAAGCATCATCATTTTGAGTCGTCTCACCCGGTTGTGTCACCTGCCCCGGCACGTTGACTGTTTTTGATTCTATGGTGTCGTAGCGAATACCTGCTAACAACTTCAAATTCTGAAACAGCGAAATCTGGTCTTGCAGATAGAATCCCCAGCGATTGGATGTTCCATCAGTGCCGCCATAGGGCGGTAATGTATCCTCACTGGGTTTAGCCACCCCGTAAACCGGATTGAAAAGATTCAACGGTTGGGGAGTAAAATCAAACACCGTAAAAAAGTTTGTCGCACTATGAATATAGTCTGCACCGAATAAAAGAGTGTGATTGATAGAACCCGTAGCAAACTCACCCACGACGTTAGCTTGCAGGGTATAGTTCTCATCGTGTCCTTCTTGGGAGGCGAAGAAACGATCAACTGTACCTGTTGCCTCGTCAAAAGAAAGGGGAAGGGCAATAACGTTAAAATCGTAGTCATAGGAGGAATAGCGAAAGGCATTGCGTAATTTCCAATTCCGACTGAAGCGATGTTCCAAGTTATAACCAACATTTAGATATTGATTTGTCACCGCGTCACTAGGTTCGGTGGCAATGCGATCGCGTGGAACATCAGCAATCCTGTTGCCAATAGCTGGGATACCAAAATCAGCAGGGCGATTATTGTGGAGATATTCCAGCGAAATTCCTAAATCGGTGCGATCGTCTATTTTCCAAGCAAGTGTAGGCGCAATAAAGATTCGCTGCTCTTCTTGGTCAAAGTTGCGAAAGCTGTCTAATCTCTGGTACAACCCATTCAGGCGGTAGAGCAGTTTTCCATCGTCGGTTAACGGACCAGAAAAGTCAAAGCGGGGTCGAACCAAACCCTGGCTTCCCACTTGTACTTCTGTTTCATAAAACGGCTGGGACAAGGGCTGCTTAGACACTGCGTTAATCAATCCTCCGGGTTCAATCGCACCATACAAGATGGATGCTGGGCCCTTGAGTACTTCAATCCGCTCCAAGTTCGCTACTTCTAAAGGCGCTTGAACAACGCCATACCGTCTAAATCCATCGCGCAAAATCGGGGCATCAGTAAACCCTCGAATGCTGAAATCTGCACCACTCCTGTTGCTTGCACTTCCCTGGTAAGTGACACCACTGACATTGCGGAGCGCTTCTTCTGTGCGTGTGACTTGCTGATCTCGAATTATCTCTTGAGGAACTACCTGAATTGAGAATGGAATGTCCCGGATCGGGGTATCAGTTCCAGTCGCAGTGGAGGCATTTGGTACACGATACCCGTCTTGCTCCCCCGTCACCACCAATTCAATCGGTTCATCAGTTTGTGAGTCAAGTGGTTGCTCTGGCTTGGTTTGAGTTCCCGGCTGTTGTTGTGCTGGCGGTTGCTGTGGCGTCTGTGCTGAAGATGTAACTGGTGTCAACCCGAAGATCAGACCTTCATCGCTATCAAACAACTCAACAGTAGGTAAACCAGTCTCACCCGTTACCGTTACTCGGATAGTATTGGCATCCAGATTGATTACCGTTATCTCACTAAGACCAGCAATTGGTTTATCCGAACGGAATGTGAATGCTTCGCCCGACGGTAGGCGCAGTTGAGCATTGGGAATGTCAGTGATAAAACTATTGTCAGCACTGCGATTCAGTAGTTGTAATTGTTGCCCAATGGAAGTCTGTAAAATAATTTCCACACCCTTGGAAGTAGGATTTGCCTTGACTCCTGTCACTTGCACTACTTCAGGAGTTGGCACTGTTTCCGGTGTTGGCGACTGCACTAGCACTTTAGCGCTGGTGTGAGTCAGTTCTACTTCCCCTAGTCGTGGAATTTCTCTAATCGTCCTGGAATTGAGTAGTACTTTAGCGTTGCCGTTTCGGGTTGCCGCAGGCATCGCAGATTCATTTTGTATCTGTTGAGAGGATACTTGTTGAGCAGTTGCACTTCTGGCAACGCAAAACCAAATAGAGCTTGTGACCAAAAGAATCTTTAATATTTGCTTCAATACCATTTGCCACCCCTACACCTACTCTCTACTTGGTATTACTCTCAATAAAACAACAAATAGCTGCTGCTTGCTGAGATTAATAATCAACTACTTCAGAATAAACATTACAGGAAATGACTAAATAATTGCAAATGCTTGTCAGAATTTATTTACAAATAGAGATGACAGACAGCAGGATTTTGCTTTTATAACTGTGATTTCAGTTACATTTTTGTTTAAGTTAATTGAAATCTATCTTAAAAGTTAGGACTGACGCACACTCTACGATTCTCTGCGTTGGCGGAGCCTTTCGCACAGAAGACGGTTCGATAAATTAAGCTTTTGGCAATTTTTGTGTAAAACTATTAATAAGATTTATTTTCAATTCGCTAAATCTATAAAAGCTAATTCCGATAACAACACGGGCAACAAGCAAACTCCTGCCGCCCTCAAACCCCCTTAGAGGTACAACACCATCAGCACATTCGCCACCACTGGTATCTGTCTGTCGCCCTAACAACTGCATTGCCTTAGTCACTCCCGCCGTGCCGTAGCTGCTGCAACTTCGTGTAATCCGGTGGGGCATTCGTTGCAACGAACTAGTAAGTTTTCAGCTTCCTGAACTCGCTCTGGATCTTTTTCAAGAAAAAAGCAATAAAAATACTGTCAGTTTTCACGCATAATGTATTGCTGAGATTTGCCCGTTGGGATTTTAGGGATTTCCAAGAAATAAATTATCCCAAAAAACGAACCACAGAGACGCAGAGAACACAGAGAGAGGAGAGATTAAGAGGATTTTTGCGTCAGTTTTGGAATATTTTTTTATTTGGAAGTCCCTTACCGTGAAATACTACTGATAAAAATTAGTAAGCCGACGGCAGATCAGCAGTCGGCATGGCAAATTTATAATGATTCAGTTGCAATTTAGCCGTGAGTTGCACTTTGAGGAGGACGCGAGACAACTTTTTTGGCCAAACCCAAAGTCTGCAAAACTAGGATGCTCCACCAAGTAACATCAATTTCCCACCAAGACAACCCAGATTTCGCCATGTGGGGATAAGTATGATGGTTGTTGTGCCATCCTTCTCCGTATGTGACAAGGGATACCCACCAAAGATTACGAGCGCCATCATTAGCATCAAAGGTGCGATAACCCCACAGGTGTGATGCTGAGTTCACAAACCAGGTTGAGTGCCAAAGCAAGACACATCTGAGAAACACTCCGTAGAATACAAAAGACCATCCTCCTAAAGCATAAAGCAGCAGTCCGAAGGGTATTTGCAATAGCAAGAAGTAGCGATCTAGCCAGCAATAAAAGGGTTGTCTGGCTAAATCAGGGGCATATTTTTTATAGGTTTCATAATCAAAAAATTCTGGACGTGGGTAGAAAATCCACAATATATGGCTCCACCAAAATCCTCTTTGAGCAGAATAGGGGTCTAAATTGATATCTTCTGTGTGGGCGTGATGCTGGCGGTGTCCACCTACCCAAAAAATTGGCCCACCTTGCAAAGCCAGCGCTCCAATGAGGGCGATCGCATACTCTAACCACTTAGGAACCTGGAAACTTTTATGGCTCAGTAGTCGGTGATATCCCAGGCAAATACCAATACTCCCGAATAACCAGTGGAGAAACACTAGCAAACCTAATGCTGGCCAGGAGAAAAACCAAGGAGCCAGAAGTGCTAAAGCATGAAATGCAGCAAAAAATACTACATTTGTCCAACTGAGTTGAGGTGAGTTGCCTCTCTCAGGGGCGATCGCCCCAAAATTTGCGGTCATAAAAATTCCTGTTGATGGATGATGAAGCAATTTGCCTTTTCTCGGATGCCATCCCACAAGGGATTTACCCGCACTGTATATTAGTTCGTTACAGTAGAGTAAAGCAAGTATCACTTACATTTGTTATGCTAGCAGAACTCTGATATCCCTGCAAGTGCCACTTGCATTTTTCTATGTCGTCTCACCTCATTTCCACTCGCCAACGCCTGATTCAAGCTGCACTTGAGTTGTTTTCTGCTCAGGGAGTTAGCGCTACCACAACCCGCCAAATTGCTGAAAAAGCTGAAGTCAACGAAGTGACTCTATTTCGGAATTTTGGCAATAAGCATGGACTGCTTTTAGCTGTGCTGGAAGAGTCCGCAGCCTTCAAGGATTTAGGTGAGTCGCTGGTGCGGCGGGCAACGCCTCCTGGTAATGTCTACCAAGCTCTAAAAGATTATGCAAGTGATAGCTTGCACGCATTAGAACGAGTGCCAGAGTTTGTTCGGTCTGTGGTAGGTGAAGCCGACCAATTTCCGGCAGAAAATCGCCGCGCACTAGGCAGGGGAGTAACAGAGGCAAACCGCTATGTAGCTCAGTATTTAGCTACTGTAATCCAGCAAGGACACCTAAATACCTATTTACCAGCAGAAAAATTAGCCAGTTTGCTGAATGGGATGATTTTGGGATATGCCGTAATTGAGTTTACCAGCGAATTTCACGAACTTTGGGAGGATCGGGATGATTTTCTGGAGAATTTGGTGGAGTTATTTTTACACGGAGCCATGTCTTCCTCAGCGGAATCAACAACCAACTCCTTACAAGGAAGCTTAATTACCACAGAAGTAGCTGACTTACCTGCTAGTTTAGTTCACGAAATTCTGCAACAAGCCAGGAAATGGGGAGTACGAGATTATGCTTTGGCTTATGTGTTATTTGGGGCTGGATTATCTGCCACAGAAATAATTAGCTTGGAGCGATCGCACCAAATCTACGATACTCAAGGGCACTTCCTACAAATCACAATCCCCGGATTTGTGCGTCAAGTACCTGTGAATCAGTGGATTTTGGGCAAACGCTACGGTTCTTTTACCAATAATCCCTTAATCAAATGGCTGAAAAATCGTAAAGATACTCAAACAGCGATGTTTCTAAATGAAACAGGCACACCCATGTCAGAATCAGAGCTTGAGGCACGTTGGCAAGTATGGAGTGAAAGGCTATTAACTCCCCAAGGACAAACACCAGCGATCGCCCAAGCACAACAAACTTGGCGCGTAGAAATGTTAATGCGAGGGATTACCTTAGAAAACCTGAGTATTTTAACAGGTTGCGATCGCACCCAATTACAACCCTATGTCCGCCGAGCCAAAGAAAAATCCGCCCTAGAGCAAGCCACCCGTCTGGATCATAAACCGGGATAAAGGAGTAGGGATGAGGGAGTTAACAATTCAAAATTCAAAATTCAAAATTCAAAATTCAAAATTTAAGACAGTTTCAGACGAAGAGGAGTGCGGTCTTGGGGTCTCCCCAAGAGGAGCAACTCCGGGGGATTTAAGCCCCGACTGAAACAAAGCGGAGTCGGAGCCACTCCGCCTCCGAGCTACGTGTAGACGTAGGGGTCTTAAACCCTTTATTTGCGATAAGGAGAATAACGGGATTTAAACAAAACTGAAGAATAAAAGCTAACCGAGTCTACGGTGAGGGATGATCGTACCATCTTTATAGCAATATTGTGATAAAGTCAGTGTGGATTACAATGGGCGAAAACTGTGCCCAAAACAAGAGTTATTTTTTATCAAGATCAAGATGGTGCGGCTCCAGTTCTGGAATGGCTTAACCCTCTTTAATCACTATCGGTAGAGAAAAATCTAAAACCCTTATTTTTCATGACTTTTATCAATTTCAGTAGACCGAAAACTTTTGCGATCACTAAAAAATAGTAGTCTGTGATACCGTTTTTGGAGAAAAGTGGAAAAGCTGAAAGACTTGGATAAATTATAAGTTTAGCTTATTGATAAGCTCCAAAAACCAACCAACATCAGCCAGACGGTAAATAAAGTTCGCAGACTACTCCATAGTTGCGGTCTACTGCTTGGCGTAAAAATTCAAGCATCTGTTTGAGAGTAAATAGGTGAGAAATATTTTTTTGTTCACACTTACCTTGAGTCGGAATTGGAAGATTCTCCGTTAAACAGTTAACCACTTCATTCAAGGTTTTACTATCAGTTAGAACTGGGGTAGTTGCAGTCATAGCTAAACCAGATATTTCTCTAGCTCAATTTTCCCGCAACTCCTTGACAAAATTCCTAAAATAGCAGCAAAACATGCTTATGGTGCGAAGTTTGCTCTGATCTCTTGGCTGAATTATTAGCTTTACTTATGTTTTCACTCCAAAGTGAGAGCGGAAGTGCTGGTATCTAAAAGCACGAGCTTTTCGCAATAATCCACTGGAGCAGGTATTCCTGACAAAGCGATCACAAAAGTTTTCGGTCTACTGACATTGTTCAAGTCGCGTTATAGATTGATCTTTCCGTCTGTAATCGCGGAAAATGCGCTGATTGAACTCTATTTGCCTCGTTAAGACTTTATGGCTATTAACAGAACTGTTTTAGGCTTTGGTGCAGGAATCCTGGCATTTTCCGTACTGTCAGCCATGTTCCTACCACGTGTCCTTCGGCAACACGGTTATGCCTTGCCCGGACGAAACGGCATTCCTTGTACAATTCCATACGGTCAGCGTAGCTACGTCGGGCCTCTGGAGTGCGATCGGGATTATATGTATGAAAAAACTCTAAATTGCAGGTCACAAACAGATTTAATCAATAAAGGATGGTGGCCACTTGAACGGGTTGGGTCTATTCCTACACTGCTGGGTGCGTCGCGTCTGCTGTTGGTAGAAAGCCGTCTAAAACAAGACACACCAACAGCGGTATTTATGCTCGTTGAGCCAGGATGTTATGTGCCTTATTCACTCTTAGGTGGGCCATAGGAAGGAAACTAAACAATCAACACCGTGCTTCAGCGAAGTTTTATGGTGTTGACTGTCGCCTATCTCCTATTTCTTTCCAACAACTGTCTGAGGTTTCAAGCTTGAGAAAGTATCGTTAATGTGCCAAGCGTAGAAACTAGCGCCAGGACTCGTTGCAACAATATCCGAGAGCGGTCGGTCGAGTGTGTCGTTAGTGTGATACGACAGGTATACCGTGCCGTCGTTATGTTTTGTTGACACAATCATACTGTATTTAGACGTAGGTTGGGTTGAGGAACGAAACCCAACACCCAAAGACCTTAGAAAAGTTGGGTTTCACTTTGTTCAACCCAACCTACATTTATTTTTCTTTCCCCAAAGTGATAGAAGAGGGTTAAGACTCTCCTGATGCAAGATCGCAAAGGCTATGCCAACTGTGTTGCTCGAATTCAACAACTGGCAAGTACTGGTTACGAGTTGCGACGACCTGCGGCAGATTACCTGCGTGACGGAATTTATGAATTACGGGCAAAGCATATCCGGGTGCAGTATCGCATTTTGTACTTCTTTTCTGGGCAGAATGTAGCAATTTTGGCTCATGCCATCACAAAAGATGAGGATTAAGTCCCTCCGCCAGGGGCGAACTGAAATAATTAGCTTGGAGCGATCGTCAGCATGATGCAGTTAAACGATTAAGGTAAAACAACAGAGGTTTCTTTACCATTGTTGTTTGCATTATTCAAGATTGTAGCTGTACTCTCAGATGGGGATTGGGTGTTGCTCGAACGGCGTGATAATTTCTTACGTGACTTGCCTCCCGCCTGGATATATTGCAAACTGTCTTTGCCATAATGGGTTGCCACACTCATTAACATCTTTTCAGAATAGCCGCGCAATTCTTTTTCAATTAGAGAGAGGCGACCTGCCATTTCATCTATGCTAGAGAGTAAAGTGTTGTAGGTAGATACTGGGTTTGCAAGTTTTGGATGTGGGTATCGTAGTTTGTCAAACTTAATCCGTTGCCAAATTCTAGTGTAGGGCTAATCGATCGCATTCCTGCAATTCGACGGAGAGCCTTTTCTAGAGTCGGTGAACTGCGTTTTAGTCGTGCCATAAAATGCGCTCCTGAAGTAAGTTATAGGATTACTGGATGTACTCTAGCCAATGCAACCCTAAACTTCTCTGAGAAATAATTCGGAAAAATTAAAGCAAATTAAGATTGACCTAATTATTTTTAGTGGATTGTACTGAAATTTTTATTTAGCTTGTCAAAAAATTTACCCCAAATAAGCGGCAGATACCTCGAAGTCGTGTTGAGTTACTTCAAAGTCATGTTGAGGTACTTCAAAGTTGTGTTGAGGTACTTTGAAATTGTGTCGGAGTATTAGATGATGGGTTTCCTTAGCTCAACGCAACTTACGGCAAAGGCGATCGCGCTGAAAAGTATCTTGAAGAAGAAGTCAGAATTCAGGAGTCAGAATCAATCAGTGGGAGATTCAGACCCGCCACTGATAGCGCAGCCTCTTCGAGTCCGCGAGCGTCTTGTAGACCACCAAATTTAGGATTTGGTGGGGGTTTTAAACCCGTTTATTCATCCGCCACTCGTACAAAATTCATATCTGTTTTCTGACTTTTGACTCCTGAATTCTGTTTCGATAAATATAATTCAACCTATAGTTGTTGCAGCTAATGGCATTTTAGCTCTTAATAGCGCTAGATATATCAGTAAAAATGATACCCTGTAAGACAGCCCATAAATCCAGTTGTGTAAGAGGAGAAGTTGGGCAACTCCTCAAAGCCAGCAGGATTAATACATAGAATGACAATATTTTATGACATTTGTATTAAGCTATAGAAATATTTTCAACTATTTAGTTGAGCATGGATTGTGTACTCAGTTGGAGGAAACTCTGTATCAAGTTGAGCCGATAAGAGCAAAAAACTTTAACTTATTACTGACTTTGCCAGATACTAGAAAATTACTGATTAAGCAGGAACGACACAATCAAGAAGGCAAAACAGCGGGCGAGTTTTTGAGTGAATGGCGAATTCAAGAGTTTTTACAAACATTTCCAGAACTTAGCTACCTTCGACCTTGGATGCCGGAGGTGCTTCATTTTGAGGCGGAACATTCCATCATTGTTTTCAGCTACTTGGATGACTATCTGGATTTAGCAAATTTCTACGGAAAAGAAAAGATTTTTCCAACTCAAATCGTCGAGGCTCTAGCCACCGTCCTCGCCACCATCCATCGAGCCACTTTCAATCGCCAAGAGTATCAGGAATTCTTCTCGGCAAAACCTAATAATCTTAGCCCTGCTCACGTGCCTAACTGGATTCGTAGTATAGAGCGGATAAAACCAGAAATATTTGGTTTAGTTCCTGTAGATGGGCTGAAATTTTTTAAGCTTTATCAGCGATACGAAAGCTTAGGGCAAGCAATCAGAGAACTTGCCAATGTTTTCCAACCCTGTTGCCTGACTCACAATGACCTCAAACTCAACAACGTTCTCCTACATACCAATTGGGAGCAAGAAAGTCCCAACATCGTGCGGCTGATTGATTGGGAGCGCTCTTGTTGGGGAGATCCTGCCTTTGATTTGGGAACGCTGATTGCCAGCTACCTGCAAATCTGGCTGAGTAGCTTAGTCATTAGTAAGTCTCTGACAATCGAAGAATCTCTGCGTCTGGCGATGACACCCCTGGAACAGCTTCAACCTTCCATTGCTGCTCTGACTAGGGCTTATTTCGACAACTTCCCGGAGATTTTAGAGCATCGCCCCAATTTCTTACTGCAAGTCATGCAATTTACGGGGTTGGCATTAATTCAACAGATTCAGGCAATGATTCAGTACCAAAAATCCTTTGGCAATAAAGGGATTTGTATGCTTCAGGTTGCCAAGAGTTTGTTATGTCGTCCAGAACAATCCTTGGCGACTGTTTTCGGAACCGCAGCGACAGAACTCACTCAGTTCACACCTTCTGCTGCCGCTATTGATGTTTAGTCTCGACGAAACTATATGCAACTAGGAAATTTTTCTCAAACTCAACAGCCAAATTCTGCTTCACAACAGCTGCTGGATACTTTGCAAGATATCGTCAGCAATGTGCAACTCCACTCCAACTTCTGTATTAGCCATCCAAATTACAAACCTTTGGAATTACCAGATGAGGTCGTCGCCCGCTTCCAGCAAATGCCTGCGGATATTCAGAATAAGTATTTTGGCCTCCAACTGCGATCGTTTCTCTACGGTATCTATTACAATGGCTCTATGCGAGCAACTCTCGCACCAGACGCCGATTCAGCGGGTTTGGCACTGCACCAGGATTTAGAGAATAACACCCGCCTCGGAGTAGACATAGCATTTTACGAACAATTGCACTCGTCAAATCGGGGCAACGGCTATTTCGACCCAGGTTGGTCTGTGGTGAGGCAAGAAAGTGATGGCACTCTTGCTGTTACCAAGGGTGGTTTAACTTTATACATTGAACCAGACAAGCATCTCCAACTCGCCGAACAATCTGCCGCTATAGGTGAGTTGGTGGCTATCCGAATGCCTCGTAATTTCGTGCAAAGCGGATTCTACATGGCAGTGAGCAATGCGGGACCACGGAGTAATAGTCATCCAAACCGCGAGCCAGAAATCGTGCGAATTTATTTCAATTTCAGCCCAGAAGGTGCAGTAGCGGTCATGGACAGTCTGACACGCGAGTTGAACGATATCTCAATTTCCTTTACTTTTAAAGTGCTATACAACCCAAGTGAATACAGGCGCTATGATTCAGGAGTCCTCTATTTCGAGAAGAGTAACTACCAAGTTGTCCGGCAGGGACTTGAGAGTGTCTATGCACAAACAAAAGAGCATTTTAACCCAGATGTCCCCCTATTCACCAAGTTCTTGGCACCAGGGCTTGGTTTAGCAGAGGAACCAGACCGCAAATTTGCAGAACAAGAAAGCTTTGGGATGAACCGCTGCCAAATTATTGCCAATGGTTTGCTGGAGGCTTGGCACTCGCTTGATGACTCCCCAGAGGGGCGGATTACCTCTATCCTCAAGCAATTCTCACGAGTGGGAGTGGAATTGCAGCGTTCCTACCTGAATGCTAATTCTGTAGACATATATATGCCGTTGAATTTTTGACATATCATATATATATTAGTTGAATACGATCTACCTCATTCAATAAACTTCTGTGGTTACAGAAGTTTTCGGTCTACCTACTTTTCCTACTTATAAATTCGGAATTCGCTAACGCAAAATCTTTCGGTTTACTGAATTTATTCCTTAAGAGAGAAAGACTTTCTAAAGAGGATTTGATATTAGTAATTAAGAATAAATTTGAAACCATTCAACTAATGAAAAACATAGCTAATCAAATCACAAATGACATCACAGTCTCCGGAATTGACTTGTTTGTCGATTCAGAAAGCTTCTTAAATGAACTGACCGATAGTGAAATAGCTCAAATAACTGGAGGAGCAGATGTAGGCGCAAAGGTGAAGGCTGGAACTGTAAATGTAGATATAGATGATAACCAGAGCCGGCTGACCCTACTTTTGTGTAACTAACCTTAATTGCTCGTCCAAAGCCTGATACTTGGCACGTCAAACTAATTTTACTTAGTTAAGTTAAATATAGAGTGAGTATTAGCCCACTCTATATTTACTTTTGAATTAAATTAACTCAGTCAGAAAATACACTCGTCTGATTAATAATAAAGAAGCTTTTTGTGACTATCAAACTTAACTATAAAAACCTATTTGATTACTTAATTGACGCCGCTATATGCCAAAAAGACGACTTAGACTATCTAAAAGTTGACGTTAATAGCAGAACTTTTCGTTGGGTCATCGAGTTAAGCCAAAATCGGGGCAAGCTATTTGTTAAGCAGCTACCTCATTTTAGTACACTTGATAACGACATTAGAATTTATAAAGAGTGGAAGCTTTATAATTTTTTCCAGTCTCACAAAGATTTAGATTATGCTTCCTCATTAACTCCAGAAGTCCTGCATTTTGATGACAGCAGTTCGATATTAATATACAAATGCCCAAATAATTATATTACCTTACAAAGTTTTTATGAAAATCAGGAAGTTTTCCCAATTGCGCTTGCAGAATTGCTGGGAACAAGTTTAGCAAAGCTACATTCACAGACGATGAGTTCTCAGGAGTGCTACACTTTTCTAACTGAGTTGGAAGAATGTAAACTTAAGTACCAACTTCCTTATCCTGATTATCTTTCTGACTATCTTGTCAGCCGTATTGAACCTGAGAGTTTAAAGAAAACTCAAGCACTTTCTTGGAGATTTCTTGGTATTTTTCAACAATCTGAAGCTGTGAGGGAAGTTGTTACAGAACTGGTTTTGAATCATCGTCGCTGCTGTTTAACACACAATAATATTCAATTTCATAAGATTTTTATACCCCGGTATTGGGAGAAGTTAGTATCGGAAATTCAGAATACTGATAAAAGCCTAATTAAAATTGTTGATTGGGAAGCATGTAGTTGGGGCGATCCAGCTTGCGATTTAGGAAAAGCAATTCTTGGCTATTTTCTCTTCTGGCTCAATAGTATGATTGTACATCCGGCTATTGAGATTAAAAAATCTATACAGCTAGCTACAATCCCTCTAGAAGTCGTTCGGACTTCAATTGTAGCCATGACAAAAGCTTATATCAATACTTACCCAAAGGTTTTAGAAGATTATCCAGAATTTCTTCAGCGGGTTATTCAGTTTGCTGGACTTGGTTTGATTTATCAACTCCTCACAGAATTTCAACTTCAGCCAGAGATGGCTTTAAGTCACCAAAAGCTATATTTTTTTATTGCTGCACAATTACTCTGTAAGCCAGAAAAATTTCTGTCAATTTAACAAATTAAAATTTTTGATTAAATCAAGTGTCAACAATAAAATGTAGGAGTATCTATCATGCAATTCCCACCTACTTTACAGGAGACTTTACATGATATTGCTGACAACATTCAAATAGAATCCTCAGAATTCCGCATCAGTCATTCTCACTATCCTCCTATAGAAACTCCTGCTGCTACTGTGGCACAACTACAAAAAATGCCTCAGTCCATTCAATATAAGTATTTAAATTCTCAGTTATTAAAATTTATATATAGCATTTACTTTGAGGGTTCGCGTACAACAGAAGTCAGCCCAGGAATTAAGACGAACGCACAAATTCTACAAGAAATAGATTCCAGAGAAATAGACTGGGAATTTTATGAACAACTGGATAGAAATAATCATGGGAGAGGTTTTTTTCATCCAGGATACCGGATCATAAGACAGGAAACTGATGGTAGCCTAGCCGCAGAATTCGATGGTGGGATTCTACACATCCAGCGAGAGCGTCATCTTCCATTATCCCTGCAATCTGCTACTGTAAACGATCCAGTAGCAGTATTGTTACCTTCTAGCTTTATTAATGGAAATAGGTATAGAGCAAATGGCGATCGCATAGGTGGTTTACCGCCTCTAAAGTTTCACAGTGACGGAATAGTTGTTTACTTCAACTTCAGTCCTGAAGCTGCTGTTTGGACTATGAAATATTTAACGACAAAATTGAATGAAGTTAAAGTTCCCTTCGCCTTCGAGGTATTACATAACCCTTTGAACTACAGGTTGTATAACTCAGGATTTCTCAAATTTCCTTATAATCCAGATGAATCTTACCGATACAAAGAAATTCTTTTACCAGTCTTACAGACGATTTATGCAGAAAATAAATCTCATTTTCGGGAGCAGGTTCCCATATTTACCAAGGTACTCGCACCTGGTATTGGGTTAGCCGAACATCCTGCTTCTGAACTGAAGTTTGTAGCTCAACAACAGTTTGGAGAAAACCGCTGCGAAATTGTTGCCAATGCAATGCTTAAAGCTCATCAAAACGGTGATGAATCAAAACAAGCTCGGATGAAATATATCATCCAACATTTTGAGCAGTTGGGGCTTGACATAGAGCGTCCCTACCTCAATCCTAACTCGGAAGATATTTACACACCATTGGACTGAGCCAAGCGTGTGAGTTCATTCGTCACAAGAGGCAGGGGAGCAGGGAGCAGGGAGCAAGGGGGAAAGAGGTTTTCCTGATTTTTGCACAAATGCGGGAATTATAACTAATTAGGCGGACATGATATAGCCGTAGTCACATAGGTTAGGACATAATGACAAGCGTGAATGCTAGGAATAGTAATAGTTCTACCTCCTGCCTCCTGCCTCCTGCTATATTAGCCGATCCCCAATCACCGAAAGTTGGTAAAACGGAAAAAACTCAGCCTGCTGTATCCAGAGGCAAGTAGCCAAATCAGCGCAGATATAAGGGTGTGCGATCGCTCCTTTAATGAAACCGCGATTGCCTCCCCCACATTAGAAAAGCGATCGCTCTCTTAAGGCAATTGATTTCATTTTGACCCGCGATCACCGATGACAATCAACAAAAGGAATGAAAAGGATTTGACCTTCATATTCGCCAGGTTGACTGCAACGAACGAATAAATACAAGTTGTCAAGAAGTAAGAATACAAATGCGGTATTAAGGTGAAGGGGTAATAAGCCGTAGATTGGGAATTTCTAGGAAGTCTTTGATGTTGTGAGTTACTAGCGGTAAGTCGTAGTGTAGAACCGTTGCGGCAATCCAAGCATCTTGTGGGGATATTGGTCGTCCCGCGCTTTGTCGATTGGCACGAACCTGTGCCCATTCTCGACAAAGGGATTGATCGACTGGAATGATCAGGTAATTCGACAGGTATTGTTCTAGCTGTGTGAGGCGACGATCGCCCCACTGACGCAAAATTGCCCACTGAAACAGTTCAGCAACGGTCATGAATGACAGTGCCAATTCCTGACCACTCAAAAGTGGCAAGTAAGGGTCGGCATAATCACTACCTTTGAGGATGAAGGAAGCGATATCAGTATCAATGAGGAGAAGACTCATGGCAGTTTGGTTAGATCGCCTCTTGGCGCTGCTGTCGCAGGAAGGTGAGAAAATCCTTGATGGAGTCTTCTTCAGGCCAAAAGTCAGCAGCGAGATATTTGAGGTTATGAACGGTAATAGGGGTCTGGGTGGCGAGTAGCTGCTTGAGCGTGGTGTCTTGCCAAAACTGATTACTGAGATTTTTAAGATCGGTTTGAGAGTGTGAGGATGAATTGCTTTGGGTAAGGATTTGCAGCAGTTGTTGACGTTCTGTAGATGAGAGCAGTTGGATGGCAGCGATCGCAGCTTCGAGTTGTGGAGTCATAGTGTGGTCTTGTGGTTATCTGGTTCTATGCTATTTGAATTCAGGGGCGATCAAAGCGTGAAAGTATCCTCCACCTCTTTTGCTCTAACAAATTTAGAGACGATTTTCCTAACAGTGCAGCGATCGAAGCGTGAAAGTATCCTCCACCTCTTTTGCCCCATGCACAATTCCCTACTCAATTCAACGGCTCCATAATGGCTCTTAAACCTTTATTAGAGAGTGTTTTGAGCATTTCTTTAGCGTTATATTCACTGCTAAATACTCCTGCTTGCATAACTCTTTGACCATCCCAAACTGTGAGAAACGCACCAGGAGCAAGCGATCGCACTAAATCTCGATCCTTATCAGTTGCAAGTGGCACTACTATGCGATAACGCACACCAAATTGTCTTGCAGAGTTACCACTATCGGGAATACTTGCAGAACTTGTTTGCAGATTGCGAGTATTAACAATGGGGATATTGCGATTGGGAAGTGGTAAAAGTTCTGAAGCACCTGGGGCAGCAGTTTCTAGTGTTGGTAATGGCTGCTGTGTTTGCTCCCTCGTACTTGCAACTGGTGGCTGTGCAACTGAATTGGATGGGGACTCAGGGGCAGAAAACTGAATGGTATTAGGATCGATCCGCACATAATTTAACTGTGGTGTATCAGGTGGCTGTGCTGGACTGGAAGTTGTAACTCTTGAAGTGTTAGTTGATACTTGTCTACCTGACAAGCTGCTAGGAGTAGGAAATCCGGCGACGCTAGAAGTAGGTAGTTGTTGATTGGATATAGGCAGAGAAAGCGGTACATTATTGGCTGGCATTAATGGCAGCAGTTGACTGTTTAATTGCCCAGACACAGGATTATTTGCTGAAATGCTGTTGCTGGTTTGCCCATTAGTAGTTTCAGGGATTTCGGGAGCCGAGAAGGTGATTTCACCGTTTGCTGGTATTTGTCGTAATACGTTGTTGGGAGCGGGTTGAGAATTTTCGGTTGCTAGTGCTATTGTCCCGTTAATATCTACCTTGCCAGTGATGCGATCGCTTACAAGGTTGTTACCAGCAGCAGAAATCACCTGTTTAGCAGCGCTGGCGTTAATATCATAGCGAGCATTATTTTGAAATGTATTACCCCCAGGTTCCGATGCACTACCCAAATCGGGCATTGCTTGAGCGATCGCAACTAAACCATCTTCTTTATTATCTTGAATAGAATTATTCCGCAAAATCGGGTGGGCTTTTGCTTGTACGACAATTCCCGATCTATTGTTCTGAATTTGATTACCTATAAGTATAGGAGCGGCGTTTTGGGCAATATTAATGCCAAAACCTGTTTGGTGAAAGACATTTTCCTTCACTTGGGGACTAGAGTTACCAGCAATTGTGATGCCATTGGCTCCATTGCGATCGAAGTAATTCTTGCTAATGGTGGGTGCAGCATTACCACAGACAGAAATCCCATCTTGGGTACTACCAATAAATGTATTTTCCGCGACTACCGGATTGCTAGATTCAATCCATAAACCGTAACCACGGCGATTAGAGTTCGTCACCGTTACCCCAGTCAGCAAGACTTGGTTTGCTCCCACAATTGTGACATTTTGACCGGCAAAGCTCCGACTCAGGTAATCACCGCCTCCTTGAATGATAATGTCTTTACCTTGATTGCTGGGGTTGCCTTGAATTGAAATACCCGGTTTCATTATTAAGGGAAATTCTTCTCCTGTTTCGGCGCTATAAGTACCCGTGGAGAGCATAATTAGAGTATTGGCGTTAGCTAATCGCAAGGCTTGGGTAATCGTTTTTATCGGAGCGGATTCGCTGCCATTGCCTGCCTTATCATCTCCAACACCAGGATTGACAAATAGCACATTAGTCTGAGAAGGTGTTTTCTGATTCAGAGGCGCTGAATCTGGTGTCGATGGAATTTGAGCGATGCCTTCTCTACGAGAGGCTTCGCCAACGGCGAGCTTTGCTAACGCACTATCCAGGTTTATACCCAGGAACGCTATACTTGCTGCCCCCATACCTACAGTAAAAGATAATACTGAAAACCTAAAAAATAAAAGCCTTGCTGATTTCAGAAACTTCAGCTTTGCAAACAGAACATCCACTCTACGGTACTTAGTAAACACAAGAGGGAGAATCATATTTAACACGACTCCTTAGAAATAACAATAAATTCTTATACTCTCTAAAGAGTATTATGTCGATAATATTACTCATATATTGATCGATTGGCGATATTTAATACATAGTAATAAATGATATTAGACATCTCCAGAAATTAGTTGTGCGTTGCCCAAAATCCTTCGTAGGCATAATTCATGAATTGTACCTACGTCAATTTCACTCCCATATCTAAATAGATATAAAAGTGAAATTAAATATGCGTTATCCAAAACCCTTGTAGAGATGTAACACTGCTAGAGACTGTTTTCAAACTCGAAGATCCCCCCTTACCCCCCTTAAGAAGGGGGGAAAAGAAACTCTAAAAGCCCCCCTTCTTAAGGTCGAATCAGTACCTCTACCCGCAAATCTCAGGGGGGAAAAGAAACTCTAAAAGCCCCCCTTTTTAAGGGGGGTTGGGGGGATCTCCAAAGACTCAGATGCTTCAAGAAAGGTTTGAAAACACGCCCTAGTCTCTACATTGTTTTTACTAATATATCTATTGTGGATTTTCTGATGTATTCCCTTTTGGCAGTCCTTTGCAAGCTTGTTATTTACCATAAAAATACTTGACTAAGCTCAGTGCAAAACTGTAGCCTCAAACTACCCTTATCACTGTCTATAGGAACATGGGATAATTTACCGTAACCCTCACTACTACGTTGTTTTACGTAGATTCCGCAAGAATTAGTAAAAAAAAGCAAATTAATTAACTTATGGTTACTAGGACTTATGATAATTCACACTTCGATGAAAGCACTAATGGGGTTGTTGTGATGGTCGAGCCATACAGCCAAAAAGAGCAAATACAGCAAGTTGTTTACCGCATTTTAGATGCCAATTTAGACCGCGCTCGTGAGGGCTTGCGAATTATTGAGGAATGGTGTCGGTTTGGGTTGAATAATGCCCAATTGGCTCTTGAATGTAAACGCCTACGACAAGAGGTAGCCAAGTGGCATACCCCAGAATTGCGGGCGGCGCGAGATACACCAGGAGATCCTGGGACTGAGTTAACTCATCCTCAAGAAGAAGAACGAGCTAGTATAAAATCGTTGTTGCAAGCTAACTTTTGCCGGATAGAAGAAGCATTGCGGGTGTTGGAAGAATACAGCAAGCTAACCCTGCCAAATATGGCTAAAGCTTGTAAGCAGATGCGCTATCAGGTTTATACCCTCGAAAGTAGTTTAATGGGTCATCAGCGCCATCAATTGTTATGGCGATCGCGTTTGTATCTTGTGACTTCCCCTAGTGAAAATTTGTTGAACACTGTCGAAGCTGCACTCAAAGGGGGATTAACGCTATTACAATACCGCGACAAAACCGCCGATGATTCTTTGCGTCTGGAACAAGCGAGAAAATTACGACAGTTATGCCACATCTATGGCGCTTTGTTCATCGTTAACGATCGCGTGGATGTAGCTTTAGCTGTCGATGCCGATGGGGTGCATCTGGGACAACAAGATATGCCCATTGCTGTTGCTCGGCAATTACTGGGTTCGCAACGTCTGATAGGGCTTTCTACCACAAATAAAGAAGAAATGCAAGCAGCAATTGCTGAAGGTGTAGATTACATTGGCGTGGGGCCAGTTTATGAAACTCCCACGAAACTAGGTAAGGTAGCAACAGGGCTAGAATACGTCAGCTATGCAGCCAAAAATTGCTCAATTCCCTGGTTTGCGATTGGAGGAATAGATGCAAATAATATCAATGATGCGATCGATGCGGGAGCCGAACGTGTAGCAGTGGTGCGATCGCTCATGCAAGCCGAACAGCCTACCCTAGTAACGCAATATTTGCTCTCTCAACTCAATCGCATTAAACCAGAACTTTAAAAGAGTCATTTGTCATTTGTCCAAAGTAAGTAACCAATACCTAATACCCCATTCCCAATTCCCAATTCTCCACATTTATGTCTAACGAGATTACGATTCAGGTAAATGGGGAAACCCATAGCTGTTCGTTTCAAACTTCTTTACCCGACTTACTCCAACAGTTGGGTTTTAACCCCCGCTTGGTGGCTGTAGAGTATAATGGCGAAATTTTACACCGCCAGTTTTGGCCGCAAACAAAAGTGCAACCAGGCGATCGCTTAGAAGTGGTAACTATTGTCGGTGGTGGTTAGTTGATTTGAGCCAGCAAGCCTAAATCCTTGAGGCTACGTCGTGTAATCTCAATGCGGGCGGGTGCAAGTATTTTATTTCTTTTACTGTCTTGTCTTCCCAGTCGCATAGCTTCAAAGATTTTCTTTGTGTTGGCAGCAGCAGTGCGATATCCTTTTCAGTTGACTTGAGGATAAACATGTCTTCAGGTACGGTTCCCCAGTCGAGAAATCCCCCCTGCGATCGCTACTTACCCAAGATAAGACGCGGTAAATTGAATATGTAGCCTCTAAAAGTGAATGCTACGTGAATGCTACAAAGTTGCTTGTTATGGGCTGAGGTTAGCGACATCCTGCAACACTGCTCCCAAAATCGGGAGAAATCATAAATAATAATTCCGTTTTTCAAGCGATAGTCTTATGCGTAAAAAACTACAACAAACCATCAAACCGCTGTTAAAAACCTTCCTAGCCCTAAGCTTGGTGTTAGCTTTGGCTCTTGGTCACGCTGACGGCGCATTAGCAGCCCGCAGTGGGGGTCGTATCGGTGGTGGCTCCTTTAGAGCACCTTCCAGTCGCACCTATACACCGCGCACCTATGCACCTCCTGGCGGGGGCGGATACTATCCAGGTGGTGGTTTTGGTGGTGGTTTTGGCTTTCCCTTCCTAATTCCCTTCTGGGGTGTTGGTGGAGGATTTGGTGGTATATTTTCCATCTTGATTTTCTTGGCGATCGGTAATTTCTTATTGCAAACTTTCCGCCGCGTCTCTAGCGGTGAAACTGGAGAAACAGATTACAGCAGTAACTCTCCTGTTTCCGTAACTCGTTTGCAAGTAGGTTTGTTAGCTCAAGCTCGTGAATTGCAAAATGAACTCAACCAGATTGCTGAAACTGCTGATACTAACACCCCAGAAGGCAGAGCAGAAATTCTCCAAGAAGCCAGCCTAGCTTTACTCCGTCATCCCGAATACTTTGTATATGCAGGTGGTGGCACTCAACAAGCCAGTTTGAATTCAGCTGAAGGTCAGTTTAATCGCCTGTCACTGGCAGAACGCAGCAAGTTTAGCGAAGAAACTCTTTCTAATGTCAACAACCAGCTAAGAGCAGCCCTTGCCAAAGATGCTTTACCTCCGGCTGGTGAACTCGACAACCCCACCCGCCTATTTACTGAAGGTCCTGGTGAATACATTATCGTCACCTTGTTGGCGGCAACATTAGGTAAGTTTCAAATTCCCACAGCTATTAACACTGCTGATGATTTGCGTCAAGCTTTGCGGCAAATTGGTAGTATCCCTAGCGACAAGCTTCTGGCAATTGAAGTTCTTTGGACTCCCCAAGCTGAAAATGATACGCTAACATCTGATGATGTACTGGCAAATTACCCTGATTTGAGACTTGTTTAATTTCGGAAAAATTTCGCGCTTAAGTGCTATGAAATAACTTTGCATTTTGGCGCAACAAACAATTTCCTCTTTGAGGGCAATAATTAGAAAACCGTTTGTCAATCACAAGCGGTTTTTTGTATAACCTAAATATATAAAGACTTACGCACTGAGTAACCAAAATCTAGCTCCTGCATAAAAAAAGTAACCCTAAAAGCACCTTTCTTAAGGGAGTTGGAGGATATATTATGCGTCAGTTCTATATACTTAACTATATTTTAGAAAAACTATTCCTAGCCAATATTTTGGTATATTATCAAAATACATTATACGTAGAGCGTTATCTTATGCCTAGTGTTGAAGCCGACGAAAACCGAGAGCATCGCATTAAAACAGAGATTCTTGTAGATGCTGAAGATAAAGAAGACCGGGCTATGGGTTGGTACTATTACCTCGAAGAAACTCTGAATTTTCCCTTTATGGCTAAATGGACTAAGAAGGGACGCAAATCAGCTTCTGTCGAGGAGAAACAAGTCGAAGTGCTGGGAATGGCCCCAGATGATGAGTGCTTAAAAGATATGCTTGTAGAAGTGGCTTATATTAATGGTAAGGATGATGATGTATATTCTGCAAAATTATCTGAAATAACAGCCATTGATGCTGACACTGAAACTCAAGAAGCGATCGCAGACTGGCTCTATTGGATTGCCAGAGGATATAAATTTTAAACTCTACGACAAATACCGAATGACGCGGCAGGGATTGCCAGCAGCGACAACATTCTCAGGTATATCTTTGACAACTACACTGCCAGCACCAATGGTTGTGTTATCCCCAATAGTTACACCTGGACAAATAATTGCACTGCCACCAATCCAGACATTGTTACCAATGTTAATTGGGGCAGCTAATTCTCTACCAGAAAGACGAATTTCTGGCTCTGTTGGGTGATAAGCAGTATAAATTTGCACATAAGGAGCGCACAAGACATTTTCACCAATGTGAACTGTATTACAGTCTAAAATTACACAGCCATAGTTCATATATAATCTGTCGCCAGCGAAAATATTACTACCATAGCCACAGTGAAATGGTGGCACAATTAATACTTTGTCACCGATCTTTCCAAATAATTCTTGCAAAATTTGCTGTCGCTGCTCTTGCTCTTCTTCGGTTGTAGAATTGTACCTTCGCAACAGACGACTAGCTCGCTTACTTTCTGCGGCCAATTCTGGATCTTCCGCCAGGTATAATTCGCCTGTGAGCATTTTCTGTTTTTCGGTTTTTTCCATGACAGAATTATGGGGCTTCTCGGTTTTATACCATAACCTTAGTAGCGCCTAGAGTATCATATTCCATTCTTAACTAAATATGGCATAAGTAGCTTTTCCCTGCCGTTTAGCTCGGTACATAGCAATATCAGCATCTCGTAGCACAGTTGCAGGCTCCTCATAACTGCTAAAATTCCAAGTAATACCAATACTAGCTGTAGTAGATAATTGATATCCATTGAGATTAACTGGCAATCGTAAGGAGTCTTGAATACGTTTGGCAACATTGGTAGCGTCGGTAATGTCTTTAATATCCTCCAAAAGAACAGTAAACTCATCACCACCAAATCGTGCTAAAGTATCGCCACCACGTAAGCACGACTCTAAACGTCTAGCGATCGCTACTAAAAAATCATCCCCTATTCCATGCCCAAAGCGATCGTTAATCTCTTTGAAGCCATCTAAATCCAAAAATAAAACTGCAAAATAATAATCGCTTCTGCGTTTGCTACGTTCAATGGTTTGTCTGAGCCGATCTAAAAATAAAATACGATTCGGTAATTCTGTTAGCCCATCATAAAACGCATTACGCATCAGTTGCGCCTCTGTCTGCTTACGTTTAGTGATGTCTTGAAAAACTAAAACCACGCCAGTAATATTGCCATCTCGATCGCAAAGAGGTGCAACATTATCTCCAATCGCTATTTCTTTGCCATCTTTGGTAATCAATGTACAGTTTTCTGGTAAATTGAAAACTTCACCTGCTTCGATTACATAAGTAGCCAAATTTTCAATTTTTTCTCCTACATCTTTATTAACTAAGTTAACGACTTCTATTAAATCTTTTCCGAAGGCTTCACTTTGCTTCCAACCAGTGATTAGTTCTGCTATGGGATTCATCATTTCAATACAACCATTTGCATAGGTCACAATCACTGCACAACCCATACTATTAATAATTGCCATCAACCTCTGTTTTTCTTCATATAATATTTTTTTGCTCTGATGTTTGTACAGGGTCATTTCAATCACAAAATGTAAATCACTTTCAAGAAATGGTTTGACTATGTAACTAAAAGGCTCACTTAGCTGATTTTTATGTAATGTTTTATATTCCGAATACTCCGTTAGATATACTACAGGCACATGAAAGTGATTCTGAATAATATCAGCTAAGTGGAGACCGTCTATTTCTCCAGCTAGACAGATATCAATTAATACTAAATGTGGATGAGTTTCTGCTACCTTTTTTATTGCTTCCTCACCAGATTCAGTTATTTCTAATACTAAATAACCTAATTTTTGTAAACTTTTTCTAATATTTGAGGCTATATTTTTTTCATCCTCAACAACTAGGATTTTGCGGGCGAACATGTTACAATAACCTGTTTGCTAAGGTTCAGATTCTTGTTGCCAGTGTCAACTCAAGTTAAAAATGCTTATTTTATCATAAACAATCTCTAACTACCCTGTATTCTTACTTGATATTAATACTGACTAATGAGTAAATAGCATCATGTTATTAATCTCCGGCAATTGCTATGCTTATCAAAGCTAATTTTGATTAATTTAGGTAGCTAATATGATGCTACTAACATCAGATTCAAATTAGAATGTAATTATCAAGCACTCAGAAACTGATTTTAAAATGTATACAATGATTTTTTATTGGGAAAGTATAAATACTAAGTATAATATCTATATAAAAATTAATCAAGAAGAAAATTTCCTAAAATCCCAGTATATTACTTTAATATAAGTTAAAAAATCTAAAGTATGTTATATGTAATATAATATACAATCACTATATTATTAATAATAAATCTTTAGCTGTAATTAAAGAGTTTAATGCTGCTTGACCTACAAATAGCTTTTATATTAGATTAGGTCTAGATTCCGATCTACAAATGTCTGAAAGATTGAATGATGATTGAACTCGTATTACTTATAAAAATTCAGATAAAAATCGTAAATTGGTTTTAAAAAATATCAGTAGTCTTGTAATAGTTTGGCAAGCCTAAATGTGTACAATAGAAAAATTAGTTATGTTGCTCAAATCTCAATAATTGATACATTTTTAATGCACTATTTTAACCTTGCCACAACACTACGCATATTTTACAAATCCAATACTAGCCCTATAGCTTCTGGTTAATACTTAATCACAATTCCTGTCCTCTGAAAATATGCAAGTTAAATGCTAGCAATTCTGTATAAAGATGCGCCAAATTATATAAGGAACGAACCACATAGATGCAAAGCAGCTTTCCGCAGGGTAGGGCGCATTCGCGCAGCGTCTCGTTCAGAGAAGGACACAAAGGAAGAAAGAAAATTTGGCGCAGCCTCACAAAGAAATGGTATCATCAGCAGATAGCAGTATTTTTTAGCTTTTTGATAATCAGCAGGTGCTGGGGCTAATGGCAGGAAAAATTCTCATTGTGAGACACTCCCAAGTTCCACGTAAACCCCCTGTTCTTTGCTAGCTGATAGATATTGAAAAAAACACATTTTGTGAATTAAATATTGGACTTGATTTTAGTCAGTTCAATGCTAATTTTGCCACCAAAGTCTGGAATAGGTGCGGCAGGTTTGCTGAGAGTGACTTGGACTTTTGTTACACGATCGCACTCTTGAAGGATAGAATCTGCAATCGTCGCTACCAATTTCTCCACCAAAGCAAACTTAGACGTTTTGATCAGATGTTGTATCAAGCTAATGACGCTGCGATAATCTAAAGTGTCTTCGATCGCGTCAGTCTTGGCCGCTGTGGAGATATCCAACCATAACCTCACATCCACCTCAAACCATTGTCCTAGCACCTGTTCTTCTGGTAGATACCCAGTGTAGCCATAGCCGCGAATTCCCGTTAAATGAATGCAGTCCATAAAAGTTTGAGAGCAAATTGTGCATTTTGTAGAAAGTGGAGCAAGTTTGCTTGGAGATTTTCTTTTCCAGAAACTCGCGTGGCGGTGATGGAACCCAACACTGCATTGATGGATTTTAAATTGAATTTCCCTAGACAAAATCTAAAATTTAAGATTGTTTTATAGCTATGTTTGATTTAATGCCGATCGCTTATAGGAATGTTAATCAACTTTGGGCTTATATTTTAACAGAGACTCTAAAGCGGTTGGGATTGACTTGTGCCATCATTTGTCCCGGATCGCGCTCTACACCCTTAGCGATCGCCTTTGCTCAACAAGCACCTGAAATTGAAGCGATTTCCATTCTCGATGAACGTTCCGCCGCCTTTTTTGCCTTGGGACAAGCTAAAGCAACCGGACGACCTGTAGTATTAGTTTGCACCTCTGGTACAGCAGGAGCAAATTTTTATTCAGCAGTAATCGAAGCCTTATATAGTCGCGTCCCACTGTTGATATTAACCACCGATAGACCTCCAGAATTGCGAGATTGTCACTCTGGGCAAACTATAGATCAATTGAGATTATATGGAAACTACCCAAATTGGCAAACAGAGTTAGCCTTACCTTCCGCCGATCTGGGAATGCTAGCTTATCTGCGACAAACGGTAATTCATAGCTGGGAAAGAGCGCAAACTCCTACAAAGGGGCCAGTACATTTGAATATTCCCTTTCGCGATCCCTTAGCACCTGTTCCTGATGGAACTGATTTGAGGTATTTGCGATCGCAGTTTCACCCAGAAAACTTTTTCGCAGCAATAACAAACCCATTCCCCATTCCCCATTCCCCATGCCCAATGCCCAAAGAATGGAAGGAATGCGATCGCGGCATTATTATCGCTGGTGTTGCCCAACCGCAGCAACCACAGGAATATTGTAGAGCGATCGCCCAAATTTCCCAAACTCTCAAATGGCCCGTGCTAGCTGAGGGACTCTCCCCAGTCAGAAATTATGCCGAACTCAACCCCTATTTAATTTCCACTTATGACCTAATTTTGCGAAATCAGCAACTAGCAAAGCAGTTAGCGCCCGAAATGGTGATTCAGGTAGGAGAAATGCCTACGAGTAAAGAACTACGTACCTGGATAGATGCAACGCAACCGCGACGCTGGGTAATTGACAAGAGTGATCAAAACCTCGACCCTTTGCACGGGAGGACGACGCATTTACGGATATCTGTAGAAGACATAAAAGCAGAGGAGATAAATTTATCTTTCTCCTCAGACTATTTGCAGCAATGGTGTGATGCGGAAGCTAAAGTCAGGTTAGTTGTTGACCAAACGATGGGGAAAATAGATGAAGTCATTGAGAGTAAAGCAGCTTGGTTAATTTCTCAAATTTTACCGCCAGGAACACCTCTGTTTATTGCCAATAGTATGCCTGTGCGGGATGTGGAATATTTCTGGAAACCGAATAATTTAGGAGTGCGATCGTACTTTAACCGGGGTGCAAATGGCATTGATGGCACATTATCCACAGCTTTAGGAATTGCCCATCGCCAGCAAAGTAGTGTGATGTTAACAGGAGATTTAGCTCTGTTGCATGACACCAATGGTTTTTTAATCCGCAATAAATTTGTGGGACATCTGACGATTGTATTAGTTAACAACAATGGCGGTGGTATTTTTGAAATGTTACCCATTGCCAAATTTGACCCACCATTTGAAGAGTTTTTTGGTACTCCCCAGGATATTAATTTTGCTCAGTTGTGCGCTACTTATAATGTGCAGCATGAATTGATTATTTCTTGGGAGCAGTTGCAACAAAGATTAAACCCGCTCCCAACTACAGGAATTCAGGTTTTAGAGTTGCGGACAAATCGCAAAGCAGATGCAAAGTGGCGACAGGAAAATTTAAGGAAGTTTGCTGAAGATATTGCAATTTAACTATTTCGTTAGGTATGGGCAAAAACTTAGAAACAGTACAGATAGTTCGGCAACATAATTTTAAGTACTTATTCACCTAAAGACCTTTCTATTGCCCTTCGGATATACTTTTGGTAGGGAATACCTTCTTTTTTAGAGACAGTTTTAACTGTTTCTAGCATTTCCTGTGGCACTCTGAGATTTATAGTTTTGTCTTTAGGCTGAAATTCAAAAGTAACGGGCTTAAAGTTATCAGTATGAAGATAATCTGACAAATCCTCATCTAGTAAACTTTCTAATTCTTCATCAGTTTTGATTTTAGGAAATACTTTCTTCATATTTTCTCGCCTCTTTCTCTCTCATGTAACGAGTGCTGATAGGTCTTGTCAATACTTGAGTCAGCGATCGCAATCTCAATTCCAACAACGCCAAAGCTAACGCTTCCAACGTTCCTCAGCAATTTCACTAAATAGTCGTTTTAACAGTCGCAGGACGAGCGATCGCACTCTTTCTTCCACCACTTCCTGATATACCCGCGTGTCTTCCAGCTTTACATTCATCAAAGCTGCAAATGCTTTTTCACTTCAGATTTGTAGCTATAAGAATTTTACCTGAGTGCGATCGCTCTCCTCCTCTGATCTGTGGGTGAAACTTACCCGCTTACTTCACCTTGTAACCACCCTTCTAAGTCAGCAAGAGAGGAGAAATCTAACAAAGCATCACCTAAAGCTTCCAACTGTTCCACCGATAACCCTTGAATCTGGAACAGAAGCGCATCAGGAATATTACCCACGCGCCGGTTTAATTGTCGTAAAACGATTTTTCTTTCTCCTTCTTCCTTCGCTTCCCGAATAGCCCGTGGTTCTTCCAAATTCAATCCCAACATCGCTGCAATCTCCTCTCGACTTAAGGTAGAAAACTTGTAGACGATAATCGTCGTCACCAAATCTATTATCGCTTGCTCCGATTGTTGCCGTGCTTGCTCCAGCAAAAACCGCGCTCCTTCAATTGCTTCCGTTTCCGAAGTAACATTTGTCAGCAACATCAAACCTAATCCCAAAGGTTGTTGTCGCAAATCCCCCAACTCATCCAGATAAACCCGCCTAACTTGACCACTTTCCAACAAAGCGCGGTGAATCGTTGAGTTAGAAGGTTCCAGGCTGCGAGAACCAAAAATTATGACTCCAAACCAGTCATTGTAACGAATAGAGTGGCGGTAGATAAACAAAAACAATTCGCTAAAGAAGCGGTGATATAAGTCTTCGTCCTTCTGAAACTGCACTTCTGCAAAAAAGACGGTTTTGGAAACTGCATTTGCGGGAGGTAAAAACACTCCATCAATCCGAAATGCCGTTTCTTTCACCTCAACTGATTCAAACTGATAGTTTTCCGCTTCTGGGGGTGGTTCATCTACTAATTCAAATAGCAAAAGAGGAAATTGCTTAAATAATTTGTAGAAGATGGTGTCACGTCGCATTTTTATTCCTCAACACCCAGAACCAGATTGTAAAGGCTTGAGATACCAATTTTAGCGTAGGCGTAGCCCACCGCAGGTATCGCTTGTCCCTACGTCCGCGATAAAATTCTCAAAGCAACAGCGCACTCCATACCAATGCAAATTAACTGGCAAACTGCCAAAACCTACGAAGATATTCTGTATCAAAAAACTGATGGCATTGCAAAAATCACCATCAACCGTCCCCATAAACGTAATGCTTTCCGTCCTGAAACCGTCTTTGAACTGTACGACGCTTTCTGTAATGTTCGTGAAGATACTACTATTGGTGTTGTCCTATTTACTGGATATGGTCCACACACTGATGGCAAATATGCCTTCTGTTCTGGTGGCGATCAAAGCGTGCGGGGACATGCGGGTTATGTGGATGATACTGGCATCCCTCGGTTGAATGTACTGGACTTACAACGGCTGATTCGTTCGATGCCGAAAGTGGTGATTGCTTTAGTAGCTGGATATGCGATCGGTGGTGGACACGTCCTACACTTAATTTGCGACCTTACCATCGCTGCCGATAACGCCATTTTCGGACAGACTGGCCCGAAAGTCGGCAGTTTCGACGGTGGTTTTGGAGCCAGCTATCTTGCCCGCATCGTGGGACAAAAAAAAGCTAGAGAAATTTGGTTTCTCTGCCGCCAATATGATGCCCAACAAGCTCTAGAAATGGGTTTAATTAATTGTGTCGTCCCAGTCGAACAACTAGAAGCGGAAGGTATTCAATGGGCGCAGGAGATTTTAGAAAAAAGTCCGATCGCAATTCGGTGTCTTAAAGCCGCCTTCAACGCTGATTGTGACGGACAAGCTGGTTTACAAGAACTCGCTGGCAACGCCACCCTACTTTATTACATGACAGAAGAGGGGTCTGAAGGTAAACAAGCCTTTCTCGAAAAGCGTCCACCAGATTTTCGCTCTTTTCCTTGGTTGCCTTAGTAGAATTGCAAAAATCGCACCTCACTAAAGGGTGCGATTTTTGTAGATATCAACTTTTACAGCACTAAAAATCTTAAAAACAAATCTTATTTAAAGCAGACTATAAACTCAGTCCAGTAATAATGGATGACTAAATAACCACTGCTTTAGTCTTTACCTGTTCAGATATAGAAGCAGTTATTTCCTCTATAGGGGCAAGAGCAGCATTGTCTAAATCTGAGGCTAGAGATTGACAAGATGTTAAAACTGGCGCTGCATCTGGTAAACCCCAAGCATCTTCCAAGGTTTCCCAAGAAGGTGCAAAAGGTGGAAGTGCCAAAGAGCAAGCCTTCCAAGTTGCTTGAACTGGTGCACCCAACAGCTGGCACGTTCCGCCACGGCGACCTTCTGGCTGGTAATGACGGCAATATTTACAGGCAGATGCTAAAAATTTAATAGGTTTCATTTGGATTCATCTTTAGTGCCGTTTCTGGCTGAATTTCATCTTTATATTTTGCTTCTATATATAAAGACGGAGAAAAGCCAAAAAGTCATTATTTTATATAGGTTTCAGCGATCCCAAGGAAAAAATAAACTTCAGGATATTTTTATAATCTTGTTATATATTTAAATAATCTTGATAGTGCTTCCCTATAGATTTGGGCTAAAACTTATTAGGGATCAAGACTAAAACTAAAGCTTTTGATTTATCTAGCCTTTTAATTTCCTCCTTAAGCCATCCTTAAGGCATATAATTCCAAATAAATAGTCTGCTTTACATACCACGTTCGGCATATCTTAGCAGTAAAATATGTTTTTTCTCAAGAATCAGAACTATTTTATGCGATCGCAGCAAGTTTGTCAGGATAAATTCTGCTCAACGAATAATCGCTCAACTATTTTGTTTTGAAAACTGTTTAGCAGCACAGACAGAACAGACTTGCCAGCGTTGGAGTTCACCGGGTGGGGTGGGAGATTGACACTGGGGACAAAGGGGTAGTCCATGCGATCGCGATCGTACGATCTTCGTCCAATGTCCAAAAGCTGCATTTACATCTTTAGTGGGTGTAGCATCAGAGCGGTTAATCTCATCACCAAGGTAACTGGGATGCTCATGGGGCGAAATCGATTGTTGCTGTTTTCTCTCCACTGACGGATTCTGCCAGCCAGCAGTAGAGAAGCGAATATCAACTAAAAGCGTTGGCAGCTTTTTATTCAACTTTAAAAGTAGAGATGTGCGACCAAAAGTCAGGTTTTGCGCCCAAGCAGCACTAGAAGTTGCTACCGACAAAACATCGCGCTGAATCGACAATGGTCGAGTATTTGCAGCAACCACTGGGCCAACAACTTCTGCCCAACACTTGAGCAGGCGTTGAAATGGTTGCTCCTGCCATTTAGCCTGCTTTTCCAGAATCCTTAAAACATCATTAATTGATTTCAACGACATTATTCAAAGTGGTGAGTGGGGAGTGGGAGAGTGGAAAGCAGGGGAGCAGAGGGGACAAGGGAACAAGCAGGGTGGTTTCATACGAAAAAAGAAAAATACATAAGTCTTGATTTCTCGTGAAAGTGGCATGGCTTTTTCCCTCACTTCCATTCCTCTCCCCCACGGAGGGAGAGGCTTTGAAACCCAGTTTTAATTTTTCTTTGCTTGTATGAAACCACCCTAAGAGGGGACAAGGGAACAAGGGGGACAACGGGGAATTATTGAAAAAGTCTCTCCCTTGTCTCCCCCCTCTTCTTCGTCTACCTTGTCTCTTCTCCATGCCCCATGACGCCACTTGCTTTAAGTCGGCAGAGCCGCCCAACGCAGTGGCTCCCCAATGCCCACTCTATCTATTTAAATAATTTCCGCTACTATTGTCACAAAATATATCTAAAAGTTGATTCCAGTAATCTACGTTTGAGGCACAAAGGCAATGACTCAAAACCCCCTGAACGACTCCGGTACTCATCAATCGTCTAAAACACCTGGTTTGAAACCAGCACTAGCAGCAGCGCTAGCGAGTTTAGAGGTGCCGCTAGATCAAGAGTTAGCTCGATACCGACGCACGCGAACTGGTTTGGTGTCATCGAACCAATCCCGTGTTGCAAGTTACATGAGCGGACAACCCCAACCGTTAACTGCTATTCCGACAACATTGGGCGCAACTCAGTCATCAGCAACGGAAATTAAAACCAACGTACCGCCTGCATCTGTACCTGTGAATCCTGAGATGAACTCAGCGCCACCTACGGCAAAAATTGATGTACCACCCGCATCTGTAGCTGTGAATCCTGAGATGAACCCAGCACCAGTTACGGCAAAAATTGAGGAACTAAATAATCTTAATGTGTCCTCCACATCCAATGCAGCTAAAACACAAACTCAACTTCCACCACCCCCACCCAACTTTAATAGCAGCATCGTGCCAGCAATCGTTAAAAATACTAAAAGCGAAAATCACTTGCAGCCAGATGATAGCCCCAAGCACCCAGATGACTATTTAGAATCTAGTGAAGCACTGCTGCGAAGTTTGACAGAAGAACAACCAGAAACCAAAAAATCAAGGAATTCTAGCGACAGTCTGCTATCACCTTTGGGTATTGGCTCCATGTTACTGCTATTAGTGGCGAGTCTTACCTTGGGTTATGTAGTCTTCAATCCTAAAAGCCTGCCCCAATGGAATTTAGGCAACTTATTTAACGGCAACTCCTCTGCTACACCAGAAAATACTGTGGAAGTTGGCAGTAATGTCCAACCTCAAATCCAGCCACCAAGCACATCTATACCCAAATATCCCAATCTAGCTACTGAAGAGTTTCCTGAAGTAAGAGATCCCAATGATGTAGTTGGCTTAAAACCCAAAGTCCAACCAACCCCCCCAGTAGCGCCTAATCCAGTTGTTCCCCAAAACCCCGCAAATCCTCAAGCGGCATTGTCTGACCCCAATACAGCCCTAAAACCGACCAAACCGACCGCCTTAGCACCAATACCGACATTACAATCCTTGCCTTCCTTAAATTTACCTCCCACTTCACCGACAAAAACCTCGCCCAAGCCAATCGCAACCTCACCACAGCCAAATGCAGAAATCAAACCAGGAACAGATGGGTTTTATCATGTCGTGATCGATAATAAAGGCGCAGCTTTTGCCTCAGCACGGCAAGTAATTCCTGATGCTTATTTATCGCCTAACAAAGAATTGATTTATCTGGGTGCTTTTAAAACTAAAGAGCAAGTAAAACAACAGATGAAACTGTTAGAAGCGAAGGGAATCAAGGCACGAGTTCAGCAGCCATAAATTGCAAAAATCTACGATACCATGAGATAACAGTCCTGAGTCAATGAGTGTTAACAGCACTCATTGACTCAGGACTCAGGACTCAGCACTCAGCACGGGCTAAACGCCCCGCTACCGCTAACAGCACTTAGCACTGGATTTCGTGAATGGAGAGCCGACATGGAATTAATCAAGCGTATCCTGCGGGTGATTCGCGCTAATCTCAATAGTTTGGTCGGTGGTGCAGAAGATCCAGAAAAGATTTTGGAGCAAGCTGTCCTGGAGATGCAGGAAAATCTGGTGCAGTTGCGGCAGGGTGTAGCACAAGCGATCGCTACTCAGAAACGCACTGAAAGACAGGCAGCGGCTGCCCAGTCTCAAACGGAAGAATGGTATCGTCGCGCTCAATTGGCTCTGCAACAAGGCAACGAACCTCTAGCACGCGAAGCTTTGACTAAGCGCCAAGCCTATAAAGAAACCACTACAGCCCTCTTTTCGCAGATAGAGCAGCAAAACGAGATAGTCGCTAGGCTAAAAAAGGATATGCGATCGCTAGAGTTAAAAATTTCCGAGGCAAAAACTAAAAAAGATATGTATATTGCCCGCGCCCGTTCTGCTGAAGCTTCTTATCGCCTCCAGGAAATGCTCGGCGGAGTTTCTGCTACTAACAGTCTAAGTGCCTTTGAGCGCATGGAAGAAAAAGTTTCACAGATAGAAGCTCAATCAGAAGCCATAGCTCAACTTAGTAGCGACGACTTGGAAACACAATTTACTTCTTTGGAATCTAATGATGTAGATACTGAATTGGCAGCGATGAAGGTGCAGGTTTTCAAGCAGTCAGAAAACACACAGCACAAAAGTCTCCTAACTGAGGACCAAAAGACAGCACAGCCTCCCCAACAGCAGTTACCCAAAACTCAGGATTCTTGAAGTTCAACTAATTAACCCAGTTTGGCGATATCTTAACAATTAAGAGTTGTTAGGAGGTACTGATTCCAACTGGAAAGATTACATTGAAATAGGTAGCTATAAAAAAGTAAAAAAGCTAACTGTCCAAGAAAAAGCGTAAATCACACAAGGAAAAACAAAGTTATGGGATTATTCGATCGCATTAAGCGAGTAGTTAGTTCTAACCTCAACGACCTGGTTAACAAAGCCGAAGACCCCGAAAAAATGCTAGAGCAAGCCATCCTGGAAATGCAGGAAGACTTGGTGCAGCTGCGTCAGGGAGTAGCCCAAACGATCGCCGCTCAAAAACGCAGTGAGAAACAGTATAATGATGCCCAAAATGAAATCAATAAGTGGCAACGCAATGCCCAACTGGCGCTACAAAAAGGTGATGAAAACTTAGCACGACAAGCTCTAGAGCGCAAGAAAACTTATACGGATACCAGCACAGCCCTGAAAGCTAGTTTAGATACCCAAAGTACCCAAGTTGAAACCCTCAAGCGCAATTTAATCCAGCTGGAAAGCAAAATTTCTGAGGCTAAGACCAAGAAAGAAATGCTCAGAGCTAGAATTACCACTGCCAAAGCCCAAGAGCAACTCCAAGGCATGGTGCGTGGGATGAATACCAGTAGTGCAATGTCTGCCTTCGAGCGGATGGAAGAAAAAGTCTTGATGCAAGAATCACGGGCCCAGGCACTAGGAGAAATGGCAGGTGAAAATTTAGAAAGCCAATTTGCCCGATTGGAAGGTAGTAACGATGTTGATGATGAATTAGCAGCCTTGAAAGCGCAAATGCTACCACCCGCCACTCCACAAAGTCAAGCCCAACTGCCACCGCAACAAGAAACCACTGCTCCTAAATCTAATGAGGTGGTTGATGCCGAGTTGGATTCCCTACGCAAGCAATTGGATCAACTGTAAAATTGACAGAAAACTTATTTAAGCTAGTCCCACACCTGTTGGCTGTGGGATTTTACGTCATAAGTCAATAGTTAACAATCCTAATAACTATGAATTATTGATTATCGACTATTGACGACTTTGGGATAAAGTATTGTGTGTGCCAACTTTGATGCCACCCGATGGAGACTGCAATGAGTAAGGCTGTAATCACCATAACCGATGCTGAGTTTGAAACCGAAGTGTTAAAAGCCGAGCAGCCTGTATTAGTTTATTTTTGGGCTTCCTGGTGTGGGCCTTGTCAATTGATGTCGCCCGCGATTAACTCAGCTGCCAGCGAATATAGCGATCGCCTCAAAGTCGTTAAAATGGAAATTGACCCCAACCCACTCACTGTTAAGCAGTATCAAGTGGAAGGTGTACCCGCCCTCAGACTATTTCAAGACCAGGAGGTTTTGATATCCACCGAGGGAGTCATCGGCAAAGAGAAATTATTTGCTCTCCTAGATACCCACTTAAAGAGTAATTAGTCAATAGTTCATAGTTCATAGCAAATGACCAATGACCAATGACTAATGACTAATGACTAATGACTAACATACAGTTTGCAAAACGTTTACAACCCCTAAAATCGAATGTATTTGCTGATATGGACAGAGCCAAGGCAGTCGCTTTGGCCGCTGGACGAGAGGTAATTGATTTATCCTTGGGGTCTTCTGATTTACCAGCCGAGGCCCATGTCATTGAGGCGATCGCCCAATCTCTTGGCGATCGCAGTACCCACGGCTATCTGTTGTTTAACGGTACCCAAAAATTCCGCGAAGCCGCAGCCAACTGGTACGAACAAAAATTTGGTATCAAAGTCGATCCTCAAACTGAGGTACTACCTCTGATTGGTTCTCAGGAAGGCACAGCCCATTTACCCCTAGCAATACTCAATCCAGGAGATTTTGCCCTGTTGCTCGATCCAGGTTATCCTTCCCATGCTGGGGGAGTCTACCTAGCCAGTGGTCAAATCTACCCGATGCCACTACTGGCAGAAAATGGTTTTTTACCAGTGTTTGCTGATATTCCTGCCCCAGTCTTGGCTCAGTCGCGGATGATGGTCTTAAGTTATCCTCATAATCCCACCGCTGCGATCGCACCTTTATCTTTCTTCCAAGAAGCTGTCGCCTTCTGTCAAAAACACAATCTCGTGCTGGTTCACGATTTCCCCTACGTAGATTTGGTATTTGGAGAAACTGGGGAATGGGGAAAAGGGAGCAGGGGAGAATCACTAATGCCCCATACCCCATGCCTAGTCCCTTCAATTCTGCAAGCCGATCCAGAAAAAAGCGTCTCGATTGAATTTTTCACCCTTTCCAAGTCCTACAATATGGGCGGTTTCCGCATTGGCTATGCCATCGGTAATGCCCAGTTAATTAACGCCTTACGCCAGGTAAAAGCCGCCGTTGATTTTAATCAGTATCAGGGGATTTTGAATGGTGCGATCGCTGCCCTAACTGGCCCTCAAGCTGGCGTAAAATCTGCTGTTACTACCTTCCAGGGGCGGCGTGATGCTTTCATCAGGGCTTTACACCGCATTGGCTGGAATGTTCCCACTCCCCAAGCCACAATGTACATCTGGGCAAAATTGCCCTCACCTTGGAGTGAAAACTCTGTAGAATTTTGTTCCCAGCTAGTCAAACAAACTGGTGTAGCAGTTTCTCCCGGTGCTGGCTTTGGCAAATCTGGAGAGGGATATGTCCGTTTTGCCTTGGTGCATGAGCCACCTTTGTTAGAAATTGCTGTAGAAAGAATGGCTGAGTTTCTTCATTAAATTTCTTCTCAAGCTGAACGCCAAGGATTTTTGGCGGCAAAGTTTACCAATAGAACACGCGGTAGGGGCGCACATTTGTGCATCCCTACCAATCACCGTATTGTACAGAAATTAAAAAAAAAATTAAATGTAACTTTTATAACTACATATTTTATCTTAAATATGTAATTAAACGTATAAAACTCTCAAAACATTCTTCATCTTTTTATTGATAATCAGCAGTAACTTTACCCAATCAAGTCTCCCCGTTTCTTAAACTGGGTTTGTACGCTCAGATACCAAAGACGGCTAACAATGCAGGTCGTACTTTTAAGCAACTGTATTGCCAAAAAGCCTGTAGTCAAGACAGCCCAAGCCTAAAAACGGCAGTAGTTTAAAACTTAACTTCTAAACTGACAGAGACTTGAAAACAATGAAAATGACTTTTCAGAAACTTGTAATTGGTGCCTCAATGGCTATTGGTGTGAGCGCTCTTGCCACTGCTCCAGCACACGCTACATCTTTTAGCTTCGATAATAATGGAGAAATTAACACTTACACTGGTGGCTCAAATGGTACCTTCATTAACGGGAATGCACAAGATGGTACTAAAGCTGCCATCAAAGCTTTGACAGATAACGACCCCAGCTCTAACGTCGAGCTTTGGTATAGTAGCGAAACCCCAGATTCTAACGTTGGCTTCACCGCGACAAAAGGAAGCTACAAAGCCACCGTTAGCAGTGTCACTGCTAATGACTGGAATAGTTTTGGTTCCCAATGGTTAGGCGATTTATTAAGTAGCTACACACCATTTCAATCAGTATGGAACGGGTTTTCAGCTGAGAGCAAATCACTAGTAACTAGTTATTTTCCTTCTTTAGGAATGGGAGATCCTAACATTGGTGGTTTCCAATTCGGTCAGAATGGCGGTGTGGAACTGAAGTTGGTTGGTCACTTGGATGTAAAGACTAAACTTGCAACAACTATTTCTACTAAGGTTGATGAAAAGTGGAATGCAATTAAATCACAGTTTTCTCAACAAACAACTTCACCAACCCTTTCACAAGTTGAAAGTTTAATTCCACAGCTACAAACACAACTGAACGCAATTTCCGGACAAATTGCACCACTGCAAACAAAACTGGATGCAATTCCCGGACAAATTGTACCACTGCAAACACAACTGGACGCAATTCCCGGACAAATTGCATCACTGCAAACACAACTGAACACAACTGTTGGACAAATTGCACCACTGCAAACACAACTGGACGCAATTCCCGGACAAATTGCACCACTGCAAACACAACTGAACACAACTGTTGGACAAATTGCACCACTGCAAAAACAACTGGACACAACTGTTGGACAAATTACATCACTGCAAAAACAACTGGATACAACTCCTAACACTCTAGCCAATGCAGTAAAAAGGCAAACACTGACGAGTCAAATCGCTGCACTAAATATCACCAAAACTCAACTGACGGATCAAATCACTCCACTAAATACCAGCAAAACTCAACTGACGAATCAAATCACTCAATTAAATACCAGCAAAACTCAACTTACAGGTCAAATCACTCCACTAAATACCAGCAAAACTCAACTGACGAGTCAAATCTCTCAACTGAATACCACTAAAACTCAACTGACGGGTCAAATTACTGACTTGAACACTTTCAAAAATGTGACACTACCAGGTCAAATCTCTCAACTGAATACTCTCAAAAATCAACTACCGGGTCAAATTTCTCAACTCACATCATTTAAAGATATACTGACTCTGCAAGTTGCATTAGATGCATATGAAGGTGAAATTGCGGCTAGTGAGATTGCTAAAGTAGTTACTGGTGGTCAAACTTACTATGCCTATAGCTTTAACCCCACTGCATCCGGTATTACTGCTTCTGATGATGGTGTATCTTACAGTGCGATTTATACTTGGAGAACACCTAAGTATGTCCCTCACTCAGTACCAGAACCCTCAGTAGTATTTGGTATTTTAGGTGTTGCTGGTATCTTTGTTGCACAACGCAAGTTAAAAAAAGTCTCTGGTTGAAACTCCGGTTTCCATTCCAAAAAATAAGTAAAGGAGCAAAATTGCTCCTTTTTTTTACTTTTAATGTTTTTTCTGTATTATTAGACTTATCCGCAAATGAGTATAAAAGTCTTGTATAGCAAGGATAAAAACCTAATTTTTGGATCAGTCTATTGTAGTTACTTGTGGTCAAACCTACTACGCTTACAGCTTTAACCCTACTGTGTCAGGAATTACAGCCTCTGATGAGCAACAATGCATATTACACTTGGAACATACCTGGATATATCTCCTTCAAGTTCAGTTCAAGAACCATCAGTAATGTTCGGTTTGCTGGCGTCTTTATAACGAACGCAATGCAAATTTAAAAAAGCATCTATTCAAAATTGTGGGTTAAAAACTACAAATAAGTAAGGGAGCTAATATAACATCTCCCTTTTTTGATGAATATTTTCTTGCAGCTAGAAAATAATTTAATCTTCTAAGTTATAGTGTTTCTAAAAATATTTGCAAAAAATAAATCGGTTGCAAGATTTTATATCTGTATACCCCTACCAACTTTATTTGTTTGCAATATGGATATCGTACAATGGTATTACTTATCCTTACATCTTTAAGAAGGGCAATTCCCATAGTATTAGTTTCAGTATTACTTAAGTAGTTTTACTCATAAAAGTTAGGCAATTAAATTTGTAAAACAGATGTTAACTTAATACTCTAAATTATAAAAAATTCGTAAAAAAAGCTTAAATTTTTATTGAATTATCCTTAAATGATACTATTATTAAAGGATTGGAGTGCAGCTAAATTTATTTATTCAGATATTTGATTAGATTACATAAGTACAATTTTTATTTGTTTCACTGTTTAAATGCACTACTGTTTTAGTTTATGGTAATAATTGTTGATTTTTCATCAAGAGCATCAGATAATAGGTAGCAATGACAGTACAATTATTCAATATAAATCAGCCATTGCAGTCACACAAAGTTAGACGAATTTTGCTAGTTGAAGACCATTACCTCAATCGGATGTTACTTAGTGACTATCTAAGTTACTGTGGGTATGAAGTACAAAGTTTATCAGAAGGCTCTGCTTTTTTCTCAACCATTGAGAAATTCGAGCCAGATTTAATGTTATTGGACTTGAAATTGCCAGATATTGACGGTTATTCACTCTTAAAACAAGTCCAGCAAAAACCTGATTTGTCAAAAATACCTATCATTGTGGTTTCAGCCTTTGCTTTTAAAGCAGATCAAGAACTAGCTCTGAGTTTGGGCGCACGCAGCTATTTTGTCAAACCTTTAAAACTCAAGGATCTCATCCTTGCAATTGAAGAACAATTTACTTGTCGGCACAGATAAACTTTTTTGCTGGGCGTGTATTTATTCCGCTTTTTGGTCAGCAATAAACTCTTCAACGCACTCGCTAAGAGTTTGTACAGAACTGCCAATTGTTAAAATTTTCTGTTGTACTTGCGCTAATAATAAAACTGCTGTTTGCAGTTCATTGAGAGTTTCAGCCATAGCCTCACGATACTGGATTTCAAAATCTTGTAAATTCATAATTTAGTTCTCGTCTGAAATCATCATAATAAATATATTCTCAATCATAATCGTAAATTTAACTGACTAAATCCGTTGATTTGCTTAATATTATAATTTCAATAAATAAACATAAATAGTATCAATAAATAAAAATTTTATGTAATATTTATACAAGCAATAAACAAGCAAATTATTTATTAATAAAAATATAAATTAATCCAAAAATATTATCATCTACTCTAAAATATAAAGTTTCAAATAATAAAATTTTATCAATTTAAAAATATTAATTATAAATTCAAAAAGCAAAGTTTTTATTCTGACAGTAGCAGCCAATGACTAAGGTCGCAGCTAGACAAACTCTCGTCGGTTTCAAAGTTCTAATGCTTGCAGTAAGTTTTCTTGCGAACCTCTAGCTTGAAAGCCGAATATGGCGGTTCTCGTTTGAGTGCAGTACAGTTTTGACCTCACTTCCATTCCTCTCTCCTAAGAGGAGAAAGGCTTTGAATTTTACTCGCCTTCCTTGCTAGGGAAGGGGTTGGGGGTTAGGTCTGTATTGGACTCAACTGTAAACCGTTATAAGTGACTACAGCAGACTTCTCTTTGTGCAGACTAAGCCTACCTGGATTGATGCTGTTGGCGGGTAGGTAGGGCTTGTCCCGTGCTGTTAGCTTTCTTCTCTACGAGAGGCTGCGCCAACGGGGCGTTTAGCCCGTGCTGAGTTAGGAGTTATTATTCTTCGCTAGTCCCCAGCCTCTCTTTCATCTGTTTTGGTATATGCCATTCATGACTGCTACTTTATATTTACTTGATAAATAATTTGTTAAATCGGCACGAAAAAATAATTTTTCTTAAAATAGAGAAAGATTACCTAATTTTGGTTGTGACAATATCTACTCAAATATTACCACTGGTTAAAGAGCCAGAACGACTAGAAAACCGTCTAGCCGAAATTCCACCGGAACCGGGAATTTATTTCATGCGGGACGGGAGCGATCGCATTATATATATAGGTAAATCACGTAAGTTGCGATCGCGTGTCCGTTCCTATTTCCGGGATGGCTACAACAAGAGTGAACGTATCGCCACGATGGTCAAGTTGGTGACAGAAATTGAATTCATCGTTACTGATACAGAAGCCGAAGCTTTAGCGCTAGAAGCCAATTTGATCAAGCAGCACCAGCCATACTTTAACGTGTTGCTCAAAGATGATAAAAAATATCCCTATCTCTGCATTACTTGGTCAGAAGATTATCCGCGAATTTTTATTACCCGTAAACGCCAATTCGGTAAAGAAAAGGATAAATTTTACGGCCCTTATACTGATGCTGGTTTATTGCGAGAAATTGTCCGCATCTGCAAGCGCATCTTCCCACAACGACAACGACCTCAACCACTTTTTAAAGACCGCCCTTGCTTGAATTTTGATTTAGGGCGTTGTCCGGGTGTGTGTCAACAGATGATTTCACCAGAAGAATATCGCAAAATTGTCCAAAAAATAGCGATGGTTTTTCAAGGTCGAACTCAGGAACTGATTGATATTTTGACTCAACAGATGAACGCAGCTGCTGAGAACTTGAATTTTGAGTCAGCGGCGCGGATTCGCGATCAAATTTCTGGGTTAAAGTCGTTGACAGCCGACCAAAAAGTTTCGTTACCAGATGATACTGTTTCACGGGATGCGATCGCACTGGCAGCCGACGAACAGCACGCCTGCATTCAATTATTTCAGATTCGCGCTGGGCAATTGGTAGGACGTTTAGCCTTTGTGGCGGATACTCACGCAGAACCGGGAGCTATTTTACAACGAGCTTTAGAGGAACATTATCAAACTGCTGACTCCGTGGAAATACCCTTAGAAATTTTAGTACAGCATGAGTTACCAGATGCGGAGATATTGGCGGATGTCTTAACTCAACGTAAAGGAAAAAAAGTCACGATTTTGACTCCTTTACGCCAAACTAAGGCAGAATTAATTGAGATGGTTGAGCGAAATGCTCAGTATGAATTGCAAAGAATGCAGAAATTTGGCGATCGCAATCACCAAGCAATGCAAGATTTAGCCGCCATCCTCGATTTACCAGATGTACCCCACCGCATTGAAGGTTATGACATTTCCCATATTCAAGGGTCAAATGCTGTAGCTTCGCAAGTTGTGTTTATCGACGGATTACCCGCAAAACAGCATTATCGCCACTACAAAATTAAAAATCCCACGGTGACAGCAGGACACTCAGATGATTTTGCTAGTCTTGCTGAAGTCATCCAGCGGCGGTTCCGTAAATATGGGGAAGATCAGCAATTAACACGTTTGGGTAATCCTGACTGGCCTGATTTAATCATGATCGATGGTGGTAAAGGTCAGTTATCATCAGTTGTCGCCGTTTTGCAAGAGATGAATTTATTAGAAGACTTGCGAGTTGTAAGTTTAGCAAAGCAGCGAGAAGAGATTTTTTTACCAGGAGAATCTAAACCCTTGACAACTGATGCAGAACAACCAGGGGTACAGCTATTGCGGCGGCTGAGGGATGAAGCGCATCGGTTTGCAGTGAGTTTCCATCGTCAGCAACGCAGTGATAAATTGAAGCGATCGCGTTTAGATGAAATTCCTGGCTTAGGACATCATCGACAAAAGCAGCTACTAGGGCATTTTCGCTCAGTTGATTACATTCGGCAAGCGACAACCACGCAACTCGCTGAAGTAGCAGGAATTGGGCCGCGTTTGGCTCAAGAAATTTACGATTATTTTCATCCTGCTTGAAGTGACAACTGCCGTTCTCACCTTGAACTGAGATTGGGGACTAGGAATTGGGTAATCGAAAGGTAGTGAGCCTTGATAGCGGTTCCCATTCAGATGAGATACAACATTATACTGCAAGGTGTAAACGCACAGCATACCGTACCCCTGTGGGTGTATCTCACGGAAACGAGAATCCCTATATAGCGGTTTGCAGTTGAGTCCAATACAGACCTAACCCCAACCCCTTAAGAGCTAGCGTTGGGGAGTAAGATTCAAAGCCTCTCTCCTAAGAGGAGAGAGGTCAAAACTGTACTGCACCAAAACGAGAATCGCTATATATGTTCCCATAAGGGACTTCCAAGATGTTAAAAACAAACCGGTTATCAAAAGGATGCTAAATTTTGCTGTACTAAGATTCGGGTTTAATTACTAGCATTGGAGAGAACTTTGAGCGGCTCCCGAAGTTTCGACCAAAGGAAGCCGCTCCTCATGAAGTTTGGTAGTTTTAATTAAATATCTCACTAGAATTTCATCTGATAAATCCGATCGGCAAATATTAACTAAATCTTAAGATAGAGATTTTGTTACTAAATATACAGTAATTTATGTGTTTTCATTTTTGAATACAAGAACGGCTTTTTTTATATTCGTCTGAAATGACTATAAACAAGGCTCTCTCAAGGCATTAATCATAGGGATCAGTAAATCTCTAAACAGGATTTAATTAAAAAACAATTTATGTATCTAAAGTGGGAGGGTAAAATCACTTAAATTATAGAATAATAGATAAAGATATAACAAAGTTATCAAATCTGAAATTTTGTTTAAAATAATCGGTCAATATTACAGCAGTTTGTTAAGTTGGGTCGAACCAGATTTTTTCCTGGTTTAACTAGTAGCTTTACCAAATAAAAAATAATTACAACCAGGGGTTTTAAAATGCAGACAGTACAAAATATTTACTGCCCAAATTGTGGTAGTCATGCAGAGCGTTATTATATTTTTGATAGTCAATTAACTCGGACACAATGTCCAAGTTGCGATTATTTGATGATTAGTTGCACTCGCACTGGCAAAGTAATTGAGGCGTATGCCCCTGGCATTCATGCACACCGTTAGATAAGAAGAAAAAATTAAAAATTGGAGAATATTTTATCAATTAAGTTATAGCAACCGTCTAGTCTATCTAGGACATAGACTAGAAGTATTCTTATGACCTGCTCTCGTCTGATTTGCTATGGCTAAACCCTACAGTTACGACTTCCACTCTTATGGCGATCCAATCCATCGAGTTAGATGGATTGAAGAAAAGTGAAGCCAGTGAACTTTTCAACATCAGCCGCAACACGATCAACCTGTGGTTGCAGCGCAAAGCCGAAACCGGAGATGTTCTGCCGTTGCCCAACCACCCACCTGGTAATAACCACTTGCATCACAGACTGGGGACTGGGGACTGGGGACTGGGGACTGGGAAGAAGGAATATAAGGTGTACTGAGTTTTTTTCACGCAATCAAATATGAGTCCTATAGCATTAGATAAGTTTTTATTCATAAATTTACAGAAATTACTTATGTCAGCACTTGTTTTTAACTTGTCACTAATGGAATTAATCCAATTTTAGGTGATTATTTTACAGATAATTTTTGCGATAGTAAGCTTGATATTCCGCAGACAGCAGAGGTTCCCACCAATCACGACGATCGAGATACCATTCAACAGTTAAACGTAAACCCTCAGCAATTGTTACTGAAGGTGTCCAACCAAGCTGAGTTTTAATTTTGTTCGCATTAATTGCATATCTCCTATCATGTCCCTGTCTATCTTTGACAAAAGTAATCAACTGCTTTGCTGGATGTACTGGTAAATTAGGTGCTAATTCATCCATCATTTGACATAAAAGTTGGACGAGATTAATATTTTCTACTTCATTATTGCCACCAATATTGTACGTTTCTCCTGGTTGACCATGATTGATTACGACATCTAAAGCACGGCAATGATCGCCCACATAAAGCCAATCGCGGACATTTTTACCATCGCCATAAACAGGTAATGGTTTCCCTATCAAAGTGTTGATACACATCAGGGGAATTAGCTTTTCGGGAAACTGATAAGGCCCGTAGTTATTAGAGCAATTTGTGATAATAGTTGGAAGTTGATAAGTATGATAATAAGCCCGAACTAAATGATCGCTACTTGCTTTTGAAGCTGAATAGGGACTATTGGGAGCGTAGGGTGTGGTTTCACAAAAAGCTGCGTCATCTTTGCCCAGGCTACCGTAGACTTCATCAGTAGAAACGTGCAGGAAACAATAATCAGATGGCTGTGCTTTTGCTTCCCAATGTTGCCGAAAAGCTTCTAGGAGAGTGAAAGTTCCGACCACATTAGTTTGCACAAAAGCAGCTGGCCCAAGAATCGAACGATCGACATGAGATTCAGCGGCCAAATGGGCGATGGTATCAATATTTTCCGTTGATAATAGATTGTCTATGAGGGTGCGATCGCAAATATCCCCCTGCACAAACCGAAAATTCTCTCCACCCTCAACCAGCGCCAAATTCAGGCGATTCCCCGCGTAGGTAAGAGCATCTAACACTACCACGCGATCGTCTGGATAAACCTGACACCAGTGATGCACAAAATTCGCCCCAATAAACCCCGCACCCCCAGTAACTAATAACCGCCGACTCATCCAACTTCCTCTCTTTTCTCTGTATTCTCTCTGTATTCTCAGCGCCTCTGCGGTAGCCTGCGGCAAGCCGCTACGTTTTTATTACTTAAAATATTTCTTCTTCAGCTTCCCATATATCTTCTGAGCGAGTAATTTTGCCATACGTATTTTAGTCAAATCCTTAATATTAGATGGCTGCTGTATTTTATGGTCAAAAAACTCATTTAATTCATCCAAAATAACTTGGAAACGCTTAATAATATTTTCAGTTCGATGCTCAACAAAAAATTCTTCAGACAAGCTAAAATTTACTGAAGATTCAATCACTTTCAAAATACGTTGGACATCATACTCTTGGGAATATCCAGCAATTTTATAGCAATTAAATCCAGGATCTAAGTAATCAGCCAGTCCACCATTGACACTAGAAAATACTTGACAGCCACAAGCAAGAGCTTCCATTGGTTGTAGACCAAATCCTTCACTAACACGCTGTTGTGCCCAGTACTCAGCAGAATCATAGAGGTAAACCTTAGCTCGGTTGAATAGTCCAGGTAAATCCTCTATGTATGAGTCAACAACCAATACTTTACAACGTTTTTGCAACGCTGGAATCAATTCTTTAATTAAATACTCAGAAGACTTCCGAGCTTGAACTAAAACATCAATATCCCGTTCCAAACCTAAATTTTGAAACTCATCAGAAATTTGATTGGGCAAATAATAAATCAGAGAATTGGGTGATTTTTCTCCCCAATATCCCATTGTATAGCGGCTAACAGTCATGATTGGAATACTTGCAGGTAGTCTAAATGGATAACCTGCACTATGTGCATGGTAAACGACATTGTATTGCTTAAGTTTAGCCACGAGTTGAGCTATATCAAATCCCCAACTGATCGCAAAAATTACATCATTTAAATTTTTCTCTTTTAGCACATCATCAATAAAAAGCTTATCTTTTTCGCGTTGACGGTAAGTTACAACATCAGCACTACAGAAATTCTGGGCTAGATTAAGTGCTTTTAACTCAGCCCAAAGACCACCACAGGCAAATTTGCTATCTGTACCGGGAAGTAGGAAGTAAAGTTTTCTCATAATTTTATTAGGGCATTGGGCATTGGGGGAGTAATTTTGAATTTTGAATTTTGAATTTTGAATTGTTTCCCCCTCTTGCTCTCTTCATTCTTGCCAGCCTACTTTAACAAAATGTGCCTCACGCCCCCAAACGTCGCGTGTACGGGTAATATTTTCAATTGCTAGGTTAAAAGGAATGGCAGTTGTTAGGTAACGCTGTGCCACAGAACCTAAATCAGGTGCGAGTTCTGCGGCTGTCGTTGCCGCTAACCCCAAACCTATAAGTTGCTCGATTGGTCGGAATGGTAGCAATAGATGCACACCGACAGCTAGTCCAGCCGTTAAGAGCATTGCTACTGATAAATTTGTGCCACAACGGGGATGTACAGCCAAATCCCATTCTCCACTGGTAATGCGATGTCGAGCAAGTGTGACTGCACGCCGTAAATCACTAATATTTACCTCACCATAGAGGTAGAATCCCTGCTCAGTAGATAAACCGCCTAATAGTTCATTATCTAGTTGAACGTTAGTGGATTCTGCTGGGGCAGAATAGGCGCTTTTTGATTCGCTAAGAACCCAAACAGTAGCATGTTCTAAAGCGTGAATCTGCCGCAGCATCAAAATTTCTTTCAACCCTGGAATAAACGATAGCTGTCTGAGTAAGTCGGCATCTTGTGTGGGTTGCGGAAAGTCTGAAAATTGGTCTTCCAGACTCGGAACTTTCTCAGATACAGGTATCGTAAAATCAAAGTTAAAAAATTCAAAGGGAGACGAGCTACCTTGAAAAGAAGCGGAAGTATTCATTGGAACACTACTCCCAAAGCCGATGGGGCAACATAGATTTCTTTCAAATGTAACGCTTGCACTACTGAATTGTTGCTAATTTTTGTAGATGATTGTTTTGTTGGGGTATGGGCATGGGGGAGCCACTGCGGTGAGGCAGCCCCCGTCTTGGCGGTTCCCGTCGATAGCGCAGCGTTAGCGAGTCCTCTCCCAAGGGGAGACGCTAAGAGGGAACGAGCGTCTGGGGGACTGCCGAACCCGAAGGGTCTTAGGATCTCCCCAAGTGGACCAAGTGGCGTCATTGGGCAGAGGGGAAAGACTTACTGCAACTTCTCCCCTGCTCCCCAATCAATTTGGAAAAGAATTCCGATCTTTTTAGTTTCCGAGTCCGAGGGTCAGCTGGCTCCATTAACATAAACTCCGGCTGAGTGATGGACTCGGAACTTTTGGTAGAGTGTTCACACTGAAAACTTAGGCGTAAAGAGGGGAACAATCACTAAAACTCAAAATTGGCTTGTAATTTACTAGACCAAAGCAATTACGCTTCTACTAGTAAATTGTTTATTCAATCTGGTTAGGTAGAGTACAGCAATTGACATCATTCAAGCAGACTTTGCCCCACTGTAAAGCCCAGCGGACAAGAGCTACTCGATTATCTGTCTCAGTCTTAGTGAGAATATTACTGATATGGTTATCAACTGTACGCTTGCTAATCTCCAGTTTTGCTGCAATCTCTTGGTTAGTTAAGCCAGCGGCTACTAAGTCGATAATTTGCAGTTCTCTGTCTGACAGACTAACGGGGGTCTCAGACTTGCCACCAGCCATGACTATTTCTATCCTCCCTTGGTATATGTACTTAATCACTCTTTTTAATTCTAGAAGATTCTTTTCTTGGTAGGGGTTTCAAGTGTTAGCAGTAATACGATTGTCAATATTTTCTTTGGATTTCAAGTTGGCAAAAATCTAAACTATGCGAAACTTTATGTAATAAATATAGCTTATTTTAATCAATGTATTGTCTAAGCACTTAGTAAAAACAAGCGAGGATGAGAAGCATATATATACTATAGAGTAGTAAAAATTGCTATTTAATTCTATGAAGGACTGGCGACAGACTAGCAAAAACTATTGTAGATTTTATACTGTAAATTCCTAATCCCAAATCAAAATCTAAAATTGAAAATGAGATGAGCAATCCCCGTGTTTTGTGCCTTGGTGAAATTTTGTTTGATTGTTTAGCCGATCAATTGGGGCTAAAGCTGGAAGAAGTGAAATCTTGGACTCCTTACCCAGGAGGGGCACCAGCTAATGTAGCCTGTGCTTTAGTCAAGCTGGGAATGTCAGCAGGATTTATCGGATCTGTTGGCGAAGATGAGCCAGGAAATGCATTGGTTGAACTATTACAAGATGTAGGTGTAGAGACTACGGGAGTACAGCGCCATCCCACAGCACCAACGCGGCAAGTTTATGTTACACGTGATATGGCTGGCGATCGCACCTTTGCCGGATTTGGTCAGTACGATACCGCCGAATTTGCTGATACTCGCCTGCAAGCTAAACAATTGTCAGATTCACTGTTTCAACAGGCAGATTTTCTAGTTTTGGGTACTTTGGAATTAGCTTATCCTGAAACTGAAGAGGCAATTCACCGCGCTCTAGAGTTAGCAGAACATTACGACTTAAAAATTGTGCTGGATGTTAACTGGCGTCCTGTATTTTGGAAAGAGCCAAACATCGCCCATCAAAAAATTCCAGAATTATTTAAGCGAGTTGATTTCCTCAAACTCTCCAAAGAAGAGGCTGAATGGCTATTTGAAACCGCAGATCCCGGAGCCATCACTTACCGTCTAGCTTCAATTGAGGGAGTACTGGTGACAGATGGGGAAAACGGCTGCACTTATTGTCTGGGTGAGAACGAAGGCAAATTACCCTCGTTTTCTATCCCTGTAGTTGATACAACTGGTGCAGGAGATAGCTTTTTGGCAGGTTTTATCCACCAACTGGGTCAGTATGGTATCCACAGCTTGCGAGATGCAGAAACAGCAAAACGCATTGTCACCTATGCCAGTGCTGTTGGGGCACTGACTACTATTAAACCAGGTGCGATCGCTTCTCAACCTACTGCTGCTGAAGTCGAAGCTTTTCTCACCGCAAATCAACTCTAAGAACTAGCATAAGTCACTGGGATATCAGCCTTTAGTGGCTGATACTCCCGACTAGAAAATGGACGAAAATCTTCATGCCATTCTGCGGTCATATTGCACAATAAACGCAGTTTAAGAGGTGTCGGTACTGGGTTAACGCGCTTAATTTTTACTTTTAGAAGTTTTGAATTATCCTTAGTGCATAAGAGCAATGTACTCAGGTCAGATGGATTTTGAAATTCGTTAGCTAAATACAGCAGAATTTTGAGTACTAAACACGCCAATACCACATTTTTATTTAACTTGACAGGCTAATACTTTAGTTAGCCTGAGCTTACTGCCATAGAGTATCAACAGTTACAAACTCATAACCTTGTTGTAAGAGTTGCGGAATGAGAATTTGAATTGTGGCAGCAACATCTTGTCCACCACAAGCACCATCATGCAAAACAATTATTGAACCATTTTTCACCTGCTGCATAATTCGCTGTAGCACTGTGGTAACACCTGGGCGCACCCAGTCTTCTGGTACAACGCTCCACATAACTGGGCGGTAATTCCACTGAAAGAACAATTTTAAAGTAGCAGGTGTAAATAAACCATTGGGGGGGCGGACATCTCGCACTTGTTCGGGTTGCAGATTACAGGCATTGTAAATGGCAGCTTGGGTTTTTTCTAAACTGTCCTTCAGGTCATTTGGGGAAAGCATGGGAAAAGAGCGATGATCGTAGCCATGCAATCCGATCCAGTGTCCGCGATCGCTAACGGTTTTAGCAATGGCTGGTGAACGATTGACGCAAACACCCAACCAAAAAAAACTCGCTGTAATGTTGTAACGATCTAACACTGCCAAGACTTCGGGTGTGTATTGAGGATGAGGCCCATCATCGAATGTGAGTGCGATCGCTTTAGTATGGGGATTTCCACTCCAAAGGCAGTTGGGAAAACTCGGCTGGAGAATGCGGTAGAAAATTGGGAAGAGGGGAGCTAACTGCATAAAGTTTTTTGTTTTTCCGTAATCTTGCGTAACTAGACTGATTACTTAATATGGGGCTGTTAAGCGTTTGAATCACGCTTAACAGTCTTATATCTAGAACTTACACGCTGTACAAATGGACAGTTATATGAATTGGCACTCCTTCTAATATTAAGAAGTTTTCCCTTGTTCCTATTTCCAAGTTGGAAATGTAGTTTTCACTCACGATCTATTCCTGCCTAGCTGATTCAACTATTTTTTTAGTTGCCAGATCGACAGGAAATATCGCAGTCACAGAAGTAGGTGAAAAACAAAATTACAGCCTATTCATATAATTGTCTTTTTGTCAAATTGTAAGTCCTGATATTAACAATTACTCTTGATTAAGGATAAACTCTCGTGGCAATTAATTTTTCCGGAACTAATGGCAATGATGTTATTTTCGGCAGTAGTGACAACGATACCCTCAGAGGCTTGGATGGTGATGACAAACTGTTTGGTGGTGATGGCAATGACTTCCTAGATGGTGGCTTTGGCTTTGACACCATTAATGGCGGTGCTGGAACTGATACCACATCTTATGCTTTCTTTTCCGGCCCAATTGATGCCAATCTCTCCACTGGTGTAGTTAAGTTTCCGGGAAATTCTACTCTCACAGATACTTTAGTCAGCATTGAGAATTTAATTGGTACAGCTGGTAACGATACGATTGTTGGTAATGATGCCAATAATGTTCTCAGCGGTGGAGCAGGTAATGATTTCATAGATGGTGGCTTTGGCTTTGACACCATTGATGGCGGTGCTGGAACTGATACCACATCTTATGCTTTCTTTTCCGGCCCAATTGATGCCAATCTCGCCACTGGTGTAGTCAAGTTTCCGGGAAATTCTACTCTCACAGATACTTTAGTTGGCATTGAGAATTTAATTGGTACAGCTGGCAACGATACGATTGTTGGTAGTAGCGCCAATAATGTTCTTAACGGTGGAGATGGTGATGACAAACTGTTTGGTGGTGATGGCAATGACTTCCTAGATGGTGGCTTTGGCTTTGACACCATTAATGGCGGTGCTGGAACTGATACCACATCTTATGCTTTCTTTTCCGGCCCAATTGATGCCAATCTCGCCACTGGTGTAGTTAGGTTTCCGGGAAACTCTACTCTCACAGATACTTTAGTTAGCATTGAGAATTTAATTGGTACAGCTGGCAACGATACGATTGTTGGTAGTAGCGCCAATAATGTTCTTAACGGTGGGGCTGGTAACGATACAATCAGCGGTGACGGTGGCGATGATTACATGGATGGCGGTGCTGGTATAGACACCGTTGATTACACATACTGGAATGGTGGAGGCACTTACAACCTGGCAACTGGTGTTGCATCCTTCCCAGGCTTCTATAACGAGGACATTCTTAACTTCGAGAACATTCTGACCGGAAGCGGCAATGACAGTGTGATTGGCAGTGCAGCAAATAACACAATCATCACTGGGGCTGGTGATGACTATATAAAAGGTGGCAGCGGACAAGACGTACTGTATGGCGGTGCTGGCGCGGATAAATTTGTCTTCGATAGCTTCTACGACGGCGTTGACATTATCAAAGACTTTGAGTGGAAAGAAGGTGACAAAATCCAGATTTCTAAGTATGGCTTTGGCGCTACCTCTAACAGCCAGTTCAGCTACGACTACAATAATGGAAGTTTATCCTACAATGGAAGCCTATTCGCTACCATTGAGAACAAACCCTCTGGCTTTAGTACTAATCTAGACATTGTGCTGGTGTAACAACCTGTTGAAGTTATTAAAGAGAAAAGGCGGCAGGGGATGACTATAACAGGGGTAAAACTCGAACAAGCATTTTCAATAAATAAATTCTCCAATTCGGTTATAGTCCGATGAGACACTTTCAAGTTCTGTGCGCCCTTGATCTTGGCACAGCCATCTCAGCAAGCCTGAACCTGCTGACTTCTCTTCACCATGCAAGAAGTAATTAGATACTTTTTGATCTGGAAATCCCTAAACGATCGAGATTTTTTCTTATCCAAAAATCTCTCTGCTATTGAGCTTGTTCATCAATTAACTTCAAATGTTAGAGTGCGATCGCACTCTATTTTTTGGCTATTTTGACTTGGGGCATTGCATAAAAATTCGGCATCTAAGGTTTAAACATCAGAGCGATCGCTTTGGTCTGTCAATGCTTTATTTTGTAACAAAATCTGTAACAGCAATGCTATTTTACCTAGTACTCGTCTAAATTGATGAGAAATCTACGGGGAATCCCTGAATTAAGGGTTGATGTTGCTAAAAGATATACGAGATTATCAGATTTTATTTCTGGGCTTGTTCCTAGTCTTGGGAATCGGTACACGAGATTGGACGCTGCGACCAGAATTGATTGGGGTAGCGATCGCCACTTGTCTTGTAACTCAATGGATATTGTCATTAGTCATTGGTCATTGGTCATTAGCCAACAACAAAGGACAAAGCCTAAATTTGCGCAGTGCTTTAATTACCTCACTGGGACTGAGTTTACTTTTGCGGGCTGACCACTGGACGACAATGGCAATAGCCGCAGCAATTGCGATCGCCAGTAAATTTATCTTCCAAGTCGGCGATAAGCATTTTTTCAATCCTGCTAACTTTGGCATCATATCTGCCTTGATTCTCACCCCCGATGCTTGGGTTTCGCCGGGACAATGGGGTGAAGAGTGGTGGTATGGGCTATTATTTCTCGGCACTGGCGGCATGATTTTGCAGCGCATTGGTCGCTGGGACACGACAGCAGCTTTTTTGGGTTCCTACTCTTTGCTAGAGGCGATTCGCAATTTCTGGTTGGGTTGGACTTGGGATGTTTACTGGCATCGATTGATGAGTGGGTCTTTGCTGCTGTTCGCCCTATTTATGATTACAGATCCGCGATCGATTCCTAATTCCCGAATTGGGCGTGTAGTTTGGGCAGTTTGCATCGCTGGATTAACTTTTATCCTGCGAAATTATTTCTTTGTTTCCACAGCAGTTTTCTGGGCGCTGTTTGCCCTTGCACCGTTGAGCATCTTGCTAGATATTCTCTGGTTAGCCCCAAGGTTTGTTTGGCAAGAAGGAGATGAGGGAACAGGGGTAGAACTTCTAACTCCTAACTCAGCACTCAGCACTAAAAAAGTAGAGGTATAAAATGAAGTTTTTTCGACTTTTAACACCATTATTGTTAGCAATTGTCGCTGTTTTGTGCTTTGCACCCGCAGCTTGGGCATTTTGTGGATTTTATGTAGCCAAAGCTGATACAAAACTCTATAACAAAGCTTCTCAGGTTGTGATAGCGCGGGATGGCGATAGCTTCGCCAACACCAAGGGTGAACGCACTATCCTAACAATGGCAAACGATTTTCAAGGTGAAGTCAAAGATTTTGCAATGGTAGTACCAGTGCCAACGGTGTTGCAAAAAGAGCAAGTTCGCGTCACGGAACCGAAGATTATCGAGCGGCTAGATGCTTTTAGTGCGCCGCGATTGGTAGAATATTTTGACTCAGATCCTTGTGCCCCAGTTTATGATAGAGAGTTATCAGCAGCACCAGCGCCAGCAGCAGCGAGAAGTGAAGCGGGGAGTGCAAGGGGCGATGCTAGTTTGGGTGTGACGGTTGAAGCACGTTTTAACGTTGGGGAATACGACATTGTGATCCTCAGTGCGAAAGAATCTGGTGGATTGGAAACTTGGCTTAAACGCAATGGATACAAAATTCCCAGAGGTGCGAAACAGTTACTTCAGCCTTATATTCGCTCCTCTATGAAATTCTTTGTTGCTAAAGTCAACTTGGATAAATTCGAGCAATCTGGCTACCAGTTCCTGCGTCCGTTACAGATTTCCTATCAATCACCTAAATTCATGCTGCCAATTCGTTTAGGCATGATCAATGCTACGACAGAGCAAGATTTGATTATCTACATCCTCTCGCCCCAAGGACAGGCAGAAATCACTAACTACCGGACAGTGAAAATTCCCTCCGACGCGAACATTCCCTTATTTGTCAAAGATGAATTTGGTGAATTCTACAAATCTATGTTTCAAACTGTCTACACCAAAGAAGACAAGAAAGTTGGTTTTTTAGAATACGCTTGGGATATGGGTAGTTGCGATCCTTGTTCTGCTGAACCCCTGACCCCAGAGGAACTCAAGCAAGCAGGTGTATTTTGGCTAGATGATAATTCTACAAGTAATCTGCCAGTACCCCCCAGCTTTCGTCGTCCCTCTTCTAGAAGTAACGTCTTTATCTCTCGATTGCATGTCCGCTACACCCGCGACAAATTCCCTGAAGACTTGATATTTCAACAAACTGCCAACACTGAATCTTTCCAAGGACGTTATGTTTTACAACATCCGTTTCAAGGGGAACTCAAATGTCAGGCTGGTAGAGAATATAAGCAGTCTTTACCCAAACGTTTTGAACAAGAGGCGCAAACTCTAGCTAAACTAACCAACTGGAAAATCCAAGATATTCGCAACAAAATGAAGTTGAGTATAGGTAATCTGAGATATTCTTGGTGGGAAAATTTCTTATCCTGGCTGGAATTATATTAAGGAGAGTGGCAGGGCGAACGCATCTAAAGTACTCTCAATAGCAAACAAGATTAAGAACCAACCAAAAAATCAATATTTCTGGTTTGATTTATTTCCCAAGCCTCGAAGCGATCGCTTTATTATGCTTACTCCTTCGAGGTGAATGAGTATTCGTGCCAATCGCAAATGGGGCGATACCCAATCGCTTGATAAATATGATTGGCTGTGGGATTGGCTAAATCTGCTATGAGGAAACAATGGTGACATCCCCGGTCTAGCAGTTTTTGGCTTAACGCTGCGATACAGGCTGTGGCATATCCTTTGCGACGATACTCTGGTGGTGTATAAGCTAAATTGATCCGACCAATTGTAGGTAACACTTGTTTACTAGACGCAACTGAAACTGGAGTGCTATCAACCCAAAAATAAGTATTCTGCTGTTTCAACCGATTATCTACTTGGTGTTCGACATCTTCGCTCACTGCCTCATCTATCTCAGATAAAAATGCAGAAAGCCACTCGATCAAAACAGAGCGATCGCCTTCAGTTGCCAGTCTGAGATATCCTCTGGCCGTTGAGACTCTTTGCACTGCCGTTAATTGGTAAATTTTCATTACCACCGACCGTTGATAGAATTGTCCTGTCAAGGCTTGCCAAGTCTGCGAGAATATTTCTACCTCTTTAGCCAGTCCCATACTTCCTGGCAGTTGTTCTTGACGCAAATCTTGAGCAATCAACCGCAAGGCATCCATATTTTGGGCTTTGGATAGTATCAATTTTTGGGGTGGAGTACGGATGGCAACAGCCAGAATCTCACCACTTGTTTGGACAATTGCTAAATAAGGCTTACCCAGATAACGTTCTGAGTTATGCAACAAGGTATGCGAAATACTGAGCAAAACATTATTTTCTACCTGATGCTGGAGTAAGTAAGCCTGAGTGCAGTGCCAGAATTCCTGAATGTTGTCGAATCGATCTAGTTGCATGATCTAGCTAATTGATAATTTTGGATATTTTTGATTTGTTCTGTTTATCAGCTCATCAATTTTTGCAATTAAATAAATAATTTTGAAATATTTATTAGTTTTTATTAGGAAATAAGGTACTTTCTCCTGAAGAAAGTGGGGAGTGAGGAGTAAGATTAATTCAAAAAATCAAATCTGATAATTTCCTTTACTTATTTTTTATTAGCTAATAAGTCTTAGGATATTGTTGAAAATACTCCTCACACTATCTCGAATAATTGATATTCAAATTTTTAGCAATTGCCAGAGGTGACTTGCTTCAAGCATGAGTGTGACAGCCCACACAAAGATACTGATGCCAGCTGCGGCGGCTGCAATATCCTTAATCATCTTAATTCGGGTATCCTCTCCTTCCTCCACAAAATCACATAAGATTTCGATCGCACTGTTAAATAATTCGGCAACCAGCATCATCCCCGTTGCTAGTAGAATCAGAGTGACATCAACCCATTGGCGAAAGATAAATGAGAAGCCTAGAACTGGAACTGATAAAACAAGTTTGTAGGCAACGCTAAAGTCAGAGATAACGGCGACATAAAGACCTGTGAAAATAATCTTGAGCTTTTGGATGGGATGATAACCCGGTATGCGGTTTTTTTTATATTTTTTGCGATCGCTCATAGTTTTGTAACGAGAAAACATATATTTCACTTTCAAACTATTGTGTCAGAAGTCAGACGTTTACTAGTGTAGTGATACTTGCGAAATAACTGTTTTATAGTAATCTGCCGGAAAAATTCTGATTTTTATCTAAGTAAGTGGGCAAAATAAAACCGACCTGTGTGAAGAAAAGTAAATAAGGCTCAAACCCTTTTTCCCCCAGCTAAGAGCCCCCAGCAAGAACTGCCTTATCCTAACGATAATTATTTACGCCCACCTACTTAGTAGTGAACTCCTTACTTTGAATGTACTTATAGGGTAGAGATAAGAGCGGTAAATTGAGTGTATCACCAAGCTCTATGAGCAAACGCGGTGAGTTTGAGAACCTGAGCAACCAGGATATTAAGGCGCTCGGTGTCTTAAGAATCTCCGTCACTAAAGCCCGGAGAGTGTCAAATCTCCCAATAATCTATGCCCTTTCCCCACTCCATTTTCAAAAAGATCCAGTATTTTGACGAAAGGTAATTCTTTAGGATGTTGTTATACGCAATACTAAGATATTCTTGCTTTCTTCGCCAAGATTGTCATGGTTCAATTCGATGAACAGCTACGCCGCTTAGTTACAGAAGCCTGTGGACACCAACTTGGAAGCCCTCAGCGTCAGAAGCTGCTCACGCAAATTATTCGCTTGACAGCAAGTAGACTCTGGAGGGAATCTACTCCCTACTATCAAGACGCACTACAACAAACTTGGTTGTATTTCTGTCGCAATGTTTGTGAAGGTTTGACAGGCCAAACCTACGATCCCAATTATGGTAGTGTGACCACCTGGCTGAATGCTTACCTAAGACGGAGACTACAAGACTTCTACCTTAACCAGAACCGAGAACAAGCCACAACAGTTCCTCTGAAAATTCGTCAGTCTACATCTGGTGGAACAAGTGAAACTATTGATCCTGTAGATAACCTACCGGCTAGCCCCCAAGTACCTCCGATTTTGGAAGACTTGGAGATATGGGCAAAGACAGATTCGGATGGGGAACTGCGCGGTATTTACATTAAAGGGCGTCCAGATGTGAATTGTCAGGTGTTAATTCTCAAACGCTTACCTCCAGAAGTTAGCTGGAAAGATTTATCTGAAGAATTTGGGTTGTCAATTCCGACATTAAGCAGTTTTTATCAACGCCAATGTTTACCGCGTTTGCGTAAGTTTGCAGAATTGGAGGGATTATTATGATCGATGCTGTTAGCTCGACTTTATCCATTTTTCCCTACGGGTCATCACAAATGTAGGCGATCGCTAAAAGATATGGGTTTTGCTGCATACATAACATTTAAATACAGTCTTGGTGAATACTGGTGACACGAGCAATACACTGAGACTGAAGGATAATTGTGTGTATCTTCCGAAGGGGGCAAGATTACCCAATTTAGAGCAAGTGCTTGTAGACCCACAAACTCAATAGCAAACAATCAAGGTTAACCGTTGGTATGAAGAAGGAGAACGCCAGGTAGAAGTTTGTACTGAAACTGCGGTTTGGTATCACACAGGTTTACCTGTGGTTCCAATTCGTTGGGTATTAGTACGTGACCCACTGGGTAAATTTGAATCTCAGGCTTTGTTATCTACTTTCAAGGAATATTCTCCTAAACAAATCTTGGAGTGGTTTGTACGTCGCTGGCAGATAGAAGTAACTTTTAAAGAAGTGAGGAAACATCTAGAAATGGAAACTCAACTTTGTCTTTGGTCAGACCAGTCAATTGCTCGTACAACACCTACACTGCTGGGATTATTTTCCTTGGTTGTGATTTTGGCAGACTATTTACAAGCTAATTTTTCTTGGACAATTAAACAAACAATTTGGTACTCTAAAGCTTTGCCTACTTTTTCCGATGCACTGGCTTTAGTTAGGCGATTTTTATGGGCTAGCACTTTTTCCACATCTTCCGAAACCACTCAAATGATAAAAGTCCCTCGTCTTTTATTTGAGCGTTTGAGAGATATTGCTGTTTACGCTGCTTGATTGAATCAAAAATGGATAAAGTCGAGCTAAGGACTAAAGTCCTTTAAAGATTGTACTACTGTTGTCCGTGCAAAAAGCTCCTTAACCATCTAATGACTTCACTTGTTGTTTGTTCATTAGCCATTTGGAGACATTGCTGTACAATCTCTCTGATATTAGGAAAGTAGCTGCTTTCTGTAATTAGATAACTTTCTTCGTGCAATCGATAAATTAATAACCGATTACTCTTTAATATCCAAACTTCTGGCACTCCATAAGGCAAGTAATCATTAATGTCAGTGTAGCTTGTCACATCTATTTCAATTGCTAAATCTGGTGGTGGATCTGACTCCCAATCAATTCTTTTTTTGCCTACTACTGCTCTGCAATTTTCAATATAAAAGCAAAAGTCTGGTTCAATGCCACTAATTTCTGGCAAGCTCATGGTAATGGGCGTAAATGATTCGTATGCAAGGTTTAAACGATCCAGCAAAACCTTAGCAATATCTGCCAGTAAACTCGCATCTCTTCCATGCTCTGGTAGCGGTGCCATCAGTAAAATTTCTCCCCTTCGATATTTAATCCGAGGCGAGGAGCGATCGCCTAGTTGCTGACTCAATACTTGATAGTCTTTCCAGTTTCCCAAAAGCTTCAACACCGCGCCAGGTGGTAACTCGATTCTTTCTGGTGTAATTACGGTATCCATAATTAGCTCACATTTTAGATATTGGCGATCGCATTACATGGAGGATAACGATTAAACAACCACAAAATTGTTGTTCGTTAGTGACAACCCAGCAGATAATCCGGCAAATTGTACCTGAGTAAACTCGCCTGCACTACCATCAAGGTCATAGAACAATGCACCTGTAGTGGAGTTATAAATAAATCGCTGGCTGCTAGTGGTTGCAGATTCTCCAAGTGTAAACTGACTTGCCTGAAGTACACCTGCTGATAAACCGCCACCAAAACCAGCAGCCGATACCTGAATTAGTTCAAGTTCATTAGGTTCATTAGTGGCACCGAAGTCACGTATCAGATCGAGACCTTCATTGAAACTACTGAAAGCAAAGGTATCAGTACCACTTTCTCCAAAGAGCCTATCATTACCGTTGCCACCGATGAGGATAGCATTGCCATCACCACCTCTGAGGGTATCATCTCCATTGCCACCTTTGAGGGTGTTATTATCTGAGTCAGAAGAGCTTACCAGAGAATCATTACCATCGCCCCCATCTAATAGATAACTGCTGCCTGTTGAACCGTAAGCATTCAATGTATCGTCACCAACACCACCGTTGAGGGTATTATTACCTGAGGCAAAAACGGCAGAGAGAGAATCATTACCATCGCCGCCATCTAATAGATTATCGTCTGCTGAACCGTAAACATTCAATGTATCGTTACCAGCACCACCGTTGAGGGTGTTATTGCCAGATATGCTACCCTCAACAACATTTCCGAATTCGTCGTAAATGTAACTCGTGGCGCGTAAAGAATCATTGCCATTGCCTCCATTAAGGAGGTGATTCCCTTTTGAAAAAGTAATATCCAAGAAATCTTCACCAGCGCCGCCATCTACTGTATCGTTACCATTGCCTGAACGGAGCGTATCATTACCATTGCTTCCCAGAAGATAATCATCGTAGTCTGTACCTGTGATATTTAATTGTTCGATATTCTTGTAGCTAAACACTGTTGTGTCCGCCGTCGTCGAAATTACTGTAATGTTAGTAGTCGGATTGAAAGTCGAAGTAATTCCGGTGGTAGCACTGCTATAACTGAAAGACAAGCTGTCGTTACCTGTTCCCCCATCTACTGTTTGAGTCACTAATGTAGATAGGGAGTAGAAATTTAAGGAATCATCACCATTCCCTCCATTGAGGGTGTTATTGCCAGTGCCACCATTGAGAGTATCATTGCCATCGCCACCGTTAAGAATATTATTGCCATCGCCACCCCTCAAAATGTCATTGCCACTTAAGCCATCAATAATGTCATCACCTCCCTGACCATTGATGACATCATTTGAATTGTCAAATCCACTAATATTGTTGGATAGGTCGTTTAGGAAGGTGACTGTGTTTTTTCTAAAGACAGTGCTTTGGGTGAAGTTGGCATCGAAGACATCAAAGCTGTCGGCGATGGTAGTTTGCCCATAAAACAGAATATTGCCCAAATCTACGGTGGCTCCAGTAGATTTGGTGAGGTTATCAAGGTTGGACAGGGCAAAGTTTTCCAGGATGAATCTGGTATTACCATACCCTTGAAAGCTGATTTCCAGATTGTTACCATTTTGGGTGAGAAGCAAATTGTCGGCAGTGAAGCCACTATTGTCCTGAAATATCAGAGTATCCACTTCGCCAATGACTGCTGCTGTGGGGTTTGTTCCTTCACCTATTCCAGTAAAATCAGCGATCGTAGTAGTGCCATTATTAATCGTGTCGGTGATTCTGCCACTATTCATCGTGTCGTTGCTTAAGCCTTTATAAACAAATTTATCCTTACCACCGCCACCTATGAGGCTATCCTTACCACCGCCACCTATGAGGCTATCATTGCCATTACCACCGTTGAGGGTGTTATTACCACTGCCACCAGAGGCACTCAGAGTATCATTGCCATCGCCTCCAAAAAGCAGGTTATTGCCTGAGGAGGTAGAGTTGAAGTAGGAGTCAAAATATTGATAAAGATAGCCAGAGATGGAGAGAGAATCATTGCCGTCGCCTCCAAAAAGCAGGTTATCGCCTGATGAACCACTAGCGCTCAAGGTATCATCACCAGCACCACCGTTGAGGGTGTTATCGCCATGTGAGCGAGAGTCATCCGCTGTGTACTCCTCACTGCTTCCACTCCCAGAGATATCTAGAAAATCATTGCCATCGCCTCCAAAAAGCAGGTTATTGCCAAATGAACCGCTAGCATCCAAAGAGTCGTCACCAACACCACCGTTGAGGGTATTATTGCCTAAAGAGCGATCGTCGACATTTCCGCCGTAATAGGCGAAGTACGCGTAGTTGCCAGAGGCACTCAGAGAATCATTGCCATCGCCACCATTAAGCAGATTATTGCCTGAGGGGAAGTCAGCATCCAAAGAGTCGTCACCAATACCACCGTTGAGGGTATTATTGCCCGCACCACCTCTCAAAAGGTCATTGCCACTTAAACCTTCAATAATGTCATCACCCCCTTGACCATTGATGACATCATTTGAATTGTCAAATCCACTAACATTGTTGGATAGGTCGTTTAGGAAGGTGACTGTGTTTTTTTTAAAGACAGTACTTTGGGTGGAGTTAGCATCGAAGACATCAAAGCTGTCGGTGATGGTAGTTTGCCCATAAAACAGAATATTGCCCAAATCTACAGTGGCTCCAGTGGATTTGGTGAGGTTATCCAGGGTTTCTAGGGCAAAGTTTTCCAAAATGATTTTGCGAAAAGTAGACCCTTGAAAGTTGATTTGCAGGTTGTTACCATTCTGGGTGAGAATCAAGTTTTGGGCAGTGAAGCCACTATTGTTCTGGAAATTTAGGGTATCCACTTCAGCAATGACTGCTGCTGTGGGGTTTGTTCCTTTACCTACTCCACTAAAATCATTTATTACACTGATATAGAAACCTATTTCACTGCTGTAAGCAAATATATCCTTGCCACCACCACCAGTTACGGTGGTTTGGGTTTCGTAGAAAGGATCGGAAGCGCCCTGTAGGGTATCGTTACCGCTGGTTCCAATGATAATTGCCATAAGTTTTTCCTGATTGAATCGATTTTTGGAGTAACTTTAGTTGTCAATAATCGAGTTAGTGCTGTTTGAGCGCACAAATAATGTACCAAAAGTTGAAGCTTTCGGCATACTTTATTCAGTCTTTAGATAGAGTTGCAAATTGTTCATTAAAGATTTCCTCTTTAATTCACTTGCAAACATTACTTATCCCAGTATTGAGGACTATCTAAGTCTTAAGCACTGTACAAAATTTAGTTGGTTTGTCAATGCATAAGTCTTACTAATTTCACAATAGGGAACATTTAAGACAATAGAAAACAAGGAATCTTTATGCATTCGTTGTCAGCGTAGCTTGCCGCCGTAGGCATCGCCCTTGAATTTCTATCTGGAAAATAGGAAACATCAAAATAACCCGACAATAACTAAGTATCGAATATTTGCTTAGATGTCTATCTTTTCAAAAAATCTTTGCATACTCTTCATATTTGTAACGGTTCAAGGGGGGGGTAGGAGAGTGATGCCTACGGCGGTAAACTACGCAAACAATGGCGATCAAAATATGATAAATTAAGTACGCCAAGATGCTAAATATGTATAAGATTTTATGGATAATTGGATAAAAATGCTTACTGTTACTAAAGCCAAGCGAGTTGCGATGCCTGCGACGCGCGTAGTCTTCGCAATCTTTTCTTTCACTATCTTATTTTACAGCCAAGTAGCATCAGCCGCCTTAACTTTACCCTTACGCAGCAAGAAGGGAATGGTGGTTTCAGCCCATCCCCTAGCAAGTGAAGCGGGAATTTTGATGTTACGCAAAGGTGGTAATGCAGTGGATGCAGCTGTAGCCACAACCTTTGCACTTTCAGTAGTTGAGCCTTTTTCAGCAGGAATCGGCGGCGGCGGATTTTTGCTGATGCACTCGGAGAAAACTGGCGACATGAAAGCGTTAGATTTCCGAGAACGCGCACCTCTGAAAGCTACAAGAAATATGTATCTAGATGCAGCAGGAAAGGTGCGTCCGAATGCAAGTATTAATGGTTATTTGGCAGTAGCGACACCAGGAACGGTAGCAGGACTTTATGAAGTGCATCGTCGTTATGGTAAGCTTTCTTGGCAAGAGGTAATGAAACCTGCGATCGCACTCGCTAAAGATGGCTTTATTCTTGGCAATGTGCTAACTCAGAGGCTCAACCAGCGCCAGCAAGTAATTCTCAATAATCCCGCCGCGCAAGAAATTTTCACTCGCAATGGTGAATTTTACCAACCAGAAGAGAAGCTAGTGCAGCGTGATTTGGCACGCACTTTAACAGCAATTGCCGAAAATCCCCAAAGTTTTTACACCGGAAGTATTGCTCGTGCGATCGCTTCTGATATGGTAAAAAATGGTGGTTTAATTACTCTCGAAGACCTGAAAGTTTATAAGCCAATCTGGCGCACTCCCGTTTGTGGCAATTTCCGCAAAGCTAAAATTTGCTCAATGCCACCACCATCATCAGGAGGCGTTCACCTATTGCAGATTTTAAATATTATCGGTGACACCGATCTAAAATCTTTAGGCTGGCATCATCCAGACGCGATACATTTAATGGTAGAAGCAATGAAGATTGCTTACAGCGATCGCTCAAAATATTTAGGCGATCCTGATTTTGTCAAAGTTCCTGTACAAGAACTTCTCAGTCTAGCTTACGCCAAAAAACGCCGTCAAGAAATTAATATGCAAGTGGCTCGACCCTCCACCGAAGTCAAGCCAGTAGATTTAAATTCAAAATGTTTGCATCTTCCTTCATCTCCCCCTGTCTCATCCCCTTGTTTTCCGCATGAATCTCCCCAAACCACTCATCTGAATGTTGTGGATGAACAACACAACGCCATAAGTCTGACTTTCACGATTAATCTCAGTTTTGGTGCTGGTGTGGTGACACCGGGAACTGGAATTATTCTCAACAATGAGATGGATGATTTTGCAGCTGCGCCAGGAGTGCCTAATGCTTTTGGTTTAGTTGGTAACGATGCCAACAGCATTGCACCCCGCAAAACTCCTCTATCCAGCATGACTCCCACAATTGTCACAGAAAATGGTCATTTTCGGATGGCAGCGGGTGCGCCTGGTGGTAGCACCATCATCACCCAAGTTTTGCAAGTAATCCTGAATGTGCTGGAATACAACATGGATGTTGGTGCAGCTGTTTCTGTTCCACGCATACATCATCAATGGCTTCCAGATGAGTTGCGCGTCGAATCCTGGGGCTTGGATGCTCTAACTTTGCAAGATTTACGCAGACGGGGGCACAAAATAAAGGAAACTACTCCTTGGGGTAATGGTAACGCGATCGCTGTTACATCTGATGGAACTTTAGAAGGAGCCGCCGATCCTCGCGGTGAAGGTTCCCCTAGAGGTTTGTAAGCGAGTAACAAACTCAGACCAAAGAATAATTAATGACCAATGACCAATGACAAATGACTATTGGTTTTGGATTGTTGACTCTGCGTAACTGCTGCCAAACTCGTTTGCCCGTGCGCTAGGTACTAGTGTCCAACCTGCTTTCAAAAGTTTTTGATAAGTTGCCCAACCTTTAGAACCACCTGGTATTTGATAATCTGGGACTGCAAAATGTCCAAAAGCTGTGTAGGGACGCCAGGGTTGATTGGGTTCTGTCTGCAAATACAAAATTTTCTCTCCGTCGCCACCAGACTTAGATAACCAGCACATTTGTCGATGCATTGCAAACTCCTTTGCTTTCAGCTAATTATGCATAATAGCAGACTTTTGTCAAGTCAATTATCACTATTGGGGATAACTTTTTGCCTAATACTTTAAGACAAAATGTAATTAAGTTCTATCCACTGCGAGATAATTGCTTAACAACTCATAGCCTGGAAGACAGCTGCTAACGGGACATAAAGATAAACAGCTTTACCTCACCTTGTTTATCAGGTGAGATTTTTCTCATGTTATCCGCGTTTTTTGCGATCGTGTGTAACAATCACTACTGTTTTGACTGAGGTTCGCAATCAGATTATTTGTTTTCACTCTAGACAATTGGGGACTATGAAAAATCTCTTTTGGTTAATCAAGTCCTGCAACGTATAGCACCAAAGGCACTGTACAGACTCAGAAAAGTACCATTTGTCCTTGTTGCAATATTTCCCGCAGGTACAGCAATATCTGTGTTTTGCAGCGTTGCTGGTACTTTGGCCTCCAGTCACACATTGAGTCAGAGATTCAATAGACCTCTTGCATAAATCAAAAATAAAGAACCCCACCCCGCATTTGAGTAAAGCAAACACTCCCCTTACCGCAAACTTTTAGGGGTTGGAGGTGGGGTGTTAGGGACTTTTGCAAGAGGTCTAATGAATGTATTGTCAAGCAAAGACTGGGAACGAGTCAAGCCTCATCAAGCTAGGTTTTTTGGACTTGTGTGTACGCCGTAGCTTTGGCTGTTTGGGATTCTTGGGATTTAATTAAGTAATGAAGCAAATATGATATAAACAGTTATCCTACTTATCTGCAACTTTTACATACACCTGGCGCTGAAGTATGGTTGTAAACGACGATGATTTTATTTACAATCTGGTGGCGGAGTTTTGCTTTCTGATTTCATGTTCAGTTTTATTCAAGAACTTCTTCCTGATTTTAAATTAACTTATTAACTGATATGGATGCTCAAAAAATAAAAATTTTATTAGTTGATGACAACTTAGAGAATTTACATTTTTTATCAGACATACTTCAACACCAAGGTTATCAGGTAGAAAGTGTCATTTCTGGGCAATTGGCAATTAATACGGTACTCGCTTCTTCCCCAGATTTGCTTTTGCTAAATGTTATCATTATAGAGAGGGATGATTATGAAATATATCAATATTTGAAAGCTAACGATCGAACTCAAGAGATTCCGATAATTATTTTCGGAATTTTTGATGATTTTTTTAAAAAAATAAATGTCTTAATTTTAGGCGATATTGACTATATTACTCAACCATTCCAAACTAAAGAAGTTTTATTACGCGTCCAAAATCAACTCACTCTCCAAAGACTGAAAAAACAGTTAAAAGAAAAAAATTTCCAACTGCAACAGGAAATTCAAGAGCGTCAACGGATTACAGTTGAGTTAAATATTTGCAACAAACAAATAGAAGATATTTTTAAAGAAATTCCTGTTAGCATTAGCAAAACCTTTTGTAGAGAAATTTATCAAAGCGAACGCCTTGTAGTCGAAGCCGCCCTCAAGAAGAGTGAAAGTCAGTATCGCCTTCTAGTGGAGACATGCCAGGACACGATCTGGTCGGTGGACATTAATGGACTAATTACCTTTGTTAACCCAGCAGTCAAGCAGATTTATGGCTACGAACCCCAAGAAATGATCGGGCGTGCCTTGATTGATTTCATTTTGCCTATACAAGTTGCTCAAGATCAAGTAGCCTTTGAGCGTGTTCTTCAGGGAAAGTCTATCTTCCAGCATGAAACTATCTGTGTAGCTAAAGATGGTACCTTACTTTATCTAATGTTGAATGCGATCGCATTACGCAACGAAGAGGGTCAGGTTATAGGCATGACAGGTACTGCTAGTAATATTACACAGCGTCGAGGAGTAGAAAAATTACTCCAAGAAAGCGCGATTAAGCTCCGCAATCATAATCTAGTACTAACACAATTGGCACAAAATCAGACGCTTTATCAGGGTGATTTGAAAGCAGCCTTGAGTAAAATCACAGAAACAGCTGTCAAAAATATTGGCATGGAACGAGCTAGTGTCTGGCTGTATGACGAAACACGCATAAAAATCCAGTGTTTCGATCTATTTGAGGGTAGTTGCAATCACCATAGCGAAGGACTTTTATTATCAGCGGCAGACTATCCAGTTTATTTTACAGCTTTGCAGCAAGACCAACCAATCGCCGCAGATGATGCTCATACCGATCCCAGAACTAAAGAATTTTCTGCATTTTACTCAAGATTAAACATCACCTCTATACTCGATACACCCATTAGGCTGGAGGGAAAGACCGTAGGAGTTTTATGTCTGGAGGCAGTGGGAACTACTCATCATTGGACGTTAGAAGACCAAAATTTCGCTCGCTCTCTGGGTAATTTGCTATCCTTGGTATTGGAGGCAAAAGAACGCCAACGCGCAGAAGCAGCGCGACGGGCTTTTGAAGAAAAGTTAGCGTCAGCTTTCCGGTCATCTCCCGATCCAATTGCCTTAATTACTGTTCAGGGCAAACGCTACATCGAAGTAAACGACAGCTTTTGTCAGTTTTTTGGTTATTCTCGCTCTCAAGCGATCGATCGCACCGATAAAGAATTGAATCTTTGGGTGAATCCAGAAGAATATAATTTTCTCACCCACATTCTGCAACAAGCAAAAGCCATCCGCAACTATGAGATTGATGTCTGCACTTCAACAGGAGAAATTAGGACAACACTGTTGAGTGCAGAAATGATCGAGATTGATGGACAATGGTACGTACTCGGAACCGCAAAAGATATTACTGAACGCAAGCAGGCAGAAAATGAAAGCCGTTTGTTGCTGTTGACAACCCAAGCTATCACTCGCGCTAGTGATGTCAACAGTGCCTTAGCAGTGGTCTTGCGCTTAATTTGTCACACCATTGGCTGGGATTTTGGTGAAGCCTGGATACCTAATGAAGATGGGACTGTTTTAGAACACAGTCTGGGATGGTACGGAGAAGATAGCAGTTTAGAAGAATTTTGCTCCCAAAGCCAAACTGTGAAATTCCCTCTGGGAGTGGGATTACCAGGAAGAGTTTGGCAGAACCAAGAACCAGAATGGATCGAAGATGTTTCTAAAGTTACACGACCAATTTTTTTGCGATCGCCACAAGCTGCAAAGGTGGGATTAAAAGCTGGGTTTGGTGTTCCCATACTGGCTGGGAACCAAGTATTAGCTGTTTTAGTGTTTTTTAAACGTAGTTCAGTATTGATAGATCGGCGTTTGCTTTTGCTAGTCAGTGCTGTTGCTGCTCAGTTGGGTGGGTTGATTGAGCGCAAAACCTTAGAACAAGAACTAGCACTCAGAGAAGCTCGTCTCAATGCCTTTTTTAGCAGTGCTCCCGTCGGCATGAATATTGTAGATAACCAGCTGCGATTTGTGCAGATCAACCAACTGCTAGCGGAAATTAATGGACTACCCCAGCAAGATCATATTGGCAAGACTATCCATGAAGTCTTACCCCACATCGCCCCTTTAATGGAACCAATTTATCAACAGGTTCTGATAAGTGGTCAACCCATTCTCAATCAAGAATTAAGCGGCGCATCAATTAAACAACCGGATATTATCCGCCACTTCTTAGCTTCTTATTTTCCGATTGTTGGTGAAGACGATCGCCCCTCTGGTGTCGGCACAGTTTTAGTAGAAATTAGCGAACTGCAAGCAGCGTTGCGCGAACGCAAACGCGTCGAACAAGAACTACGTTCAGCCAACGAACGCCTACAATATCTGCTCACCTCTAGCCCTGTAGTCATTTATAGCAGCAAAACATCAGAGGATTTTAGCACTACTTTTATCAGTGAAAACGTTAAAGAAATGGTGGGCTACGAAGCGCAGGAATTTATCGATCATTCCAGTTTCTGGCTCCATCACGTCCACCCACAAGATATTGAACTCATCTCGGAAAAATTTTCCCACCTTGTTGAGCAAGAGTACATTTCTTATGAATATCGCTGGTTACACGCTGACGGAACTTATCACTGGTTCTACGAAAAGATGAGGTTAATTCGTGACGAAGCTGACTACCCGATAGAATGCGTTGGTTATTGGGCAGACATTAACGATCGCAAATTGGCAGAACTAGCTTTGCAGTCAGGTCAACAACGATATCAACTACTAGCAGAAGCCTCACCAGCTTGTATCTTTCATACTGATGTGGATGGCAATGTTTTATATTTTAATCAACGCTGGAGTGAAATTACTGGATGTAGTTTAGAAGGATCTCTGGGAACAGGTTGGGCAAATGCCGTACATCCAGACGACCGCGAACAGCTATTGTTGGCATGGAATCAAGCAACAGCCGCGAAGTCAAGCTATAAATACGAACATCGTTTCTTGCATGATGATAGTACAGTTGTCTGGGTAATTTGTCATGCTTTGCCAGAATTTAGAGATGATGGAGAAATTAAAGGCTACATCGGTACAATTACAGATATTACCGAGAGAAAATTGGCAGAAGAAGCCTTGCGTGAGAGTGCAGAGCGAGAAAGAGCGATCGCTCAAGTGATTCAAAGAATGCGCCAAACACTGGATTTAGAGACGATATTTGCGGCTACAACCGAAGAATTACGCCAAGTACTCAACTGCGATCGGGTTGTTGTCTATCGTTTCAATCCCGACTGGAATGGCGAATTTGTTTCTGAATCGGTGGGTAACGGTTGGATTTCTCTTATAGAGGAACACAACAACGATCCTCACCTCACAGAGGATGTCTTACAAGATGGGCGTTGCCTAGCGAAAATTTTGGATGGCGGGGATAACCACGTGGAATATCCCGATCTGCAAGTAACCCCAGGCGCAAGTTTCCTCTGTGTCCCAGACATTTACAACGCTGAGTTTCATCCTGCTTATATCAACCTCTTAGAGCGCTTTCAGGCCAAAGCATATATTATTGTTCCCATTTTACATGGTAGTCAGCTTTGGGGATTGTTGGCGAGTTATCAAAATTCCGATCCCCGCCAATGGAAACCAGGAGAAATCAACATCGTAGTTCAAATTGGCAATCAGTTAGGTGTTGCTTTACAGCAGGCACAATTGCTAGCACAAACTCAAAGGCAGTCACAAGCATTGCAAGAAGCTGTAATCGTTGCTGATGCTGCTAACCGTGCCAAAAGCGAATTTCTGGCCAACATGAGTCACGAACTGCGTACCCCACTCAACGCCATCCTTGGTTTTACCCAAGTCATGAGCCACGATCGTGAATTATCAACTGAACATCAGCAAAATCTAGCAATCATCAATCGTGCTGGCGAACATCTCCTGAATTTAATCAACGACATTTTGGAAATGTCTAAAATCGAAGCTGGCAGAATAACCTTAAATCTCAACAGTTTTGACTTAATTCGCCTCTTGGAAAACCTCGAAGAGATGTTGCGCTTCCGCGCCATCTCCAAAGGATTGGAATTGGTCTTTGAATATACATCTCACCTTCCCCAATATATCCAAGTTGACGAAAGTAAACTGCGTCAAGTCTTGCTTAATCTCCTGGGAAATGCAATCAAATTTACTGATACTGGAAGGGTGACACTGCGGGTGGGAATGGAGAGTGGGGAGTGGGGAGCAGGGGGAGCAGGAGAGCAGGGGAGGCAGAGGAGCAGGGGAGCAGGGGAGCAGGGGAGAATAATTAATCCCCAATTTCCAATGCCCAATGCCCAATCCCTAACCTTCGAGGTACAAGATACTGGCTGCGGTATTGCCCCACAAGAAATTGACTTGCTATTTGAAGCTTTTGGGCAAACTGAAACCGGAAGAAAATCACAACAGGGAACAGGACTAGGTTTAGCAATTAGCCGCAAATATGTGCAACTAATGGGAGGAAATATTAGCGTCACTAGCACTATTGGCGAGGGAAGTAAATTTGCTTTTGATATTCAATTTGGTCTAGCCGCAGCCAGCGAAATCCAGATCCAACAAACTAGACCCCAAGTTATTAGTTTAGCGCCTGCTCAAAGTGAATACCGTATTTTAGTGGTTGATGACTCCACAGACAGCCGTTTAGTGCTAATAAAAATTCTCACATCCATTGGTTTTGCAGTCCAGGAAGCAATAAATGGCATTGAAGCGATCGCACTTTGGCAGACATGGCAACCACATCTAATTTTAATGGATATGCGGATGCCAATTATGGATGGCTACGAAGCCACAAAAGTTATTAAAACTAGAGAAGAAACCTCAATCCAAAATACCGAATCCCAAACCCCCAATTGGAAGACAATTATTATTGCCTTAACTGCTCATGCTTTTGAGGAACAACGAGAGGCAATAATCAAAGCGGGTTGCAATGATTATATTAACAAGCCTTTCCGCGAGGAAGTATTAATAGAAAAGTTAAGCGAATATTTGGGAGTTCAATATATTTATCAAGAAGAAAGCTATCAGCTAACAAACCTAGAGCAACAAAGGCCAAAATCAATATTGACGCTCACGGATTTAGTGACTCTATTATCTGAAATGTCGCCGGAATGGGTGAAACAGGTATACACTGCCGCAGCTCAATGTAGTGATGACCTGATTTTAGAATTGATTGAGCAAATCCCTTCGGAAAATGCTGTATTGCAAAATTTTATTCAGAATTTAGCTCATGATTTTCAGTTTGAGAAAATTATGGAATTAACGAGTATTGCAAGAGTATTATCCAATTAATAAAAATTGATGGGTAAGCAAGTTCGTAGTAAGGACTTTAGTCTTTAATTTACTAAGCACTTTAGTGCTTACTACAAACTTTTCATTACTAGCTTAGACATTGTAAATAAGTGAGCAGAATAAAACCGAATTGTGTGAAGAAAAGTAAATAAGGCTCAAACCCTTTTTCCCCCTGCTCCCTGCCCCCTGCCCCCTGCCCCCTGCCCCCTGCCCCCTGCTCCCTGCCCCCTGCTCCCTGCTCCCTGCCCCCTGCTCCCTGCTCCCTGCCCCCTGCCTTATCCTAACGATAATTATTTACGCCCACCTACTTAGTAACGGATTGATAGCTATGGTATTGATGCAAAGCTGGAGACGCTCCGCCTCCGGTGAGGATGAAAACGGCAGGAGTCATTCAATTTTAAATTTTAGACTTCGGCGTGAGCGCTCAGTCGAACGCTTTTTCCTTCAATTCAAAGTCCAAAATTCAAAATGGTTTTATCGTAAACGTCCCGATCGCAATGTACTAATAATTAACCACAAACCCAATAAACTAGCGACTGCAAACAGTGTGGTGCTTAAAAAAGATAACTGAGTTGTCTGCGCTCTGGTGGAAATAATTGCCGCACCCATAATCAACGAACCCACTAAAATACTAAAAGATAGTCGGTTAGCCGCATCGTCCATAGTGCGCCGCACACCATCTAATCCCCGCAGCGAGAGATTCCACTGTAAGGTTTCTGAGGTAACTCGGTCTAATAACAGTTCGATTTGGCGGGGAGATTGGAGAGACAGACTTTTAATATCTAAGGCTGTCCTCAGGAGCGATCGCACTGGATTATCGCCCAGCAATTGCCGACGAAACAAGTCTGTAATTAATGGTTTGACTTCATCAAAAAAATTAAGCTCTGGGTTGAATGTCCGCGCTACCCCTTCTAAATTTGCTAGGGTTTTGGCATACAAACCCATATTACTAGGTAATCTAATTTTATTGTTGCGAGCAACTTGTAAAACTTCATAAATTATCTGACTGAAATTTATTTGCGTCAGGCTGACATTATGATACTTACGTAACATGCGATCGTAATCATTTTCTAACCGCGACAAAATTACTGGCTGACCAGAATCTGATAGCTGTAAAGTTAACTGAGCGCACCGTTGAGCATCTAAATCAACGATCGCTAGCAACATTTCCGTTAATATCTGCTGTGTACGGGGATCGAGTCTTCCCACCATGCCACAATCTAAGAGGGCAACACGACCATCTTTGAGATAAAACAAGTTTCCTGGATGCGGATCGGCGTGAAAAAAGCCATCAATATATAGTTGCTGGAAAAATACCCGAAATAACAAAGTAGTTATTTCTTTACGCTTTTCGGTAGGATCTTTAACATTGGGGTCACTATCCAAATCCGCCGCCAAGAACGGTATCCCATCCAACCATTCCATTACCAGTAACTTTGGTGTGGTCAATTCCCAGTTAATTTCCGCAACCACTATTTGTGTGGGATCGTACCAGCGACTCTTAGATAAGTTGCGCCGCAATTGGTCTGTAAAACCCGCTTCCCGTGTAAAATCTAACTCGGCTTCTAAAGCTTTGGTAAATTCTTCGGCGATGGATTTGATTTCGTAGGTTTGCCCAAAATCAGTTCGCGCCACTAAATCGGCAATACCTTGAATTAAAGCAATATCTTGGGCAATAGTCAGATCAATTCCCGGACGTTGCACTTTCAGAGCGACTTCTCGACCGTCTGCTAATGTAGCTCGATGTGTCTGGGCAATTGATCCGGCTGCGACTGGGATCGGGTTAACTGTACTGAAGGTTTCTGCTAGTGGAAGTTTTAATTCTTTACGGAGGATTATTTCTATTTCTGACCAAGGAACTGGTGGTACTTCATCTTGTAAAGTTGACAATTCCTCAATGTAAGCGGCGCTCAGTAAGTCAGGGCGGGTAGACATTAACTGACCAAGTTTGACGTAAACTGGGCCCAAGTCTACCAGGATATTTTTTAAAACCGCAGGTGTTGGAAGTTGAGGTTCATCAGCTTTGCCACCAGTAAGTAACCTTCGCATATAGTCCCAGCCATTGCGAAGGAAGACTTCAAGGATTTCTCGTTGACGGGGAACAGTTTGGGTGAGGAACATTTTTGTAAAATAACTGCAAAGAGGCAGAGGAGTTAAAGAGGTAGGCAGCAGGGGATGACAAGACAACGAAAATCGGCTTTAGTTTTGATGCTTGTTAAAGTTTTGCTAGCTGCCGCACATTCTTGAAATCTTTTTAAGGATGATCGTACGGCTTGGTGGAGCTTCTGTTCACTCAGCATCTGTTTGACGTAGTTTGAGCAGGAATCCCCGCCGTGTAATAAGCGATGGGAACAAGAAAATCCTTTGGACGGAGAAATATATTTTTGATAGGCAGTAATAGAATCGATTGCCATTGTCTTGGCCAGAGGCTCAAAGCTAATAATGTCCATAACTGTCAGATAAAATAACAGACTGTCAAGTTATAATGGGAAAACAGACTTTTTCGCCTCTGCCAAGGGTTCTAACTTTTATAGCAGGTCGGTAAATCGGGAATCGCTTTGGAGAATTTTAAGGATCTGCTTGATTTCCTGGGTACGTTCTTTTTTGACAACGAGGGTGATATTGCGATCGCGCACAATCACCACATCTTCTAAACCAATAGTAACAACTACATCCTCTGGATTTGAGGCGTAAATAATCGCCCCTTGCGTATCTAAACCTACGTGAGTAGCGAGTTCCACATTGGGACTCTCCTCTTTTTTCAGTAAGCGTTCGATCGCATTCCAATCTCCTAAATCATCCCAACCAAAATCAACTGGCAAAACGTATGCTAGAGTGGTCTTTTCCATTAACGCATAGTCTATACTCTTCTTAGGCAACTGAGGATAGATATCAGGACCATGTTGTTCTAAAGGTTCGATAATTTCTGGAGCATGGGTATGTAGTTCCTTGAGAACAACCCCCGCCCGAAAAACGAACATTCCACTATTCCAGCTAAAACGTCCCGTAGATAAAAAAGTCTCTGCCGTTTCTCGGTTGGGTTTTTCAGTAAAGCGGTTCACGTAATAAGCTGGCAACTCATTAAAGCTACCTATTTTTTCACCTTGTTCAATGTAGCCGTAACCGGTTGATGGAAAAGTAGGCTTGATCCCCAGTGTAACGATCGCTGCTGTGCTTGCTGCCAGTTGCGTAGCCGCACTTAATGTGTGTGCAAACGCCTCTTGGTCAGCAATCCAGTGGTCAGCAGGGAAAAAGCCAATCACAGCGTCTTCTCCATAGCGCTGTTTGATTTCTAAACTTGTCCAAGCAACGGCTGCGGCAGTGTCTCTGCCTTCCGACTCAATCAGCAAGTTTTCAACTGGTAGATCGGGTAGTTGTTGTCTTACGCCTTCAGCTATCTGACTAGAAGTGATGACCCACAGGGAATCCCACCCCGTTCGGGTTCGCCAGTCGCCTGCGGAGGGAAACCCTCCCGCAGCGCTGGACTCACCGCCACCGAGTTCAATCAATCGATCGGCGGTTGCTTGTAATAGACTTCTAGAGCTACCATCAAGACTTAAAAATTGCTTGGGTCGGTCTTTGCGGCTTAGGGGCCAAAAACGTTCACCTTTACCACCAGCTAGGATTACGGGGAACAATAAAGTATTCATGTTGTCATACACGCCTACCGAAGAACATTACAAGTTTACAGTGAGCTTTTCCACTGGCAATATTTGTAGCTTGGATTAACATACTTTTAGGGAGTGGTTGAGTGGGGAGATAATTGTGATAAAACAAGTCGAATGGTCGGAAAATCCGGTTACGTCTCAACAAGTAGTAGAGTTTGAAAGTGACGTGCGATCGTCGCAACTTCAACGGACAGAAAATCAAGTAACGCCAGCACCAGTAGCCGACTCAGAGGAGGAGGTTGAACTAAACCAGCCAGCGAATCCGAACCACCGTAGCGTCGTCGAATCTGTGGGCGCGATTCCCAATCAGCTTTCTGAGAGACTGGGCTTAACCATGCCTCGATGGCTGTTATGGTTTATGACGGTTGTCATTGGCATCATCTTATCTGGGCTGCTGGTGTCAACGTTAGCGCTGTGGACTCCTTTATGGAGCAATTTAGATCGAACAGACGAAGATTTAGGAACTGCTGCTAAAGACGAAGTAAAAATCCCATTACCAGGGGAGTTATGGAGCAAACTTTCCCAGTACAAGCTTTCACGACCGATGAATATTTTAATCATGGGGATTGAACCAGTCAGCGGTACCGTTGATGGCTCACCAGAAAGCTTTGCAGGCAAAAGCGACTCCATGCTACTGGTACGACTGAACCCTAGTGAAAAATCTGTACGGGTGCTTTCCATTCCCAGAGATACAATGATCGCCATCCCCGAAAAGGGAGAAAAGGGATTAACTAAGGTATCTGATGCCAATGCCAAAGGCGGCCCAGTCTTGGCAGCACGGGTAGTTAGCCGTACCTTAAACAACGCCCCAATCGATCGCTACATCCGCATTTCTACTAGCGGCTTACGCCAGTTAGTCGATCAGTTAGGCGGAGTAGAAGTCTTTGTTCCCCAATCAATGGAATATAAAGACTCCAGCAGTCGGCTGTCGATTAATTTAGTCAGTGGCTGGCAAACCCTCAATGGCGAACAAGCAGAACAGTTTGCCCGATTCCGCGAACCAGGTTTTGGAGATTTACCGAGAGTACAGCGTCAGCAAGCACTAACAGCAGCCCTGCTGCAACGTTTAAATAGTCCTACCGTTTTACCCAGGTTGCCTCAATTAACTCGCTTAATGCGAAAATATTTTGATACCAACCTGAAGATGGAAGAAATGATGGCGTTGGTCAATTTCGGACTTAACCTAGATCGGGATAATTTCCAAATGACTGTGTTGCCTGGTACCTTTAGCCGTTTTAGCAAAGACCCTGATAGCTATTGGCTGAATATGACTGGACAACAGAGCCTGTTGAATGATTATGTTGGGGTAAATGTACCTGGTCTAAAGCCAGATATGCGTCAGGTTCCTAACCTCAAAATTGCTATTCAAAATGCTTCAAATCAACCTCAGCTAACTGAAAAAGTTATTGCTTATCTCAAACAGAAAGGCTTTAATAATATTTACAAAGTGCCTGATTGGCCAGATACCCAACGTCAAACTCAGATTATTGTCCAAAAAGGCAACCGACGAGTTGGAGTTGATTTGCAAAAAGTCTTAGGCTTGGGTCAAATCGAGGTGTCTGCCATTGGTGATTTAGAATCCGATCTGACAATCCGCATTGGTAAAGATTGGAAATAGTCATTGGTCATTGGTCATTGGTCATTGGTCATTGGTCATTAGTCATTAGTCATTAGTCATTGTTAACTAACAAAGGACAAAGGACTAATGACAAAGCGCAAAGTCTGAACGCTGGAAGCCAGCGTTCAGACTTTGTAAGAGAGGACAAATGAGATAGACGCGCCAGCGGCTGACCGCAGGGTAGGACAAAAGACTAATGACAAATAATAAAGTTATGAAAAAGATTTTACTGCGCTTTTTGGGTTTGATTGTGATTTTATTACTAGCATTTGGGTGGATAATACTTAATCCCAAACCGGCTTTTGCTCAGATAAACACAATTAATTACAACAATATAAATTTAGAAAATCGTGACTTTTCTCATGCTGATTTGGCAGGTGTGACTTTTGTAGCAGCAGAAATGCGAGGGACAAATTTTCAAGGAGCGAATTTAACCAACGCAATTCTGACTAAAGGAGTTTTATTAAAGGCAAATTTGGAAGATGCGAACTTGAGCGGCGCTTTAGTCGATCGCGCCACTATGGATGGTGCTAACCTGAAAAATGCCATATTTACTGAAGCAACTTTGACCCGTAGCCGCTTTTATGATGCTGATGTGACTGGTGCTGATTTTACCGATGCTTTAATTGACCGCTATCAAGTCTCGCTAATGTGTGAAAGAGCCGATGGAGTAAATCCAGTTACGGGTATACCAACGCGAGATAGTTTGGGCTGTAAATAAAGAGTCTCAGTGTTGACATAAAAACAGAGACATTTTACCGAAAAGATGGAAAATACAAATTCCTTATTGAACTATGTATTATTTACTATCGATTTAATTTTAATTTGGGATTGAGTCAGAGATAAAAATATAAATATTTATGAGCAAACACAAAATAAACTTCAGTTTATGGTTCAACCGAAGTTGCTTAGATTTATTGGATTCTTTATTGGACAAATAGGGATCAGTAAATGGTTTGGGAAATTGGGAAAAGTGGTTTTGGTGTATTCGTTAAATGAAATTGTTGATATTAAAGTTAAAAGTTTTAATGGCGAAGATGGTACAGTTCATCAAATTACCTTAATCTTAGAATCTGGGAAAAGCATACCTTTGATTGGTTCTTATAGTTCTGGGTTTCAAGAGAAACAAGAAATAGTTAAAACGATCAAAAGTTTTCTCGCTGCATAGTACCTGTTTAGAGGTTATTTATAAAGTAAAAATAAAATTACTGTAGGGTGTGTTAGGCGAATATTTCTAGATAATTTGTTACAAAAAATGTTATCAAAGCGCCTAACGCACCGCCATGTAACCCGGTGCGTTAGGCTAAAGCCGTAACATACCCTAACTTTTGATTGACTTTATAAAGAGTCTCTTATCCTTATTTCCCTACTTAATACTGAGTGAGAATTATCAAATACCAGTCGCCTTTAACTACTGCTAGGAATTTCAATTAAAAACTCTGTTCCTTCTCCTGGTTTAGAGGAGCATTTAATCTGACCATGATGTTTTTCAACTATTATTTGATGGCTGATAGATAATCCTAACCCTGTACCTTTACCTGGTGCTTTGGTGGTAAAGAAGGGATCAAACATGTGCGATCGCACCTCTTCTGGAATCCCCAGACCATTATCAGCTATTTTAATTAGAATCTGGTTATTAACGGCTTGCGTACTAATCCAGATAGTTAAGGGTATTGTCGGACACCTTTTGGATAACTTCAAATACCTTTGCTGTATAGTTTTAAATTTTTCCTCTAATGCATCAATACTGTTGCTTAGAAGATTCATAAACACTTGATTTAATTGCGCTGGATAGCATTCGAGCAAAGGTAAAGTAGCATATTTTTTAACAATCTCAATAGCTGGGCGTTCATTATTGTTTTTGAGCCGATGCCCTAAGATTAGCAAAGTACTATCCAATCCTTGATGAATGTCTACTGGCTTCAATTCAGCCTCATCTGTACGAGAGAAGTTTCGTAATGATAGGACAATCTCACGAATTCGCTCTGTTCCTACTTTCATAGAATCAAGAGTTTTGGGTAAATCTTCGATGAGAAAGTCCAAATCATTCTTGTCAATTTGTTCTTGCACAGTTGGCAATAGAGAGGAGTTTTCACGGTAAAGTTTCACTACATTTAATAGTTCTTGACTATATTCATTTAAATGGATGAGATTGCCAAAAAGAAAACTCACAGGATTATTTATTTCATGAGCGACTCCAGCAAGTAGTTGTCCTAATCCTGCCATTTTTTCACCCTGAATTAACCGAGTCTGAGTTTGTTTTAATTCTTGCAGAGCTTGAGTAAGTTCTAAGGTTTGACGTTTAGTTTGTTCGAGTAATTCTGCTTGCTGAATCGCAATTCCTAATTGCACCCCTACTTGAGCTAGTAAATTAATTTCTTCCTCTTTCCAATAACGCGGCTGGGAATTTTGATAAGCAACTAATAATCCCCATAATTTTTCACCTTCTCGAATTGGAACAAAGGTTTCGTTACGCGGAAGTTCGTTATCGTCGTCTGTGTCCTCAAAAGTTTGTATAATCATTGGTTGAGCTTGTACAACAGGTTTCCAACCATCTTTAAAAGAATCTGCCACAAATTTACCGCTCCAATCTGAGTTGAAGCGGTAGATTGCAACTCGCTCGACTTCGAGCAACTCTCGTACAGCGTGAGTAGTGGTTCTAAAAATAGTTTTAATATCGAGTGACTGGCGGATTTTATCAATGGTTGCAGCCAGCAATTCTTGCCGTTCCATTGCTTTCTCGCGTTCAGTGGCTTCTGCTAACTGGACAACCTGTATTTGAACTTGCTTTAAATAAGAATCCTGTTTTAATGCGACTCCTAATTGCTCGGCTATTTGACTAGCAAATTCAATTTCAGAGGCTTGCCAGTGACGAGGAGCAGTGCATTGGTGAATACACAGCAATCCCCAAAGTTCACCTTTTTTTAATAGAGGTGCGACCATATTTGCCCGCACTTGAAATTTTTCTAGGATTTGGACGTAGCAACCTGGAAACTTTTCTTGATAAATGTCAGCGATCGCATTTACTCGACCTTGGGCGTAAAGGGATGCAAAGTTTTTACCGAAGCAATAATCATAAACTGTTTCTGCAATTACCGAGTTACATTCAGGTACAAAATCCTCAGAAATAAACTCTCCTTCCCAATCTTTTTGAGGGTCAAAACGAAAGACTGCCACTCTGTCTGCTTGCAGCATTTTCCGTGCCTCGGTGACAGTAGTTTGGAAGATTGTATCTAAATCTAGGGACTCCCGAATTCGAGTAATCACGCTAGTTAATGTCTTTTGTTGTTCTGCTTGGTACTGAGCGTATGCCAGCAACTTATGGTGCCGCACTGCTACACCAATTTGTGTGCCGATTTTGGTCAGTGATTCGACTTCATAAGATTGCCACTGTCTGGGTGAGGAATTTTGGTAAGCAGCAATGACTCCCCAAAGTTTGTCTCCTTGGAGAATGGGGGCAGTTGCAAAAGCTTTTGCCTGAAATTGCTCCAACAATATTACATGGCAGTCTGTTAATCCGGCTTGGTAAATGTCATTGGCTGTAAATGTCTGGTTGTTAGCGTAACGTCCACCTTGCGTCTGTTGTAAATAAGTATCAGCGATCGCAGGCTGAACGCCAACTAAAGGAGTCCAGCCTTCCGCAAATGATTCAGCGACGAAGTTACCACTCCAATCGTCATTGAAGCTAAAGATGGCAACTCGGTCAGCTTGCAGTAGCTGGCGTATTTCTTGAGTTGTTGTTTTAAAGATGGTTTCAATATCAAGGGGTGAGCGAATTTCATCGACAATCCGAGCAATTACTTGGTCGCGTTGAGCCGCTTGAGCCAATTCTGCAGCTTGCAATTGCACTTCATGGAGATGCTTCGCTTGTTGAATCGCAACGGTAAGATGATCGGCAATTTGACGAATAAACTCAATTTCCGATTCTTTCCAGTCACGAGCCTCACTGCACTGATGAATGCAAAGCAATCCCCACAGTTCCTTCTGGCGCGATAGAGGGACAACGAGGTTGGCCTGTACCTGAAATTTACTCAAAATTGCGGTGTGACAATCACTCAGTCCCGCCTTATAAATATCTGCTACTGCTTGCACTCTACCTTGTTGATAACTCGAAGCAAATTGTTCTCCAAAGCAGTGGTCATAAACTTTTACTGCCAGTGCTGACTCCCAGCCAAGTGCAACATCCTCAGAAACAAATTCTCCTTCCCAGTCTTTTTCTTGGTCAAACTGGAAGACTGCTACACGATCGGCATTTAGCAACTGACGCACTTGTGTAACGGTAGTTTGAAAAATTGTTTTTAAGTCAAGAGACTCCCGAATTCGGACAATTACACTCGCTAGAGCCTTTTGTTGGTCTAGTTGCTCTTGAAGTTGAGCGCTTGACAAAAGAAGTTGATTTTCCGTGAAATTTGAATTGGGTTCCATTGCTCTGGATTATGTCGTTTAATGATTCCTCATACCAAACTTCATGGAGTCAAAGGGCGTCAAAAATATGACAAACTACAAATTTTTGCAGTGTTCAACAATTTTCCCGAAGATGGTTATTGTTATAGTTCCCCTTTCTTGATCTATCCTCATAACGGGTTAAAAAATAATTTTGGCTTGTACACAACAGAGGACATGACTAAGTTAGTGTTGTCGTAATCAGGTTCAGTTAAGATCCCCCTGCCTATGGCGACCTACTTAAAAAGGGGGTAAAAGAGGGGCAGTAATTTCGTTTTGAGCGATCGCTTTGCCAATACCTGCCGTAGGATGCTCAAAGGGCTATAGGGCGAAAGTATGTAAAATAAGTAATTTGTCAAAATTTACCTGACAGACTGCGGAATTTCAGGTTAAATGTTTTAAAGTATGCACTCTGCAAGAGTTGTCGGGTATTATTCGTGACACAACAAGATCAAAAACCCTCTCGTTCTTTCGCTGGAATTGCTGGCATAGTTGCCGCAGCCACATTAATTAGTAAAGTCTTCGGTTTAGTGCGGCAGCAAGCGATCGCTGCCGCTTTTGGTGTTGGTGCTGCTGCCACCGCCTATAGTTATGCTTATATTATCCCTGGCTTTCTATTGATATTACTCGGTGGTGTCAATGGGCCGCTACACAGTGCAGTTGTCAGCGTTTTAGCCAAGCGGCGGCGAGAAGAAGCGGCTCCCCTAGTAGAAACCGTGACAACGCTGGTAGCTGGATCGCTGTTGCTGGTGACAGTTGCTCAAGTTTTATTTGCGGATGCGATCGTTGATTTAGTTGGTCATGGTTTGGAAGAGACAACTAGAGCGATCGCCATTCAACAACTCCGCATTATGGCACCAATGGCTTTATTTGCCGGATTAATTGGCATTGGCTTCGGTACTCTCAATACAGCCAATCAATATTGGTTACTCTCTATTAGCCCTTTATTATCGAGTATTACCGTTGTTGGCGGTCTTGCTATCTTGGCGATGCAACTGGGTAAGAATATTATTAAGCCGGAGTACGCTTTAATCGGGGGAATGGTATTAGCTTGGGGAACTTTGGCAGGAGCAATTCTCCAGTGGTTAGTGCAGCTAATTGTCCAGTGGCGGTTAGGATTAGGCACATTACGCTTGCGGTTTGATTTTAAATCCCCAGGCGTTCAAGAAGTCATTAAAATCATGACTCCGGCGACAATTTCCTCTGGAATGATGCCAATTAATGTCGCCACTGACCTTTATTTTGCTAGTCCTATCCCTGGTGCTGCCGCAGGATTTAACTATGCCAATCTATTAGTCCAAACTCCCTTGGGGATTATTTCTAATATCATTTTACTGCCTCTATTACCGATATTTGCCAAACTTGCCGGCCCCGAAAATTGGCAGGAGTTAAAATTACGCATTCGCCAAGGACTCCTACTCACTGCTTTTACCATGCTACCGCTAGGAGCGCTGATGGTGGCGCTATCTGTCCCCATTGTGCAGGTGGTATATGAGCGCGGTGCTTTCAAGCCAGAAGCCACACAGCTAGTTTCGTCCTTGCTAGTAGCTTATGGAATTGGGATGTTTGTCTATTTAGGGCGTGATGTTTTGGTGCGGGTATTCTATGCTTTAGGCGATGGACAGACCCCTTTTCGCATCAGTATTTTTAACATCTTGCTCAATATTTTATTAGATTGGTTTTTCGTTAAACCTTTTGGCGCTCCCGGTTTGGTATTAGCAACAGTGGGTGTAAATTGTAGCTCAATGTTAATGCTGTTATGGTTGCTCGATCGCAAACTCAATGGTTTACCTTGGCGCGAGTGGAGTTTGCCGATTCTGGGTTTGACTGCTGGTAGCGTAGTTGCTGGGGTAGCAAGCTATGGGACTTTGGTTGGTTCTCAGCAATTGTTAGGTAAAACGGGTTTAGTGATTCTGGTGTTGCAATTGTGTGTATCTGGTTTCGTGGGAATTGTAGTGTTTGCTGCGATCGCTTCATGGCTGAAAATACCAGAGGTAAATATTTTTATATCTCGTCTGCGTCAGCGCTTTTTGAAGAAATAACTGTTATCTACAGCAGTTTGCAACAAGCGTGAGGTACAAAACCGAGGACTCAAAAATTAAATTATTCTTCTCCCTCCAGCATAGCTGCCTCCTGCCTCCAGCATAGCTGCCTCCTGCCTCCTGCCTCAAAACTAGTGACTTTGTACTTCATCCAAACGAAAACTGCTGTAAATATTTCAGTTGTTACACCCAGGTGGGTGAGAAATAATTCAACTACTTGGGTGAACCAGGTGCGTGAGGTTACATTTTGTAAAAAAAGAGATTCTAGTACTAGAGAACATTGATTTTACCTAACTCTAGTGAGAATAATCCTATGAAACTTACAAAATTAGCTGCTTCTTTCCTTGCTGTTGCTTCCATTGTCCTCTCAGCCGGCGTTGCATCTGCTCAAACAGCAGGTACTAACGGTAACTACATCGGTGCTGGTGTTGCTGTTGGTGCAACCAGTGGCGGACAAGGAAACGATGAAGCACAAATTGGTGGTAATATTCAAGGACGATACGCCGTTCCCAATGCCCCTGTTTCACTGCGGGGTTCTGTGCTGTATGGTGGTGATGCTGCTGCAATTATGCCCATAGTGACTTATGATGCACCCATCGCCAAAAATACTAACGTTTACTTCGGTGGTGGTTATTCTTTTGTAACTGACGAAGGTCAAAAAACTCCATTGGGCAATCGTAATTCACCTGTAGTCACCCTTGGAATTGAATCAGAAGTTAGCAAAAATGTCATTGCCTATGGCGATACTAAATGGGGTATTGACGCCTACAGAAATAGTGATGCTGATGCTGTCAGCTTCCAAGCCGGATTAGGCTATCGCTTCTAGTAATTACGAGCTAGAAAACGGCCTATTCAGAAGCTAAAGCAATGATGTTTACCAGCCGTAATAGAATTCTTTCATACCTGAATAGAATACTCAGGTATGAATAATTTTTATTGATGATTTTGATAAAAAATGATATTGGCTAGTATTGATACTTTCTTTTAAAGTGAAATGAGTAATTGGAAATACACGTATAAGATATTACTCATGAAAAAGATTAATCCCATTTCAGAAATAGTTGGTGAAACAACTGACGTGGAATCTTGGCTACTTCGAGCAGGGCTAAAATTTTCAGACTTAGGTGACGATGCTGCAAGTATTGCAATCCGTAAGCAATGGCGAGAGTACCAAGCCGCAGTTCATAGATGCTGTGTTACCCTACACCAACCACCATTACGCGTTCAACTAAGTGGCGACTATGCCAGCTTGAGAATACCTGGTGGGGCATTAACCAATTGTGCGATCGCCTGTCGAGTCGTCCCCAGTCCCTAAACTAATAATCCTGTTGCACGCCGTTCACTACTGGCTTAATTTCCGAAAATGGATCGGTGCCGCCACCCCAGTTAAAATCACTAATTCGGATGCTGAAGCCGCCTAACTCCAGCACTGGATTGTAACGTAAGGTGATGCCATAGGTGCGACGGCTATATTCCAAAATGTAGTCGGTGCTAGTTTCTCTACCAGTATCTAAGTTAACAGATGTTTGGAAGCCTAAGCGAAAAGGGCCGTAGATTTGCTGTGATATTCCAGCGGTCAAAACTTTATTGTCCACAGAGCGATCAAACAAAAAGGGTGATAATCCGTTATTTAAGCCTTGAGAGAAACTGACATTAAAGGCGGTATAGTCTAAAAAAGGTCGAGAAAAATGACCAATTTGCCCTTGTAAGCCAATTGTACCAATTAGGGTGCTTTGGTTATCACCATTGCTGTAATAACTGGTAGTGCCTGTGACGCTAGCGATCGCTTGCAAGTAAGGGACTACAGGGGTAGCCGTGTATCGTAATCCCTCAGTGGCAGTGGGTGGTAATGGTTTTCCCTGCCACAGCAATAGCCCTCTACTGAGGGTAGCACTGCCTTGTAAACGACCAAGTGAAATGCGATCGTTTTCCCGCACTGGTTCTAGCAAGTCTGGGCGATCGGTGTTGGCATCAATATACTGGGCACTGGCCTGGTAGTTGAGGTTGATGCCACTCTTGCCTAAAGGAATCACCGGAGAGGTAATAATGCCGCCAAAACTGCTCTGGACGGTTTGAAAGCCAAGGGTACCGTTGTAAAGACGCTCACGGTAGATATACTCCAGATTCAATACGTGGGGAAGGGAAGTCCCTAATGTCTGGCGTAATCCCAACCTCACCCGCAAATTGTCTTCCACATTGTTCAAGTTAAAACTAGTTAACTCCCCAGTTCCCTGAATTATCGACCGTGGACTCAAAACAGAATTTATCTTGGTCTTCACACCAAACAGTGCGCCTAAGTCACCCGTGCCTTCTTGCACACCTCTCTGTAATAATAACTGGGGCGTAATTGTCCAGCGTGTCTGCTCTGTATCGATTACTGGAAAGCCACGCTCAATATACAAACCACCCCGATCTTCTCCATCGTAGCCGGGAGAAACTATTGCAGGTGTAACGTCCCGCTCTCGGCGGTCAATAGTACGCTCATTCAGCGGAATTGGTAAGGAGACTCTTTGATCGAATACTAAACGCTGTCGCTGTGTCCTAATGCGGTCTACCAAGGGTGATTCCCGCGTCAAAGTTACTTTATCTGCGCGTAATTCTAATTCAGGGGGCGAAAAAGGATCGTTGGTGATGCGGACATTGCTTGCTTGCCAGCCTTGCGGATAAAAGTCAATTTGTTCAGCTTCAAATCTCAGCCGATTGACTGCACCCCCTGTTTTCGGTGGCGGGATGTTGCTAGCATCTGCCTGACCACCAAATCCCACATCAATTCCTCCAGGACTACTCACACCAGAAACGGGCTGATTGGCTCTAATGCGATCGCTAGGCGGACGTTTTGAAACTCCACCAGCATTTACAGCTGTGGGTGAAAAAGCAAAATCTGTTTGTGCTGAGGGTACGTAAATTTCTCCTCTACCATTTTCCAGTTCCCCACTATCTTGAACAAAGTTATAGGTGAAGCGTTGTCCACGCAGTATCTGATCGCCCCGTGTTAAGGTTACGTTGCCTTCACCCGCAGCGATCATGTTGTCCAAATTAACTTGCAAGCGATCGGCATCCACCACCGCTCCATCAAATCGCACAATTACATTACCTACAGCTGTAATAATTCGCTGTTTCTCGTCATACTCTTGCCGATCTGAAGTGACTTCTACAATTCTTTGTCCGGCTGGCGGTGTGGTAGCTGGTGCAGTTGTAACAAATGGTTGAGCTTGTGGCTGAGTGGTATTTACTTGTGGTGTAGGCGTTGGTACTTGGTTTGGTTGCTGGACTTGAGACTGAAATTCTACAGTGATGGGCGCTGAGAGTTGGTTTGTGGGCTTACGAGACTTGAATGTTATAAAATTTTGTACTGATTGAGAACTCGGTGCAAGATCGGCAGCAGATACAGAGATATTGTCTTTTTTTAGAGACTCTTGTGTAGTAATATCGCGTTGCTGTTTTTGTTGGGTTAACTTCTCAACTAAAATTTCTGCTTTGGACTTGACTAACTTGTTGCTGTTTGTAAGAGTTGGGGCAATTTGAAGAGGGGGCGGAGATTGGGCGACAAGGGGACTTGGAAAAACTCTAAAGCTAAAGCTAGAAGAGTCCAAAAAGGTTGGTTTTTCTCCACCACTAGAGTTTGGATTTAGCGTAGACGCAAAGCGGTGAGGGGGTCGCAGTCTTGGCGGTTCCCGTCGATTGCGAACCCCCGAACCCGTTGGCGCAGCCTCTCGTAGAGAAGGGCTTGTCGTCAGACATCGCTGACTGAGTTTTTGAGAAGGTTGATCTTTTGCGTTTTGGTCTGAAGCCTCCGCTTCGACTTTTCTTTGCATCTCCCGTTTACGCAGCGCCGACATCAGGAGAAGTTCCGAGCGGTGGGGTTCGACGCTCGGACTTGTCTTTGTATCTTCTTTAACTTGGCGATTAGAGGTTGTAACTTTCTGCGTAGGATAACCAACAACCAGCGGCTGCCCCAAAAGCCCAGCAGTTGCAGAACCGATGATTGAGGAACTTTCTGGTGGAAAGGTTTCTGGTGAATGAGGTACAGAGGAAGTTTTAGCAACTACCAAGCGATCTTGAGTTGAGTCGATCGGAGTTGACAATAAAGGATTACTCTTGGTGTTACCCGAAATTGCCAACTGAGCCAAATCCTTGGGCTGCTTGGATTTGTCTGTTTTTTCGTGTATTCCAGTATCTACACCTGAAAGAAACTTTGTATGACTAGCAGATGAGGCGGGATTTACAGGTTGTAAAGATTCAACGATAGGAGGCGGATTAGGTGGCAGAACTGGATGAAGCATAAGTGAGCAAAATCGGGCTAACAAACAGCCAAATGACAAAGGGAAGGATTAAACATACATTTTGCCTTCCGACTGTCGCCTTCTGCTACCTACAGCAAGCTACTTGGAGAAAGAAACTTACTAAATTTTCGCTTAGTAAGTTTCTGTGGCGTTTAGTATTTTCCGCCTTCCAAAGTCGCGGATGATTTATCGCCCTTTTACTCTAAGTCCCGACGGCCGGGGTTACGAGCTGGATCGTTCGACAAAAATCCGAAGATGAAGATAGTTACGAAGAAGGCAACAACAATATAAACAGCGATTTTTAAAGTCAGCATAGAAATATCTCCAACGGGTAAAACAAAGAAAGCTTTTCTTTGAGTATCTGCAATGCAGAAAAGATAGCTACTTTATATTACCCAAATCTCGTCCCTTTTTTAGAAGACTCTGGGAACTGGGGAAGGTGGGGCCCCCTCTGGGGATAAGGGGTAATGGGGA
>NZ_JBALDJ010000092.1:0-121215 GCF_036917415.1 Nostoc sp. | reverse complement strand
CATTTATAACTATGACCTTCAAAATGCTATTTAACTTTTTGACAATTTGTTTAACCCTTTAATGTACCACAAAACTTTTTTGCAAGAGGTCTAATAAGATTGCTATATATTCAGACAGAAGACATATCACTAATCTCCGTACAACCAAGTTAGCAATATTAGAAATGCTATCTTAAAGGCAAGGTCATTTGCTCAAACTTTGAGGATAATACTATGACTACAACGCTCAAAGAGGCTAATTCTATTGAGTCATTGCTAGGTAAAGAGGCAGAAGACCTACTTACCCACAAAGCAAAAGTTTCTCGTGATTTAATACATTTGCCGGACCCAGACTTTGTAGATCGAATCTGGCTCAACAGCGATCGCAATCCTCAAGTATTGCGTAATCTCCAGTTACTTTATTCTACTGGTCGTCTGGCAAACACAGGTTATCTCTCGATTCTACCGGTAGACCAAGGGATTGAACACTCAGCAGGTGCATCTTTTGCGCCCAATCCGATTTACTTCGATCCAGAAAATATTGTTAAGTTAGCGATCGCCTCCGGTTGCAATGCGGTTGCTACCACTTTGGGGACATTAGGGATCGTTTCGCGCAAGTATGCCCACAAAATTCCCTTTATTGCCAAAATCAATCACAACGAATTGCTGACTTTCCCTAATCAATTTGACCAGATATTGTTTGCTGATGTCGAACAAGCTTGGAATTTAGGGGCGGCAGCAGTAGGTGCGACAATTTACTTTGGTTCAGAGCAGTCTACCAGGCAAATTCAGGAAATCAGCAAAGCTTTTAAACGCGCCCATGAACTGGGTTTGGTAACAATTCTCTGGTGTTATCTGCGGAATAACGCTTTTAAACAAGATAAAGATTACCACCTTGCGGCTGACCTCACCGGACAAGCGAATCATTTGGGTGTAACGATTGAAGCCGACATCATTAAACAAAAGTTACCCGAAAATAACAATGGTTACGGTGCAGTTGCCAAAGCCAGTGGTAAGAGTTACGGCAAAACCGATGAGCGCGTTTACACAGAGTTGACAACCGATCACCCAATTGATTTAACTCGTTACCAAGTACTCAATTGCTACTCTGGGCGTGTGGGGTTGATTAATTCTGGTGGCGCGACTGGTAAAAATGATTTCGCCGAAGCAATACGCACCGCCGTAATCAACAAACGCGCTGGTGGTTCAGGATTAATTTCTGGGCGAAAGACCTTCCAACGTCCTTTTGAGGAAGGGGTGAAGTTATTTCACACCATTCAAGATGTTTACTTGTCGTCAGATGTGACGATAGCTTAGGGAGCAGGGGAGCAGGAGACAAGGGGGACAAGGGGGACAAGGGGGACAAGGGGGACAAGGGGGAATTATTGAATAAATCTCTTTCTCGTCTTCCCCCTTTTCCTTGTCTACTCTGTCTCTTTTCAATGCTTAATGCCCAATTCCCCATTGTCCTACTTCAAACCGAGAATATTCAAGACTATATACAAACCCCCTGCGTATGTAGCAGAACCAAGCAGTACGCAAACCGGCAGTGTCAGCACCCAGGCTAGCAGCAAATTTCTCAGGGTATCCATTTGCAAACCCGAATGGTTCGCCGCCATTGTACCCGCTACACCAGATGACAGCACGTGAGTGGTACTGACTGGCAGACCGAAGTAATCCGCAGCACCAATTGTTGTCATAGCTACTAACTCGGCGGAAGCTCCTTGAGCGTAGGTAAGGTGGTCTTTGCCAATCTTTTCACCTACTGTCACCACAATGCGCTTCCAACCAATCATTGTGCCAAGACCGAGTGCAATGGCAACGGCAAATTTCACCCAATTGGGAATGAATTTAGTTACTTTATCCAACTGCGTTTTATAACTGGTAAGCACCTCTTCTTGTTTGGCATTGGTTAATTTTTTCTGCTTGTCCAGCTTTCCAATTGTTCCAGCTACTAGATACATATCAGTTCGTAATGAGCCAAGCTCATCCTTTGAAAGCTGCTTGAAACTAGTCTTACCAGCAAGCTTATCTCCGATTGTACGGCTCTCGGCAGCAAGAGCTGCTAATGTTTTTTCGTTGACTTCGTTACTTGGTTTGAGGAAGTCGGAAAGCTCATTTGTGATGTTTTGGCTGTTTAAGAATGTCCCAGGTGCTGGTTGTTGCAGCACTGAAATCACAGAGTTGGACGTAGCGGCCAACTGAGCGATCGCTCCGGCATTGGTATCTATATTCAGTGCAAACATCCCTGGTAGAATGCCCACTAAGATGAGCATAATCAGACCCATACCTTTTTGACCATCATTTGAACCGTGGGCAAAGCTGACACCAGTACATGTCAAGATTAACAAAGCACGTATCCAAGGCGGCGGTGCTTTACCATGATCTGGCGCACGGTACAACTCTGGTCGTTTGATCAGCATCTTTGCCAGCAGTAACAGCAGTGCAGCGCAGGTGAATCCAATAATTGGCGAAACCAGTAGAGATGTGAAAACTTCCTGTGCCTTTGCCCAATTCACGCCCTCACCAAAAATATGACCCGAAGACAACATTGAATTTGCTAAACCAACACCTATGATCGAGCCAATCAGCGTATGTGAACTGGATGCAGGTAAACCCAAGTACCAGGTTCCCAAGTTCCACATGATTGCCGAAATCAAAAGTGCAAACACCATTGCAAACCCTGCACTTGAGCCAACATTGAGTACCAACTCAACGGGAAGCAGGGCAATAATACCAAAAGCAACGGCTCCAGTTGATGTCAACACACCAATTAGGTTCCAACAGCCTGACCAAACAACGGCAATATTTGGCTTCAAGGTGTTAGTGTAAATGACTGTGGCAACTGCATTTGCAGTATCATGAAAACCGTTGACAAACTCGAAGCCGAGTGCCAGACTCAGCGCCAATGCCAGAAATAAATATTCCATTTAGCACTCCTAATAAAAGACAAGAATGCAGCCTGACAAAAATAATTTGTGTTACAAAAAACTATTAAAACTGAGAAAAAACCTGGACTTATTGCAATTCAGCGAACTACACAAAAAGTTATAGTTATAAATACAACTTTCTGCTAAACAGATTCTCTGATTGCATCTGCCATCTCGAAATAAGAATAGGTTCTAATTACAATTGAAGATTAGAATAAATAGGTTAAGAAATAAATAAGAAATAGTAAAAAATAAATTAAGGAACTTTAAATCATAGTTGCAGGGAGCAGTGAGAGAAGAATTAATGCTCAATGCCCCATGCCCACCTTTATCTAACGTTTCTCAGTAAGAAATCTGGCTGACCACAACTTTTTTGCGATCGCTTCAAAATCTCGGCACTACAAATACCAGGTTCACCGTTTTTGGAATAACAAAAGAAGACTTCTTGCAAAAATCTTCCCGAACCAGAACAAAAAGGTGCTATACCATCAGCAGTAATTTGATTATTCGCACTCACAAATGAATTTTTAAAATTTGTAATTGTGGTACGCAAAGGTTTCGCAGGACGATTATAAGCTGCGGGAATAGCGATCGCATCTTTTAATTTTTTACTCAATCCCAAGTATTCCGCAGGAGTTTTCCCTGAACAAGTACCATGTTTTTCCCATTCATGATCGTAAAGTTTATTACTAGGATACAAATTGGGAAATTGCCGCTTTACTTCCGACGGTAATTTTTCTGTGGAACAATTGGCAGGATAACCAGCTTGGTATTGTGGCCACAAACCATGTAGTACAAAACCAAGTTTCCTTCCAGAACCACACTGCTGCTGGTCACGATTACCATTTGTCGCACAATAATCTGGCGACCAAGAGAGTGTCAGTACGTAAAAATCAAATTTACCCGGAGTACCGCGATTTTGAGCAATGGCAGCATTCGGTATAAAAAGACTAGTAATTAACAGAAAAGATGTGACAAAAAGTTTCTTGGTTTGCATATAAACAATTAGTTTACCCTAAAACTAAAGTTATACAGAATACATCGTTAAGAGTCAAGAATCAAGGTTCAAAAATTCTTTTCTAGTTCCCACTGCCCAATCCCCATTCCCCAAGCAGGGTGGTTTCATACAAGCAAAGAAAAATTAAAACTGGGTTTCAAAGCCTCTCCCCCCGTGGGGGAGAGGAATGGAAGTGAGGGAAAAAGCCATGCCACTTTCACGAGAAATCAAGACTTATGTATTTTTCTTTTTTCGTATGAAACCACCCTGCCAATCCCCATTCCCCAAGGAATTCAGAAAAGCAAATCTTGGTAGGGATTCTGGGATATCCTTAGATAAGTGAAAGATTTGCCAAAAATAGTAAGAATGAAGCTGGCAGCAAGAGTAAGTCAGGTAACACCTTCATTAACCTTAGCGATCGCAGCCAAGGCTAAGGCACTGAAGGTGGAAGGAATAGATGTTTGTAGTTTTAGCGCTGGAGAACCAGATTTTGATACCCCGGCGCATATTAAAGCCGCAGCAGTAAAAGCTTTGGATGACGGCAAAACCAAGTATGGTGCAGCCGCCGGAGAACCAAAGTTAAGGGAAGCGATCGCCCACAAGCTTAAAATTGATAACGGTCTTGATTACAAATCTGAGAATGTCATCGTCACCAATGGCGGTAAGCATTCTCTGTACAACTTAATCGTGGCGCTAATCGATCCAGGTGATGAGGTAATTATCCCTGCTCCCTACTGGCTAAGTTATCCCGAAATGGTGACTTTGGTCGGTGGAGTCCCGGTAATTGTCTCTACAGATGCAACGACGGGTTATAAAATTACTCCCGAACAACTCCGTAAAGCAATCACGCCAAAGACGAAGTTATTTATCCTCAACTCCCCATCTAATCCCACAGGGATGGTTTACACACCAGATGAAATCAAAGCACTGGCGCAGGTAGTAGTTGATGCAGATATCTTTGTTGTCTCTGATGAGATTTACGAAAAGATTCTCTACGACGGTGCAGAACATATCAGCATCGGTTCTCTAGGGAAGGAAATTTTTGACCGCACTTTGATTAGTAATGGATTTGCAAAGGCTTATTCCATGACTGGGTGGCGTCTCGGCTATTTAGCGGGACCTGTAGAAATCATTAAAGCAGCGAGTACCATCCAAGGGCATAGTACATCTAACGTGTGTACCTTTGCCCAATATGGTGCGATCGCGGCGCTACAAAGTCCTCAAGATTGTGTCGAAGAAATGCGCCAAGCCTTCGCCAAACGTCGACAGGTAATGTTAGACAGACTCAACGCGATTCCCGGATTGAGTACCGCCTCACCAGATGGCGCTTTTTATCTGTTCCCTGATATCAGTAAAACCGGTCTAAAATCTCTAGGATTTTGTGACGCTTTGTTGGAAGAACATCAAGTTGCAGTCATTCCCGGAATTGCTTTTGGTGCTGATGACAACATTCGCCTTTCCTACGCCACAGATATGACGATGATTGAAAAAGGAATGGATAGATTAGAGAAATTTGTCAAGTCGCGTATTTAGTTAATTGTCATTTGTCACTTGTACTGAGCGTTCGCGTAGCGTCTCGTAGAGAAGCCGAAGTATTTGTCATTTGTGAGGAGAATTTATCAACTCTTCAACTTCTTAACTCCACCTTTTCGACTTGGAACGGGTGGAGTTCATTTTTCAACCTCAAGTTCCAAGTTCTGAGGCTCAAGTTCCGAGTTCCAAGCTTGAAGTTCCGAGTTCTGAAGCTCAAGTTTCGAGTTCCAAGCTTGAAGTTTCATGTTCCGAGCTAGTAGTTCCGAGGTCTAAGCTTGAAGTTTCAGATGAATGGTGGGAGCAAAAACGTCAAAAGGGTTTTGGGCTTAGTTAATGTCAATTAATTCCAGCACCATCAAGCTGAATTTTGCATCAAAGGGTATGGTTGAATCAAAATCTGTACCGGAATCCCCAATTGTTGATGCAAACCCCGAATCATCTCCAAGGTTAGCGCCTGCTTGCGATGCAAAATGTCGGCAATTTCTGCTTTACTGCCAATAACAGGCTCTAATTCATCTACAGACAACCCACGAGATTCGAGATAATATAAAATTGCTTAGGTAATTACAGCGTTACGATACATAAATATACTTGAAACCTTTACCAATGACAAATGACAACTGAACGTCAGCGTCCCCCGATACTGAAACCAAATGAATTCTACACATTCCGCAGTTATTTTCTAATGAAATTTGCTCCCGCCGATATTTTGCGGGAATTAGGAGTAACTTTAACTAAAACAACAATCAATTTACCTATTGCTGCTTCCGAATTACTGACTCGACTACCAGACTTACACCAACGCCTAGAAGAAGCGATCGCTCGTGTTAGTCTAACTAGTGAAGCCGCTAGACGCGAAGTACTAATCGCACCCATTTTATTAGAAGTAGCCCACATCACAAAAGCAATAGTTAATATTGAGTACCCTATCGAAGTTAACCAGTACCTCAGAGGTGATTTAGACTACTATCTTCAGTCAAAACACAATGTTTTAGTGGTAGAAGCAAAACAGGCAGACTTAACACGGGGATTTACCCAGTTAGCGACGGAGTTGATTGCTTTGGATACCTGGGTAGAATCAGATGAGCCAATCTTGTATGGTGCTGTGACTACTGGGGATATTTGGCAGTTTGGTAGTTTTGATCGTCAAGAACGGAAGGTGAGTCAAGATTTAATGTTGTATCGCGTACTAACTGATTTGGAAATCTTGATGCAGATTTTAGTAGGAATTTTGATGCAAGGCTAAATGGATGCAACGCCTCAAGGATCTACTTCTGAAGTTGGTTGATGATTTCCAGCACTTTTTGGTAATCTTCTATTTTTCCTTGTTGCTTAAAGATATCTGCGGCTTGCTGCAAGTCAGTAATTGCCCCCTTTTTATCTCCCAATAGAGAGCGGGCAGAACCCCGGTTGGTGTAGGCTTCAGCAGAGTTGGGATTAATCCGCAAAGCTTGGCTGTAATCTTCGATTGCCCCCTTGCTATCTCTCAATCCAATGCGGACATTTCCTCGGTTAATGTAGGCTTCAGCAGAGTTGGGATTAATCCGCAAAACTTGGTTGAAATCTTCGATTGCCCCTTTGTTATCTCCCAAATCGGTGCGGACATTTCCTCGGTTAATGTAGACTGGGGCAAAGTTGGGATAAATTCGCACAGCTTGGTTATAATCTTCGATTGCCCCCTTGTTATCTCCCAATTGAGCGCGGACATTTCCTCGGTTGATGTAGGTAGCGGCATCGTTGGGATTAATCCGCACAGCTTGGTTATAATCTTCGATTGCTCCTTTTTTATCTCCCAATTGAGTGCGGACATCTCCTCGGATGATATAGGCATCGGCATAGTTGGGATTAATCAGCAAAGCTTGGTTATAATCTTCGATTGCCCCTTTTTTATCTCCCAAATCAGCGCGGGCAACACCCCGGTTGAAGTAGGCTTGGGCATAGTTGGGATTAATCCGCAAAGCTTGGTTATAATCTTCGATTGCCCCTTTTTTATCTCCCAAATCAGCGCGGGCAACACCCCGGTGGAAGTAGGCATCGGCAAAGTTAGGATTAATCCGCAAAGCTTGGTTGTAATCTTCGATAGCCTCCTTCTTATCTCCCAAATCAGCACGGGCAAGACCCCGGTTGCTGTAGGCATTGGCATTGTTGGGATTAATCCGCAAAGCTTGGTTGTAATCTTCGATTGCCCCCTTTTTATCTCCCAAATCAGCGCGGACAACACCCCGGTTGGTGTAGGCTTCAGCAAAGTTAGGATTGAGGCGAATTGCTTCAGTATAAGCTGCAACTGCTCCTTGCAAATCTCCTTTCTTTTGCTTATCGAAACCCTGATTAAACAAGTCTTCAGCCGTGAGTGTTGTAACTTTGGGAGCATCAGTTAGACGAATTCCCAAGAAATTTATGTTACTAGCAGAACTGGGCTGATTGATGGTCGCAGTAGTGGTAAATGTAGTTAAGGTTGCTATGGCGAAGGTTTTTGCAACCCCTATCGACAATTGAGTAAACAAGAATTGTCTTATAAATAACATAAAGAATAAATGTTATTGTTGAGTGTTTATAGAAAATAATACAGGCTTACTAAGGAACTTTACGGCGATTTGTCTCTAAGCACCACAATATGTAAGATAGTGCGTTACGCTACTGGATATTTTTTTAATTGCAAATCTTTTAACCTGATATTCAGGGTTCTCAGCCTTTACCGTTATCTGGCAATAACTCTAAGTCTGCACTTGTCCAACGTATCCGTTCATCAATGGTTTGGCTCATCGAAACTTCTAAAATATTGATACTAATATCCTAATGTCATTTGTCATTTGTTATTTGTTATTCTCCCCAATGCCCCATCCCCCCTCACCTCTACATCAATTCCATCTCCTGCAATCCCTGGCGTAGCCTTTTCGCCTCTTCGGGATTATACCTTTCATGGAGGGCGATCGCTTTTTTAAAAGCTGTTAAACTATCTTGATGATTGCCAATTTTCAGCAATACTACCCCTAAATTTTGATACGCTTCGGCATAGTTGGGATTTAACGCGATCGCATGTTGATAATATACGATCGCATCTGCAAATAAACCCAAAGCCTTAAATGTCATCGCCAAATTATAATGTCCAAAAACAAAAGTGGGATCGATTTTCAAAGCTGTGGTATAAGCAGTTCTCGCGCCGTTGAAATCTCCTGCTGCTTTGAGTAAGTTACCCAAGTTGTTGTATGCTCCTAGTTTGAGCATGGGATAAATTGGCAATTTGATGGCAGCTTGATAGTGATAAATCGCCTGTGGGGATTTTTGCAACCGACTGTAGGCTATTCCTAAATGATAGTGGAGTTCATATAAAATATCGTAGTTGTCTTCAGCAACGGTGATTCCTCGTCTCAGCAAATCCATACCTTGAGAAATTTTCCCAGTTTGCACATACAACGCCCCTAATTTACTGCAAACATAGGGATCGTTAGGATGAGTTGCAAAAAACCCTTCCATCGCCGTAGCGGCTTTGGCATATTTGTTATTTTGAGCGATCGCACTTTTTTGATATCCTGTGTGTACAAGGGCAACCCCAGGTAAATAACCTATTTGCCAATGGGGTTCTCTGGTTAAAATTTCTGACACACTATCATCTACCAAAGCATGGTAAGGACGGTCAAAACTAATATCTGGATGATTGCGAAATAATCTAGAAACCAGAGAGTAGGGAGATTGTTCTGCACCAACTTCCTGGCGGACGAGGTTGATAAGCAGGTATTCATCTCTTGCGATCGCCTCTCGTAACTGCGGTACAATTGCTGGAGTCAGAGTTTCATCAGCATCTAATACCAAAATCCAATCACTAGTGACATATTTGAGAGCTGCATTGCGGGCAGCACTGAAGTCATTACACCATTTAAAATGATAGACTTTTGCACCGAGTTGTTGGGCAATATTGGGAGTGCGATCGATTGAGCCTGTATCCAAGACTATCATTTCATCCACTACTTTTCTGACGCTGTTCAGACATTTAGGCAGTGTTGCTGCTTCGTTTTTCACAATCATGCATAAACTCAAACTCATAATTTAAAAATTGGGAGTGGGGAGTAGTGAATAGAGGAATAAGGGCAATAAGAAAGCAACATCTTTACTTTCTATTTTCTTTAACAGTGATAAACTCTGCATAGTGGAAGATTTGCCTCGGTTGTGAAATGTTACAATCAAGGCTTTTGGATTGAGCATAAACACTGACAGATGGTGTCAATGATGACAGTGTAATGGATAAATTGCCAATATAAATAACCAGTGTCAATTTATGCTGATCCATCTGAGTTTACAGGTAATATAAAATTGCTAGCGTAGGCGTAGCCTATCGTAGACATCGCATCAGGGAGTATTACCTGAATCTGGATTGGACTAACTATTTAGCTGTTATTACCCATTTCTTATGATTATATAACTATAATACACATTATCTAAAAGTCATATATATAATGAAAAACTCACTTACCAGAACATTCCAAAAATATTTGCGATCGCTTAACCGTTGGTTTTCAAATACACCAGAAAGGGCACTTTTAGAAGCTTACCAAGCAGCTCAGAGAATTAAAAATATTGAGAACGAACATTTTGATAACAAAAAAATATCTTTACAATCAGTAAAGTATACTGAAAATGTAATGTCTTATTGGCAAGTATATCTTAATAAGAACCTAACTATTATTAAGATCAGGCTTGCAGAATTCCAGCTTAGTCGGGGAATTGTCAATATCTCTAATTCTGTTTTATTAGAGAAATTGAAGGTTATTGATGAAGTAGTAGAGAAGTATGCTATCAAAGATGAGGTAATTAATCATACTCCCTTAGTGTCAACTTATCAGCCTTTAAACATTAATGATAACGAAATAAAAAAACAGCTAAAGTCATCTGACATAAATGATACTCAAGTTAACACTCCAATTCAAAAAACTAGACCACCTAAGAGTTTTATTGGCAGAAGAATTAATAAAATTCAAGCAGATTTTGCACCGCAGACAGAAGAAGAGTTTGTCAGAAATTATCGCCTTTCTAAAGGTAGAACAATAATTGCCCTGCGATTTTTGATAGTTCTCATTCTTGTACCGCTTTTAACTCAATCTTTATCTAAAGAATTTATAGTATCTCCAATATTAGAAAGGGTTAGAGGAGATAACGTAACTAGAGTTTTTCTTAATTCTGATATGGAGAAAGAAGCGCTCCATGAATTACATAGTTTTCAAGAAGGACTGAGATTTGAATATTTGCTTAATCAAGCGCCATCCCTTTCTTCAGAGATAGTACAAGAGAAAATAAAAAGTAAAGCAGTTGAAATATCTGAAGAATTTTATAGAAAAACTAATAGTAACATTAGTAATATTTTTGCTGATTTAATATCACTTTTTTCTTTTGGTATAGTTATCGCCATGAGCAAAAGAGAAATTGTGATTCTTAAGTCTTTTATGGATACCATTGTCTCTGGTCTCAGCGATAGTGCCAAGGCTTTTTTAATTATTCTGTTTACAGATATATTTGTCGGATTTCACTCACCAGATGGGTGGGAAGTCCTTCTTGCAGGATTCGCAGAACATTTAGGTCTACCAGCCAGTAGAAATGTAATCTTTTTCTTTATTGCTACATTTCCTGTAATTTTAAACACTATCTTTAAATACTGGATATTCCGCTATCTCAGTCGTTTATCTCCATCGGCATTAGCTACATTAAAAGAGATGGACGAGTAATTTGTAATTATCCAACGCCCAAATTCATTTACTTTGAGTAAAAAATATATTTTTTCCCAGAAATCAATTAATTACAAATTACGAATTATTTTCACGCATTTGTCTTTTGATTCGCTAGGCTATGTATATCCTGGTTTTTCCAAAGTATACTATGGATTTTGAAAGCAAAGCTAATGCCTCAACTCCTACAGACAACATAGAGTTTGCTCAACCAACTACTACCCGTAAGCCGCTGGAACTGCTGCGAGATACTGAGGCTTTGCTTCGTCGCCCAGCTGTTGCGAAACTGTCGCCGATTTTGCCACCAAAACTAAGCAATAGATTCCAAGCAACCTCATCTTTAGCAGATGACTCCTTTAAGGAACTGGCAGAAATTGACCTGAATACTATTAGTGATTTTGAACTGCGTCCGGCACGAATTCTTGTTGGCTTGAGCCTAGTTGGTTTTGGCGCACTCATGATATTGCTGCTGCTGTTATACTTAAACACATTGCATCCAAAAACCAGTACAGTTGAGCAGATTCGGCAATATTGGTATCAATATATTTGGTTTGTCTGTTTAGGGATCACAGGGATGTTTATCTTAGGACGTGAAGCAATGCGTCCTATGCCAAAACGACGGAACTAATTCGTAACTAAGTTTTGTCATAGAGAGATGAGTGAAAAAGAATGTAGAGAGGTAGCAGTGCTAACTCTCTACAAGGTTTCTGGATAAGGCATAATGGTTAAAAAATCAGGATAAACTTTGGTGAATAAATATACCAATTATTCTAAATTACCGATCAATTCTGACTCCTAAATCTTGGGTACTGAATTCTTATACCAATTCAATTAATGATTGCAACACATCCTTGGGTAAAGACGCGATTCATCGCGTCTCTACAAATGATCTATTTGTTACATCTTTTTTCAAATTGGTATTACTATTAATAAATTATAACTTTCAGGAATTAATACTTAAAAATGTGTTTATGTATTAAGTAGCTGTAAGGAGATTTTATACGTGAATCATGATGCTTTCATTGTTCCGCCAGGTTCAAAAATTTCTCTGAAAAAAAACTACGATCCAGCCTATAAGACCGATTTTCATCAAAAAAGTGATGCTGCAAGCAAATTAGAGGTAGATATTCAAAGACTAGCTAATTACCAAAATATTCTCTATGCTCAAAACACCTATGCTTTGTTAATTATTTTTCAGGCATTGGATGCTGCTGGCAAAGACAGCACTATTAAACACGTGACTTCTGGTGTTAATCCGCAAGGATTTCAGGTGTTTAGTTTTAAGGGCCCCAGTGCGGAAGAATTAGACCATGACTACTTGTGGCGCTCAATGAAAGCTCTGCCAGAAAGAGGAAGAATTGGTATATTTAACCGTTCATACTATGAAGAAGTGCTAGTGGTTCGTGTCCATCCAGAAATGCTTCAGAAACAACAACTTCCTCACTTCCCTAATGGAGAAAAGATATGGAAACAGCGTTTTGAAGAAATCAATAACTTTGAAAAATATTTGGTTGATAATGGTGTAATCATTTTGAAGTTTTTTCTAAATGTCTCTAAGTCAGAGCAGAAAAAACGCTTTTTAGCGCGGATTAACTCTCCTGATAAAAATTGGAAGTTTTCAGATAATGATGTCCGAGAACGAGCTTTTTGGGATGATTATATGAATGCTTATGAAGAGGTTTTTAATAATACTAGTACTAAATGGGCGCCGTGGTATATTATTCCTGCCGATCGCAAATGGTTTACACGTCTGACCGTTGCCAATATCATCTGCACAAAATTAGAAGAACTAAATCTGCAATACCCAACAGTTAGTGAGGAACATAAGCAGCAACTTTTGGAGGCGAAACGTATTCTAGAGCAGGAAAATTAACCTGTGAATTTGAAAGGTAAAGGCAAAAAAATACTGAAATAGTTCAAATATCCTGTATAGTACATGTAAATACGAATAAAAAATTGTAACTTAATTAATAATATTTGTAACAAAAAAAGTTACGCAGATAGTCATAGACGCAAAATTATAATTGAAATGGCAGAAAATGCCAAAAATCATCTACCTCATTTTACTAATGCTGCCTTTGATATAGTGGCGATCGCAGCCTCAGCAGGCGGACTGACTGCTATAGTTAAAGTGCTATCGACTCTAAGAGCAGAATTTCCAGCCGCGATCGCGATTGTGCAGCACCTAGCTCCCGAATATCCGTCGTTCATGGCAGAAATTCTTGGTCGGCACACAGATATTATCGTCAAACAGGCACAAGAAGGAGATTCCCTTACCCCAGGGACGGCTTACGTTGCCTCACCCAATCGTCACTTGTTAGTTAACGGTGACGGTACACTTTCCTTATCACAGTCGGAATTAGTACATTTTTTACGTCCTTCGGCTGATTTATTATTTGAATCAGTTGCAGCTACTTACAAAGACAGAGCGATCGGGCTTGTGCTAACTGGAACGGGTAGCGACGGCGCAATGGGAGTAGAAGCAATTAAAAAAATGGGCGGTACTGTCATTGTCCAAGACGTAAAAACCGCCGAATTTTCTGGGATGCCCTCCGCCGCAATTCACACTGGCAATGTAGATTTTATTCTCCCCCTTGATGAAATTTCCAGCACCCTGGTGAGTTTGGTCATGGGAAAATTTAACTAAACAGAGAGGCATAGGGACAGGTGAGCAGAGGAGATATGTATTAGAGTGCAACCAACTTAGTGGCAACATAGTTTAATGAGTATTAAAGACTCATTAATGAAGCTCAGAACTCCATTAATGAGGCTTTGAACTTTGTTAATGAAGCTCAGAACTCCATTAATGAGGCTTTGATACTCGTGAATGAGTCTTTGATACTTGTGGACGCAAATCATAACTCCACTCCTTTGCCCCCTGCCCTCCTAAGCTATGACTTCCGCAGAAAAAGATCCTAAATTTGAAAATCTACTGGTTTATCTCAGACAAAGCCGAGGATTTGATTTTACAGGCTATAAGCGCTCGACTTTGATACGTCGGGTACTCAAGCGGATGCAGTTATTAGCCATAGAAAATTTTGAAGAGTATCAAGATTATCTAGAAGTTTATCCAGAAGAATTCAATTATCTTTTCAATACCATTTTAATTAACGTCACCGCTTTTTTTCGAGATTCATCAGCTTGGGAATACATCGCAGAGCAAATACTGCCTAATCTGATTAAGAATAAAAAAGCTTCCGATCAAATCCGCATCTGGAGCGCTGGCTGTGCTTCTGGGGAAGAAGCTTATACTTTGGCAATATTGATGGCCCAAATATTGGGAGCAGAGGAATTTCGCCAACGAGTGAAAATCTACGCCACAGATGTAGATGAAGATGCTCTCAACCAGGCTAGGCAAGCCGTGTATTCAGCAAAAGATGTCCAAATTGTGCCAGATGAACTGCGGCATAAATACTTTGAGATTGTCGGAAACCGCTATGTTTTCCGCCAAGACTTGCGCCGCTCAGTGATTTTTGGTCGCCACGATTTGCTTCAGGATGCGCCCATTTCGCGCTTAGATTTACTGGTCAGCCGCAATACATTAATGTATTTTAATTCTGAAACTCAAGGGCGAATTCTGGCCCGGTTTCATTTTGCGCTAAATGATAATGGCTATCTGTTTTTGGGAAAAGCAGAGATGCTATTGATGCATTCTAGTCTGTTTACGCCGCTGGACTTGAAAAATCGGATATTTACTAAGGTATCGATGGTGAATTTACGCGAGCGCCTCTTAGTTATGGCAAATTCAGTAGATGATGAATCTAGCAGCCGTTTGTCTCGAAACCTCCGGCTGCGAGATATGGGTTTTGACACAGCTCCAATCGCCCAAATAGTCATTGATATCAATGGCACTCTGGTAATGGTGAACGAGCAAGCACGGATTTTGTTCGCCCTTTTCCCCAAAGATTTAGCTCGTCCCTTCCAGGATCTAGAACTTTCCTATCGGCCAGTTGAATTGCGATCGCTAATTGAACGGGCTTATAGTGAACGCCGCCCTGTGATCCTAACAAATGTAGAGCGCTATTTGTCTAACACAGAAACTCAATATCTAGATGTACAAATTACGCCTTTACAAGAAACAGACACCAGTTTTTTAGGGGTCAGTATTTCCTTTCATGATGTCACCCGTTATATTAAACTCCAAGATGCCCTGCAACGTTCCCAACAAGAATTAGAAACTACCAACGAAGAATTACAATCTACCAATGAAGAATTAGAAACTACTAACGAAGAATTACAATCTACCAATGAAGAATTAGAAACTACCAACGAAGAACTCCAATCTACTAATGAAGAATTGGAGACGATGAATGAAGAACTCCAATCTACTAATGAAGAATTACAGACAATTAATAACGAACTGAGCGAACGTACCACAGAACTAAATCGCACAAACATTTTCCTCATTTCTATTCTCAAAAGTCTCCAAACGGGAATAGTGGTAATTGACAGCAGCTTTAATATCTCTATTTGGAATTACATGCTAGAAGATTTATGGGGCTTACGGACTGATGAAGTGATCGGAAAGTCTATCTTTAGCCTAGACATTGGGCTACCTGTAGAGCAGTTGCGATCGCCCATCCGTGACTCCCTATCCGGGAAAAAGCAGTTTCAAGAAACGATCCTCGATGCTACCAATCGTCGGGGTAGGCAAATAAAATGTTACTTGGCAATCACTCCGCTAATTGGTATTCAAATGCAGGGAGCAATTTTGATGATGGTAGATGTAGATAAAGTCAATAGTATGATTTCTACTCAAGATATGGAGGAACGGCGGCAGCAGGAATGAAGGAGGCAGAGGGGCAGGGGCAGGGCAGGGGCAGGGGGGATGGAAAAAGAGCCAATTAAAAGTCATGAAGACTTGGAAGTATATAAAATGGCATTTGATGTAGCTATGAAAATTTTTGAACTATCTAAGAAGTTTCCTGTTGAAGAACGTTATTCTTTAACTGATCAGATTCGTAGATCATCCCGTTCTGTATGTGCTAATTTAGCTGAAGCTTGGAGAAAACGCCGTTATGAAGCAGCTTTTGTAGCTAAGTTGAATGACAGTGAAGCTGAAGCAGCAGAAACTCAAACTTGGCTTAAATTTGCTGTGAAATGTGGTTATTTAGACGTTGATACAGGCAGAGAATTTTATGGAGTTTACAACCGAGTTTTAGGCATTCTAGTAACTATAATCAACAATCCATCTCCTTGGCTCATAAAACGCTAATTTCTCCCTGCTCCCTGCCCCCTGCTCCCTGCTCCCTGCCCCCTGCCCCCTGCTCCCTGCTCCCTGCCCCCTGCCCCCTGCCCCCTGCTCCCTGCTCCCTCTGGTTGCTACACTTAAGCAAAGGTCAGTTTTCCTTCTGTATTTCTTAATAAAAGCAATCATTAAAGAAGACTGCAAATGACCAAGAAAAATTTTAAACAAGCAATTGTCAAGGCACATCAGCGACTGGAAAATCTTTCGCAGCTTGCAAGTCTGGCTGTAGAAAAATCTATAGAGCAGGATGATCCTATAAAGCTTTTGCAACAAGCGATCGCCGAAATCTCTATTTCTCTAGAAGAGTTACAGCAACAAAATGAGGAACTGATTGCTACACGCCATTTGGTTGAAGAAGAACGTCAACGTTATTACGATTTATTTAACTTTGCCCCAGATGGTTACTTGATTACAGATACTACTGGAATTATCCAGGAAGCTAACTATGCTGCGGCTAAATTATTGAATGTACGCCAGTCTTACCTGATTGGGAAACCAATTGCTGTGTTTGTGCATCAGACAGAACGGCAGAAATTTCGTCAAATTATGCTGCAATTGCAACAGCAAGAGCAAATCAAAACAGAAGAGTTACGGATTTTTCATCATAAAAATAAAAAAAGTATAGACTTTCCAGCAGAACTAACTGCGATCGCTGTGGAAGATAGTCAGGGTAAAACCGGAAACTTGCGCTGGCTATTTAGAGACATTAGCGATCGCCACCAGCAAGAACAGAAAATTTGCGAACAAGCTGCCCTATTAGACATCACAACAGACGCAATTATCGTACAGGATTTGCATAACCAAATCTTATTCTGGAACCAAGGCGCAGAGAAGATGTACGGCTGGCAAGTTCAGGAAGCTCAAGGAAAAAATGCCTGGGAACTTTTATGTAAAGAAACTTCACCTCTACTCTCGGCGGCTCAGAAAACTGTAATTGAGCGGGGAACATGGCAGGGAGAGTTGCATAAATTCACAAAAAATGGCGATCAACTAATCATTGCTAGCCGCTGGACGTTGATGCTCGATGCTGTAGGCTTACCTAAATCAATCCTGATTATTGACACCGATATCACCGAGAAAAAACAACTCGAAACTCACCTATTGCGTAGTCAACGTTTAGAAAGCTTAGGCACTCTCGCTAGCGGTATTGCTCACGACCTCAATAATCTTCTCACCCCAATCTTGGGAGTTGCTCAACTGCTACCCCTAAAATATCCCCATCTTGATGACGTTTCGCTGCAAATGCTGAAGATCCTAGAAACCAGTGCCAAACGGGGTGGTAATTTGGTGGGGCAAATTTTGTCATTTACTCGTGGTTCTGAAACAGAACACACAATCGTGCTAGTTTCACAACTGATCGAAGATATCAAGCAGATAGCCCAACAAACATTTCCCAAATTCATCGACATCAACACACACATAACGCCAAATATCGGGATTGTTGTCGGAGACAGCACAGAGCTGCATCAGGTGTTGATGAATTTAGTACTCAATGCTCGTGATGCTATGCCCAATGGCGGTAAACTCTGTATTTCTGCCAGCAAGCTATTCATCAATGAAAACGATGCCAGGATGCACATAGGGGCAACAGTTAATTCCTACGTGAAGATTACAGTTGCTGATACTGGAGTTGGGATTAACTCAGAAATTATCGATCGGATTTTTGATCCCTTTTTCACCACCAAAGAAGTGGGTAAGGGTACGGGACTGGGTTTATCTATATTGATAGGCGTCCTCAACAATCACGACGGTTTTGTGGAAGTAGCCAGTCAAGTAGGAATTGGGACTAAATTCCACGTATATTTGCCAAGCAAGGAGGGCAGCATTTCTCAAATAACAGATGAGATAGAACTGCCAAGAGGTAACGGAGAATTGATTTTAGTTGTCGATGATGAAGTAGCCATCACTCAGATTGCTAAAACCACATTGGAATTTTGTAACTACAAGGTATTGACTGCCAAAAACGGGATTGAAGCCCTTGATCTTTACAGCCAGTATAAAGCTGAAATTAGCCTAGTGTTGATAGATATGATGATGCCATTAATGGATGGGAAAACAGCCATCGACACATTGCAAATCATCAACCCAAAAGTGCAAATTATTGCCATGAGTGGATTAGCTAGGGCTGAGACATTAGTCCAATCTACAGGTATTGGTATCCAAGGCTTTTTAGCGAAACCCTTCACCGCCAAACAATTATTGAACTTTGTCCAAACAATATTCCGTTAAAATCAATTTGCTAGGATACTCACCTAAATTAAAATTCTGGAGTTTTGTAATGTGTTTACTCTGTTACCGACTATTAACGCCCTGAAACAGCCCACTAGTTCTGCTTGGGTTGAACAAGCGATCGCTAATTTAGATATCATCTTACTCGACCACTCCCACTGTGAACGCAAAGCAGCAGGCGTAGCCTTGAACATGATGTTTCGCTACCCTTCCAATACTAAAATGGTACGGGAGTTAACTGCGATCGCCCGCGAAGAACTAGAACACTTTGAGTTAGTTAACCAATGGTTAGAACGCCGGCATATTCCCCTAGCTCCCCTACCACCGCCTCCCTACGGCGCTCTTTTAAAAGCTGCTGTCCGCCCCAAAGAACCGGAGCGATTTCTGGATTCTTTACTAGTCACTGGTTTAATTGAAGCTCGCTCTCACGAACGCCTGGGACTACTAGCTGCTCACTGTCCAGAGCCAGAGTTAGCAAAATTTTATCGTGGGCTAATGGCATCCGAAGCGCGTCACTACGGTATATATTGGGTTTTAGCTGCTACTTATTTCGACAAAGAAATTGTCATGCAACGGCTTGATGAATTAGCAATTGTCGAAAGCGAGTTGCTAGCGACTTTGCACCCAGAACCTAGAATTCACAGTTAGTAGACTAACCCAACAGATATGAAGCTTCAGCTAACACACCTGAGACTCCTTGTCTCCAACTACAAAGATTCTTTTCTGTTCTACCGGGATCTGCTGAAATTTGATGTCGATTGGGGCGATGAAGATAGCGGATATGCTGAGTTTAATGCCGGATATCTCAAGCTGGGTTTGTTCAAAAAAGAATTAATGGCTGAAGTAGTCCCAAGAATTGAACAGCCTTCTTATGTTGCCAATCGAGATAAAATTGTGTTAATTTTGGCAGTCGATAACGTGGATGAAGTCTACGAGCAAGTAAAGGCTCAGAATGCGGTCGTTGTGACTCAACCACAAGATCGCCCAAGCTGGGGAATCCGCACAGCTCATTTGCGCGATCCTGATGGCAATCTGATCGAAATCTACAACAATCTAGGAATTGTCAGTTAAAAGTTCTTGCCAACAACATTATGAAGTAATTAATCATGAAATGGCTTTCTATTGTTGGCATTGGGGAAGATGGATTACAGGGGTTAAGCGCGATCGCTCTTTCTTTACTCGATCGAGCCAAAGTAATTGTAGGAGGCGATCGCCATTTATCGATGCTTCCTACAGACGACCAACGTGAGAAACTAGTCTGGACATCTCCCATAAGTGCTTCAGTAGAGGAAATCATCCAGCGTCGCGGCCAGTCAATCTGCGTACTCGCAAGCGGCGATCCGATGTGTTATGGCATTGGTGTCACCTTGATCCGACGAATTCCCGTCTCTGAAATGACGATTATCCCCGCACCTTCAGCCTTCAGCCTCGCCTGTGCCAGGGTGGGATGGTCTTTGACTGAGGTAGAAACTTTAAGTTTGAATGGTCGTCCATCTTCCCTAATCCAGTCTTATATTTATCCGGGAGCGCGGCTGTTGATTTTGAGTGAGGGTAAAGACACACCAGCGCTCGTTGCTCAAATTTTGACAAATGGCGGCTATGGTGACAGTAAGATCGCTGTATTGGAGCGTATGGGCGGCGATCGTGAAAGAATTGTAGAAGGTACGGCTGCATCTTGGAATGAAACTGAAGTTGCGGCTTTAAATGCGATCGCAGTTGATTGTATTGCTGATACTGGGGTTATGCCATTACCAAGATTACCAGGATTACCAGATAAAGCCTACCACCACGATGGACAGCTAACGAAGCGTGAAGTTAGGGCAATCACCCTAGCAGCTTTGGCTCCCACACCGGGAGAATTATTGTGGGATGTGGGCGCGGGTTGCGGCTCAATTTCAATTGAATGGATGCGGAGTAATGGGCGATGTCGAGCGATCGCGATCGAACAAAACTCCTCTAGACTACTGTATATTGCTGACAACGCCGCTACTCTTGGTACTCCAAATCTGCAAATCATTGAAGGTAAAGCGCCCCATGCCCTAAAAGATTTGCCAGCACCAGACGCCATTTTTATTGGTGGTGGGGTTACAACAATGGGACTTTTTGATATTTGCTGGGAAGCATTGCGATCGGGTGGACGTTTAGTAGCGAATGTTGTCACGGTAGAGGGTGAGCAAACTTTATTTCAATGGCATGAACGAGTCGGTGGCAATTTAACTCGTATTGCCATTCAGCGGGCGGAACCTATTGGTAAATTTTTAGGTTGGCGAGCAATGGCGGCTGTGACGCAATGGGTAATAGTGAAGTCTTAAAAATTGAATAGTTAAAGTGATAAGTGCGTAGACGCTTCGTCTTGTCGCAGACATCGCTTTTGTAATTTGGTTATAACTTACGTAAATTCTTGCCTTGTTAGACGCGGTATAGTTTGTAAAATGTATTTTGCTAAGACCATGAAGCATTACAAGTATATTCTCTACCTCTACATACAGTAAAATGAATATCTGCTATACCTACAATTTGCTGTAAATTGGTGATTAATACACTTAATTTTTAGCACATCACAAAATCGCCCTGCTCACTGATAGTAGTAACTCTGTTCTGGGTATACTAAACCATAGAAAGAAAATTATCATAACTAGATGCAATGTTAATAGAATCAAACGAACTATTTATAATACTTGGCTATCGCATTACTAAGCAATTATATTCAGGTAAAAAAACTTTAGTTTATCGGGCTATAAGAGAAAAAGATCGGCAATTAGTTATTTTAAAATTGATGCGTAATGAAGATCCTAGTTTTGCTGAAATTAATCAGTTTCATAATCAATACACCATTACCAAAAATCTTGAAATTCCAGGCATAGTCAAACCAATAAGCCTAGAAAAATACGACAATAGATATATTATAGTAATGGAAGATTTTGGGAGTATTGCCCTTAATATCTGGCAGCAAGAAGAACATAAAAAAGGAAAAACTTCTGTTTCATTGAGTGAGTTTTTTGATATTGCCATTGAAATTAGTGCAACTTTGGAACGGCTACATCACCATCGGATCATTCACAAAGATATTAAACCTGCTAATATTTTGATTCATCCGATAACAGGTAAAACCAGGATCATCGATTTTAGTATTGCTACTCTATTACCAAAAGAAATTCAATTTCTCACAAATCCCAACGTCCTAGAAGGAACTCTAGCTTATATTTCCCCTGAACAAACAGGACGCATGAATCGAGGTATAGACTACCGTACCGACTTTTATTCCTTGGGTATCACCTTCTTTGAACTCTTGACAGGGCAGTTACCCTTTAGTACCACTGAACCGATGGAGTTAATCTACTCTCACATTGCCAAAGAACCGCCAAAAGCCAGCTATATTAACTTCAATATTCCCACAATTTTATCTGATATTATCGGCAAGCTGATGGCAAAAAATGCCGAAGACCGATATCAGAGTGCTCGTGGACTCAGGTATGACTTGGAGAAATGTCAAAACCAATGGCAAGAGAAACAAAATATTACAGTCTTTGAATTAGGAAGTCGGGATATCTCAAATCATTTTGCCATTCCTGAAAAACTTTATGGTCGTCAAAGAGAGATTGAAATTCTACTCACTACTTTTGACCGGGTGACGAAGGGAAACACGGAAATGGTTTTAGTCTCTGGTTACTCAGGGATTGGTAAAACTGCTGTGGTGAACGAAGTCCACAAACCCATTGCTAAACAGCGTAGTTACTTCATCAAAGGAAAATTTGACCAATTCCAACGTGATATCCCGTTGTCAGGATTGGTACAAGCTTTGCGGGATTTAATTGAGCAAATACTCTCCGAAACAGATGCCCAAATTCAACAGTGGAAAACCAAAATCTTATCAGCATTGAGTACGCAATCTCAGGTAATCATTAATGTAATTCCTGAACTTGAAATAATTATTGGCAAACAACCTGTAGCTGCTGAACTTACTGGTAGCGCTGCTCAAAATCGCTTCAATTTATTGTTTCAGAGATTTATCCAAGTGTTTTCTACTAAAGATCATCCTCTGGTGATTTTTTTAGATGATTTGCAATGGGCTGATACGGCTTCCTTGAAGTTTATTCAATTATTAATGGATGAAACTTCTTCTCGCTTTGCTAAGGATACAGAGAATATATCTGAAAGTAAAGGTAGTTTACTACTCATTAGCGCCTATAGGGATAATGAGGTTTCAAATCTACATCCGCTACATTTAACACTACAAGAAATTGTTAAGACAGGAGGAATAATTAATACAATTCAACTCTTACCTTTAAATCAGATTGATTTAAATAATCTAATTGCTGATACGCTGCGTTGTCCAGAAACCATTGCTGTCCCTCTGACTCAAATGGTGTTTTTCAAAACTAAAGGTAATCCCTTCTTTGCATCTCAATTTCTCAAGTTATTATATGATGACGGATTAATTGAATTAAATTTTGATGCTGGTTATTGGAAGTACGATATTACCAAAATTAAAACTTTATCTCTTACAGATGATGTAGTAGAGTTTATGGGCATACAAATAGAAAAGTTGCCCCAAAATGTACAAAATGTATTAAAAATATCTGCTTGTATTGGTAATGACTTTGACTTAAAAACATTGTCACTCGTTAATGAAAAATCTGTAATAGATACTTCATCTGACTTATGGCAAGCATTACTTGAAGGATTGATTATTCCTCAGAAAGATGGTTATAATTTTGCACCAGAAAATGATAGACAACTATTAAGCCTTTCAGCTAGAGAATCAGAAAATTTATCAACGACCAATTCCCAACTCCCCAGATATAAATTCGTACATGACAGAGTTCAGCAAGCAGCTTATTCTCTAATTCCCAAAGACCAAATCAAGCAAATACACTTAAAAATTGGGCTACTCCTCTTGAAGAATACCCCAGTTGCCGAACGTGAAGAAAATATTTTTGAGCTTGTCAATCATTTCAATATTGCAGCTGAATTTATCACCCATCAAGCTAAACGTAATGAGTTAGCTGAAATGAGTCTAATTGCTGGACGTAAAGCTTTAATATCAACAGCTTATTCTTCGGCACTTAAGTATTTAACTACTGGAATTGAGCTATTAGCAGATGATAGTTGGGATACTAAATATAATATCACCTTAGCTTTGTATAATACGGCAGCAGAAGCCGCATATCTCAATGGTGATTTTGAATATACAGAAAAATGTGTCCAGGTTGTGTTAGTAAAAGCGAAAACTCCACTAGATCGAGTGAAAGCTTATGAAGTTGAAATACAGTCTTATGGTGCACAAGGAAAAGAACTGGAAGCTGTCCATATTGCAAAAACCTTTTTGAAAACTTTAGGAGTAGAGTTTCCTACAAATCCCAGCCAAGCAGATATTCAGTTAGCAATAGAGACAACATCTGCAAAATTGGCTAATAGATCCATTCAAGACTTAATTGAACTGCCGGAAATTACAGAAGCGCAACCACTGATAATCATGCGTATTCTATCTAGTACAATTGGTCTTGCTTATACAGTTGCACCGGAATTATTACTATTTATTATTCTGAAACAGATCAATTTATCAATTAAATTTGGTAATTCTCCTTTGTCTGCTTTTGCGTATGTGATGTATGGAGTAATGTTGTGTGGGGTAATAGGAGACATTGATTCTGGATATAAATTTGGAAAACTAGCTGATAGTTTGTTGCCTAATTTCCAAAAAAGAGAAGTAACTGGCAAGGTTATGGAAACATTTAATCATCTTGTCAGACATTGGAAAGAGCATCTGAAGGAAACATTGAAACCTTTACTTGAGGCTTATACTACTAATCTTGAAGTAGGAGATATGGAATTTGCAGCTTATGCTCTTTATGGTTACTCTCAACATGCATACTTTACAGGACAAGAACTAATAAAACTTGAACAAGATATAAAAATATATAGCAAGACTATTAAGCAAATAAAGCAAGAAAGAGTATTTTATTGGAATGAAATATTTCGGCAAACAATCTTGAATCTTCTAGGAGATGTTCAAAATCCGCAGAGTTTAATCGGTGAAGTCTATGATGAAGATAAAATGTTACCACTTCATCTGAAAGCTAAAGATGGAGTAGCACTTTTTTTCCTATATTTTTGCAAACTTCACATATCTTATCTGCTGGCTAATTACTCTCAAGCTCTTAAAAATACAGTCATGGCAGAAAAGTACTTATATGCTGGTGTCGGTATGTTCGTGACTGCTCAATTTTATTTCTATGATTCATTGACACATCTAGCAGTATATTCTGATTTCGATGAATTTGAACAAAAAGAAGTCCTTCATAGAGTGACAGAAAATCAGAAAAAAATGCAAAACTGGGCAGATCGGGCTCCCATGAATCACTTGCATAAATTTTATTTAGTAGAGGCGGAACGACATCGAGTTTTTGGTCAATATATTGAAGCGATAGATAATTATGAATATGCTATTTCCCTTAGCAAAGAAAATGAGTACATTAACGAAGAAGCTCTTGCTTGTGAATTAGCTGCTAAATTTTATCTTGAATGGGGCAAACAAAGAATCGCCCAAATATACCTCACTGATGCCTACTATTGCTATGTTCGCTGGGGAGCATTAGCCAAAGTTTATGACTTACAAAAACGCTATCCTCAATTACTTCTTTCCATGCAGCAAGAAGAACTTAGCTATTCTTACAGTGAAAAGAATCTACCTGAACTGAGCCTACATCTATCTACACTTAGCAATAAATCTACTCTGGTGACTAATGAAACTGTCATTGGCTCTAACACTAGTATTTCAGATATGTTAGATTTAGAAACTGTCATTAAAGCTTCTCAAGCAGTGTCTGGAGAGATTGAATTGGAGGCACTACTTTCTACTTTAATGGAAGTTGTGATGGAGAATGCCGGAGCTTCTAAATGTGTGCTGATATTGAGTGAAGCTAATAACTTAGACTTAACTGTTACTGCAATTAGTTCTGGTTCCACTTTTAGAGATACTCACACAGATTTTTTATCTATTCCTTTAGAATCTAGCGATCTTGTTCCTATCTCTTTGATTAATTATGTTAAACGAACCCAAGAAATATTAGTAATTGATGACATTAAAGCTAAAGCTTATTTTGCGGTAGATAGTTATATTAACCGTGAAGAACCAAAAAGCATATTATGTATTCCGATGCTTAATCAAGGTAAATTGCTGGGGCTGATTTATCTAGAAAATAATTTAACTACAGGAGCATTTACACGCGATCGCCTAGAAGTTCTCAAACTATTAACTATCCAAGCTGCAATTTCTTTAGAAAATGCCATTCTCTACAATAATTTGGCTGAAGCGAATGAGCAATTGGAGGAATACAGTCATATACTAGAGGAAAGGGTGGTAGTAAGAACAGCAGAACTTAACGAAAAAAATCAGCATCTGCAAGCAGCTCTAGAAGAATTACAAAGTACCCAAAGTCAATTAATTCAAAGTGAAAAAATGTCTTCTTTAGGGCAAATGGTGGCGGGAATTGCCCATGAAATTAATAATCCGATCAATTTTATTCATGGTAATATTAATCACGCCAGTGATTATGTTCAAGAATTGCTAGATTTGATTAATATCTATCAGCAAGAATATCCCCATCCCTCAGCAATTCTAGAGCAGAAAATTGAGGAAATGGATGTACAATTCCTGAAAGAAGACCTCCCAAGGGTTCTCGATTCTATGAAGGTAGGAAGTTCCCGTATCCGAAATATTATTCTGAGCTTACGTAATTTCTCTCGTCTAGATGAATCGGAAATGAAGCCTGTAAATATTCATGAAGGCATCGACAGTACCTTAATGATTTTGCAGCACCGACTCAAGGAAAAGAGCGTAGACGCATTCGCGGAGCGTCTCGTAGAGAAGCGGCTTGTCGATAGACATCGCCCAGAAATTGAGGTCTTTAAACAATACGCACAACTGCCGAATGTTATTTGCTATGCCGGTCAACTCAACCAAGTGTTTATGAATATTTTAAGTAATGCGATCGATGCTTTAGAGGACTACAACTATGAAGAAGATTCTCCCAGAAAAAATCCTCAGATTCGTATTCGTACTGAACTAGGAGAAGTAAACACGTTGAAGATTCGGATTGCTGATAACGGTTATGGTATGACTGCACAGGTGCAGCAGAAAATATTCGATCCATTTTTTACCACTAAAACAGTAGGAAATGGTACGGGCTTGGGGTTGTCAATTAGCTATCAAGTGGTAGTGGATAAACACAAGGGTCAGTTAAGCTGTAAATCAACTCCGGGAGAAGGAACTGAGTTTGTGATTGAGATTCCAATGCAACAGTGAGACAAGCTACCGTTACTGAAAAATTTGGCGTTGCATAATGGCGGGATGAATCATTGCAAAACTGGAACATCCCAAATAGATAGCTTACAGCGATCGCTTCTCGATCGTTCTCTAGAAGTCAAGATTGTTTTGCGTTTTTGAGCCTTAATAAGCGGATAATGAAGGTTTAAGAGTTTTCGCCGTCAAGGAGGATTGAGAAACTTGTCAGGACATAAAGGAAAGATCCTGGTAGTAGACGATGAAGCCAGCATCCGCCAGATTTTGCAGACACGTCTTGAGATGATTGGCTACGATGTAGTAAAAGCAAAGGATGGCGAAGAAGCTTTGTTAGCTTTTCGTCGAGAAGCTCCAGACTTAATAGTTTTGGATGTGATGATGCCAAAACTGGATGGTTATGGTGTCTGTCAAGAAATACGGAAACAATCGGATGTACCAATTATCATGCTTACAGCTTTGGCAGATGTCGCAGAGCGAATCGCTGGACTGAATATAGGTGCTGATGACTATATGACCAAACCTTTCTCACCCAAAGAACTAGAAGCCCGAATTGCCTGTATACTTAGGCGACTTTTACAAAAAACCAGTGTCAATGTCATTGATAATTCTAGGCTAATCCATCTGGGCAATCTCAAAATCGATACAAGTAAGCGGCAAGTCCATAAAAATGAGCAGCGCATTCGCCTGACAGGTGTGGAATTTAGCTTGCTAGAGTTATTGGTCAGTCATTCTGGAAAAGTTTTTTCCCGATTAGAAATCTTGCAGCAACTATGGGGCTTTGTACCAGAGATTCATGCAGATACCCGTGTAGTAGATGTGCATATCTCCCGATTGCGGACAAAAATAGAATCTGACCCAAACTTGCCAGAGTTGATCGTCACAGCAAGAGGTAGTGGTTATTTTTTCCCACGAATTATTTCTAAGAGAGCAGGAATAGCAGAAAAATATGACTAAGCTCATCTTAATTACAGGTATCAGCAAAGGTCTAGGTTATGCGATGACCGAGAGTTTTATTCAAGAAGGACATACTGTTATTGGTTGCGCTCGTTCATCAGATGCTATTGATAAAATACGCCAGAAGTTTAGTGCGCCCAACGATTTCACATCTGTAGATGTGGCAAATGAACAGCTTGTAAAAAAATGGGCAGAACACGTACTTCAAAAATATGAACCGCCAGATATAGTGATTAATAATGCGGCAATTACTAATTACCCAGCACCTTTGTGGGAAATACCATCCGAAGAATTTTCCGATCTAATAGATATCAATATCAAAGGAGTAGTAAATATAATTCGTTATTTCGTACCAGCAATGGTAAAAAACAAACGGGGTATTATTGTTAACTTTAGTTCTGGCTGGGGACGTTCTACTTCAGCCCAAGTTGCACCATACTGCGCTTCCAAGTGGGCAATAGAAGGATTAACTCGTTCTTTGGCACAAGAATTGCCAACTGGTATGGCAGCTATACCTCTTAATCCAGGGATTATTCATACAGATATGCTCTCTATTAGCTTTGGAGAAGAAGCTGCTAATTATACACCCGTGTCCGATTGGGTGTTGAAAGCTGTGCCATTTATTCTCAAGTTAAAACCAAAAGATAACGGAATTCCTTTGACTGTACATTAACCCTGAATCTCAATTGCGATCGTTGCGATTAGGTGCTGACAGTTGAATCATCTCAGAAAAACGTGAATATTTAACCGCATCGTTAGGGGGATAATCCGCTGACACTGCAAGTAACCCAATTTTTATATCCTCAAAATAAATCACACCCCCAATACGTCCTTCAACTTGGAAAGCTCCATGAAAGAAACGATACGCAGCTATGTAGATCGAGAAAAAGTCAGTAATCTTTATTGCCCTGCCAAACATCTGCTGACAAGTTTTTTGGAGGACAGCATCTAAATATTCATTATAGGCAGGCTCACCCAGGTCAGTAAATTCCGGCCGATCCGCAAAACGATCCATATAAAATAACCAGATGCAGGACAAGTCTGCGTCATTCGTCAGTTTTTGCTTAAGTTCCTGCAATCGGTCGATTTTCATAGTGTGGATATTGAGGAGATGGGGCGAACAGACAGCACTGTTAAAAATCTACCACAGCGATCGCACTCCAGCGACCTTTGCCATGTTCCGGCCCATCCGTCCGAGTCCAATCATTCCAAGTTCATCCTTGCAACTCTCAGATATGCATAGAGTGGATACTCGAAAACCTTAAAAATAACACTCCGGTAGATAGAAGAGACAGCCAATAGAGTATGCGACATTACGATAAAGAATTTCTCAGAAAAGACAATTGATTTGATTTGGGCAAAGGTATGTAGCAGGATAATGATGACCAATGAGCAAACGAGTAACTGTAATTGGGGCTGGGTTGGCAGGGCTGACGGCTGGTTATGAACTGGTTCGTGCTGGGTTTGATGTGCAAGTGTTTGAAGCCCGCGAACGAGTTGGAGGACGAGTCCAAACAGTTTTTTTGGGAGAAGAACAGCATGGCGAATTGGGTGCAGAGTTTGTCGATGATAACCATACAGCATTGATATCCTATGCCACTCAATTCGACCTCAAGCTTGAGTCTGCCTTTAAGCTTCCAGATGACCTCTATTATTACATTGATGGTAATTTTTTTACTCATAAAACGCTCTTGTCTCAACAGCAAGCTTCTTTAAATGATGTATATCAGAAGTTAGATCGATTATTGGAACAGCTTGCCGATCCTGCCCAAACATTAGCTCAGTGGCTGACTGCACAATCGATTGCTCCCTTTGCCTGCAAAGTTGTTCGTCAGCAATCCTATGGAATGTATGCTGCCGACCCGGAGGCCATTGGAGTTGGCTTCTTTGCTTACAGCGGTACTTCTGGCGATCGCAGTCTGCGAATTCAAGGTGGTAGTACTCAACTTGCAACCGCACTTGCTCGCTTTTTAGGCGATCGCATCCATCTAAACACCCCAGTTGTGCGGATTCAGCAGCAAGAACAAACTATTGCCGTGAGTCTAAAAACTCTTCACGGGCAGGTTGAAGTTTTTAGCGATTGGATTGTTGTCACTATTCCTTGGAGTGTCTTGCGTCATTTGTCCATTGAAGTTCCGCTTACACAGGCACAACGAGAGGCAATAACCTACTTGCCTTATGGAACATCAGTTAAGACCTTACTTCAGTACTCCAACCGTTTCTGGCAGCAATCCAGTTTTGGGCTGCTTGTGGGAGACACACCTTATCAAACTATCTGGGAATCTACCCTAACTCAAGGAGGTGAAGCGGGAATTCTTGCTTGTACGAGCAGTGGGACACCTAGCCGAAATGTTGCTGGACACCCCGTTGAGTTTGCACAACAAACAGTATCTGCGCTTTACCCAAATGCTCCTAAAGTGCTCGCAACTGCAACTCATGACTGGAGTGCCGATCCCTGGTCGCAGGGATCTTACTGCTACTTCGCTCCTAGAGACTTGAAAAGCTGGCGTTCTGACTTACCGTACTCCGCTGGACAAGTCATTTTTGCAGGAGAACATACTGCTCCCGTTGAATATTGTGGCTATATGGAAGGAGCGATTCGCAGTGGACAACGAGCAGCAGAGCAAATTTTAGCTTTCGCTATTACATGAAACGCAGATTTTCTTTTCTTTTTTACGGTTCAAATGGGGCTGTGTTCAATCACACTCCCCTTTTTTTCTTGAAAATCTAAAAAGCCGACGAAGATTAACAAAGAGATGAGAATCAGAATTAGGCGCGATCGCATTGGGGACTTCCAGAAAATAAATTATCCAATAATGAACAGCGAAGACGATGATTCAAAGTCTTCCTTTTCTGCTGATATCAAGTCCGGTTAATCACTTATGATTACCGCATCTGTGCAAAAATCCCAAAAGCCTCTTTCTCCCTGCCCCCTGCTCCCAGCAAAAACTACGGTCTAAATGATAAGTCTTTACCCGGACATGATATGACACAGCGATGGGATAATTTATTTTTTGTTAGTCCCTAAGGATTCCCGCTTCCACCCGCCGCACCGTACACTTGCCCGGTAGCATAGCTCGACTCCTGTGAGGCAAGGAGCACGTAGATAGGGGCAAGCTCCGCTGGCTGTCCGGGACGTCCCATCGGTGAGTCACCGCCGAACTTCTCGACTTTACTCTGCGGTTGACCGCCGCTGACCTGGAGCGGTGTCCAGTAAGGTCCAGGTGCGATCGCATTTACACGGATGCCCTTTTTAGCAAGCTGCTTTGCCAGTGACTTGGTAAAGGCTACCTGCGCCGACTTGGTTTGTGCATAGTCGAGCAGGTTCTCACTAGGGTCATAGGCTTGGACTGAAGAGGTATTGATGATACTTGCACCGGAACTGAGGTGCGGCACAGCAGCTTTGGTAATCCAGAACATCGCGTAGACATTCGTCTTGAACGTTGAATCGAACTGCTCGGTCGTGAGATCGAGAATTGAGTCAACAGAATGCTGTTTACCAGCGTTGTTGACCAGAATGTCCAGTCCGCCGAGTTCGCGCACGGCGGATTCGACGAGCTGATTGCAAAAGTTTTCGTTCCGAATATCGCCGGGAATCGCCACCGCCTTGCGTCCTGACTCCCGAATCAGTTGGATCACTTCGCGGGCATCTGGCTCCTCGGCAGGGAGATAGTTGATCGCAACATCAGCACCTTCACGCGCAAAGGCGATCGCTGCTGCCCGACCGATGCCAGAATCACCACCTGTGACGAGCGCCTTGCGTCCCACTAGCCGTCCAGAGCCCTGATAACTTGTCTCACCGTGATCGGGTCGCGGGGTCATTTTGCTGGCAAGACCGGGTGGCTCTTGCGGTTGTTGCGAAAAGGGCGGACTCGGATATTGCTTAACTGGGTTCTGCTTGACAGACTGGTTGGGTGTTTCCTGTTTGGGTGTCACTTGTTCCTTTGCTGGGGTAGATGTTTGTTGTGCGAAGACTGGTACCGTTTGCGCTGCGACAACGCCAATGGATAGCCCGCCGAGAACTTGACGGCGTGAGGCTTTTTTGAAGATATCTTTTTGTTCCATATTAGGTTTCTTGACTTGGATTTCGCTCCACTGAATTGATTTGAAAGCAGGTTATCGGCAGATCCGCAAATGCCAGGGCAGATTTAGCCGAAGCATCTGCAATGAGACTGATAGAAATTGGCATCAAAGCAAAGCGCTATGGAAGAACGGGCTGACCGCCAGTAACGGGAATCACCGCACCCGAAACATAACTGGCTTCTTCCGAAGCGAGCAGTACGTATATCGGCGCAACTGCTGGTTGCGCGGGACGCTTGATTGGAACCTGCTGCCCGAACTGTGTCACCTGTTCGGGAAACGGCGGCTTTGGTCTTTGTGACTGTAGGTTCTGTGAGGTCATTAACTCTCCTTTCAATCCGGGTCAAAAAACTACAATGCATTTGTATCGCTGCTCTTGTTCAAGCAGCTAGCGCAGCATCTGTTGTAATGCTTCTTAGAGGATGTTTGATTCTTTGTTCTTGCTAGTTAACAATAAACTATGTATCCTTTTACCCAACCTCTAACTACAGAATGAGATTAGTTGTAAATTATTGCTATGTGTTTCCAAATACAAATGTATTTAAAGAAATTGAGAATTACCTCATGGGAAACCTATCTAAAGTAATGCTTAATCAGACTTCGATACAAAACTTTAGCTAGATATATAGCAGTCCTAAATTATTTGTGAAATATTTTTGGAGTTGGCTGTCATTAGTCATTAGTCATTAGTCATTAGTCATTAGTCATTAGTCATTTGTAATCACAAATGACAATAGGACAGCGAGTAAGTTGGTATGTAACCTGTCAATCGTTTCTAATCATTGCCTTTTCATCAGGGATGAGTAATTACAATGTCTATTTTAGGTTAGGCATAGGTTTCATACTTCCTACACTTGGCATTATTACCTCCAGATTGATAAAGCCTTCTATTGATGGAGCGATCGCCATTATCAATAAATGGGGAGTTAAGGAATATGAAGTGCTGCAAAATGAAGATTTAAAGAATTTTAAGATCGAAAGGGCATACGAAAAGGTAAAGTCTAGCTCTCACAGATAAGTTGAACAGAGAACGGACATAATACAGAGATAAAGCCTTAAGTTTGCCAAACTTGTTCCCGTTGTTTTTATCTACGGATGGATCTGTCTTTGTCTTCTAGGTGTCGCTGTCAACCTGAAATTTTAAAGCAAACATTAAATCCACCCAATCTAGTCGGGCTAAAGCAAGTATTAAGAATATCAAAGGCGATCGTTCCTTTGGGACTCATTAAAAAATATATTGAGTGGGAGTTTCTTTTAGTTCACAGATTTCTTTAGCGTAAATGCAGACCCTAAAGAATGACCCTACCTTTTGGCTTAAATCGGAATCGGTATAAGGAGCAGCTTGCGATCGTGAGTGCTTTGGAGTTGACTGAAGCTAAATGCTTGTATTGATAGGAATTGTAAGCAGCCGCACTAAATAAAGCATTGACTTAAGCTAGATGCTTGTCATGTTAGGAAACGGTTTAATGCAAATAGTGAGATTGTCTTCGCAGTCTGGCAACTGACAATCTCCATTGAGAGATTAACTATCGAATCCTAAAGACACAAGACATTATGAATCAAGGAAGCGTCATATCTCTCGGCAGCGTTAATGCTGATTTCCAGGTACGAGTCGATCGCCGTCCAGACCTAAGTGAAACGCTCCTTGCTAGTGATTTTCTTCAACTGAGTGGAGGTAAGGCAGCCAATGTTGCCTATCTCGCTCGCAAACTGGGTCTTCCTGCTATACTTATTGCTCATCTCGGCGCCGATACGCTGGCAGAACAGGCGCTCAAACCCCTCCGGGAGATAGAGGTAGACCTGAAATATGTAAGTGCGGTCGAGGGCGAACCGACAGGTGTTTCCATGATTACCGTGCCCCCCGATCGCAAAAAGGGAATTATTTTGGCTGGAAACGCAAATAACATCTGGACAAAGGAGGATATTGCCATTGTGCGAGATGCGATCGCCAATGCACCTACTGGTTCAGTACTGGTTGTCGATTACGAGATTGCGCCATTTATTGTTGAACCTGCGATGAATGCTGCATATGAGCGAGATTTTCCGGTAATTCTCGATCCATCTCCAGCCGCTCGTGTGGAGCAAGATTTGTTCTCACAGGTGACTTATCTGGTTCCAGATGCAGGGGAAGCAGAGAAATTAACTGGCATCAAGATTGATTCGGTGGATTGTGCGATTCAAGCCGCATATCGTTTTTTAGATCCAGGAGTCAAGAATGCTTGTGTGAAGCTGAAAGACGGAGGCTGTGTACTGATTAACCATGAGCAAACGCTGCATATTCCCCCCGCAAGAGTGGATGTTGTCGATGCCACAGGAGCGGGGGATGCGTTCGCGGGCGCACTGGCTGTGGCGGTACTGGAAAGGCGATCGCTTCAGGATGCTGCCTGTTTTGCAACGGCGGCTTCCCACGTTACAGTAACTCGGTATGGTTCTCAACCAGCCTATCCGACGCGATCGGAAATTGATTCCATGTTTCAACGACTCACACCCCAAGCTTATGTTCTTTGATAACAAAACTTACGACTCCAAAGATGCTTGGAGCCTTGTTTTTGCCGGGTACGATCCAAAAGATGAAGGTCATCGGGAGGCACTCTGTGCGCTGGGTAATGGCTATTTTGTCACTCGTGCGGCGGCGATCGAGGCGACAGCCGACGAGATCCACTACCCTGGAACCTACCGAGCAGGTCTTTATAACCGCTTGGTAACTTGTATTGAAGGTGAAGCGTCCGATGATGAATCCCTTGTCAATTTACCCAACTGGCTGCCGCTAACATTTCGCATTGATGGCGGAAATTGGTTTTCTATTGATGCGGTTGAAATTCTGACTTACCGCCAAACGCTGGATCTCAAAGGTGGAGTTCTGCATCGTGAGATAAAATTTCGCGATCCCCAGGGACGAGAAACCACGCTGGACGAGCAACGGTTTGTCAGTATGGCTCAACCCCATCTTGCCGGATTGCAACTTCAGCTAACCGCCGAAAACTGGTCGGGTAAACTAGAAATTCGTTCAGCGATCGACGCACAGGTGACGAACAACAATGTCAAACGCTACGAACCTTACAATCAACAACATTTAGAGCCATTAACAACTGAAACCATTCAACCAGAGGCCATCTGGTTGATGGTGCGAACCAAGCAGTCTCGAATCGAGATAGTTGTGGCGGCGCGTACCCGTGTTGTTGTGGGTAGTCATGAACTAAATTTGTCCCGAACTGTCGATCGCGAAACTGCACAAATAGGAGAAAGGTTGCAGTTTCAGATTGAGCGGGGTGCAGCGATCCAAATTGAGAAAATTGTTGCCCTCTATACCTCCCGTGACCACGCGATCGGCGAAAGTGCTGAAGCCGCAAGGCAGGCAATCCAGGATGCTCCTAGCTTTGCCGAACTGCTAATTGCTCATCAATGTGCCTGGAAACGGCTCTGGATGCGCTGTGATATTGAGCTTGAGCCAGTGGAAAATTTACGGACATTACGGCTGCATATCTTTCATATCTTGCAAACAGTTTCACCTCATACAGCAGATTTAGATGTAGGAGTTCCCTCACGGGGCTGGCATGGCGAAGATTATCGCGGACACATTTTCTGGGATGAAACCTTTGTACTGCCGTTTCTGGCCTGTCGCTTTCCAGAAATCGCGCGATCGATGCTGTTATATCGTTACCGTCGTCTCAGTGCAGCAAAAATTCTCGCTCGTCAAAATGGTTATAAAGGTGCAATGTTTCCCTGGCGCAGTGCTAGTACCGGACGTGAAGAAACACCCCGTTTTCAGTTCAGCCTGCTTTCAGGGCATTGGATGCGCGATCGCACAAACTTGCAGCATCACATTAACGCTATCATTGCCTGTAATCTGTGGCGCTACTATAACCTCACAAACGATCTTGCCTTCCTGATGGACTACGGGGCAGAGATGATGGTTGAGATTACCCGCTTTTGGGCGAATATTGTCACCTATAATCCCGATCTCGATCGCTACGAAATTTGCGGTGTGGTTGGGCCTGATGAATATCACACCGCTTATCTAGATGCCAAAACTCCCGGCATCAACAATAATACTTATACAAACGTCATGGCAGTCTGGACGCTCTGTCGAACGCAGGAAGTCCTTAATTTACTGTCACCTTCCTGCCGTCGTGAATTCTGCGATCGCCTAAACCTGAGTCAAGAAGAAATCAACCAATGGGATATTGTCACCCGGAAGATGCACGTAGTTTTTCAAGACGACGGTATTTTAAGCCAATATGAAGGGTTCGATCGCTTGCAAGAATTTGATGTCCAGCCGTTCTGCGATCGGCAGTTTAATTTAATTTTGGAGGCAAAAGGGGATGATGTCAATCGCTATCACGTTAGCAAGCAAGCAGATACTGCGATGCTGTTCTTTTTACTGTCTGAGACAGAATTGACAACATTACTAGAGCGTAATGGTTATTCCTTTAATCGGACACAAATGCAGCAGACGATCGCTCATCATCTTCAGCATACAGTGCATGAGTCCAGCCTCTCCCGACTTGTGTATGCTGGGGCGCTTGCCAGATGCAATTGCGAAAAATCCTGGCAGCTATTCATGGAAACGCTGTTTGCCGATTTATCGGGGGCGAGTAGTGGAGAGACAAAAAATGGCATCCACTTGGGAGCAATGGCAGGCACACTCCATCTTCTTCAGCACCATTACCTTGGGTTACACGCTTGCGGCGGTAACATTTGTCTCAATCCATCCCTGCCAACTTCACTAAAGCGATTTCGCGTTAGCCTTCAGCATCAAGGGAACGATTTAGAAATTGAAGTCATTGACAGTCATCTGAATGTAACAGCATCGCCAATTAACTCATCATCCGTCCAAATTGTTTGCTGGGGTGATGTGATGGATTTACAACCTGGTACTTCAATTACTTTCAACCTGCTAGATTCGGCTTCCTCAGTTAAGAGCCATTGAATGATGTAAATTTTGAGATTAAGAGTCACTCTCAAATATACAGTTGTTATCTTTCACTAGGAAGACGCGATCGCACAACTGCTTCTGTAGGATGGTAAGAGTTGAAAGCTTGTAATCGATATCAACGAATGCTTCTCAACTCTACACTTGCCGCAATGGGCTACGCCCCGCCGGAGGCGATCGCAAAATCATTGAGAGATGGATGTTGTTTTTGTTTTGCTTGTAATTCCTCGCCCAGATGCTTGTAGGCAGATGGATCTATTGGCATCAGAAACTCCCCAACCAAGTTCCCTGGTTGACGGCGGCTACTCAGACCCATATCCTGAAGCAATTCATCAATGTAATGGAATGTAAAAGGAGTTACACATGCTCCACTGACGAAAGCATAGGGTCTATCTTTCTTTCTCCATTCCAACTCTGCTGTAACATCATCTAGCATCTGTTGCGGGGATGGTAAAGCTAAATTCCCTTTGACATACTCTGATAACCACCTAGCACCAATTTCTGCTGATAACTGGGCACAGAAAGTATAGTTATAACCAACAAAACCCATCTGTGGAATATGGGGGTGAATTAGATGGCGGTAAAGATGGATAGTGCCTTCCTGATCAAATACGTGTCTGTGGTATTTCTCTTCTAAAAAAGGGATATCCTGAAGAAATCCTGTGCCAAAGACAACAACATCTGCCTGTATTTTATCGCCGTTATCCAATTCGACGCCACTAGCAAAAAACTTGTGGATTTTTGTCTTCACAGCACGAATTTTACCTGCGCGTACATATTCAAAAAAGCCTTTAGGTACTAAACCGATACTACAACCAATTAATTTGTTCATCGGTTGTTTGGGCACCATTCCACAAGCATCAAGGGGAAATTGTAAGCGCAGGATAGTCTCATTTAGCCGCCAGAATGCCCACACTAGTGGCTTGCCAAAACTATGCAGCCACTTTTCCCACCCTTGAAGTTTATGATAGGGCATCCAAATTTCTGCAAACCGAGTCAGGAAAATATACTTGATGTTCAACAGACCGAGAAAGAAGTTGGGAACTTTCCACAGCGCTTGACGGAAGACAAGGGTACATTCCTTGGCCTTGCTAGCTGCGAGATTCGCTAAATCGGTGGCTGACTTGCCAAAACCGACAACAACCACTCGCTTGCCCTCAATTACAGAGCCGTCGTTAAAGTCGTTAGTATGTATTACCTGCCCTCCGGCGGCAATGAACTCTTCCATCCCCGGCAAGTTAGGAATGTAGGGAATATCATAAGTGCCATTGCACACAATCACAAAGTCGAACTCGTAATTTTGTTTTCCGATCTCCTTACCATCTTCTTGAAAGCTAACACTAACAATCCATCTAGGAGTATTTCCTGATTTGCGCTCCACTTTAGTTACTTTTGCACCGAACTGAATTTTTTCTGTGACCCCAAAGTGTTGAGCGTAGGATTCAAGATAAGCGCATATTTGCTCTGCTGAAGGCCATTCTGGATAAGAGGCAGGCATAGGATAGTCTGAGAAAGCATAGGTGTCTCTAGGATTTTGGATCGATAGTCCTGGGTAAGTTCTCGACCTTTCCCACACACCGCCAAGTCCCTGCCGTTTCTCGAACAATGTCACTTCGTAACCTTCCTCAAGAAACGTCTTTGCTGAGACTAATCCACTGACTCCAGCCCCAATCACGCATACTTGTTTCACCGTCATCTTGGATTCTCCTAAATTATGAAATTAGTGCAGGAATCTGATGTGAGCGATCGCTAACCAGACTCAGATACTCCGACTGTTCTTGTGACTTCATTACATGAGTCAAGTATTCATACTGAGATGGTAAAGTTGAAGTTAGGTAATTGGCTCTTTCCCTAATTTCCATAAATGCAGCCTCGGCATTGTGATTTCCGATATGTTCTAAAATGGGAAGACTGCTTTCAGGCATATAATTTAGCCCCAACAACATTACCGAATAAGAGTAAGACTCGAAGCCGTGGTATTTCGGGTTGATAGTCTTATTGCTTGGCAGTCTATTTTTCCATAACCTTAGTTTTTCCTGTAGTTCTTCTGGAACTTTGATATTGTTCTTAGTTGCTTTCCAGAACTCTGTGTCAGTGCGATCGCTAGCATAGTAATGAAGTGTCAAAAATTCTCGCACACCATCTATGCAGTCAGCGATAACTTTGTTATAGCTATGAATTAGCTCTTGATTGAAAGATTTGCTGGGAAAGTGGTTAACTAACTCTTCAATTCCATGTTGAATGAAGAAGATGCCAGTAGATTCTAGTGGTTCTACAAATCCACTGGAAAGGCCAATTGCTACACAGTTTTTCACCCATGAGTTTCTGTTACGTCCAATCCGCATCTTGATATGAGAGGCTTGACGATTATTAGCAGCGGTTCCCAAATGCTGGCGAAATTCCTGTTCTGCGTCCTCAGCAGAAATGAATGCACTCGAATAAACATACCCAGTACCATTTCTGCCATACAAAGGTATATTCCAGACCCAACCAGAGGAAAGTGCAGTTGAGGTAGTGTAAGGGTTGATGCCATCCTTTTTGATATCAGTTGGTATCTGCATTGCGATCGCGCGATCGCACAACAGTGAATCTGAATAAGAAATGAATGGCTCACCAAGGGCTTTGTTGATCAAAAGACCACGGAAACCAGTACAGTCAATAAAAAGGTCGCCACTGAGAATCCTATGCTCTTTGGTTGTAAGACTATCTATGCTCCCATCCTCAGTTAACTTAATATCCACTACATCATCAACAATTTGCTTCACTCCCCTTTCCATTGCATAATCTTTCATGAATCTTGCGAGTAGATTCGCATCAAAATGATATGCATAGGGGTACTGAATTTTTAACTTATCCAAGATATTTTTCTTGGCGATATGCTCTTGAGAAAATTCATTTTGAACTTTGCGATCGAAGACTTTACCATCTAAATATCTCGGCGATCGTTGACGATCGCACAGCCAGGGAATTAGAAAGCAGGCATAATCAAATGCTTCTTGGTCTTTCTTCATTTTCAGCCACCATTCAGAGATATCAAAGCCGTCAATTACCTCATATCTCTGGAAAGGATGGTAGAAGTGTTGCCCTTTTGCATTCCAGTTGACAAACTTAATTGCCATCTTATATGTGGCATTACACTTTGGCATCCATTCATATTCTTGTAACCCAAGAAAATCAAAGAATACTTTGATGGTACTAAAAGTTGCTTCTCCAACACCAATTTTTGTGATGTTAGATGATTCCACCAGAGTAATATTAATATTTTTATCTAGTGCTTTACTTAAATAAGCTGCCGTCATCCAACCGGCTGAACCACCACCACCAATTACAATATTTTGTACATCCTGTGACATAGTTAAAGTTCCTATTTTTGTATGGAAGTCAATTTCAAAAACCTTGCTTAATAACTTATGCAGTTTTCAATTGCTGCTCAATTTTGTGGGTTTCAGCATATACCAAAAGCTCATTTGTAAATTGTGTGAAAACTGTAAATAAGTTCTCAACTAATTCATAAGCTTCTTGTCGAGTTGCTTCTGATACTTGAATATCTTGTAAAAATTGCTCTATTCCAGATTGACTTGTCATGTGACCAGTTTCAACATTCAGATGGAAATCTGCAAAATATCGGCATGGCTTTTGGGTAATTGCTTTAATTTCTTTGCCAATCTCTGCCGCTGTTGAAAACATTATGTTACCTGTCGCTTCGGTAACTTCAATAACTATGATTTTCTGAATAGGAGTTGCTTGTGAAATATATCGATAGAGTTGATAATTTAAACAGCGAGCATTCTTAGTTTCTTCACTCCAAAGGAATTTTAGTGCATCACTAAATTTTAATGATTTGTCAAGTTCTAGGTTTTTCAAATCTTCCAAAAACCACAACCAATGATGGTCATCTTCATAAGTATGCTTGTTAATTAATGCCTGAATTGGATCGTTTGTTGGTTCTACTCGCAAAAAATACTTATTAAGTTCTCCAAAATTCATAATAAAATGAGCAGCACATGGTGCCCAAGCTAACCTTTGTATAGGGTTTATACTTTTATTTTGCATAAAACTAAACAAGGGTAATTGAGCATATTCTTGTTTTTTTTGTTCAATTAATGTTAAAATTTGTTGCATTTTTATTACGCCGATTTTCCATCTTTAAGATTAGAGCAAAAGTAACTTTCCTACTTTGTTGTAAAAATGTCTAATTTGTTATATTCCCATACAGTTTAGTTAAGGGTTTGTGGATAATTGGTCTTTTAAGACGCGGTAAATCATGTCTCTGCATCAGAGTTTTAGGCTTATCTGAACTGTATTGTGTTATATCGTATTGAGACTAACGCTAAATTGTAACCAGCTAATTTACCGTTGTTGTTTTTACTTGAACTTCAACATCTCTATGTAATAAACGCGGCTTTTACTTAAGTATCCTTGTTAAGAAATGGTCTTATATGAGCGTTTCCTTTGCCCAGAAAAACCAAATTAGTTAGTTAAACCTTAATATTTAAAAGCAGGCTCGTATATACTTGGAAAGATTTTTAGATTTGTTGTAGCTAAATATAGTATCAATAATTACTTTGGATACTTTAGTAGCAATGTTGACACAGCAGTACACCCAAATTCTTCTAGTACATATTGCAAATGTACTTGGGCACCAAACCAAGAAAATGCACTAGGAGTCATAGAACAGACTAAGTAATGGAGGGCTATAAACTTCTAGTTCTAGGTGGTCGGCGTAGGCGATAATGCGATCGCCTTTATAATAAAGGCAGATATATGATGATGCCTACCAGTATTTAGATACCTAGAGGTAATGACAACTGAATTCCAGCAGTGAGTCTTTTTTGCTTGGCTTCAGTTTTTAATCTTTTGTCTGCTTTGTAAACATTCTCTATAACTGATATAAGTTCAGCTTTATGCTTAGGCATATATAAATCCAACGCTTTACAAACAGCTTCCACGGGATGGACATCGTGATAACGAATTTGGTTAGCTGCTAATTTACTCATAGCTGAGTAATCCATTAAAGGACGTGTATCGTAATAGTCTCTGATAGCAGCATTTTGAGAAAGATTATTCTGTTTTTTAATTTCTCTAGACTTCAACCCTTGGAGACATTGATTTAATGCATCATTGGTATCAGCAAAAATTCTTCTAGAAGCACTATGTTTTTGCTGCCACTGTTGTACAGCAGACATAAGCTCTGGGTGATCTTCAATTTTCAGTATCTGTCTGACAGTCAATCGCTCTTTATGTGTAGCAAACTCATGTTCAAAATCATTAGGTATGGAAGAGCCAGAATTAGCCTTCCAACCAGTCTTCTGGTGAATAAAAACCCGCATTCCAAGATGTTGAATTAGCGTTAAAGCGGGATCAAAAACTTAGATTTAAGCTATGATAAGCTTTATAACTGAATATTTATATCTTGCAAGAATTCATAAGAAAAAAGCGATCGCTTTTCTTCTCTCAGTAACGGTAGTGCGATCGCCATAAATCATTAAAAATAAAAAGTAACTTTATTGTCAAGTTATGAAACTCAGAGTTGTATTAGAACCCAGTGACGAAGGCGGATACACCGTCCATGTTCCCTCACTTCCTGGCTGTATCAGTGAAGGAGAAACATTAGAAGAAGCATTAGAGAATATCCAAGAAGCAATAGAACTTTACCTTGAGCCATTGGAAGATGAATGGATTACTCAAGAAGGCGTAATAGTCAGGGAATTGGTACTGTGAGCAAAGTTCCCAATTTACCTTACACTCAGATTATCGCTGCTTTAGAACGGGATGGATGGATAGTTGTACGCCAGCGAGGTAGTCACATTAGATTGGAAAAAAGCATACCGGATGAAGTCTTAAAATTGACTGTTCCAGCTCACCGCCCAGTTAAGCGTTCCACCCTAGCTAAGATTTTAAAGCAGGCCCGTATAGACTTGGAAAGATTTTTAAATTTGTTGTAGCCAAAGATGGCATAAATAGTTACTTGCTATCCTCCAGTATTAATGTAGACTCAGCAGTACGCCCAAATTCTTCTGGCGCATATTGCAAGTGAACTTCTGCACCAGGCCAAGAAAAGGTACCAGGAGTAACAGAACGGACTAAGTAATGCAAACTATAAACTCCTGGTTCTAGGTGGTCGGCGTAGGCGATAATGCGATCGCGGTAGACATTCTTAAAACCAAGTTCCCAGCTATCGGCTTTTGCTTGTAATGCAGCTGTAGTAGTTTGAAAACTCGCATCCACAGCCTCAAAACCTGATGGTAACGGATCTTTAATCACCAGATGATCTACAGAACGATCGGCGATGATTTCTAAACCAATATCAAACACCTGTCCAGAGGCTAAAGTCAAGGGTTTATCAAAAGCGTAAAGACCTGTTTTTTGCAAAACTTTCTCTTTATTTACTTGACTAATTTCTCGTGTTATGCGTAGTCCGTTAAACCTGCCTGCTTGATTACCTTGCAAACGATAATTATAAGCAACTAGATAGTGCAAAGTGCCATTACCTGATTTTTGCAGCGTTAAATCATTACGACCACGAGGTAATTTATTCATCGGCAAATTTAGCTGTAAGCTAGGATTTTGGTAGCCATTAAACCTATTTTCTCCTAACTTATTACCAGCTAATTCCACTGTGGCAACAAAATTAAGTGGTGTGGGTTGCAGTTGACTATAATCTACCAAAGCTGTTAAAGCTTGGGCATTATTATAATTAGTTTGCCATGTACCATCACGTCGTAATCCCAGAAGACTTTGGAATAACTTATCTATAACTTCGGGTTTACTTTGTTTGGTAATAAATAAGCGTAAAGCTTGCGCTTGCGTCGTAGTAGATGAACTCATCCATTCCCAACTAGTTGGTAAACTTACAACTGCTGTGCGGCCAGTTTCATAAATATTCTGTTGTAGCTTGTTCACTAATTGTTGAGATTCATCTTGCCATTCTGGGAATTGAAATAAGTATCGCGCTAGTTTAATTTGAGTTGCTACATCAAAGTTATTGCGTTGCTCATAAATATCTGCAAGGAAAGTATTGCGTTTGTCTCCCAATTCTGCTAAGGAGATTAAAGCATTAAGTTGCAGTTGCCTTTTACAGAGTAGTTGTTTGCAAAAGTCGTATTCTCTGGGGTTTGCTAGAACTTTTTGTAAATAAGTTTTGAGACGAAATACCATTGCAGAATCGACTAAATTAGGAAATACCTGACTAGCTTTAGCCAAAGATTCCCCTGTATAGGAAGAAACCCAAGGGTCGGATTTTTCTTTTCCGGGAAAAGTAGCAAAACCACCATCGGCTATTTGGAGTTTTTGTAATTTTCCAATTGCTTGATTAGCTTGTTGGCTAGGATTAAATTCTGCAAAGTTCTGACCATATTTTTGGGTAATAGTTTGCAGATTTGCCGCAATTATTAACTGACTCGCCGCCGGTTCTGTAAACGGCAAATCATCATCTTCTAAAACTTGTTTTGCTGGTGCTTTAATTTCTGGTATCAAAGTACTCGCCAACTGAATATCTAAACCTCCCGCATCAGGGAAGGTATTTTTATCAACATTTAGGGGAATCTTCACCTGTTTTTCAGTGACACCAGATTCAACAACTTGTTCTGTAATTTCAATTGGCTTAATTTCCAACGGTACTTCAAAAGCATCTGCGGCTGTACCATTTAACTGAGTCGTAAAACGAACTTTCCCAACTCCCACACTATCCGCCACCATTGGAAAGCGATAAGCATGAGTTGCGGATTCAGCTTTGGTTTGCAAAGAAGTCGCTGTGGAGTTTTTATCAGCAAACTTCACAGTACCGCTAAGTTCGCCATTAATTGAGAGATTTCCTGTATTTCCGGTGTTGTTAGTTACGGATAAACCGGCGAGGATGCGATCGCCTGGACGGGCAAACTGTGGCAAAATGGCATTACTGAGCAGTGGTTTGGTGGTGATAAACGTTGCGTCTCCATTCCCGAAACGCAGATTTCCATCGGTAGCGACAGCCATCACTCGCCATGTAGTTAAGTCATCCGGGAGTTTAAAGGTTATCTGTGCATTCCCATTTGCATCGCTAAGGACAGAACCGTTGTAGTAAGCTAAGGCTTGAAAATCGGTGCGAGTGCGAGTATTGGCTGCACCAGTTGAGAAACCACCGCCATAGCCCCAACCTTTGGGTTTAGCTACATCTTGTGCTTGTAATATGACATCTGGGCGATTATCGCTAAAGCGGGTAGATATTGGCTGTTCTGCGTAAACTGTATCTACCAAATCTGGCGGACGATAACCAGAAAGTTGTAACACCGCCTCATTTACCACCATGACTGTAAACTGTCCTTTGGTGGGGTTTCCTTGATTGTCCTTTAATTCTAACTGTACTGTTTCCTCTGCACCAGGTTCTAGTGATGCTTGCACTGGTTTAACTTGCAGTTTTAAATACTTATCTTCTAAATTAACTTTAAAAGGTATAAAACCAATCTTCACCAAGTTATCTAAACTTCCCGCTTCCACTTGATTTATGGGTTTACCTTGCCTTACTAATACAGCTTCAATCGCTGCATTAGGCAGCATTTCTGGTGTAACTTGAAACTGAATTTGTGGTGCGCCTCCCTGAACTTTAACAATCTGCTGATAAAGAGGTTTATCTTTAATCACAGCAAAGTACAATTCTGCATCTGCATAGGGAGATTGAATTAAGGCAGTAGCAGTTTCACCAGGTTTGAACTCTTTTTTATCTAATTTAACTTCTAAAACATCTTCTTCTCTAGAACCCCAAAATACTGGATTTTCTCCAGTTGCCCAAATTTGTAAATCTGTAGCGCTTAATTCACCTTTAACATCGCTAAAATTAACTCTAATCCGATATGAAGCAGATTCCGGCGCTGTCAAATTTACCGATTGTGGATTACTCGCAGATGTAATTTCTGCTTGTCCTACTGTTTTATATTCAACTTGATTTTTTGGTGTTCGGCTACCTTCCACCAACTGCGTGACGCTGCTGTATTTAATCTGTTGTAATTCCAGACGCACCCGTTGACCTGTGATTGGTTTTCCTGTAGGGTCAGTAACAATCACTTCAATGGGAAAAGGCTTACCAGCATCAGCGATGAAGTTACTTTTTAAGCCGATGAGGCGATTACTCGGTAAGGCTGTAAAAGTTTTAGAATTTGCTACAGACAGATTAGAAACATCTGCAACTTGCACATCCACTTGGTAAGTCATCGGATATGGTAAATCATTTGCCACATTCACAGTTTGACTACTTTTACCATTCGCATCTAGTTGGGCATTAGTTTGCAAAACATCACTAGATATAGTAGGCGTTTCCTCTGGCCATAACCATTGCCTACCAAAAGTAAATCCCTCCCAACCTTTAGGAACGAAATCAGCCTGCTGACGAGTGATAAAATATTTTGCTTCTCCACCTTCCACAGGCGCACCAAACAAATAATTGCTTGTAGCATTAATATTCACTTTCTCGTCAATGTATGCAAATTCTTTATCTAAGTTGAGTTCGACTTTAAAATTGGGTGGCTTAAACTCAGCTACCCGAAATTCTCCAGAAATTTCTTGCCCATTTTTACCTTTCGCCTGGATTGTATAGTAGCCTAAGCGCTGAGTAGTTTTGATTGGTAGTTCCAGAGAAAAACTGCCAAATTCATTTGTGGTTTGCGTACCTAAGCTGGTTTTTTGCCCATCGGGATTTACCAAAGTTAATTGGTAAGCAGCATTTTTATCTTGCTGAATTGCACCATTTTGCAAAAAGTCCGCGAAACCAGTTAACCAAGCTTTTTCGCCTGGTTGATATAACTGTCTATCCGAGAAAATTACCCCACGTGATTCTGGCTTACTATTTTGCCAACCCGCATCAATGCCATATCCATAAACACCGCTATATTCTTCAGTTCTAGCGAATGCCCAATCTTGATTTTCACGGGCAATTACTAATAGTTGTGGTGATTTACTAGAGCTTTCATTACCAGAATAACATTGCTGTAATCCTTCACGAACAATTCTAAAAATTCCATTTTCATCAGTTTTACCTGTTGCACAAGGTACTGGTTCGGGACGAGATTTTGTTTGTAATTTTGATTGATAAATTTCGATAGCGCCATTTTTAACTGGCGAACCATCTGTAAGATGATTGACGCGAATTAACCCTGACTCAGGAAACCACTGAGTAAATACGCCCAAATTTGTCAATTCAACCATGCCATAAGTCGTAGGTTCGCGCCACAGTTCCTTACCATTCTCTTGATATTTATTAGTGCGGGCTTGGACTCCATAAGCTAACATCCCCGTAGCAGCATTGATTTTTTCCCGCAGAGGAACAGCAATATCAACTGATTGATTTTTCTTACCCGATACCTTAAAGCTTTGCCATTCAAGAGGTTGTGGTAATAAATCACTACTATTATTAAAATAAACTAAATCTGTCGGGTTAACTACTCGATAAGCTGCTTTATATTTAGATTCTGGCAGATTTCCTGTACTAATATTTAACTGTAAATCTTTCCCTGTGGGAAAAATATTCAAATCTGATGGTACCCAGATATCCCCAGCTAAATCTCCAGTATCATATTTAAGCGTGACGGGTTTACCCAAAGTCTGCCCAAACTTATCTTTGAGATTTCCGGCGATAGTAATTGTATAAGTTTTGGCGGGTTCTAGCGCGTAAGGATTGATACCAATAATTTTATCTTCATCATTAACTTGCAGAATTCTCGAAATTTCTTTTGGTGCTGGATTAATCGTAATATTTTCTTTAGCTGAATCTGCTAACAAGACATTATTAAATTCTAGCTGCGGACTACCTTTAATAAATCTTCCAAAAGTTCCCCCTGCATCTGGCTGTCCGTAAAAGTTAATTTTCTGAAATGCCAAGGGCGAATAAGTTGCTAACTTAGTGGCAAATTCTTTTTCTGTAGATAGATTGCCATAAGCAGGACGTATTCCTGGAGAAAATACCAAGCGATAACTGGTTGCTTTTTCCAGATTTTGCTGTGGGATGAGGTTATAAATCCAATTACTTGCTGAAGGGTCAAACTTTTCTAACGGGTCTTCTTCATTTTTTAATGGTTTTTCTTCTTTGTTTAACTCAACTTTAAAACCTATACCTTTATTTTTACCTGCGGGAATTAACTGTAAATGTTCTTGTACAGAAGCTAAATCCAATTCGACATTAGAAGTAAACTGTAACTTTTGTTGTAAATCAATTGGTTCAATATCAGCCTTATCGATGGGATTTACACCGGGTAAATTAGTTAAATTTATGGATTCGGTGTTGAAAGTCCAAGGTAAATCTTTGTCTAGGCGATGATTTTTTAAATCGGCTAAACCTGCTTTGAGAGTGACTTGAAATCGTGTCGCTATTGGCAAAGCCTTATCAGCTTGGAATCCCACCATACGCGGTGTTAAAAAGCGAAATTGACCGGGTAAAGGCGGCCAAAGAGCAAATTTTTGCAATAATTTTTGCTGTTCTGGACTATCAAGACTTTCAACTGGGATTAAAGCTTCTTTAAAACGGATGCGGATTTGATTGAGGGGTTTTGCATCTCCAATGGGACTAATTTGTTCAATCCAGTCTGGTAATTTAGGTGGTGTAAGTGGGGATACTGTTGGAAGTTGTTCTTTACTTGAATTGATACCAAAAAAATTACACCCTGCCATCCCTAATATAAATGTAAATATCAGAAGAAACTGTATTGTTCTTTTCCGGCTTGAAGAACGCCCAATTTTTTTTAACGAACTGCCAATAACCCTAAGAACGCGATAGGTTATTTTATACTGGAAACGCAGTAAAACTCTAATAATCATCTTTCTAGTAATTAAAAATAAAAAATTCACACACTATAGCAAATAAAAACTTGCATTACCTCATGCAGTCGGAAATGCTAACATTAATAAAGTACGCAAGATAAATAGTTAGTTTTACACAAGTTTTGGATGCAACGTATGTTTATTTACATAAATAACTAATCTAGTGTTATTGTTCCAAAAATGACTACAATTCTTAACTATTAGGACTTACGCAAAAACCCTCTCAAACTCTCATTTCTCTGTTACCTCTGCGTCCTCTGTGGTTCGTTTTCCGTTACCTGTGCGTAAGTCCTAACTATAAAGAAGTATTTAAATTTCGCAAACATTAATTTACATTTGCTAAATTAGGAAAAATTAATTATTAAGGATTTGAAATATTTACTGATGTAGATGTAATCGCTGCGTCAAGATTAAGGTAGGTTTTCTTGGACAGGGAATTCCCTGATGAAACTAATTTTACGATCGCTACTCAAACTTAAGCACACTAGTAAGGTTATCCTAGCTGTGCTGCTAATCTGTCTGGTGGTACGCTTACTCCCTTATTTTGCGCCCATTCATGCCGCAGATATTGCCCAAAATCAGTTGGCAATGCAATTTAGCGATCGCAATGGTTTACCATTAGGAACATTACTCACCCGCGATCAAGAGCATACATCAGTAGTACCGCTCAATCAGGTTTCGGCCCATTTTACCCATGCGATTTTAGCCGCCGAAGATGGCAGCTTTTACCATCATGGGGCGTTGGATGTGAAAGCTGTTATCCGCGCTAGCAAAGAAGCCATCCACGCCAAAAGAATTGTTTCCGGTGCTTCCACAATTACTATGCAGTTAGCGCGGATGTTAGATCCAGTGCCCCGCAGTTTCTCTGGTAAACTGAATGAAATTTGGCTATCTTGGCGGTTAGCAGCAGGGATGAACAAAGATGAAATTCTTTGTGCATATATCAATCGGTTGCCAATGGGAGGGAATATATATGGTGTGGAAGCCGCCGCGCGGACTTATTTTTCCATCCCAGCTAGTGAGTTGAATCTTGCTCAAGCTAGTTTATTGGCTGCTATTCCCAATAATCCCACATATTTTAATCCTTATGAGCATTGGGAACGGCTGAAGCAGCGACAAAAATACGTCCTTAATCGGATGATACAGGAAAAGTATATTAGTGGAGCGATCGCAACCCGAACACACACCGAAAAGGTTGTGTTTCAGTCTCGCCAAGGGGGAATTATCGCTGCACCACACTTTTTATTTTGGTTAGCCAATCAGTTTGATAAGACGCAAGCAGAACAAAATTCCCCTATTCTCACGACTATAAATCGCCCTTTGCAACAGTTTGTCGAAGCACAGGTACAGCAGGTAATTTCTTCCCTAGCCGCTAATAATGTCCATGATGCAGCCGCGTTGGTGATTGATAACCACACTGGTGAAGTTTTAGCTTATGTCGGTTCACCTGATTACTTTAATCAAGTCAAACTGGGACGCAATGATGGAGTGCAAGCACTACGTCAACCAGGTTCTACCCTTAAGCCTTTTGTCTATGAACTAGCTTTAGAAAAAGGTTTAATTCGTCCAAATACCATTTTGGCAGATGTACCCGCCCATTATGCAATTCCCGGCGCGAAACTTTACAGCCCTACAGATTACACCGAAAGGTTTCTTGGCCCTGTGCGGGTGCGAATCGCTTTAGCAAATTCTTTAAATGTACCCGCAGTGCGCGTATTAGAAAAAGTAGGTGTGGAAACTTTCTTAGAACGACTGCATCAACTGGGATTTGAACACCTCAATCAAACTCCAGAACATTATGGTTTGGGTTTGACTCTAGGTAGTGGCGAAGTCAGCCTCTGGGAATTAGCCCGTGCATACTTAACCATAGCACGACAAGGAAATGCTACCCCTTTAGTAAGCACATTTTCCAATTCCCCAATCCAAAATCCCAAATATACAATCCAAAATTCGACGACAATATGGCAATTAATCACCAACATACTCAGTGACAGCTATGCTCGTGCAACAGCATTTGGTGTAGACTCGGTGTTAAATTTACCCTTTCCTTCAGCTGTTAAAACTGGCACTTCTTCCAATTTTCGAGATACTTGGACTGTTGGCTTCACTACAGATTACACCGTCGCTACTTGGGTAGGCAATTTCACTGGCGAACCGATGCGACAGGTTTCAGGTGTGACAGGCGCAGCACCCTTATGGAATCGAATTATGTTACATCTGCACGAACATCAAGAACCAGCAGGTTTTCCATCTCCAGAAGGTTTAGTGCAATTACCTGTTTGTGCAGTTTCGGGGTTACGACCCACACCAGATTGTACCTCAGTCGTCCAGGAATATTTCTATCCTGAAGATAAAAGTAATTACGAACGTGAGAATCAATTCAATTTGCCACCAGAGTATGATGAATGGTTGGCAAAACAACAACAGTCAAATTTTACTTCTACCAATTTAAGAATTTTATCTCCGCATCATGGCGATTTATTTTTACTTTATCCAGGTGAAGAAACCAAGCAAAAACTTGAATTTAAGTTAGCGGGAAATAAATTTGCACCAGTGGAGTGGTGGTTAAATGGTGAAAAGTTAGATAAAAACTCAGCTAATTCTTTATTTTGGAATTTACGTCCTGGTAAGTGGACTTTGGAAGCGAGAAGTGGGGAAATGAGCGACAAAGTAAGTTTTCAGGTGGAGTTAGCTAATATTAAACCTACGCATCGAGGATTTTCTATTAGTAATAATTGAAATAGCTTAGATGTCCAGAGTTGTTTTTGTAACGATGGTTTTCTGTCAATAAGGATAGTTAGCGTGTCTGCTTGATAGGAATCTCAATCACAAACTCTGTACCCTTACCAGGTGAAGAAATACACTTAATTTTTCCTTGATGTTTTTCCACTATAATCTGGTGACTAATAGATAATCCTAAGCCAGTACCTTTACCTATAGGTTTAGTAGTAAAGAAAGGGTCAAATAATCTAGTTTGATCTTCTTCAGTTATTCCTAAACCATTATCTTTAATACTAATAATTATACACTCTTTATTTCTAACTTGAGTATGGATAATAATAGAACTAAGCTGTCTTTCAATATCTCCTTTTAAACATTCTACTTCCCTTTGATGTAAAGCATCAATAGCGTTACTGAGAATATTCATAAAGACCTGATTTAACCCTCCTGCATAACATTCAATAAGAGGCAAATTACCATAATATTTGATAATTGCAATTTCCTGTTGTTTATGATTTTCTTTGAAACGATACTGTAAAATTAATAGGGTGCTATTAATTCCTTCATGAATATCAACAAATTTCATTTCTGCTTCATCAAGACGGGAAAAGTTACGCAAAGTTAGCACAATTTCGCGAATACGTTCGGTACCAACTGCCATTGATGATAAAATTTTCGGCATATCATCAACAATAAACTCTAAATCTATCTCATTAATTAGAAGAGTTATTTCTGGGTTTTCATTATAACATTGTTGCTGATATACTTTAATTAAAGTTAGTAATTGCTGACTATATTCTCTAATATACATCAGATTACCATAAATAAAATTAACTGGATTATTGATTTCATGAGCAACACCAGCAACTAGCTGACCTAATGAAGACATTTTTTCAGTTTGAATAAGTTGTACTTGAGTGTGTTGCAATTCTTGCAATGTATTTTGTAGCTGAATATTTTTATGTTTTAATTTTGCCGTTCTCTCTGCAACTTGAATTTCCAATCGACAATTCGTTTCTTCTAAGGCGGCTTGAGCAATTTTTTTAGCTTTTAAGTATTGCTGTAATAAATGCAATACTAAAAGCCATGCCGGAATCAGCATTCCTAAACTTATAATAGACTCCGAAATAGCCCATAATATTCTTTGATAATATTCATCAACTTTTTGCTGCAATTCAAGTGATATATTATAATTTCTTTTCATTACTCCATCAGCATAAATTTGCTTCTGAGTTTCATATTCACGGCTGAAAAGTAGTTGTTGCGCTGTCTGTTTTTGATTTTTATTAACTAAATCAAAAGATTGATATTCCATTGTGACCAGGCGTTGATTAGCAGCATCAATTTTCTTAGCATCCTCATTTATATATGCTTTAGGAGCTAGTTTAATAGATTCTTGAATAGCAGTGTCAAGCTTAGGTTCAAATTGGCGATATCGTTCTTCCCAAATAGTGTTTCCTGTAGCAGCATTCATTCGGGCTGACATAGTTAGTACTTCATCATAATAAGTAATTTCATCGCTTAATATTTGGAGTTTAAATTCATTTTTAGTGATACTATTAAAATTATAATATGCTTGCAAATTGAGCCAAACTTGAGGAATAAATAAGAGCAGGGTAAGCAGTACTGTTACAGTTATTAGTTGAGAGGAAGCGAATTTCAGTTTATAAGGTAGATGCATTTTAATACTATTTTTTTTAGATGTATTTTAATTGGGCGTGGTCGCTATTAATACTTTTGTAAAACTTTATACCTATCAGTATTAATACCAAAAAAATCTCTCAAAAATCCTATAGTTTCATTTTGGTAAATTTCAAAATTAATTTCGTTTATTTGTTTAAATTTAATATTTCTGCCATAAATAAACCCTAACTTAAAACTCATGAAATCTAAATTTGAAAAATTATAAGGAGCTGGATAGATAAATTTAGCAAAAAATTGATAGATGAATAAATGTAGCTGATTAGTCTTTAAGTCATTACCCATTGTAAATCCTATTACAAAAGCTTCATCTTGAGAAGAAATCCCTCTATCTAAAAGTATGTGAATATAATCATGATGGAGCAGACTAATTTTTCCAGGTAATGCCACTATGCTGTTAGGGTTCTCTAGTAACCAAATGACAAAAGGCATTTTCGGCTCACCATGTAACTTAAATACTAATGTATGTGCTTTTTTTAAATTCATTTGAGCTATATCTAGTTGAAAAGCTTTATCTAAATCAAAAGCCATATTCTGTATATTTATAATCAAACAACTAATTTATTAATATTTGTTTTTCTTCTAATTTGTCTATATTTCTCAACAAAGTTATTTTTATTTTTATAATTAAGTATAGCAAAAATAATTTTACATAAAGTTTCAGTATTATCACTGAGTTACATACTAAGAGCAAAAGCATCTAAATGAAGAATCATCAACTTAGCATCGCAAGTTACCTGTTATGCAATCAACCAAATAAGCGATCGCCAATCACACTTTTACCCCGCTAATACTATGCTGGAAAGAAGTAGACCGCAAATACTTGCTGCAAACACAGCAAACCATCATTGAGTGCTTAACCAACCTGGGATGATTTGAATTTGGGAATGGGAATTGGAAATTGGGGATTAAGAAGTAATGACAAATGACAAATGACAAATGACAAATGACAAAACCAATAGAAGTCCGCAATCCCCGAACTGGCAAATTTGACTACGTAATTATCCCGCCGCCTCCAAGGCTACTGGTACAACAATGTAAGCGCACGCGCAGGGCACAAGTTCGCTGGCAGCAGTTGGGCTTAGAAGGTAGAATTGAAGCTTTACAGCAGTGGAAGGATGCGATATTATCTGGACGCGATCGCCTCACGGAAGCTTTGGTAAATGATACAGGAAGATTGTCAACTTCGGTATTAGAAATAGATTCTTTCCTCTCCAGTATCGATCGCTGGTGTCGGTTAGCACCGGAATTGCTGCAAGAATCTGCAAAAAATACAGCCATTCCCTTTATTGCCTTGCAACAAACATCCGTTCCTTATCCCCTAGTTGGGGTAATTAGCCCGTGGAATTTTCCCCTGTCACTGTCTACTGTTGATACCATTCCGGCATTGTTGGCAGGTTGTGCTGTCATTGTCAAACCCAGTGAAATCACTCCCCGCTTCGTAGCACCACTGATTACAGCACTCAACACCGTTCCCAAACTGCACGAGGTATTAACTTTTGTAGAAGGAGCAGGCGCAACCGGATCTGTTTTGATTGAAAATGTAGATTTGGTATGCTTTACAGGCAGTGTAGGGACAGGGAGAAAAGTTGCACAGGCGGCTGCAAAACAGTTTATTCCAGCTTTTTTGGAATTAGGAGGAAAAGATCCTGCGATCGTTTTAGAATCAGCCAACTTAGAATTAGCAACCTCAGCAATATTGTGGGCTTCCGTCGCCAACACCGGACAGTCATACTTGTCAATTGAGCGAATTTACGTTGCAGACTCCATATTTGAAAAGTTTTACCATCAACTAGTAGCCAAAGCACATCGCCTTGAGCTAGCCTATCCCACAGTCGAAAGTGGAGAAATTGGCCCGATCGTTGTTGAAAAACAGGCAGCCATTATTAGCGATCATCTCCTAGATGCAGTTGAAAAAGGAGCAGTAATTCACTGCGGCGGTGTAATAGAAGATTTTGGAGGGGGTTGGTGGTGTCGTCCGACAGTGCTTACCCAAGTTAATCATTCCATGAAAGTCATGACCGAAGCGACTTTTGGCCCGATTATGCCAGTCATGCCTTTTTCCACAGTAGGTGAAGCAGTCTTTTTAGCCAATGACTCAATCTATGGATTAAGCGCTGCTGTATTTGCCTCGGAAACAGAAGCTTTAGAAGTTGCTTACCAGATAGATGCAGGTGCTATCAGTATCAACGATGCTGGACTCACCGCCATTATGCATGAGGGAGAGAAAAACGCCTTCAAATTCTCCGGTTTGGGAGGATCGCGCATGGGTGCGGCGGCGCTGAAACGATTCATGCGAAAAAAAGCTATTTTGATTAAAACCAACTCAACTAGTGACCCTTGGTGGTTTGATAATGAAGCATAAATACTGTCAATAAACAAAGGGTAAGTTTTTAGAGGCAGTGTAATGCATCGACTGACAATGCCATTGTATCGACTCACAATGCGATTGCATCAACTGACAATGCCATTGTATCGACTCACAATGCGATTGTATCGACTTACAATGTTAATGCCGACATTAGGAGTTTTTGAAGGATCAGCACTGCTTACTGTTCATTCAAACTGTTATTTTTAGGACTTATGCACTCAGATCCCTCAACCCCCTTAAAAAAGGGGCTTTAGAACTTCCCCCCTTTTTAAGGGGGGTTAGGGGGGATCTAGGTTTCAGCCGTCAGTGCGTAAATCTTAATTTTTACCTTGTGTTTTGTGCCTTAGCTACAGTTGTTGAGACGTAAATTGCAATGGTTTCTAATATTCGAGAAGGAATGCCCGTACTTAGCCGTCATGAAGGAGATTGGGTAGGAACTTATACAGTAATTGATACAGTCGGAAAAATCCTCGACAAGTATGAGTCTCACTTAACTTGTCAATTTCCAGAAAATGGGCCTCATCCCTACTACCAAATCAATCGCTATAAATGGTCTGATGGTAAACAAGAGGAGTATGAATTTCCAGGAATCTATAAAGATAATAAACTTTGGTTTGACACCGATCGCATTCAAGGTAAAGCTTGGGAAGCCGATGATTCTATTGTGATTTTGTGGTTTACTTACAAGACAAACCCAGAAATGAGCTTATATGAAATGATCTACATTAGCCCTGACAATAACAATCGTGCCCGCACTTGGCATTGGTTTAAAAACAACCAAATCTTTCAACGCACCCTAATTCAAGAAGAACGGCTAAGATAGTAATTTTTGTTATCAGAGTTAATCACTCATTATTCTCCAGTCTCCGCAGGCGGACTACCCTGCGGGAAGCCGCAAAGCGTCTATGTTTGTGTAGCCACAACTTCCAGTCGTTAGGCTTTGATCTCAAACTTCAACTTAGTAAGGTACACGCATGGCCAAAGGTGACAAAATAAACTTTTCTACCCCTAGCGGGTTTCCAGAATTTCTTCCTAGCGAAAGGCGTCTAGAATTATATTTGTTAGATATCATCTGTAGAGTTTTTGAAAGCTATGGATTTACGCCCATCGAAACACCTGCTGTAGAACGTTTAGAAGTGCTGCAAGCTAAAGGAAATCAAGGCGACAATATCATTTATGGAATTGATCCCATCTTGCCACCAAATCGCCAAGCAGAGAGAGATAAATCGGGCGAAACTGGTTCGGAAGCAAGAGCTTTAAAGTTTGACCAAACAGTTCCTTTGGCGGCGTATATTGCCCGTCACCTGAATGAATTAACCTTTCCCTTTGCTCGTTATCAAACCGATGTAGTTTTTCGGGGAGAACGTGCGAAAGATGGGCGTTTTCGTCAGTTTCGTCAGTGCGATATTGATGTCGTTGCTCGTCGCGAACTCAGCTTGCTCTATGATGCTCAGATGCCTGCAATTATCACTGAGATATTTGAAGCAATTAATATTGGTGATTTTCTGATTCGCATCAATAACCGAAAAGTTCTTACTGGTTTCTTTAAATCATTGGGAATTGCCGAAAATCAAATAAAATCGTGTATTGGTATTGTTGATACACTAGAAAAGATTGGTGAAAGTAAAGTAAAGCAAAATTTAGAAAAAGAAGGAATTTCAGTCGAACAGGCACAAAAAATTATTGAATTTATCAAAATAGATGGTTCTGTTGATGAAGTCTTAGATAAACTAAAGCACCTCGCGCAAAATCTGCTAGAAACCGAGCAATTGAGTTTAGGAATTACCGAATTAGAAACGGTAATTACAGGAGTGCGTAATCTTGGAGTTTCTGATAATCGTTTTTGCATTGATTTATCTATTGCCCGTGGTCTTGATTACTATACTGGTACAGTTTACGAAACAACTTTATTAGGACATGAAGCTTTAGGTAGTATTTGTTCTGGTGGTAGATATGAAGAATTAGTCGGGGTATTTTTGGGTGAAAAAATGCCTGGTGTAGGCATTTCTATCGGCTTAACTCGTTTAATTAGTCGCTTGTTAAAAGCTGGGATTCTTAGTACCTTAGCTGCTACACCAGCCCAAGTGATGGTAGTGAATATGCAAGAAGATTTAATGCCCACTTATTTAAAAGTTTCTCAACATCTCCGTCAGGGAGGAATTAATGTTATAACTAACTTTGATAAGCGTCCCTTGGGTAAACAATTTCAATTAGCAGACAAACAAGGAATTCAATTCTGCGTAATTATTGGTTCTGAAGAAGCAGCAGCGCAAAAATCTTCACTTAAAGATTTGAAAACAGGCGAGCAAGTAGAAGTATTACTAGAAAATTTAGCTGAGGAAGTTAAAAAAAGGCTTACCTAAAAGTTGATTTATAAAGTAGCAAATGTCTATTGCAATCTGCCTCATGTACCCTAATTATTTGTAAGTAATTTATGAGTTTGTCGGATGTCCCTAATCTCTGGGTTCCTTTAGCACTTTTAAGTTTAATTGTTATCGCTGCTGTATTTTTCAGCCGCAGCAATTGATATTTACAACTGGAGCGTCTATCCATCACCCGATTTAGTGGTGGAGATAGACATAACTACCTACACCGATATCAATGACTACCTGCCTTATCAAATACTAGAAGTTTGGTTGTTCAAAAAGAACTAGCTTGTGATTTACAGATTGCAAGGCGATCGCTACACTATTGAAACCAGGAGCCGTTATTTCCCTAACATCGATATGTCAGAAGTAGTCATAGAGTCTCTAAAAATTGCCTACGAGCGTAATACTAGCGCTGCTATTCGGTAATTACGGCGGAAATTGGCGAGTGAGAATTAAATATTTTGTGTTGGCATAGCCTGCTGAGGGCATCGCGATCGCAGACAATCTTCATCAATGGCGACTACTTGGTACGATAAAGTACAGAGTGTCACAACTTACTTTCAAGTAAATAGAAAAGGAATGCGTACATGGGAAAAGGGAGATTAGAAGCATTCAGCGATGGGGTGATTGCCATCATCATCACAATTATGGTGCTAGAAATCAAAGTGCCGCATGGATTCGATTTAGCTGCGCTACGTCCACTAATCCCTGTATTTCTCAGCTATGTGTTGAGTTTTATTTATATCGGCATCTACTGGAACAATCATCATCACCTACTACAAGCAGTCCGACACGTTAATGGCCGTATCCTTTGGGCTAATCTGCATCTGCTGTTTTGGTTATCGCTAATCCCCTTCGTCACTGGCTGGATGGGCGAGAATCACTTTGCCGCCATGCCAGTTGTCCTTTATGGTACGGTGTTGTTGTTGAATGCGATCGCTTACTTCATCCTTACCCGCACCCTGATTTCTTACCACGGCAAGGATTCGACTCTAGCGATCGCAGTCACTGGAAACTTTAAGGAAAAGATATCGGTGGTGTTTTATGCTGTGGCAATTCCACTTGCCTTTGTGAACTCATGGTTTGCCTGTGCATTATACGCTTTAGTCGCAGTCATCTGGCTGATTCCTGACCGTCGGATTGAGAAGACTCTCACTTCCTAAACGAATTACGAATCACCTACAAGTGCAATACCTAAACACAAAAAATATGAAAACTGCAAAACCAGTTGCGGCATAAAATACACTACTAATTCCGCCAAAACCAAAGGCATAACCCATCAATAAGGGCCCTAATGTTTGTCCTAATCCATAGAATGTCCCATTTACCGATATAATCGTCGCCAAATATTCTCTTGGTGCTAAATCTGCTAAAAGTGTTTGGATGCTAGGAAAATTAATACCAAGTCCAATCCCAAAAATTGTACTCGGAATTAATAGTAACCAGATATTTGACACAAAGGGAACTATTAACATCGCTAAAGCATAAAAAACATAAGATGCACTAATTAAATTTGTGGCGGTAAATCTTCTCGCTAATCTACCTAACTGGGAAGCTGTGATGGTAATTGCTAGGGAAACACTAGAAAGTAGCAATCCAATAATGGTGGGCGGCGCTTTGAAGGTATCGTTAATTAGCTGTGGTAAATATGTGATATAAGCGCCATAAAGGAAAACAAAGTTAGCAGCACTGGCAACAAAAAGTCCAAATAGCTGACGATTTTTCAGAACTTTTACGGCATTGCTCAAATACTCTTTGAGGTTGCGATCGCCTTTTGGTTCGGGATTCTTAAGTGCAAACAATACCAACAACCCAAGAGGAATCGCTAATATGGGCAACATGAAGGGATAATACCAGCCCATTGTTGCTAATGCGCCACCGATTATTGGATAACTTGATGTACCGATGCTGCTAATACTGGCATTGTAACCCATTGCCGTAGTCCGTCTGTCTCCGGTGTATAAATCGCCGATTAAGGTGATACTCAGAGAAAGCAAAGAAGCAGCACCAATTCCTTGCAGCAAACGTAACCACAGTAATAAATTAAAATCACGGGCAAAGGCGCAAGCTGTACCAGCTATGCCAAATATAAATAGTGAAGGAACAATAATTCTCTTTCTGCCCCATCTATCGGCAAGAATACCAATAATTGGCCCTAAAATTAGAGATGGTAATGTAAATGCTGTAATCAGTAAACCCAAATTCTTAGGATTGATATTTAAGTCTTTAGCTAATTTCGGAAAAGCCGGAGTTACGCTAGAAACTCCGATAACAGTAATCAATACAACTGCACAAATAATCTGAAAATTTAACTCTAAATAAATAGGTTTTTGGTCTTGAAAATGGTTACGATCTTTTGGGGAATTCATGTTATTTACTATGTATATAAAGCAAGACAATTAAGTTAATAGCAATTCTGTATGAAGATGCACTTTATAAAATCCCCCTGCTGGCTCCTCTTAAAAAAGGGGGGTAAAATATATTGCAGCTTCACAAAGAAACAGTATAAGGCTCAAAGTCATGTAAATCTAAGTATTCTTTCCAAGAATGAAAATATAATAGTTTATAACTCAGTGAGGTATAGAACTTAGGTCTCAAAACCAAAGATACAGTCTGTTGGACTCTTGACTCTTGGAACTTCTAAGCAAAATAAGTCAGAAGCTCCAGAGTTATCTGTAAAATGTGGTGTATCTCTAAGAGTTCTCCTACAGTCCTACAAAATACAAAGTACTGAAATATTCAAAGCAATAGAGACAGCTATACCAGTAAAAGTAATCAAACAGGCAATGCAACATTTAGAAGGTTGTGGATAATTACCGCTCAAAATAGTCATAATATGAGCTAATCTTGAAGCTTTCAGCATTCTCACCCTTATTCCAACAAATAAAAATATGTTATTTAAACGCTTGTAGTGTCATTTTTAATTAATTATGCCTACCCAGTCAATTTTGGGTGTGGAAAAAAATTACAAATCAGTCATGAAGCTTCCGCGTTCCTTAACTGCTATTGAAACTTTTGGCTTTGGTTTGTCTGGCTTACTTTCATGGTTTACCTCTGCACCATTCATAACTTCTGGGCTAGGAATACAAGCCTTGTTTGTGTGGATACCAGCAACGATTATAGGTGTAATGCTGTGCTTTCAGGTGCAAGCGTTGGGCAGGCAATGGCCGGATGTATCAGGAGGAACACCTAATTACACAAGCAGACTGCTGAAAAATTTTCCGCTTTTAGGACGCTATGCAGCACTAGGATATTTTGTTGGTTGGGTTTCATTTCCCATCAACGGCGTCATTCTTACAGAATTGATCAAAGTTCAGCTTGAACCTTGGGGCATTCATTGTCCAGAAATGGTAATGAAAATTGGCTTCACACTACTTTTATTCAGTATTGCGTTTAGTGGTACACGCGCTTTGGCGATTCTGCATTTATGTTTTATTATTCCAGCAGTAGGATTAGTGCTTCTGTTTTCTGTTCAAGGCATAGGCTGGTTAGCGTTTTCGCCACAAAGTCCTGGTTTGTTTGCTGGCAGTTTGCCTAGTTTTTCGGCTGTTGAATGGCCGAAGTGGTTTTTCTTCGCTGTTTATGCTGTTTATAGTGTTGAAACAGGTGCGGCGTTTGTAGCAGATAGTCAAAAACCTCATCAAACTTTACGTTTATTATCAGTAGCTGGTTATTCGATCGCTATAATTTCTCTGTGTGGCTCTTGGGTGTTAATACGTTTAGCTAGTAACCCAGAGTTAGAAGGCGATTTGTTTAAGACTTTTGTAGCAGCTTCACCTTTTTGGGGCCAGGCAGCTTCACTAATTGTAACGTTATTGATTTGCTCTAGTTGCCTTCTTGGTGCTGCTATCGGGGTAGCTAATACTCCTCGTATTTTGTACCAACTAGCTTTAGACGGGTATATGTCTCCAGTCTTTACAGTTGTTTCCCGTCAAGGGGTATTGCAACCTAGCCTAATATTTGCCTTTATATTTAGTTTGTTTTATTTACTTTCGGGCGATCTTAATAATTTAGTGATAACTATCACTATTAGCTATTTGTTATGTATTATCACATTCCACTTTGGGCTATGGTTAAACCGTGGAGAGCCTGGAATACGATGGCCTTGGTTATCCTTGGGCTTTTGTTTTGTGGAGATAGTAGCTTTAGTAGTTGGTGGTTTAGCCTGGAGGTGGCAAAACTTAGCTGCTGGGCTACTGTTACCTATGATAGTTTTAGTAGCTGATGCGGCTATCCGGCGAATTCCTTTTGCACCTTTCGATCTGAGATGGTGGATACAACGCCGACAGTCATACAGTACCCAGATTAAAGATTTTGTCGGGTTTCAGGTAGGAATTTTAGTAGCATTAATTTCTAGTACTGCCACTATTACCTGGGTAGTTAAGGAGCAGTTTGAAAAACTTCCTAGTGGTGCAGATAAAAATCTTTTTTTCATTCTGCTGATGGTAATCTCATTTATGGCAGTCGCGATCGCTTGCTGGACTACTTTACCACAAATTTCATCGATTGCCGAAGCCCGCGAAGTGGCTGAAAGTCGCTTCATTACTGCCTTAGATACTGTCCTAGATACAGTTCTAGTGCTGGATGAAAATGGCGTAATCACTCAAGCTAACTCGGCTGCTGAAGCATTGTTAGGAATAGATGTTAATCAGCTGCTTGGGCTTCATCTTGATGATTTTTTTCCGGAATTAAGTGATGTGCCTGCTTATTGGCAAAGCAGAAGTGAGCAAATATTACAAAAATCTCCACAAGATAAGCAAATCATTGAAACAACAATTTCACACAAAATCAATCACCAGTGCCAAGAATATATTGTTTTCTTACGGGATATTAGCGATCGCAAGCAAGTAGAAGAAGCATTACGCGATTCTGAAGCAACTTTGCGCCAGCAAGCAGCTGAACTGGAAAAAACTTTACAAGATTTACAGCACACCCAAGGACAGCTAATTCAAACTGAGAAAATGTCTAGCCTTGGTCAACTTGTTGCTGGTGTGGCACACGAAATCAATAACCCCGTTAACTTTATCCACGGGAACCTCACTCACATTGATAACTATAGCCAGGATCTAATTAGTTTAATCGAGCTTTATCAAGATGTTTATCCAAATCCGGTACCAGAAATTCAAAATCTGATCGCAGAACTTGAACTTGATTATCTGATAGAAGATATGCCCAAAACCCTTTCTTCGATGAAAGTCGGTACTGAGCGCATCTGCGAAATTGTACTTACCTTACGCAACTTCTCTCGACTGGACGAAGCGGAGATGAAACCTGTCAACATTCATGAGGGAATAGATAGCACACTGTTAATTTTGCATAATCGTTTGAAAACAAAATCAGAATATCCCGCGATTGAGATTCACAAAGAGTATGGAGAATTACCAGCCGTAGAATGTTATGCCGGACAATTGAACCAAGTATTTATGAACATTCTTAGTAATGCTATTGATGCGTTAGACAAGTACAACGATGAAAGAACAGTAGCAGAAATCAAAAACTACCCTACTATGATTATCATTTGTACTAAAGTAGTAAATTCTGATTGGATAGCTATCTCTATTCAAGATAACGGCCCTGGAATGAGCGCAAGTGTTAAACAGAAGCTATTCGATCCTTTCTTCACCACAAAACCCGTGGGACAAGGCACGGGTTTGGGATTATCTATCAGCTACCAAATTGTAGTGGATAAACACGGTGGCAAGATCGAGTGTATTTCTGAGCCGGGACAAGGGGCCAAGTTTTGCATTCAAATCCCGATGAAACAGGCGTATGTCGCAAAGATAGGTAACACTAGCACTCTTTAATCTGTTTTGCTAAGATAATAACTCTTTTTCACTTGCAATAGAGAAAATCTGAAATCCTTGATTGAAACAACTTTATTTCATTGTTAATTCATGAAATTTATTTTCAATCTGAAGTCCAAAATTCTCATGCAATCAAACTCCAAAAATCATAACTATTTTTTCTTGCCACGCTACAAGAGGAATAATCTAAACCTTATATACCACCCATTGAAGCTTTTTATATTCTACAGGTGAGAACTTCTCTTTGAAGCTAAACAATCCACTTGTTTCCGAGCCACCTAAATTTAAATAGCGATATCCTGCTTTTTGGAGGAGCCGACAGCATTCCACAATCAAGTACTCTGAAAGGTTAGGAAATTCTTGATGCAAGGTGATACTAGCATAAAGCCCCACTGTATCATCACTTACAGGCTCCATAGCAAAGAAAGCCGCAGCCTTACCACCAATCCGAATCAACCGTGAGAAGTACATTTTGCCGTTGTTGCCCAGTGGGGGATAATGAATAATGTTGTCATAGTCTGAGGTCTGGGAAATGTGCAACTGCTTAATATCCAAATAGTCAAAGAATTTATTGACAATATCATGTGCTTCAGCAGCATTCTCTTCGCCGAGAAACTCAGATGTGGTTTGCTCTCCAAACTTAGAGCAGAAGTAACGATAGTTGGTCTTAAGACCACTGCGTTGATGCACCTTGAGCTTTTCCAAAACGGCATTGACATCGAGGATTTGTTCAGCAAAGGTATCATCTTCTTCCATAGCTTGGGCGTGCCAGGGATAGTCCTCGATTGGTGAAAAGCCAATGCCTAAAAGGCGATCGCGTTCTTCTGTCGTTAACTTTTTCACGAACACAGGAACGCCACTTAGCTCTAATAAATGCCGACATAGACGCTGTAAGCTCTCTGGATCGAATTCTCCCATCGGGTTGACAACATGGAAGTGCCAGTTACCTCCAAGTGAGAAGCGATTACCAATACCGATACCAGCCAGCATCCGACCATCGAAGTACTTTAGTCCGAGGCGATCTGGCCCGAGTCCATTAGCTGCTTGGCAGACATAATAAAAGCTGTTACCGTAAGTCTGCGTTTTGTCTAATAGGCGAAAATCTCGAAAAAGCTGCCGATCTTTGCCACTAATGTAGCTGACTCGACCGCCAAATCGTTTGATTGTCCGTTCAGCCAAGAGATGCTTTGCTTCTAGTGTGTTGCTTTCTGTTGTTGGAATCTCTGCTTGTTCCCACATACAGAGAAACTGTTTGCGCTGTGCGTCAGCAAAGGCAAAATCTTGCACTACTAATATCTGAGCCGGAGAACCCCAAAAAATTGTGGCGACCTTATCGCCGTAGACACAAATAGTAGTGGGATTAAAGAAATGCTCTGGAATCCAACGATGTTGGGATTTGGAGTCTTTAAGGGTGAAAGCATCACCAAATCGGGTAAGTACTCGTGTTTCAATCCCTTGAGCTATTAGTTGACGCCAACGGGAAACTATGTTGTCTGGATCGGACTCCATAAAACGACGCTCATCGACACCACTAAAGTAAACTTCACCCCCTGTATTACCAAGGGTTTGGTGAATATCGTCAAGCACAGTCTGCACCACATTATTCCCTTCAAGGGTAGACATTACAGAAGGCCGATTTCCTAGTTCAGCCTTGATAAGTAATACTCCGGTCATGGGTAAAGTTCTCCTTTTTTAGTTAGTACGTTTCTTGAGTGAATAAATCACCCAACATGGATGCTCCAGTTCACTTACCCAGGTAAAGGGTTCGTTCCCTTGAGCGAGAGGTCGTTGCGCTTGAATGACCTCAAACCCCGCCTGCTCAAACGCAATTCGGTAGTCTCGATCTGTCCAGTAGTAGTCATATAAGACTATCTCTGTTCCCCGAATCGAGACTCGAACTCTTTCCCCTGACTGAAGGCTATGATTCTCTGGAAAATCATTTTGAAACGACAACCAATCATGGGAGTAATATTCCTCTGAACAAGTTACGACGATCGCCATGCCATCATTTTTTAGTAGGCGATCGCATTCTCTGAGTGTTTCTATCATCTGAGGAATGGAGGAATATTCGAGCAAGACAAAACTTTGAAAAATCAGATTGAAGTCAGCATCTGCAAAAGGCAATGGCAATGCATCAATCAAATAGTATGTTCCGGTTGGATCGATTTGACGAGCTTGGGCTAACATTTCGGCATTGATATCAACACCAATTGCATCCCATCCCAAGGACTTAAGAAACCTAGTCGATCGCCCTGTTCCACACCCAAAATCTAGAGCTAGTAAACCGCAAGCAGGGTTTTGAATGCGTTGGGGAATATCGGCGAACGCAAGATAATATGTCCCTTCAATTCCTAAGTTGGAATACTGTTCTGAAAATCTTTGGTATGCATGGGTCTGCTCGTGTGCAATTTTAATAACAGACACAAAAATATCTCCAAAATATTTGAAACTTAGTAATAGCTAGCAAATCTAAAATTTACATAAAGAATACGTAACTTATGTAGTTATTGAAATATTAAACGATAATACTAAAAAAGTATTGCAAAAAGTTAATTATTATTTATATTAACTAATATATTATTAAGAATTATTGAGATTTGAGTTAGTAATACACTCAAATATTAAACAATTTGTAAATATTTTGAGATTTTTGAGAATGCAGAAAGTTATGTTAATAACCTGTTAACTGATTGTATAAGTTGTATATAAAGACAAGAATGCGAAGTATTTCTTGAGATACTTCGCATTTATATGCTAAAAAGACAGCTTAATGACAGCAGTTTGCAAGTTAATGAGCTACAGTTTTTAAACTCAAAAACCAGATATAAAGCAAATTTTATTTCTGAGTCTTGTAATATCAAGTTCGGGTTATTACTTGTAATAAAATCTATCAATGTAGGTTGGGGAGCCACTGCGTTGGACGGGTTCCCCGGGTTGTACCCCTCCGGGGAAGCAAGCTACGCGCAGCGTCTCCCCTTGGGAGAAGCAAGTGGCGTTTGAACAGCAGTGAAACCCAACATAAACAAGGATCAAATGTTGGGTTTCGTTCCTCAACCCAACCTACAGATATTATAAGTGTTTAACCGGACATGATATAACTTCTGTTCGTCCTACTTTCTGCATAGAGAAAGGGAATTATAACTAATTAGCCGGACATCATATTAATACAAACTTTTTCAGCCCACATTTAGCAATCCGTTTTCATCGTCAGGTAGCAGGGGCGTGTTCTCCTATTTGGACAAATATAAAACTGAAAAGTTTTGCAACTGACAAATTATATTTTTGATTTAGAGATGACTGTGATTCCTTTAAGTGGTCTGAAGTTCTAAAAATGGGTAGTCGGTGTATCCTATGGCGTCAGGGGCATAAAATGTTTTTGGATCTGGGGTGTTCAAATGTGCGTTAAGTTCTAAGCGTTTTGGTAAGTCAGGATTAGCAAGATATAACTTGCCAAAAGAAACTAAATCTGCATTGCCACCAGTAAGAATACTATCTCCTGTTGGGCGATCGTAGCCACCATTGGTAATCAAAGTACCTTGGAATACTTGGCGGAAGTAGGGTGTAACAGGGTTCATGACTTCGCGGGTTGTTAAATCGACTTCATTCGGTTCCATCAGGTGAAGATAGGCAAGTCCAAAGGGGTTAAGAGCATTGATAGCATAACCAAAAGTTTCTTGAGGGTTGGAGTCATGCATTCCATAAAAAGTGTTACTTGGCGAAAGTTTGATACCAACCCGGTTTGCACCCCAAACGCTAGCGACTGCTTCCACAACTTCTAAGAGGAATCGGCTACGCTTTTCTATTGAACCGCCATACTCATCTGTGCGCTGGTTCGAGCCATCTTGGAGGAATTGGTCGATTAAATAGCCAAATGCACCGTGAAGTTCAATCCCATCAAAACCAGCCGCCAAAGCATTTTCGGCACCTTTGCAAAATTGCTCAACAATCTCGGAAATTTCTGCGCTTTCTAAAGCACGGGGAGTTTCCAACGATACTTTACCTATGGGTGTGTGGAGTGAGCCAATCCCAGCGATCGCACTAGGAGCAACTGGCAACTCTCCACCAAGTAAAGCTGAGTGAGAAACTCTCCCAGAATGCCAAAGTTGCAAAAAAATTCTGCCCCCTTGTTCATGTACTGCATTAGTTGTCAACCGCCATCCTGCCACTTGTTCTTCTGAGTAAATTCCTGGGCAGTTAATGTATCCTAAACTTAGAGGTGAAACCATTGTACATTCGGTAACGATCAGCCCAGCACTAGCGCGTTGGGTGTAGTAAGTTGCCATTAGCGAGTTGGGTATGCTTGCAATTGCCCGTAAACGCGTCATTGGTGCCATTACGATCCGGTTTGGTAGCGTGTAAGGGTCAAGCTGAACTGGTGTGAAAAGATTGATATTGGAATTCATCGCTTAAATTTCTATTACGGCGTTGCACATTACTGGCTGAGGTTTTGAAACGGGGAATATCGCTTTCATCAGGAGAGCTTTTCTTCACGCGATTCCACCGTTTACACGAATATTTTGCCCAGTGATCCACCGGGCTTCGTCGCTAGCGAGAAATGCTACTACATCGGCGATTTCTTGCACATCTCCGAGTTTATTAAAAGCAGCCATTTGGGCTAAACGATCTATCTGTTCTTGTGTTTTACCTTCTCGGAATAGTTCTGTATCGGTGGGGCCAGGAGAAATAACATTAACTGCGATCGCTTTTGCACCTAATTCTTTAGCTAGTACCCGCGTAATTTGTTCAACAGCACCCTTAGTTCCTACATAGGCACTATAAGTTGGCAGCATCATGGCTGTGGTTGATGAGGAAAAGTTGATAATCCGTCCCCCTTCTGCCATGTGTTGCACGGCTTGTTGGCAAGCAAAATAAGTGCCTTTGACATTAATGGCAAAAATCGTGTCGAAATCTTCTTCTGTCACCTCAGTAATTGGTTTATAGAAGGCGATTCCGGCATTGTTGACCAAAATATCGATTTTACCAAAGCGTTCAAGAGTTTGCTCAAATAACCTTTGGATGTCGGGCACTTTGCTAATATCAGCTTGGATAGCAACTGCCTCTACTCCCAACTTTTCAATTTCTGCAACAACTTCTTGTGCTTTGCCTGCATTACCTGCATAGTTAACGACAATAGATGCGCCGTTACCAGCTAATTTTAGTGCGCTCGCTCGTCCAATTCCCCGCGATGCACCAGTGATAATTGCAACCTTCCCGGCTATTGATACCATAAATTAATCGAGTTTTATTTTGGTTCACTAAAGTGATTATCTGCTCTTACAGTACTGTTCCAAGGTTAAATTTAGCGATCGCTGCTAAAACTGTCGACTTGATTCCAGCCGAAATCCCGCCAGCGAATTTAAGTAACTCTCAGGCGGGAGAAATGAAAATACTTTGCAAAAGGTGAGGATACGTGGTTTCTTGGCGGCATCTTCACAGCAGATTAAGATTTGCTACGGCTTGGCAAATATTGTTGAATATGTTGAGCTAAATTGACTTTCTGAGTGTTCTTTGAGCTAAACGCAATGCCTACAACAGTAAACTACGCCCTACCGAACTTGACAGAATTTAAGTGCTGATTACACAGGTATTGTCTTGGCCATAGTCTACAAACATCTTTTATAAATTGTCTGTCTTCGTTAACCAAAAACTCATCTGGTTTATCATATCTGCGTAGATTAAATTATTTTAAGAAGGGATTTTCTGAACCTATCTCGGATTCAATCTCAATCGGACATGTTGGCTCAGATAAGCGTGTTCCATTAAATGTATAAGTAGTGCCGTTGGAATTGATAGCATTACCACTTATCCTTTGATCTGGAACAAAGTCCTTTTTTATTTCACCTTTAAGTGCGACACTTACTACTGAAGTTGGATTTGTGACTGCTTGCCAATTTCTCTGATCCTGACCTAGATTTGTACGGTTATAAGTAGCGTCTAGCCCAACAAAACGTAGGCTGCTACCATTGGCGTTAAATTCAAAACAAGCAGTAAAATTATCTCCCTGACTCGAATTAACATTGACATTATAACTTTTGCCCTCCACTCCAGCTTGTACTGGCGCAGCCAACAACATTATCTGTCCAAGTAAACAAGTTAAAACTAAACCACATTTAGATTGGATGATTTTCCCTGACATAATTGTTTACCTTTGTTACGTAATCAAGTAATTGCTTACTTTTACTCATTGGTGACAGGTTAAAGTCATTAACCATTTGTCAATAAGTAATGGTGATTAAATTTAGTAAAAATCGAGGTTGCAAACGGAAATTTCCAGCCTGCGATGCCTTCGCATAGGGTCTCATAAACAAGACTAGCTACGCTTACGAATATTTAAAAGTATCGTTCATCCTTGCCTTAAAATTTAGTATAAAGCTTAATTAGATACTCGATAGCATAGATAATTTACAGCGTAATCACAATTGACAAAACGAATTATATCTTCAAATGTCATGAATGCTTTTTTCTAAGAGAAAAGAATGGAAGTAAGTTCAGAGTATATTGCTATAGATATATACGTAGAGACTACTTTACAAGTTCTCCAACAAAGAGCGATCGCTATAGTTAACGCTTTTGGGTGAAGATTAGTAGGAGACAAGATTGAGACTTCTCTCCTGCTCCTCCTCTCTACTCCCCTTAATTAAAATTCTGGAACGATCGCAACACCATCCCTAAGATTAAGCAACCCTGAAATAATAACTTTATCTTCTGGCTGTAATCCTTCAATAACTTGGTAATTATTACCTTTAATCTCGCCTAGCTTCACTCGCTTTTGCCGAGCTACTTGTTGGGATACACCTTGGGGAGATGTTTCTGTTTCAACTACATAAACAAAAGTGTCCCCGCCTACACGAGTCATTGCTGTTGTGGGAATTAAAACTCCGGGGCGCTGATTCCAGAACACTCTAGTCCTGACCAATTGATCTGCACGTAGCTGACCGTTAGTGTTATCAAAAAGTGCTTTAATCAATATCGTTTGTGTTTCATTGCTGGCATTAGGTGCAATAAAAAATATCCTACTTCTACCAAGCTTTTGACCTTGTGTGTTCATCACCTCTACTGGCATACCCTTACGCAATTGGGACCCTTGCTGTAGTGGTATAGAGATATTCACTTCTAAAGGTTGATTTTGCGTGATATTAACTAATGGTGTAGAAGTATTAACAAAATCACCGACTTTCACAGGGATGTTACCAACTGTGCCATTAAAGGGAGCGGTAATTTTGTCAGACTGAGGCTGTTGTGTTTGGGTATTTACATTAGATTGCTGCAAAGATTTTTCAGCCTGCAAGATGGTGGCTCGTTGTGCTTGAATCCTGGAATCGATTGCATCCAGACTAGTCTTAGCATTGGCAAGCCGATTAGCAAACTGATTGCTAGTCTGTCGAGACACGGCTCCTTGTTCAGCTAGGCTAACAAACTTTTCGTAGTTCTGCTGGTACAATTGCACATTCGCAACGTAGGATGGTCGTTCTGCTTCTAAAGATTTGAGTGTGGCGCGGGCATTTGCCAGTTGCACTAAAAATGCTTGAGGTACAGTATTACTCCTAGCGATCGCTGCCTGTGGCGTAGGTTCTACTTGGAGAATTGCCGCTCCTTCGACGATTGGATCTCCCGATTTTACAAGTATCTGGGTAACTTGACCCTGAATCTTTGGCTGGAGCGTGACTGAGCGCAGGGATTTTAGACTAGCAATAAAATCTGAACTTTCCTCAATTATGCCGTTTTGTACTGTTGATATTTTGACTCTTACCCCTTGAGGTTGAGCGTTAACATTTGAAGGTGCTGAATTTTGCGGAGTGAGTAAACGCCAAACTAGAGTTGCTCCGCCCCCTAAAAAGAGGAGCACGGCTAAACTCAACCAAAGCCACCGCCGTTTTCCAGAAGGTGGCTCAAATGACGTTTGTGGAGTTTTTTCTCCAAAATCAGTTTGAGGCTCAGGGGATGTCATGGCTTTTGAGGAACTTAAGGAACAAATTAACTAGAATTCAATCAAAATTTCATCTGTTGATTTGGAAATTACTGATTTAGCATGAGGTTTTGTGGCAAATTATGTGTTATACCCATTCAAATATACAGTTTTGATGATTCTGTCTAAATCTACCAAAAGGTGAATCCGCTCTTTAAATTTCTGACTTCAACTGTATCCTTCAAAAAGTCGGGGATTATTTTGTTCATAAATCCTGTACAGATTTCTATAGATACATTGACATAATTTTATCGGAATCACTTTTATCTACAGCAGATTTCAAATTGGTGAGGTATACAAGTTAAGTCTGTTACCCACGTATAAAGCGTATTTTACTCCTGAAGTTATGCTATAAGTATAAATTCATACTAACAGGTTGTTTGTTTCAGACATTGAAATTCAAACTAGCTACCACAATCAGCTCACCGCGTTGAACTCATATTGTATTAAGTAGTAAGAATAACTGTTAAATATTGATGCAAAATCGGGTAATTTATTGAATTTGCTTCGGAAAGTTTCAGATTATGTTTTCAACCATTAATAAATTTCAGGAGCATAATCAGGTGTTGACCTCAACCTTACTCGCTGCTGCAACCACGCCTCTGCAATGGAGTCCTATAGTTGGACTGATTATGATTATTGCTAATATCGTTGCCATTGCCTTTGGCAAATCTACCATCAAGTATCCCAACGCAGAACCAAAACTACCCTCAGCCAATTTCTTTGGTAATTTTGGTCTACCAGCCCTTTTAGCAACTACCGCCTTTGGTCATATCTTAGGAGTAGGTACTATCTTAGGGCTGCATAACCTGGGAAGAATTTAGGTTCTTACCCAAGTTAGCCTTTATTTGATGATTCTTTTGTCTCCAGGTTAGAGTCAGAGAACTAACTCTCTGGCTCTTTTTTATCTAAATGGATGCTTTAGTCCAATAACTCAACTCAAAACTACGTCAATGACAACCTGACATTGCTCAATAAATGCGCGATGTTTAGCGCTGGCTACGTCTATGCACTTCTAAAAGTAGCTTTAGAAGCCAAGCAAAAAGGCAAACCTATTTGGGTTGCAGATAATAACCAAAATATTGAAACTGAAATTATTGGTATCTAAACAGCATGACAGATATAACAGATTTATCAAAAATAATTGCCAGCAAAGGCAACAACCCGCTAATTTTGCCATCTGTAAACTTGCAGTCACAAGAAGACTTAGAACTTGAGCGAAAACTACGAGAACTCAAGTTTAAACAAGAACTAAGAAAAGATTGGATTTTATTTATTGTCAGGGATGTAATAATTTTCCCTGCTGCCATCCTTTTTATTTTTGCTCTCAGTGGTTATTCTCTATTTACTCATATTCATCGGTGACATATCTGGCTACAATTTTTAATCGACCGCAGAGGCGCAGAGTCTAAAGAGAAAAGAGAGATGTTAACAATTCAAAATTCACGCATTCAAAATTCAAACATTTTAGACATTTTCAGACGGGGATTTAAACCCCGGCTGAAACTGATCGGAGGCGGAGTGGCTCCGACTCCGCACTACGTATAGACGTAGGGATCTTAAACCTTTTAATTTACGATAAAGTTCACAAATAATTTGAAATTGTTGTAAATTATTTCTCTCGCAGTCATGATTATGGCAATTTATATTGCCAGTTTATTTCTGTTTTGCATGGCTCCTCGTGTTTGGTGGCATCCAGGGTTATTTCTCTACGTGGCTGGGATTACAATAATTGCGATCGCAGTGGGAAGTTTATACAAAATTGCCTGTCTCCGATAGGGCGGAAGCGTAATTGCCCAAGAGTTAGGAGAAAGACTCCTGCTACCAGAAATAGCCGATGAACAAGGGCGACAACTATTAAATATTGTTGAGGAAATGGCGATCGCTTTGGCGCTAGCGTTAGATACGGAAAATCTCCAAATTCAAGAACGTCAAATTGCTTGGTTACGCGAGGTGCAGCCTGCTGATTTGGTAGAGAAAACCTTGGAACTAAGTAGCGAAATAAGCCAGTTAGATCCCAGAATTCGCTTACCACTTGTGGATTTGGCAGTGCCTATATTGCGCCAAAACTCTGCCAAAGAATGCCAAAGAGTGTGCAAATGCGTCCACGGTTTAGTTGTAGCCACCGGAAGTTTATCGCTGTGGCATTTTGTGTTGCAGTTAATACTGTGGCATCGTCTTCAACCTAGTATAAATCCCACATCTACTACAACCGTAAAATTCACCTCCATCGAACAGATTTGGCCAGATAGTCTATTAGTACTGTCCGTAATTGCCCGTGTCGGACACTCCCAACCTGATGCGTCTACTGAAGACATCGCCTATGCTTTTCGTTCTGGAGTTTTTCGACTTCCCAAAGCCGGAGAGCAAGAAAAACCAGAAAAACCACTAAGCTGTAATTTTACTGAACTCAAAAAAAGTCTTGAGCGTCTGCGTTTTGCCACTCCCAAACTCAAACAGGCTATTGTTGATGCTTGCGCCCACACGGTACTATTAGATAACCAAGTTACTCATTCAGAAGCGGATTTACTCAAAGCGATCGCCATGACGCTAGAGTGTCCTATCCCCCCATTTTTAAACCCTCAGCGTGGCGTTTCAAAACAGAAACAATCTTCTCCAAAGCGAAATTAATGTAACTAATGGGATGCAATACAAACAATCACTTAATCAATCATATAGCAATCCTATTTAATTTGCGAGAATTGCAACCCGCAGATCCCCGACTTATTAAAAAAGTTGGGGATCTTGTTTATCAATGATTAAGAATTGTTATAAATATTTAAATATTAAGGACACTGCGACTTTTCTCCTGCTTTAGACTCGGAATTGTTTTTTTGCTTTTCGGTAGTAGAAGAAGCTGTATTTGTCTGTCTTGATAAATCAGGTAAGTCGCCTGTAGATGTATTAATACCAGAATTATTTGTATCTGAAACAGAAGAATTATTTGTTGGGTGAATATAATTTAAATAATCATATACAGCCTTACTATCTATTGCTATTGGTATTGCAAAAAGTGCTAATAAATTTAGGGTAATTGTAAGATGAGATGTAGTTGTTTTTATTCGTTTATTGAGGTCTTGATTAGTATCCTCAAGATTTTGGCATTTCTTTCTCAGTTCTTCTAATTTATTTCGCATATTTTTAGGAGATGGATCGCTGCTAATGATACCCGTTCCTAAATTATCAGGATTTGACTGTATTTCTCCTTCTGCTTGAAGGTGACTATTAGACATTGCTCTTCGATTTGGCAATTTTTCAGAATGTTTATCTTTACATATTTCATCAAACTGATTTAAATTATTCTCCTTGTCGGTATCCCAAAGTGTGAAAACAAATTGCCTATCTCCCACACCTTGTTGAGAAAAGTTGGTGAGGATTTCTAAATAGGTTTCAAAAAAGTCAATCGCGTTTTCAATCTTCGGTTTATTAAGTATTTCTTGGTATCCATCAGCTTTAATTAGTTCAATTAATGACTCTACAGTACACCTAACAGCAAGTTCTGGTTTGTTCTTTGCCCAATTGACTGTGAGTTTTTCACTCAACTTTACTTTCGGCTCATCGTTTGCATAGTTGAGTAAATCCTCTAGTAAGCGCCTTGCTCGTTCTTGTTGTGAATCCCCGTAACTCCTCTTTGTCATTCTTGATAAACCTCTATGTGTAAATTTTTCATAAAGAAATTCAGGATACCTCAAGTTATTTGACTACCCCGAAGTTACAAAAGGCTGATATTATGAGTATTTTCAGAATAATTAGCTATTTATTTTGTGGTGTTGCTTTCGGGTATAGGCTGTGTTGTCTAATTGAAATCGAACAACTCGTTGCAGGTCATACCAATGAAATCAGTTATTTTAAAAACAATTTTTGCTATTGCAGCGCTATCTACTCTTGGTTTAGTAGCATCTAAAGATAAAATCACCTCGTCATTTTTGACGACTCAATCTTCTGTAACTCCAAATTTATTAGTTGCTGAAGCAAAACCATTTTATTCAGTAGAGCGGATTACTGATGGTGACTCAATTTTGATTAACAAAAATGGCAAAAAAACCGAAGTGCGGTTAGCCTGTATTGACGCACCAGAAGGAAAACAGTTTTGGGGACAACAAGCAACAAATAGATTGTCAGAACTTTCACCTCCTGGTCAAAAAATCGAATTGCAAGAAACGGGACGCGATCGCTATAATCGGACTGTAGCTGAAGTTTTTGTTGCTGGTCAATCAGTGAATATACAGATGGTTCAAGAGGGAAATGCTGTGGTTTATCTGCAATATCTAAATAATTGCGCTTCTAACAAAAAACAGTATCTTCAAGCTGAAGAGTATGCCAAGATACAGAAATTAGGTTTTTGGAACCAGCAAAATCCAGTAATGCCTTGGGATTTCCGACGAGGTAAGCGCAGCAGTCAACCTACATATTCACCTTCTCCGGTTAATCCGAGTAACTTGCCCAAAAACTATAACTGTCCCGACTTCAACACCCAACCGGAGGCTCAAGAAATCTTCAATAAGTATCCCAACGATCCATTTGACCTAGACCGCGATCACGACGGCATAGCCTGTGAAAACCTTCCTAAAAGCTAATTAGTGAATAAAACAGAATAGGTGAGCATTGCTCACCTTTCTTATTTTTAATGTCTCCTAGCAGGAGTTTATAAAGTATCATATTGTACAAAACTTTTTGATATTGCCTATAAATATTAACTTGCCTGAAAAAATTTAGACAAAATGCCAGCATTCTAGAAATTTGATTGCTATATTAGATTAAATAACTATTCTGGCAAGGGTTTAAAAGCTGTGCGGAATGATTTACAGGACTTAGAAATTAGTCATAACGATCTGCAAAAGCTGACTAATTTACCTGTCAATGGGGAACTTTTAATCATTACAAATCCTCTCAAGAGATTAGCAAACATATATATACAAAAGCTTAAAAGCTCTGAAGGAGCAACTGTAGTTTTTATTGGATTTTCTACATTTATTTTTGTCTATATTTTTTTTGATGTGATTATTAAAATGTTTGTTACATGGATAACAATCCCATCTTGGATATTATTAATTTTCTTAGGTCTTTGGATTGGTGGTCTGACACAAACTATCTTATATTTAATCTGGAAAAATAGAAGTAAAATTGTTAAAGCTAATATGACAAAATCTCTACAAATCCTATTAAAGGAGGTTAATAGATATAATACTGTTATTAGAGTTATAGATATCAATGACCAAATAGAAGAAGCTGGTAATCCAGAAGTGACTATAAAGGAAAGAGAGGCTGTGCTCGAAGCACTTAAACTCACCAAAGCTGATTTAGTTCGCGCTTTGAAGACAGAAAGAATTTTAAGAGAGAATAAGAATTTTATCTTGAGTAATACAGAACTATTTGTCAACAATTTAGCAACTTTAACAGCTATGCAAGTAACAGAGGAGGCTACTGAGCATGGAAGGTTACTCAATGAAGCATTACAAATTGCATTAGATGTGCAATACGAGATGAAAAGATTACAGACTCAACGTTAAGATAATTCGTAATTCGTAATTCGTAATTAAGTTTTGTAATGGTAATTGAGAAAGCACTCCTGAATTCACTCAGAATTCAGTAAGAGTTGGAGAAAGCGTAGGTGCTGCCGATAAGTCCATAGACACTACTGGGTGAGTTGACTTCCAATCTACTAGTAGGATATTTTCAATGGCTTTTTCCATAATCCTTCCCACGGTTGCGATCTCCGGTCTAACATAAAGAATAATCGTAAAGCGATCGCTTATCCGCATGGACTGGAAAGAAATTAGAGGGAACTGGGTAATCATTCCCCAAAATCCCATAGGTATCGTTCATTTTTTAGGAGGTGCATTTGTCGCCACTGCACCGCACATCACTTATCGCTGGTTACTCGAACAACTGGCAAGTAAAGGCTATGTTGTAATTGCTACGCCTTTTGTCAATACACTGGATCATACTGCGATCGCAAAATCCGTGCTGTTAAACTTTGACCGCACCCTCGAACGATTGCATGATTCTGGGGCATTACGCAAGCTTTACTTCCCTATCTACGGCGTTGGACACAGTATGGGCTGTAAACTCCACTTGCTGATTGGTAGTCTTTTTAAAGTAGAACGTGCAGGCAATATTTTAATATCCTTCAACAACTACGCCGCGAAAGAAGCTATCCCTCTAGTAGAGCAGTTCAATTCTACTTTTGCGATCGAATTTACCCCCTCGCCGTTGGAAACTAACAAACTTGTCCAAGAAAGTTACAATATCCGGCGCAATTTATTAATAAAATTTAGTAATGACACCATCGATCAATCGGCAGCTTTAACCAAAATCTTACAAGAACGTTTTGATGAGATGGTGACAGCGCAAACGTTACCAGGAAATCATACAACACCTTTAGGTCAAGATATTAAATGGCAAACGGGAACATCTTTTACCCCCTTTGACGCTTTAGGGCAATGGTTCAAACAAGAAGCATACCGCGACTTAAACCAGTTAAAAAGCAACATTCTTTTATGGCTAAATCCTTTGGGAGCGCCATAATATTTTATGACTTTTAAACAGTCGTAAATTCGATGAGTAAATAGAAATGAGTTATAGTGCTTCTCATTTGAGTCTAATAAAGACCAAATCCTTAACTCTTTACGCCTGTTGCTACAAGGGAGTGTACTCTATCTTTTTAGGAGATAGGAGTCAAAGTCTATTGCATACATAGATGCGTAGCAGCTACTCTACGAGTTCTCCGTTTGCGCTAGCGTCTCCCCTTCTCCCAAAGGGAGAGGCTAACGCCAAGGGAAAAGCAGTACCCGCAGGGTAAGATAAGCGCTATAGCAGCATCTCTGTATTGATACATATTTTTATTTTCTATTTTGACAAAAAATTATTAATAAGTGTTTTCAATAAATTTATATGTTTCAAATACTAATAATTGATGACGATTATTCAATAAAAATACTCCTGAAAAGGATGTTGGAAAAACAAGGTTATGAAGTAGTTACTGCCAGTAGCGGCGAGGAAGGAATAGAAAAGGCACTAGCTTATCGTCCAGCACTAATTATTTGTGATTGGATCATGCCGGGGTTGAATGGTCTGGAAGTTTGTCACCACATTAAGGCAGACCCCAAATTTTCTACCACATTTTTTATTTTATTAACATCCTTAGATTCCGTTGCCGATTGCGTCAAAGGTCTAGATGCTGGTGCTGATGATTTTATCTCTAAACCTATTGAGCATAATGAATTACAAGCACGGGTAAGAGCAGGATTACGCCTGCATCAGTTGAGTAGAGATTTGCAGGCTCAAAAGTTGCTTCTAGAATCAGAAATGTCAGAAGCAGCAGAATATGTGCGATCGCTGCTACCTCTTTCTATGACTGAACCCTTCAATATAAATTTCCGATTCATTCCCTCACGACAACTTGGCGGTGACTGTTTTGATTACTATTGGCTCGATAATGACTATCTGGCAATTTACTTACTCGATACTGCCGGACATGGACTCAAAGCTACTCTTCCCTCTGTTTCAGTGCTGAATCTGCTGCGTTCTCGTGCGCTCAAAAGTCTTGATTACTATCAACCTAGTGATGTATTAAAGGCTTTAAATGATACTTTTCAGATGAACTATCAAAATGATAAATACTTTACGATTTGGTATGGAGTTTACAACCGAATCAACCGCCAGTTAATTTATGCTAGTGCAGGTCATCCACCAGCAGTTTTAGTAACTGGTATATCTCCAAGAAAGTCTGAAGTTAAACTATTGAAAACCCCTGGTATGCCAGTTGGTATGTTTCCAGAGGCAAAATATGTTGATGGGTTTTGCAATATCGAAAAATTCAGTACCCTTTATATTTTTAGTGATGGCGCTTATGAAATAACTAAATCAGACGGCACACTTTGGAGTTTAGATGCTTTTATTCAGCTACTAGTTAGCTTACAAGATCCTGTTGATAGCCAACTCGATCGCGTACTCAGTTATTTAATAGCTCTCAACTCCAAAGATGCTTTTGATGATGATTTATCTATTTTGCAAATGAAATTTGATTAATTATGTATTAGAGACTAAAACCTGATTAAATGCATCTTGACTTGGAAAGATTTCAAATACTTTATCCATATTAGTCAGTTCAAATAATATCCTGACTTGCTCATTAATTGAGCAGAGAACAAGCTTAGTATCCGCAGATCGCAAAGTTTTAAAAGCTAATACTAAAGCTCCCAAACCTGAACTATCCATAAACGTTACATCTTTAAAATCAACTAATACAATTTTCGCACCACTTTCTAGAATCTCAGTGATTTTTTGCCGAAAGTCTTGTGAAGTTGTGGCGTTCAAATTACCACTGAGCTTAATAACTTTTACTTGTTCTATCATAATTATGATACTCTGACTTGTGTAAATAATGTTCTGATTTCGCTATTATAGAGCATTTAAAAATGCTTGTAAAATAAAATTTAAGATTAAATATTCAGTAATCATTGATAATTTATCGGGATAGATAAATATTAATTATAAAAAATTGAATCTATTTTTTTGTAATTTTAAAAAATCATTAGCTTAATTAAGTATAGTTTTTTTACTAAAAATAGACCAATTATAAATCAACCAGCTAAGTAAGTCGGCTAAATAATAAACAACTGGTATATTTAGTTTTGTAAAAATGTTAAAATGACCAATTTATAAGCCGTTCGTTGATTTGATTTTTTATCATGTATGTTGATTTTTTAACGCCGACTTACTTGCATCTTATGGATTTAGACTTACTTACATACAAGCTGAAGTTACTGCTTTTCAGATTATTTACCAAAGATTTTTGCAAAACTGAAATTCTCCAATAAATCTCATGATAATAGCTGTCATTAAGCAATTCAAAATTTAACCAGTCGCAGCGCTCGCGTAACTAAACCGATTCTAGCAGCAACGTTCTTCTCCCTAAGTACTTACGATCGTAACTAGGATCTACGTTTATTTATGTCCAATTACTTACATAATTGAAATAATTTACCTCTGGACTACCGCTCTAGAGCCAAAAATTTAGGTTTCAACAGCACCAAGCAAGCTAGAACCGACACCAAGGCTTTAAAAGAAGTTTTCTCAAGGCGATCGCCTCTGCTATTTTAGTATTCCCAATATCTGTCATTTCTCGACAGACAATACAAAAAGTAAAGAGTTATGAATTTATTACTCCTAACTCCTGTAGAGACGCGATTAATCGCGTCTGTACTCCTCATTCCCTCAAACAGGACTCACTTTGGCTCTGTAAAGCAGCTTTTCACCTTGAAGGTAGCCAGTGTAGCGTACTTTGACTGTTTCTCCAGGTTGTGCAGTTCCCTCCAGCAATTGGTGCAGTTGGGGATCGTAAGGTAATTCTGCTCCTACAGGTGCGATTGCTTCCACTCCCCACGCCTGTAAAAGCTTTTCCAGGGGTTTCTGCACCAACGGTACTATTTTGACTGCTGCTAGCTGGGGATTCTCTTGCGCTTTCTGTGCTGCTGTGGGCCATTGCAATAATAAAGACTCCAGCAGTTGCAAACTCGACTGCTGGAGTTCTTGTAGTAATATCTCTCGCTGCTGTTCTAATTGAAGTTGCGATCGCTGATACTCTTTTCTTAAATCTGTAATTTCTTGTAACAATTCCTGATTCGGCGCTGCTTTCTCTTGTAGTAACTCTACGTTTGAAAAAGTTGCGATTAATTCCTTTAATGAAATCTGTAGCACTGGCGACAGCTTGAGCAGCACATCTACCCGCATCTGCTCTAGCTTTCCTTGGCGTAAGCGCAAAAGTTGACGCTCTGAGACACCAGCAGCGCGACTTAGTGCTTTAAAACTAGAAATACCCACCTGTTGCATTAAATCTTGCAACTTCTGGGTGAAATTAATATTAGGCATTGGGTATTGGGCATGGGGCATTGGGAATTGGGCATTGGTGATTAAGTTTTTCTCTATCCCCTATTCCCTATCCCCTATTCCCTATTCTTCCAGTAAACTTCTCAACATCCAAGCTGTCTTTTCGTGTACTTGCATCCGCTGAGTCAATAAATCAGCCGTAGGTTCGTCGTTAACTTCCTCTATCACCGGGAAAATAGATCGTGCAGTTCTGACTACCGCTTCTTGTCCTTCCACAAGTTCGCGAATCATCTCCACAGCTTTAGGAACTCCAGGAGTTTCTGGAATCGAACTCAGTTTGCCGTATTCGCTGTAGGTTCCTGGTGCGGGATAGCCAAGTGCTCTAATTCTCTCGGCTATTAGATCAACTGCTAAGGCTAATTCTGTATACTGGGTCTCAAACATCAAATGCAATGTTTGAAACATCGGCCCCGTTACATTCCAATGGAAGTTATGAGTTTTCAGATACAGTGTATAAGTGTCAGCCAACAGGTGAGATAAACCATCGGCAATTTTAGCCCTACTCGCCTCGTTAATGCCGATATTTACATTTTTGACTGTTACTTTCGATGACATAATTTTCTCCTAATTAGGTTATATGTAATGGGGGACTGGGAATTGGGGATTGGGCATTAATTATTCTCCTTGTCCCCTTGTCCCTTTGTCCCCTTATCTCCCCACTCCCATTTTCTATGCCAAGTGCATCTTCAAAACGCTACGGGGTGCTTTACGGACTCTGGCTAAAACGGTTTCTTTGCCTAAGCGCTGGCAAGCTTCATACCGATGGCAACCAGAAAAACCATAATATTGTCCATCTACTTCTAGGACATCAATAGGTTCTTGCTGCCCAATTTCCGCAATCGATTCCATTAAGGCTTGTACTTTATTTGGATCGTTTGTACGGGGCAATGGCCGTTTTATCTGATTTAATGGAATTTCTTGGACTCTAACCATAAAGAGTTTATCCAACTAGTTCTGTTTTTTGTCTCTATATAAATCATAGTCATTATGACTTCGTTTTGCAACTAGCATTTAGGGCAAAATTGGTAATGGTATCATTGGAGCATTCATGCGACAAAAAAACCGCACTACAAAGCAATTGGAAAATCAGCTCCAACGACGCATTCAGGGGCAGAAGACGCTTGAGTATTCGCTATCGCTTCCTTATCAGGTAGCCATGAAATTTTCGTTTTGGCGTTTTCCCCACATTGTGCTTACAACATTTTGTCTATTGGGACTGACTGCTGCATCAGGACCTGAGAGCAACATCCAGGATATAGAACTGAAAATTGGGATTGTGCAGCGATTTGGCGCCGAAGCCACAGCCAAGCTGCAACTGGAACCCATAAAAGGCGATCGCTTAAAGCTAAAATTTCAAGCGGGCAATAAGCAGCAAATCCTGTTTACTAAGAATCCTGTAAAGCTGGAAACAGTCATGCAAGCTTTACCCCAGTCAGCAATCGAAGAAGTAGTAGTTTTGGGCACATACCGCACTTTTGAAACTGCGGAAGACAGTGCTAAGAAATGGCGTTCTCAAGGAATGGAAGTGGAAATAGCCCAGCCAGAACGCTGGCAGGTTTGGGCAAAACGAGATGTTTACAGCACTCCTTTACTGCGACGCTTGCTATTGCAGAACATCCAAGCATCTACTCAAGAGAAAGTATATCTTGATACTAAAATTTTGAAACAAGTGCCGCGAGTGAGCTGGGTGGTGAATGGTAATCGCTATAGCCCGAATGATTTGGAAATTAGCACTGATAAAAATTTGATTCGGGTAAATAAAAGCGAAAAACAAGAGTTTGCTCGTCTTTATGCCGGTCGAATGAATTTGCAGCCAAATTCTTATGGCACATACACTCTAGTTAATCAAGTACCGTTAGAAACTTATTTGCGTGGGGTTGTGCCTTACGAAATAGGAACAGATGCACCAACAGCAGCGCTAGAGGCTCAAGCAATTCTCGCCCGGACTTATGCCTTGAGAAATTTACGTAGGTTTGCCGCAGATAACTATCAGTTGTGTGCTGATACTCATTGCCAAGTTTATTATGGGTTGAAGGGAGCAGCTGCCAAAACAGACCAAGCGATCGCTTCAACTAGGGGTAAAGTACTAACTTATAAAAATGAACTCGTAGACGCCCTGTATTCTTCTACCACTGGTGGCGTCACCGCTTCCTTTAGCGATGTCTGGAATGGCGACGATCGTCCCTATCTGCGCCCTGTATTGGATGCTCCGACTAATTTTTGGGACTTGTCTAAGCAGAGTTTAGCAGATGAAAAAAACTTCCAAAAATTTATTAATACGCAACAAGGATTTAATGAAAGCAAGTGGGATATGTTTCGTTGGCATAAGGAAACCCCTTTAAAGGATATTATCAAGGACTTGCAGAAATTTTTACAGGTGAAAAACAGTCCTTATGCCAAATTTAAGACAATTCAGGCTATGGCAGTAGTGAAGCGAAGCCAGAGTGGACGTATCCTTGAACTTGCAGTCAAAACCGATCGCAGCACCTTTATTTTGCACAAAGACGAAGTTCGCAGTGCTTTTGCCGCCCCGATAAGTACGCTTTTTTACATAGAACCACTGAACAAAGGCAAACCGGAACTCTGGGGATACGCTTTTATTGGTGGTGGATTAGGACATGGAGTCGGCTTGAGTCAAACTGGCGCTCAAAATTTAGCAAAACTAGGTTGGTCAAGTCCAAAAATTCTCCAATTTTACTATCCTGGTACTCAGATTCAAATTCTCAAAAAAGAGACTAAGCTTTAAGCTAATTGGCATTCAAGTTGCATCTTGAGCTAGGAGTCGGGAGTTAAGAAAAGGCAAAAAAATAAGCAGGAACACAACATTTACTGTGTTTCTGCTCAAGACAAAACTAGACTTTTTTTCAAAGTCGCTTTCACAGGTACGCACGGCATTACAAGGGTATAAATTCTAGATGCCCTGCTTCCATTTTGTCAAAATTAGTAACTCTTGCAAGAGGTTTATGGTTGAGTCGCTTAACTCTTAGTAAAGTTCTTCTTCTTTGTGAGTTTCGATTGTTACGTCAGAGGTTGGGTAAGCAACACAAGTCAGTACATATCCTTTTTCTATTTGTTCATCATCTAAGAATGACTGGTCACTCTGATCGACAGTACCCTTGGTGATTTTACCTGCACAGGTCGAGCAAGCACCAGCGCGGCAAGAGTAGGGCAAGTCAAGACCAGCTTCTTCGGCAGCATCTAGAATATAGACATCATCATCAACGTCAAGTGTTTGGTTCAGACCTTCGGCTTCGTTGACTAGTGTCACTTTATAAGTTGGCATTGAGTAATCCTCTCTTTTGCAAACGGCAGTATAAGTTATCTTAAGGCAAAGGTCACGGCTGTTCTGTAGAATTAGCCGTTGGTTTAAATTTGCTTCAATTCTGATACTACGAGAAAAACTAAACGATGTACCTGGAAATTGAACCCGATTAGTAATGAAATTTAGTTACTTAATCCCGATAAGTTTTCTTTATATTATTTTCGACTCAACTCAGGTTGTGATTAGAAAAAATTATATGATCGAAAAGTAAACATGAGTAAGGTTAATGTTCCCTGTATTTTGTAAAACTTACGTAGAAAAGGTTCGTAGGGCTGTTTCATTTTCTAATCTGATTAAATACGCCCGTTAGAAATGAAAGAAACATAACAGTACAGTAGAAATGTAACTTTTATTTTGTCAATTTTTGCTCATTATATTCACAAATTTCTGACGTTATCGACTAAAAGGGGACTTTCTTTTGAAGTCTTCCTTTTTGAGTTAAACGTAATTATATAGCTTCAACTAAAGTCTGATTTATCCTTGAGGGGGTAAGAGGAATGGTGTAGAGTCTAGACTGGTGAACTCCTATGAAGAGAGAATCTCACCACTAGAAGCGTAGGAAGATCAAAAACAGAACAAATAAGGATCGTGTATAATTCAGAAGCAGCTTTGGAAAAAGCAAGAGTGCGTGTAGGTTTGGTAGGTACTGGGTATGTGGCAAAGTTTCGGGCTGAGGCATTGCTCCATGATGAGCGATCGCACATAGTCGCAGTTGTTGGTCATACAAGAGAAAAAACCGAAACCTTTGCCAGAGAGTACCAAATTGAAGTCTTGAGTACTTGGCAAGAGCTAGTAGAGCGTGAAGATATAGACCTAGTAGCGATCTCCACTATTAATCGAGATCATGGTGCGATCGCTCGTGCAGCCCTTAACAATGGCAAACACGTAATTATAGAGTATCCCCTTTCGTTGGATGTAGTCGAAGCAGAGGAACTGATTGCTTTAGCCAAAGCACAAAAAAAACTCTTGCACGTGGAACATCTAGAACTTTTGGGTGGTTTGCATCAAGCCTTGAAGCAAAACTTAGCCAAAGTTGGTGAAGTGTTTTATGTTCGCTACAGCACCATCAATCCCCAAAATCCCGCACCTCGTAAATGGACTTATAACCACGAGTTGTTCGGCTTTCCCTTAATTGGTGCCCTGTCTCGCATACATCGCCTCATCAATTTATTTGGTACAGTATTTACTGTTAACTGTCACCAGCGATATTGGGAAATAGAACCGGAATACTACCAAACCTGCTTGTGTACTAGTCAACTCTGCTTTGACAGTGGACTTTTAGCCCAAGTAGTATACGGCAAAGGCGAAAGTATTTGGCAATCAGAACGCAAGTTTGAAGTTCACGGTGAAAAAGGTGGTTTAATTTTTGATGGCGACACCGGAATATTTGTCCAGCCGGGGGAAACAACATCTATAGAGGTTGGCCCTCGCCGGGGTTTGTTCGCCAAAGACACGAGTATGGTGTTAGACCATCTTTTTGATGGGACTCCTTTGTACGTTACCCCGGAGGAGAGCTTGTATACCCTCAAGGTTGCTGATGCTGCACAAAGAGCTGCACAGACAGGGCTAACTATGTTTATGAAAGATATCTAGATAAAAGTTAATGAAAACCGAACTAATTGTTATTTTATCCCAACGAGAATTAGACAAAATGCGTCAAGCTGGGCGTTTGGCAGCTAAACTCCTTCAGCATCTAGAACCGTTTGTAAAGCCAGGGGTTAGCACTCTCGAACTAAATGATGAAGCCGAACGTTGGACGCAAGCTCATGGAGCAAAAAGCGCACCCCTTGGTTATAAGGGTTATCCTAAATCGATTTGCACTAGTGTCAATGAGGTAATTTGTCACGGCATTCCTAACGCCAAGCAAATTCTCAAAGATGGTGACATTATTAATATTGATGTAACGCCGATTGTTGAAGGTTATCACGGCGATACATCCAAGACATTCTTTGTTGGTACACCTTCTCCAAAAACGAGAAAGCTGGTAGAGGTGACAGAAGAGTGTTTGCGCCTGGGGATTGCTGAAGTTAAACCTGGGGGACGGATTGGCGATATTGGTGCAGCTATTCAAGAGTATGCTGAAGGACAAGGCTTTTCTGTCGTGCGAGATTTTGTTGGACACGGCATCAGTAATATTTTCCACACTGCGCCGGATGTTCCCCACTATGGCACACGGGGTAAGGGCAAACGCCTCAGACCAGGGATGGTTTTTACCATTGAGCCAATGATTAATGAAGGCACTTACGAAGTCGAGGTTCTGGGCGATAAGTGGACTGCGGTAACGCGCGATCGCCAGCTTTCTGCTCAATGCGAGCATACCTTAGCTGTAACGGAAGATGGTGTTGAAATTCTCACTCTACCTGAAGGCGAGAATTACTGGGCTGTATGACAACATTATGATGAAAAATTCCTTTCATTTGGAAGGAACTAAAGCCACTAGCTCCAATTCCTGAAAGACTTATATTTCCTTCGCTTAAGGATGTCGTAAAATCTCTTGTTTTTTTCTCAGCGCTCTCTGTTATAGAGGTAGGATTATGACCCAAGCGTTACCCAAATTACTCCCTTTCAATGAATTTATTGAGTGGTATCCCAACGATGGAAAACGCTATGAATTGCACAAAGGAGTAATTATTGAAATGCCGCCTCCGACCGGTTCGCATGAAAAAGTTGTAGGATTTATAGCCCATAAGCTAACTGTCGAGTTTGATCGCCTGAATCTTCCCTACACTATACCCAAAACCGCATTGGTCAAAACTCCTTCTGCCGAATCTGCTTATTCGCCTGATGTGTTGCTGCTAAATCTTGATAATCTCGACAATGAACCGCTTTTTCAAAAACAGTCAACAGTAAGCCAAGCAGCATCGGTTCCAATAGTTATTGAAGTTGTTTCAACTAACTGGCGAGATGATTACTACAATAAATTTGGAGATTATGCTCGCGTAGCGTCTCGAAGAGAAGAAATGGGCATTCCCGAATATTGGATTGCTGATTATGCTGCATTGGGTGCAAGAAAGTTTATCGGCAATCCCAAACAACCCACTATTTTTGTATGCGAATTAGTTGATGGTGAATATCAAATGACAGCGTTTCAAGGTAACACCACGATTTCATCACCTACTTTTCCCCAATTAAATTTAACTGCACAACAGATTTTTAATGCGGCTAACTAATTTTTTATCTAGTTTTATAACTATCTTCCCAATTTATTAGGAATGCCTTCACAACCACCAGGAATAGTACCTCTAGTTTTTTCGCCACCCCAAGTGCAACAGTAGTTACGTGTAGACTCAGACATCCGTTGCACATTGCTGAAATCGGCATTTTCTACCACAGCGCCAGTTTGTTCGCCGATTTGATAATCTGGTGGTTCAGTGCGACTGCGGGGTGATGCTTTATCTACTACACCGTAGAATAGGCGAATCCCGTTGATGTCGGCACCATTGAGATTAGCACCATATAAAATTGTGCGGGAGAGGTTGGCTTTTACTAAATCACAACCGCTCAAATTGGCACGGACAAGATTAGCTTCGCTGAGGTCAGTCCAACGCAAATCAGTACCAGAAAGGTCTGCTGCGGCTAGCATTACACCTAAATCGATGACGCGCACACCTTCGAGACGGTCTTCTGCATATCCGCCAGTACCGTCGAGAATGGCTCGACCTAATAAGCGATCGCGTTTTAGGGGTGACAGCAACTTTGAACGTGACAAAAAACGGAGAATTTTCGCTTTCCCACTACCATCGACACTACTTAAAATTGCCGCAGTGCGTCCTTCAGCGATCGCTCTTTCTTGGGGCCAATCTTCTAATAATCCTTCTTCATCTAATACTAAGTCGGAAACGCCTTGGAAGTAGGAATCAATCGTTTGTTGCTGGGTGATAATATTTTGCTGAACTGTCAGCATATTCTGCTGAATTGTCAAGTCTTTAGAAATGACATATTGTCGCCATGCTACGTAAACAGCGATGATCGCAATCAGAATTTGCCCCAAAGCGCCAAACCATTCTGCTAGGCTACCAGCAGTTTCCCAGTTAATCTGGCGTCCTAAAAGCAGTAAGCGATCGCCTACACCTGTGAATCTGATCGTGCCGATGATAGCTACTATTAGTCCCAAAAAGGCAACAAACAGGGTGCGTTCTTGGGGTGAAAACCACTCGTCTAAAACTTCTTGTAACCAAGGCAATAATATCGCGAGGGATAATAGCAAAGCCATCAGCGTTCCGATAATGCCAACGATCCAGTTATTAAGGATAATTCCAATGAAGGTGATGGCGATCGCTATTAGAGTAATCAGCAATGCCCTTGGCTTAACTGTGAATTGCTTGGTAATGGGTTCCTTGAAGTCAGAACGGGCTTGTTGTAAAGCAGTTGTATGTTGCGGAGATTTTAAAGATGCGATCGCCGCTAGTACTTCTGAAGTTAAGTTTTTCTCAGTTGAACTACCGTCAAAGTCATCCGGTTGCAAGTCGTTTTCGGGAACTGGTTTTGGGGTTGGTAGATTAGAGGAATCGGGTTCAATCGTCATGTTTTCTATTTTGCCCCTTCAATCCAGGTTATGCAGCGTTCCTACCGGAGTAAATCGTTAAAAAACAGGCTGAAGATTATCCTGCTTGTCCTTGTGGCAGTTACCGCTATTGCCCTGACAGTCATTGCCAGACCTGTTGCTCACCTAACTTTAACAGCTTGGAGCGATCGCGACGATCGTCAACCTCTGCCTCCTGGTACGGTTGATGATGCCAGTCACCTGAATCAGACACAGGTGACAATTAAGCAGGTTAAGAGTCAGCCTGGAGTTACTGAGGTGATATTACAGTCTGTACTTAGAGATGCCTTACGTCAAGGTAAGAAAGTAGCGATCGCAGGTTCACGCCATACTATGGGTGGTCACACGCTGTATGCTAAAGGCATCTCACTGGGGATGCTTAACTTCAACCGGATGCAATTCAATCCGGCAACTAAAATTCTGACGGTACAATCAGGAGCTAAATGGTCTGATCTTATTCCTTACCTAAATGAACGTGGCTATTCTGTCGCCGTCATGCAGTCCAACAACGATTTTTCTGTCGGCGGCACGATGAGTGCCAATGCTCATGGCTGGCAACATAATAATCCTCCCTTTGCTAGCACGGTTGAAGGTTTCCGGTTAATGCTGGCAAGTGGCAAGATTGTAAACTGTTCCAGACAGGAAAACCCAGAGTTATTTTCTCTGGTTTTAGGTGGTTACGGACTATTCGGGATCGTTCTTGACGTGGATTTGAGAGTAGTACCTAATGAGACGTATATAGCTGAACGGTTCGTGATTAAGAGCGAGAACTATATTGATACCTATCGGCAACGGGTAGATGGTGCAGCCAATATTGGTATGGCATACGGTAGACTTTCTGTTGCACCGGAAAGCTTTTTACAAGAAGCTATTCTCACCACTTACCGCAAAATTCCCCAAGCAACTCAGGCTATTATCGCTTTAGAAAAACAGCCAGATTCTGGATTAACTCGGACGGTTTTCCGTGGCAGCATTGGCAGTGACTATGGTAAAAACTTGCGCTGGCAATTAGAAAAAATCGTTGGGGGAGAAGCCGGAAACCGGGTTTTGAGAAACCAGATTCTTAACCGTCCCTCCACCTTATTTGAAAATCGTCACCAGGCAGAGACTGATATCCTGCATGAGTACTTTATTCCTCCTAAATCTCTGGAAGCGTTTTTAGAGAAGTGTCGCGTCATTATTCCCCAGAACGAAGGGGATTTGCTCAATGTCACGGTACGAAATGTTCACCAAGATAACGACAGTTTTCTCAGATATGCCGATCGGGAAGTTTTTGGATTGGTGATGCTGTTTCATCAGCAACGCACTCCAGAGGGGGAGGCAAAAATGCAGCTAATGACCCAAAAACTGATTGAGGCAGCCCTAGCAGTCGGTGGTAAATACTATCTTCCCTATCGTCTTCATGCCACACCGGAACAATTTCATAGAGCTTATCCACAAGCTACTAAATTTTTCGCCCTCAAGCGCAAGTATGACCCAGACGTGATTTTCCAGAATTATTTTTACCTGAAATACGGTAGTTAAAGGGGTGTATTGATATATATTGTGGAGTGGGCGTCTCACCCGCTTTGATTAATAAGCGTGCAAGATGTCCACCCCACAAAATTGGTGATTTATTTGTTGCAAGTCCCAGTCCTTTGCACTCAATTAAGGTGCAAGAGCATTACCGCGAATTAGACTACCAATCGTTTTGGCAGTAATTTTCAATTGGGTGATGGGATTAGCTGGGACAACCGTTTTATACAGATAGCTATCGAATGTTAGCCGTTGTACATCAAGGTCATCGCACATTTCCACAAAAGCTTCGCGGGTGGCGTCAGAACGGTAGAATACGGTTTGCAGAATGTCCAGCACCTTGTAAGTGAGTCCGTATCTCTTATCCCAACGCTTCAGGTAAACCTTGAGGTCGCCTTCTGTAGGAATACGGCTACCACTATTAGATGCTTCTACAATGGTTTCGGCACACATCCGCCCAGATTTAGCGGCAAAATAAATACCTTCACCAGAGGACTTGGTAACGTAACCAGCAGCATCTCCCACCAAAGCGATGCGACCAACAACACGACGGGGACGGGGATGTTCAGGAATAGGGTGGGCTTCGACTTTGATGATTTTACCGCCTGCTAGCTTCTCAGAAGCACGAGCGCGGATACCCGCTTGTAACTGTTTGATGCTGGCTTTATTGATCTGCATTGTACCAGTACCAACTGCTACGTGGTCATATTTGGGGAAAACCCAAGCGTAGAAATCGGTAGAAACGTCATCACCGACATACATTTCGGCGAGGTCGTTGTAGTAGGCCATTTTGTCTTCGGGTAAGCGAATTCGCTCTTGGAAAGCGATCGCATAATTGTAATCCCCAGCGTCCATTTCTTTGGCAACGCGAGAATTAGCCCCATCCGCCCCAATAATTAAATCCACCTTCAGAGTTTTGGCAATACCCTGTGATATCCCATCTGTGTGGTCAATGTAATGAATGGTATAAGGATCGGTATTGTTTCCTGGTATATCAAGTTTATGAACAGTGGCATTAATTAAATTTGCGCCGACTTTTGCCGCGCGATCGCGCAAAAAGCCATCTAGCACTTCCCGGCGGCACATTCCTATATATTCATCTTCATTTATCAGATTGATATCAACCTCGCGATTGGAAGGCGAAATCATTTTCATCTTCCGTACCCGGCGATCGATAATCTCTGGTGGTAAGTCAAATTCACTCACCATACATAGAGGAATTGCACCCCCACAGGGCTTTGCATTGTCTAGCTTCCGCTCAAACAGGTAGGTTTCAATCCCAGAGGCTGCCAGTGTTTCTGCGGCAGATGAACCAGCAGGGCCTGACCCAATAACAGCAACCCGTAGTGTCAAAGGTCTTTCTCCCAATCTTCACATTTACCGAGAGCATACTACCACGGTCTTTTGGGTGATTTGGCGCTTTTCCTCCAGGTTTCTGCACAAATGCAATATTCCTTAATGTTTCGATACGAATGGGGAGTGGAGAATGGAAAATTTACAGGTATAATTTTTGTCAGCCAACCCAATTACTACCCTTAGTATTAATCGTTGTAAGGTTGTGGATCGAGAATCTCTATATCACCAGGTGATACTTCCCTCAGCCCACCAGTTGGAAATAAGTCTTCTGGATATAGACTCCTGATGCGGTACGTTCTTCACTTTTGTATCTAACCTCTTGCCATTTTCCCTGCTTAAGAATAAGCCGCGATCTTTGGATGATTCTTGGCAATTCTTCCAGAAACAGATTAGAGAACTTCTTCAACCCCAAGGTTCCTCACACTTTGCTCCTGATTGTAGCTTCCTCGAGTGCGGCAGTTGCGGTAGCTAAATCTTGTTCATCCATAAATAACAATGTATGGTATATGTAAGACACAGTAATCCTACCAAGGATCTGTAGATTTAGTTGCAGAGGTACAGCAGCAGTGGGTATAGTAGTTGAGAACGTCTCCAAACAATTCGGGAGTTTCAAGGCAGTCGATCGGGTCAGCCTGGAAATTAAGAGTGGTTCGCTAGTTGCGTTGCTAGGGCCATCGGGATCGGGTAAATCTACGCTATTACGGTTAATTTCAGGTTTAGAGATGCCAGATAGCGGTAAAATCCTGCTTACCGGTAAAGACGCTACATACCAAAGTGTGCAACAACGAAATATTGGCTTTGTGTTTCAACACTATGCCTTATTCAAGCATCTGACTGTCAAACAAAATATTGCCTTTGGCTTAGAAATTCGTAAGGCACAGCCAAAGAAGATTAAAGGGCGGGTAGAACAGTTACTCGAATTGGTGCAATTGAGTGGATTAGGCGATCGCTATCCATCACAACTTTCTGGTGGTCAAAGACAACGGGTAGCTTTAGCAAGGGCATTGGCAGTAGAACCGGAAGTTTTATTGCTAGATGAACCCTTCGGTGCACTCGATGCTAAAGTCCGCAAAGATTTACGAGCATGGTTACGCCGCCTCCATGATGAAGTTCATGTTACCACAGTTTTCGTCACCCACGACCAAGAGGAAGCAATGGAAGTCTCCGATGAGGTTGTAGTGATGAATAAAGGACGTGTGGAACAGGTGGGGACACCAGCCGAAATTTACGATAATCCCGCCACGGCATTTGTAATGAGCTTCATCGGCCCAGTGAATGTTTTACCCAGCACCTCGAAGATTTTTCAAAGCAGCGGGTTTGATGCGCCACACCCACAAGTGTTTTTGCGTCCGCAAGATGTGATTTTAGAAAAGATCGCTAACGGTACCACTACACCTGCAACAGTAAGCCGATTGATACATTTGGGTTGGGAAATTCAGGTAGAATTAACTTTCGATGATGGACAAGTATTGACAGCGCATTTAACACGCGATCGCTTTAATGACTTAGAGTTAGAACCTCTACAGCGAGTGTATGTAAAGCCAAAAGATGCAAAGTCTTTCCCAGTGTCTTATTCAATTTAGACTTTATAGGACTTACGCAAAACTATCCCAAAATCATTGGTGAACAATGAAAACCCCAACTTCTTTAATAAGTTGGGGTTTTCATGCTTGCGTATAAGTAAGTCGGTGCAATAAAACCAAACTGTGTGAAGAAAAGTAAATAAGGCTCAAACTCCTTCTCCCCCTACTCCCTGCCCCCTGCCTTATCCCAACAATAATTATTTACGCCGACCTACTTATCTGAGGTAAGGGACTTCCAAATAAAAAAATATTCCAAAACTGACGCAAAAATCCTCTTAATCTCTCCTCTCTCTGTGTTCTCTGCGTCTCTGTGGTTCGTTTTTTGGGATAATTTATTTCTTGGAAATCCCTAATTAGTTGCCTTTGGTTACAGCATCTCCAGGGCCGGCGGTGACAATCACCAGATTTTCTGGCTTAATTAAATCTTCAATTGCTTGTTGCATATCAGTCATAGTAACTGCTTGAATCCGTTGAGGAAACTCTCGGATTTCTGACCGTGAAAGCCCCAAGACAGCATTATCCAAAATGATACTTGATACACTACTAGGATTAGCTAAATCCACAGGGTAGCTATTGGTAATTGAGCGTTTTGCTGTGTTAAATTCAGCCTCAGTTACTCCTTGCTCGCGCAACTGTTTTAGTAAAGCGAGAGTACTGGCGATCGCTTTTTGAGCATCAAGAGGAGCAGTTTGCATTTGAATCAAGAAGGGCCCCGGATTGATCCCGGCGGCAAAACCACTATATATACCATAAGTTAGACCTTGGCGATCGCGTACTTCCGTACCGAGGCGGCTGGCTAAGGTATCACCACCCAAAATTTGATTTAGCACTAGTGCCGCATAATAACGTGGATCTTTTCGAGAGATGCCGTTGTAGCCAATGTAAGTAACAGCCTCAGCTTTACCGGGAATTACTTTGTTTAGTTGTGTCAAAGTTTGCGGAAATGGTACGGTTTGGATTTTGAGAACAGGTGGCTTACCTGTGGCTTGCCATTTACCAAACACCTCATTTAGCAAAGCTTTTACCTTAACTCGATCGAAGTCTCCAACCATTGCGATCGTCGTGGTATCCGGTCGGTAGTGTGTCTGGTAGAAACCAAGCAAATCATCACGAGTAATGGTCTTTAAACTCTCGGCTGTGGGAAAGCTGTGGAACGGATGATTTTCAGGGTAAATTGCCTGCTGGAATACTTGTCGTCCCAGTCCTCTAGGGTCATCTAGCTGGACTTTTAGGCTTGTCAGTGCCCTTTGGCGACTCAGTTCTAACTGATCGGCTGGGAAAGTGGCGTTTTCTAACACATCTGCCAGAGTTTGAATCAATATTGGCAGATTTGCTGAAAGTCCCTCACCACTAACGTTAGTTCCCTCACGGCTAGCACTGAAGCTCAAACCGGCTCCCAGGTCTTCTAAGGTTTTTGCTAGGGTCAGAGCATTTTTAGTCTGCGTCCCATTCATTAAGTTATTTGCAGTTAGATTCGCTAATCCAGCTTTTTGATTGCCGTCAAATTCAGTACCAGCGTCAATTTGTCCACTCAGGTTAATGGTGGGAAGGTTGCGATCGCTCAACAGCAGAACCTTCAAACCATTCTTTAAGGTAAACTCTTCTGGTAGTGATTGTTTATTAGAATCTGTATCTGATGTAGCAGGTGGCAGATATTTTGCCAGTTCTGCTGGATCTACAGGCTTACCAGGGCTGAAATTTTCTACCGTGCGTCCAGAACCAGCGTTAGAACTCCCTGGTTTACCATCTGGTTGAGTCGGCTCAAAGAAGCCGATGGTTTGTTGAGCCGGATTGAGGTAAGTTTTTGCTGCTTGCTGCACTTGAGCAGGAGTGACTTTAGCGATCGCAGCCAGATACTTTTCAATAAAATGATAATCCCCGGCGATCGTTTGGTTATATCCCAGTTGATTAGCCTGACTAGTGATATCTTGGTTCCCCAAAATATAAGAAGCTTGCAGTTGCGTCTTTGCCCGGTTCAATTCTTCTGAGGTAACAGGCTGCTGTTGCAATTTTGCTAAAGATTCCTGGAGTACCTGGGCAATTTTCCCCAATTCTTGACCGGGAGCCGCTGTAGCATTAATTTCATACCAACCCGGTTCGATGAGTTCGGCAGCACCGCCACTGACTGAACTAGCGAGTCCAGATTCCACCAAAGCCTGATAAAGCCGAGAACTACGTCCACCTGTGAGAATGGCATCCATCAAATCAATTGCCGGAACATCAGGATGTTTGATATCTGGCAGAGGATACACCGTTTGCAATAGTGCTGCACTTCCAGGTTGCTTGAGGACTATCGGCGCTTTTTTAGCAACAGGGGTAGATGGGGAAGCGTCGGCAATGGAAGAAGATGCCGAGGAATTATCAATTGCTCTGCTGGCATTATGGAGTACCGGATTCTTTTTTTCTCGTTGCGATAACTTCCCAAAAGTTTCTTGGACAACTTTGAGTGCAGGTTTTGTGGCAAAATCCCCGGTAATCACCAATGTGGCATTTTCTGGGCTGTAATAGGTTTGGTAATAATTCCGTACTTGCTCAACCGTGAATTTCTCTACATCGGCTTTTGTGCCTCCCACAGATAAGCCATAGGCTCGATTGGGGAAAGCAGCTCGCATCACTGCCCGACTCAGACGATAGCCTGGGGAATTTTCGTACCCTTGTAACTCGGAAATTACCACCCGCTTTTCACTGGTAAGTTGTTCAGTCCCAACTAAGGAGTTTTCCATGCGATCGGCTTCCAGTGTCAGCAGTGCTTCCAATTTGTCTCGCTGCACTGTGCCAAAGTAAGCTGTTTCGTCATAACTAGTAAAAGCATTGAACTGGCTACCCAAGGCACTAAACAACCGTCCAAACTGTACTGGACGGTCATTTGTGCCTTTGAACATCAAATGTTCTAGCTGGTGAGAAATACCATTCTCTCCCTTAACCTCGTTGCGCGAACCAACTTTATACCAAACTTGCACACTCACCACTGGAGCAGTATGAACTTCTTTGGTTAGCACCGTTAAACCATTGTCTAATACCGTTTTTTGCACTCCTTGTGTGAATGAGAGAGCAGAGACAGGTGTGACTGCTGTTGGTGTTGCAGCATTCGTGAAATTACCTGACAAAGGCACAAGAGTCAAAAGAAGGCTGAGGAAAAATCCTAGAAGCATGTATGAGCGCCGTTTCATAAGCAATACAAAATTTCCAATTTTAAAATAAAACCCCAAAGGGTATTTCAAAATCTAAATCTAACTCAAGTTGCTAGTCCACTGTGGCGGAAGTTTGTCTACCTTTAACAAGTTGCTCAAGCAATTTGTTTAGTTAATTGAAATGGTAGCTAGATTTACGCCATTACATATACTGAGTTTAATAAAGTTTGCAGATAAAAATTTTACCGAATTTTGAAAATCATTGTAAGTATATTAACAACTTTTACAATGTGTTCCATTTGACACTATTTTCGAGATATCATTTTTTAAAATTGATTTGAGACATATTGTTATTGTCATCCAATTTAAATAAGTATCTTTCTCAAATTACCAATAACTTTTTGAAATATGCAAACAAAAAACTTAATTGGCTCGTTAACATTAGGTATGCTGTTAACAACAATACCTGTATTATCAGCTAAAGCCTCAGAAGCAGTACCAAACTTATACCAGTTCCAAGGGAAGAATGTCAGCATTACTTACTCAACGACAAGCTTTACTGGCAAGCCCCTTTTTACCTATAAAGATAAGCAACAGACATTAAATTTTACAGGTACTGAGCAGATCCGTAGTGTAGAAACAGAAATTGGTACACTAGTAACTGTAACTCTCCGTAAGACAGTAGATACTGGCAATACTGTATTTACCTTGATCTTACCCCGTATAAACCTTGGAAAAAGCAACTCAGCGCCAGTTGAAACTAAGGGAATCACAACAACAAACCTCTTTTCTGTAATTCCTAAATTCAACCAGGGGCAAAGACAAACTTATACGACAATCCATTTGACTGGTACAGCCCAAGCTGTCGCGTTTTAACTATACAAGCAAGGATAAAGATATTAAACTTTTTGCTTAGAAAGAGCAAAGCATTAAGGGTAAAAGTAAATAATTGTTTACCTTCACCCTTTACCAAGGTTAATATCGTGTCATTTATGAAATAGATAATAATTTAAATCAAGTAACGATGATTTTAATTCAGCATCGAAGTAGAGTTTAGGAATAATTTTAATATATATTTTAAAAATAGGTAATTTAGGCGATGCCTACGGCGGTAAACTACGCTCTCTCCCCTCTTTTCTATAATTAACGTTTAATTTGTTTAGGAAACTTAGGATCTAACAAAGATTGTCCTAATTCACCTTGCTGATTATAGAATTTAATTTGACCTTGTTCATTACATAACCATACTTCAATAGCTTGAGCTTCTAAATATAAATTTCTTTTAAATTCCATTTCTTCTAAAGTATTACCAGTTGATTTGACTTGTACACAAATTTCTGGTGCAATAGACGCTGATACTTCATCTTCAATTTGAGAAAATCGTTCTTCTGAACACCAGACAACATCAGCAACTTTCACACCGTCTGATGTGTTAATAGCGCATTCTGGCATTACTTCTCCTGTATTTAATAAAGATTCCAATAAACGTTGGATTCTTCCTTGATAAAAAGAATGTTTAATTTTGACTGGACTCATGACGATTTGACCCCATTTATTTAATTCAATTTTGAAGGGTAAATCTTGTAATTGTTTGTGTTCGCAAACTTCTTCCCATCTCATAGTTAATATTTGCCTAGAGTGATTGATTGAATTTTAACTCATCTATCAATATTAAGACTCACCCTCTGATTGCAGATAAAAGAGTGGAACCAAACCCAGTCGTACTATTTATGGGCAGAATACAATAAATGGTATCAATATCTGGTTACACTCATTGCTATGGAATACGAAGCCTTAACAATCTGTTTTCCGCCTGACTTGCTTGCAAAAGCCAGGAAATTCAAGGAAGGCAGCGAATCATTTAATGATTTAATAGTTGAGGCTTTAGAACGGGAGATGCGACACCGCCAAGGATGGGCTGCTCATCGCAAGGCAAGGGCTGAAAACCTCTTTGTTGGTGGTGGCGAGATCGGTGCATTGTTGAGATCGCACGATTGGTCGCAAACGCCGCTAGGGTCCGTCGAAACCTGGTCGGACAGCCTAAAAACGGCTGTGCAGATCCTGTTGACAGAACTAGATCGAGTCCAGCAGCTAGAATCCGATCTGCTGTCGGTTAGCACATTAACAGATACCTTGCCTCAAGTTACCGAAGCCGATGCGTTTCGAGTCAAGCTCACCAATGCGCTACGCCTGCTGACTGATGCTAATGAGATTCAGGCGATCGCTGCCCTTGTTCTGGGTGAGTCTCTAGGCGCAAGCCGCGTTATTTACATTGAAGTGTTACCGAGCGGCAAAGAGGTTATCGTTCACAAGAACTACACGAACGGCGTTGCCGAACTGAGCGGGCTGTACCATCTGGAAGACTTCGGACGCAACCTGACAGATGACCATCGAGCTGGGCAAACGGCGATCGTTCCTGATGTGGCAAACTACCCTAAATACACAGCCAGCGATCGGGCAAGATATCGATCAATCGATATTGCCGCGCATATTGATGTGCCGATGATCAAGAACGATCAATTTGTCGCGTTGCTGGCGGTGCATCAGGCAAACCCTCGCCAGTGGACGGAAGATGAGGTGAAACGAGTCGAGGAAACAGCAGAGCAGACGTGGGCAGCCGTCGAGCGTGCCCGTGCTGAAGCAGCATTACGCGAGAGCCGCACCCAACTAGAAGGACAACAGCGGAAGTTCGATGCGCTCGTCGCTGCAATTCCCGATTTTATTTACACCTTTGATTTAACGGGACGGTTCACGTATGTCAACCCGGCGTTGCTCAATCTTTGGCAGAAAACTTCGGATGAAGCTTTGGGAAAGAACTTTTTTGAGCTGGATTATCCAACCGATTTAGCAACCAGACTTCAGCAACAGATTCAACAGGCGATCGCCACGCGCCAGCCGCTCAAGGATGAATCGCCCTACACCAGCGCAATCGGCACACGCACCTATGAATACATTTTTGTGCCACTTTTCGGCATAAACGGCGCAGTAGATGCAGTGGCAGGCGTGACGCGAGACATCACCGATGTCTACGACGAGCTTCGCTTACGTAAACAGGTAGAGCAAGCCTTGCGCCAAAGCGAGGAGCAAAGCCGGAATATTCTAGAGAGTATTACAGACGCATTCTTTGCTCTGGATGAGAACTGGATGTTTACCTATGTGAATCAAGCTGCCGAAATGCTGCTCGATCGTGTGGCAGGGGATTTAATTGGCAAGACTTTATGGGAAGAATATCCAGGATTGATTGGCAATGAGTTGGAGCAGATTCACTGGAGCGCCATGCGCGATCGTGTAGCTGCGTCAATGACTGCGTTTTACCCGGATCGCGATCGCTGGTACGAAGTTCGCACCTACCCCACCCTAAACGGTATCACCGTTTATTTCAAGAATGTTACCGAACAGATTCAAACTGCCGCAACCCTGCGTCAATCCGAAGAACGCTACCGGACGCTGTTTGAGTCGATCGACGAAGGTTTCTGCATTATTGAAGTGCTATTTGACGAAAATGATACGCCAATCGACTACCGCTTCTTAGAAATCAATCCTATCTTTGAGCAACAAACAGGACTTCGACAAGCAGTCGGGAAAACAGCGCGTCAGTTAGTTCCAGATTTAGAAGACCATTGGATTCAGATTTACGGTCAAGTTGCTCTAACGGGTGAACCTGCTCGCTTTGAAAATGGCTCTGTTGCAATGAACCGATGGTTCGATGTCTATGCCTGTCGCATGGGTGAAGCCCAAGCGCGAAAAGTTGCCATTGTCTTCAAAGATATTAGCGATCGCAAACTCTCAGAAGAAATTTCGCGGCAAACCGCCGAATTTAATGCTTTCCGCCTCTCTCTCACCGACGCGCTCCGCCCACTTGCCGACCCAGTAGAGATTCAGGCTACGGCCAGCCGTGTGCTTGGCGAATATCTTGGCGCGAACCGTGTAGCGTACTTCGAGGTTCGCGGCGCTGATTACGTCGTTGAGTGTGATTATGTTAACAAAGCCGCAGCACTCGTTGGCAACTACCCAATTGATTCGTTTGGCCCCAAGCTACTCGCAGCCTACCGCACTGGTTGCACCGTGTCCGCGTCCGATGTGGAAGCCGATCCCAACCTGTCCCCAGATCAGCGATCGGCTTACGCCGCGATTGAGATCGGTGCCTACATCGGTATACCCCTGGTCAAGAGGGGCGAATTTGTAGCTGGGCTGGCAGTTCACACATCCGAATCGCGAGATTGGACACCAAACGAGGTGTCCTTGGCGGAAGAAGTAGCCGAGCGCACTTGGGCGGCAGTCGAACGCGCCCGCGCCGAAGCAGCCTTGCGCGAATCGGAGGAGAAATACCGCACGCTGTTCGATTCGATTGACGAAGGTTTTTGTCTGGTCGAAGTTTTATTCGACGATGCCGGCAAGGCAGTTGACTACCGCTTTCTTGAAACCAATCCGGCCTTCTTGAATATCACCGCGCTCGAAAACGCAATTGGCAAAACCATCCGCGAGTTGGTGCCAGACATTGAGCCGCACTGGGCGGAAACTCTCGGAAAAGTCGTCAAAACAATACAGCCCGAAAGGTGGGTCAACAATTCCGAAGCAATGGGGTTTTGGTTCGATTTGTACGCTTTTCCGGTGGACGAGCCGGAAGAGCATAAAGTCGCCATTATTTTCAGCAACATCACCCAGCGCAAACAAGCCGAACGACAAGTGGAGTTTTTGACCGAGTTAAGCCGAAGACTCGGCACGGTGACGGATGCAGTGGAAATCAACCGCATCGTCACGCGCGAAGTCGGAACGTTTTTGAACGGGCATCGCTGCTATTATCTCGATGTCACGCCGGACGGCAGCCAGGTAACGGTTCTACCCGATTGGCGGCTCGACGGATCGGATCTTGCTGGAACTTATGACCTTTCCCTTTTCGGCGCGAAGGAATGGTGGGAAACGGCGGCACGTTTACCGTTCGGGATTGATGACGTGAACGTGCATCCGTGGACAAAGGATTTCGCCGACAATTACACGCTGATCAATCTGCAATCTTACGTCATCGCACCGTTTGTCCGTGAAGGGCGTTGGGTAGCTTCGATCGGAGTCAGTTCCAACAAGCCGCGCCATTGGACGGCGGATGAGATGTTGTTGCTGGAAAACGTTGCAGCGCGTGTCGCTCCGCTGATCGAACGCGCCCGCACCGAAGCCGCCTTGCGCGACAGTGAAAACCGCTTCCGCATGGCGATCGAATCTGCCCACTTAGGCACCTGGGACTGGAATCTCATCACCAATCAATTGATTTGGGATCAGGGTTGCAAAGCCATGTTTGGCTTACCACCAGAAGCTGAGAGCAGTATTGAGGTTTTTTTTGCCGGACTGCACCCCGACGATCGCGAACGAATAGAACAGGTGCTGCAATGGACTTTGAATCCAAAAAGCAACGGCAAGTATGACGTAGAATATCGCACAATCGGGATTCAGGATAAGGTTGAACGGTGGATTGCGGCCAGAGGACAGGCTTACTTTGATGCTGCCGACAATCCACAACGCTTTGTCGGCACTGTACTCAATATCACTGAGCAAAAACGCATTGAGGCAGAACGAGAACAACTCCTTGCCCGCGAACAAGCCGCAAGAGAAACAGCCGATCGCGCCAACCGAATCAAAGATGAGTTTTTGGCGGTGCTGTCCCATGAATTGCGATCGCCTCTCAACCCGATCTTGGGTTGGACGCAATTACTACAAAACGGCAAACTGAGCGAAGCTCGTAGAGCTGAAGCCTTGAAAATTATCGAGCGCAATGCCAATTTACAGACGCAACTAATCGAAGACTTGCTCGACATCTCGCGCATCATGCAGGGCAAACTCAGCTTAACAGCGGCTCCGGTCAGTTTGACCTTTGTGATTTCTGCCGCCGTGGAAACGGTGCGTTTGGCAGCAGAAGCAAAAAATATTGCGATTACTCTCGATCTTGACTCTGAGATCGCTCTGCTTTTTGGCGATGCAGCTCGTTTGCAACAAGTAGTGTGGAATTTGCTTACCAATGCAGTTAAGTTTACACCCAACAGCAAACAAGTGACCGTTGAACTGCGGCAACTCGACGGGCTAGCTCAGATTCGGGTAATCGATACTGGCAAGGGCATCAATCAACAGTTTTTGCCCTATGTATTTGAGTATTTTCGTCAAGAAGACGGCTCAACCACACGCAAATTTGGCGGGTTGGGATTGGGGTTAGCGATCGTGCGGCAAATTGTAGAAATGCACGGGGGCACGGTGACAGCAGAAAGTCAGGGTGAGAATCAAGGCGCAACTTTCATCATCCAATTGCCCCTCATGCAGCAGGCAACATCGATCCTATCCGAGCCAATCCACATACAGACAGAAGCAGAAGTGCCTTTAGACGGCGTTCAAATTTTGCTGGTGGATGATGAGCCAGATACCCGCGAGTTTCAGGCATTTGTGCTGTCAGAAAGCGGGGCAAATGTGACAGCCGTCGCTTCTGCCTTAGAAGCTTTGCAAGCTCTAGAGCGGTTCACTCCTGACGTGTTAGTGAGTGACATAGGTATGCCTGAGATGGACGGCTATATGCTGATGCAGCAAATTCGATCTCGCCCACCGAATCAAGGAGGAAACATTCGGGCGATCGCACTAACCGCTTATGCCGCAGAAATTGACCAACAAAGAGCACTTCAGGTAGGATTTCAAACTCACATTACAAAACCTGTAGAGCCAGAGAAGTTAGTCAGGGCGATAGTTAGTTTAGTCTCGTAGGGTAGGCAATGCCCACCCGACAAAGTTGCTAAAATTTCACATCTAAAGCACGTACCAAAAAAGCCCATTTATCTGCGGCTTCTTCGATAATTTTAGCCGTGGGTTTACCCGCACCATGTCCTGCTTTAGTCTCAATTCTAATTAGCGTTGGCGCATCACCTGCGTGAGCCTCTTGTAAAGCGGCGGCAAATTTGAAACTATGAGCAGGGACAACGCGATCGTCATGATCGGCTGTGGTAATTAAGGTTGCTGGGTAAGCTGTATCTGGTTTGATGTTATGTAATGGCGAATAAGCATACAGTGCTGGAAACTCTTCTGGATTATCTGCTGAACCATATTCGGAAGTCCAAGCCCAACCGATGGTAAATTTATGGAACCGCAACATATCCATAACGCCGACTGCTGGTAAAGCTGCACCAAACAAATCAGGACGTTGCGTTATGCAAGCACCCACTAATAAACCGCCGTTACTACCACCTGCGATCGCTAGCTTCTCAGTCTTAGTATACTTATTAGCAATCAACCACTCAGCAGCGCCAATAAAGTCATCAAAGACATTCTGCTTTTTATCTTTTATCCCTGCTTGATGCCATTCTTCACCATATTCTCCACCACCGCGAATATTAGGCATAGCATAGACACCACCCATCTCCATCCACACCAAAAGACTCACAGAAAAACCAGGTGTCATTGAAACATTAAAACCCCCATAGGCATAGAGATAAGTTGGGTTATTTCCATCTAAGTTAATACCCTTTTTGTGCGTAATAAACATTGGCACTTTAGTACCATCTTTGCTCTGATAAAAGACTTGTTTTGTCTCGTAATCATCAGGATTAAAATCTACCTGCGGCTGGCGGAAAATAGTACTTTTTCCAGTTACCATATCGTAGCGATAAATAGTACCTGGTATTGTAAAGCTGGTAAAACTATAAAAAGTTTCAGTATCATAACGCTTACCACCAAAGCCACCTGCTGAACCGAGTCCGGGTAGTTCTACCTCTCGAATAAACGCACCTTTGAGGTCAAAAATTTTGATTTGGCTGTGAGCATCTTTGAGGTAATCAGCAACAAATTGGTTATTAAGTATGCCAACACTTTCCAAAGTTTCTGCTGACTGGGGAATGATTTCTCGCCAATTTTCCTTAGCAGGTTTTTTCGTATCAATCGCAATAACTCGTCCCCGTGGCGCATTTGAATCTGTGCGAAAATAAAAGATGCTATCATCATTGTCGATAAAGCTATAATCTGCCTCAAATTGGTTAATTATTTCTAATACTTCTGCGTTAGGATTAGTCAAATCTTTGGAAAAAACCAAATTTTTGGAATCACTACCCAGCCAAATTGAAATTATTAGATAACGTCCATCTTCAGTAACGCCACCACTAAAACCCCATTCCTTTTGGTCAGGACGATGGTAAATTAGTACGTCTTCTGATTGAGGTTTACCTAGTTGATGATAGTAGAGCTTTTGATAATAATTGACATCTTCTAATCGAGTTTTTTCATTTGGTTCATCGTAGCGACTATAGAAAAAACCTTGATGATCGTGTGTCCAAGATGCGCCAGAAAATTTAATCCACTTCAGATGGTCTTGGAGGTCTTCACCAGTTTCAACATCGCGTACTTTCCACTCTTGCCAATCAGAACCAGAGGAGGATAAACCATAAGCTAAAAGTTTACCATCCTCGCTAATCGACAATCCCGAAAGAGCAACAGTGCCATCTTCTGAGAGTTTATTGGGATCGAGTAAAACTTTGGGTTGGTCGTCGAGGGTTTTCAAAGTGTAAAGGACACTTTGATTTTGCAGTCCGTCATTTTTGAAATAAAAGTAGCGTTCGGTGGAACCGTCTGGTAGAGATTCGCCTTCTTTAAAAGGGATACCATATTTTTCATAATCCCAAAGTTTGGTAAGGCGCTGTTTAATTTTTTCCCTAGCAGGAATTTCACTCAGGTAGCCAAACGTAACTTGATTTTGTGCCTCAATCCAAGTTCTTGTTTCTTCCGAGTCAGGATCTTCTAACCAACGGTAAGGGTCTGCAACTAAAGTACCGTGGTAATTATCAGCTTGATTACTCTTATGGCTGGTTGGGTAAGTGAGAGATTTTTCAGAAGAAGGCATAGTCTTAGGTCAAAGTGCTTCTTTACATACTACAAAGATAGACCCAAGACTTGGGGTATACACTCTAATTGTTCTCAAAGAGAAAGCCCCGGCTTCTGGCGGGGCCAATACGTGCTATTGATGTCTATAGAACAATTGTACTATTAAAAACTAGTATCAGCTTTAATTGAGGTAGAAGCGTGTAGATGTAGCGACCTGCAATGTTAATCGCTCAGACCTGCAATCATGACATTTTCAAACTGGGATTAAATGCAACTATAATTGTGCTTCAGCCAGGATTAACTGCAACTGAGTCAGGATTATTTGCAACTATAAAGTAAAAAAAACGAAGCATTATTGCTGATTCTATAGGAAACTAAAATTTATTTGTTTTGTGGTCGCCATCTGTGACGCGGAATCCATTGGAGGACTTCTTTAGCAAGTTGGGTATTAATAAGAGCTTTGTAAGGCTCACGTTCATATTCATGTCCACCATGCCAATCTACTTCAGGAAGTAGGGACTGAGCCATTTCTGGACTAGTTCGATGTGCCGAAGAAATATCATCCGCGCATAGCAGCAAAGTGACATGACCAGGATTAGGGCAGTGTAAAGCGCACCGTGCTGCTTCTGCTGCGTCTTGAACATCGAGAAAAGCGCCGTATTCCCAAAATGGATTCCATTCAAAATCGGGATTGGCTTGCCGATTGGAAATAATAAAATTGTAAGTTTCTTCATCAAAAACACCTGGTGGTCGCAAACAAATAGTTGGGATACCTGTGCTATCGGTAAAATATCTGCACATTTCTTCACCAAGACGCTTAGAAACGGCATAAGGGGTAATTGGATAACAAGGATGATTGTCATCTAAAGGAAGATAGTCCGGTTTTCTCTCACCTTTAAAGATTCCTAATACATCAACACTGCTGAAAAAAACAACACGTTTGAGTTTTGCCTCTGCTGCTGCTGAAAGAATATGCCAAGTTCCGAGAAGATTGACTGCCATTATTTCATCTGGCGTGTCCTCAGAGTTTCCAAGTAGCGCAGCAAGATGAACAACTGCATCGCAGCCTTGAAGTGCCGAACGAATTTCATTTGGATTTAGAATATTATGACCACTTGCAATGTCAAAGCCGATCACTTCATATCCGTCGGCACACAAAACTTTTTCAACAACTGAACCAATCATTCCTTCGTTGCCCGTAACTAATATCTTCATAGTCCTCACCTGTATATGATTTCGCTCAAGACCTGCTCAAAGTGGCAGCCCCGCAGCCAACATTTGCTCCTGCAACTCACGCGCACGCACCGAGTCAAGTTAGCCACGAAACAACAATTTAATTTCAGCCGGTTTGGCATTGAACTGTTCAGCCAAGCCCGTCAGGTCATAGCCATGGCGAGTGAGAGTCGGTTCCAAATCATCAATTTGCTTCGACAGCAACGACTAGTCAACGTACCCTGGCGCGGTTGGATAAAGCCATTTGGTGTAGACATCCCAAATTCTTCAATCTTTTGGTTGGTTTAGCTAACGAGTTTCTCTCCTTTGAGCATTCGCGCTGCGGCTTCAAGTAGAGCTTCTTCGAGATAAGGCTTGGTAAAGTAGCCACTAGCACCGAGTTGAGCTGCAATTTGTCTGTGCTTGTCTGCACCCCGCGAGGTGAGCATTGCGATCGGTAAGTGGTTAAGGTTAGAGTCTTTCTGAATGCGAGAGAGTAATTCCAGACCATCGCAACGGGGCATTTCGATGTCGCAAAATACGATATCGCAAGGCAGACCGGAGCGGAGTTTATCCCAAGCTTCCTGACCATCACGTGCCTGTTCTACGCGATAACCTGCTTTATTAAACGTTAGGGAGAGCAGTTCTCGGACTGTAATCGAGTCATCAACAATCAGCACTGTCGGGTCAATCTTTGTAGGAGAGGTATCTGGGGGAGTAGTTTTCTGTTGCCAAGAATTGCCACCAATTTGTGTAGAAATTCGTCCCTGGAAGATGTCAATTATTTCTAGTACGTCAGCAATGGGCATAATCCGACCATCGCCCAAGACTGTAGCACCAGCTACACCAATGGGTTTAGGTGCTGGCCCTTCAAATTGCTTAATTACAATTTCTTGTTCGCTCAATACCAGGTCAATCTGTAGAGCAATCAGGGTATTTGCTGATCGCACTACAACCACAGAAACCATATCATCATCTCTGGTACCGCCATAGACATTACCGCGACTGATTTGGCGATTGAAGGTTAAAAGTTCCTTCAGAGGTCGGAATGGTAGCACCGTATCGCGCCAGGAAATAAATGATTGCCCATTGGCATCGTGCTGAATATTTTTGACTGATATATCTAGCGTATCTTCTACACCATCCATCGGGAAGGCGATCCTGGCGCGATCGGAGACGCAGCAGAGAGCTTTACAAATACTCAGAGTCAGTGGTAAACGAATGGTGAAGGTGGTTCCCTTACCGATCGCAGAATCGGTGTTCACTGTTCCCCGAATTTCGCTAATTTCGGAGCGCACTACGTCCATACCCACACCACGACCAGAAATTTCATCTGCTTGGTCTTTGATTGTAAAACCAGACTGGAACAGCAGATCGTAGACTTCCAGACGAGACATAGCTTTTGCCTGCGCTTCTGTAATCATACCAATCTTTACTGCCTTAGCCTTAACCCTTGCAGAATCGATACCTGCACCATCATCGCCTACGGAAATGATCGTTTGGTTGCCTTGGTGGAAGGCACGGATAGTAATGATTCCTACAGGTAGTTTACCAGTAGCTTGCCTCTCTTCTGGCGTTTCAATACCGTGAGCGATCGCATTATTCAACATGTGAGTCAGTGGATCGGTAAGATGATCCAAAATCATCTTGTCAATTAAGGTATCGCCACCTTCGATCACCAGCTCTACTTGTTTGCCACACTTAATGGCGTTGTCGCGCACTCCTCGCCGCCAGCGATCAATAGTTTGAGCAAAAGGCACCATTCGCGCTCTAGTTAATCCCTCTTGTAACTGGGTGGTTACTTGGCGGAACTGCCTTGCGACTCGTTCGGTTTCTTCGGTAACAAAATCAATGTCACTAGCCGACTCACGCACTCGTACAATCCGCTCAATCATCTGCTGTGAAAGTGTATGGAAGGGAGTAAAACGATCCATTTCTAGCTCGCTAAAACCCCTGTCGGCATTGGAATCAGGGGCTTGTAAGCCGGGGTCTTTCTTTTTGCGTCCAGCTAACAGAGACGCTTCCAGTAGCGATCGCTCGTACAACTCCTGCATCCTTGCGCCCACATCCGAGAGTTGTTGTACCTGAATCAGCAAGTTATCTAATGACTGTCGCAGTCGTTCATGATCTTGCTCTAAGGTATTGCGATTTACCACCAACTCCCCAACTAAATTACTCATATCGTCCAGTTGCTTAACTGGAACCTTCATCGTTTCTTCAAATCTCGCAGCCCGACGAGTAGAGGGGCCAGTAGTTTTGCTGATGTTCGATTTTACTACAGGAGAATGGGATATTGTTTGATTCGCTTCTGCCAGCAATTTCTCCAAGTCACCAAATTCATCTTTTATGGCTGGTGATGGAATATCATTTTTAGCTAAGACTGGTTGAGTGTTGAAGGGCTGGGGTTGGCGTAGCTCGTCGTAGACATCGCTGTTGTTATCTGTACTTAGCAATTCTTCTAGGGCAGCAAAATCTATTTCTGGTATCTTCTTCGCTTTGGAGAACGGTGCTACTTCCTCTCCTAATAATGCTGCCAAGTCTGCAAATTCATCTTCTGGAGCAACTACTTCAATAGTTTCTGTAAACAATAAATTATTTTCAACAACTGTATTTTCTGTTAACTCAAAGGTAGTTTCTAAATTATTATTTTCCTCAGTAGCTATAACTTCTGGGCTTGTCTGGCTTGGATCTGAAGTTTCCCCAAAACTGATATCTAAAGAAGTTTCTGATAGTTCATCCACAGTATTTTCTGTGGTTTCCATCTGAATATAAGTTGAGTCATTTGTAGCGACATTTTCAAACAACAGTTGCGGATTTTCATCGAAAGAGCTGAACAAATCATCTGACCGTGATTCGGGTGATATTGAATCTGAAGTTTCCCCAAAACTTATGTCTAAAGAAGTTTCTGATAGTTCATCCACAGTATTATCTGTGATTTCCATCTGAATATAGGTGGAATCATCTGTGGCGACATCCTCAGAGTCTAACAAATCACCTAGCTGTGTTTCGGATGATACTGAATCTGAAGTTTCCCCAAAACTGATAGTTTCTGATAGTTCATCCACAGTATTTTCTGTGGTGTCCATCTGAATATAGGTCAAGTCATTTGTCGCAACATCTTCAAACAGCAGTTGCGGATTTTCATCGAAAGAACCGAACAAATCATCTGACTGTGTTTCGCGTGATGCTGAATCTGAAGTTTCACCAAAACTGATAGTTTCTGATAGTTCATCCACAGTATTTTCTGTGGTGTCCATCTGAATATAGGTCAAGTCATTTGTCGCAACATCTTCAAACAACAGTTGCGGATTTTCATCAAAAGAGCCGAACAAATCATCTGACTGTGTTTCGGGTGATGCTGAATCTGAAGTTTCCCCAAAACTGATAGTTTCTGATAGTTCATCCACAGTATTTTCTGTGGTTTCCGTCTGAATATAAGTCAAGTCATTTGTAGCGACATCTTCAAACAGCAGTTGTGGAATCTCCTCAAAAGAGCCGAACAAGGCATCTGATTGTATTTCGGATGATGCTGAATCTGAAGTTTCCCTAAAACTGATAGTTTCTGATAGTTCATCCACAGTATTTTCTGTGGTTTCCATCTGAATATAGGTCAAGTCATTTGTCGCGACATCTTCAAACAGCAGTTGCGAGTTTTCTTTAAAAGAGCCTAGTAAATTAACTTCCAGATCGACAACAGATATCTCTGGAGGCTGATTAGTAAATTCTGGAGCAAAATCTGAAGATTCTGGTTGTTGCGATCTGAGAATTTCTTCCCCTGGATGCTGCGCGAGCAAAGGCGTTTCAGTCGTGTAAGTATCGTTGATTATAGGGTCAATAGTTGAGCTACTTGATGTTAATTCATCAAATAAATTATCTCCAGAATCTGATGATAATATCAAATCTAGCTGTTCTTGATGCTGGAAATTGATATCAAAATCTTCTTCTATATCAAAACTGGCTATAGGAGAAGGTATGGACTGCTGATTATCAGCAAAAATGTCATCAGCCGCCGCAGTAAACAAACTTTCGTCTAACACCCTTTCCAGATTCCGATCAATTAAGGAATCGAATTCGTCCTTTTCCTCTGTGATTTCCTGATTCCAGAAGTTGCTCAGATCATTTTCTGATTGAGAAAACTCAGGTTCTGTTGCTAAAGGTGTATCAAACAAATCACTAATTTCTGGTTCACTTGTCGATAGTTGTGTCTGTTCTTCCATTTCAGCAAACAGGTTGTCCAAAGACAAGTCTATTGGCTCAGGTAATTCTATGTAGTCACTAGGGGTAATTTCTTCTACCCAATTTGCATTTTTAGTTTCTAAGAATAAGTTATCAAAATTGTTTTGTTGGTTGATAGATAGTTCCACACTGGCGAACAGCTCAGTTTCTGCTTGAGTGACTTCACCTGTTGGCAATAGTTCTTCATCATCTAATCGCAGTGTCAAGAAATCTTCAACTGCACTATTTTGGACAATCTCACCAGTAGTCTGGTTTGGATCGCTAGGAATATCAATAAATTCTTGTAAAATTTCGGAAGAAGATGAGTCTAAATTTATATCAAGTTCGTTAATATCGCTCAACTCTAGAGGCGTAGCAGATGTTTGTTGATTTTGCGGTTCTGAATTATCTTTTTCTAGGAAATGGTTACCAAATAACAGGGATAAATCTTCTGTTGTGGCTGTAGTTATTGGGTGTAGCGCGTTGTTTATATCTTCATTAAAAGAGAGTAAGTCAGATAAATCGTTATGAGCGTCTTCAGCCTCAGTGCTGCTTAAATCAATTCCAAAGTCATCGGTAGCAACAATATCTAAGGTTTCTTCTTGATGCCAGTTGTCATCTAGTTCGGGAGTCTCACCGTCAAATAAATCGGCAAGGGTATTTAACTCAGCTATTCCCACCTCTGGCCCATTGGGGTCAAGATTATTACTGATTGGATGTGCTTCGTCATGTGTGGTGAAAGTAAAACTAGTGTTTCTACTTTCGTTTAGTGGTGTTCCTTGTAACTGAAGGTAGGGGCGTTCGTTAGAGACGTTGGCATAGCTATCGCTACTATCTTTGTCTAGATTCAGTTCTTCAGTTGTCTGGGTTAAGTTCGTTATGACAAAAGGCTCGGTGTTACCAGATACAATTTGTTTTGATTCTGTGAAAACCGCAGACTGTTCATCAAATAAATCAGGGGTAACTTCTAATAACTCAATTTCTGCAAAGCTCAAAAGTGCTTCTAGTTGCTGACTAATTGCAATTTCGGCTTCTCTACCTTGCAGGACTAATTCTTGAGCTTGTTTGATTTCGGTAATGACAATTTTAGCTAAAGTCAGATAAGTATTTTCGGGATTGCCGATCGCACTGGCTGCTGCTTGACACAAACCACACCACTTGGACAAATTCCAAGTTTCACCAAGTTTGACTAACTGGTGACAGCATTGCTGGAGGTTTTGCCGAGTTGAGGGTGTTGTCGTTTGCTTAAATAATTGCAACATTTCCCGCAGTGTTTGCAGCACTTGGGCTTGGAACTCGCTCCAGTTATTACTTTCTTTAGCTGCGACTGGCGATAGCGTAGCGTTAGCGAGTCCGCGAGCGTCTAGCGTCTCTTGAGGTGCTACCGAGTCTGAAGATTCCTGATGGGTGTCTTCTGCCAAATCGGGAATATCTCGCCGCAGGAAAAGTTCTGTAAGTGTGGAGACATTCTCTACAGAGGTTGTAAGTTCTGTTGCGTCAGGACTGCTGGCTGCTCCACTCTTTCCTTGTTCTACAAGCAGTTCCAGATGCTGATACAGCCATTGAAAGACTGGCTCAGTTTCTGACATCAAAGTATTAGCTGCATCTTCAGAAAGACCATAAGGCCCGCTCAAATGCTCTAACAGCGATTTTAGGGTATCAGATACACCAAGAAATAAAGACTCTAACTTTTGGTCAATCTGAACCGGATTATCTTTAAGAACTTTAAAACAATCTTCCAGACGGTGGGAGGTATGCTGGATGCTAGTCAATCCAAGCATCGCCGCTCCTCCTTTGATGGAGTGAGCCGCCCGGAAGACCTCACTGATCATTTCCGGGTCGTTCAGGGTACCCTCTAAATTCAGTAAGCCCTGCTCAATGGTATTCAGGTGATCCCTGGCTTCTTCAATAAAGTAACCCAAAATCCGCTGTTGTTGTTCCGGCAGCATAGTTTTTTAGTCATTGGTCATTGGTCATTGGTCATTGGTCATTGGTCATTGGTCATTGGTCATTGGTCATTAGCAAATAAAAAGGACAAAGGACAAAGGACAAACGACAAAGGACAAATGACAATTTATCTGGTTTCCATAGTTTCCACTCGGAAACGTTCAACGGAGGCGATCAAGTCACGGGATACACCTACTAAGTGTTGTAGAGCACCTGAAACCCGCTGTGCTTCTTGGGAAGTTTCTTGCGCGGTCAGTTCTACTGATTGCATTACATGAGCGACAGCGCGGGAGGTTTCCGTTTGTTCCACAGTGTCGCTGGTAATAGAGCGCACAAGAATATCGATGCGATTCGCCACTTGAATAATGTTTTCGAGCGATCGCTTGGCTTCTTCTGCCAATTTTGTCCCTTTAATTACTTGTTGTGTGCCTTCTTCCATCGCGGTCATTACTGAGCCTGTTTCGCTTTGGATTTGCATCACAATTTGTTCAATTTCCTTCAGGGATTTAGCAGATTTATCTGCTAGCTGGCGCACTTCATCTGCAACGATCGCAAACCCACGTCCAGCTTCTCCCGCCCTTGCCGCCTCAATACTAGCATTGAGTGCTAACAAGTTTGTTCTGGAAGCAATTTGAGAAATCAACGCCACAATTTTAGAAATTTCTTGGGAAGATTCCGCCAACCGCTTAACTTTGCGAGTGGTTTCGGCAACGGTTTCTCGAATTTCTAAAATCCCTGCTACGGTATTTTCGACTGCTTCACCACCTTTGAGAGCGATCGTACTAGCATCACGAGCAACGGTTTCGGCTTCCCGCGCCGCCTCTGCTACCCGCTGAATCGAGTCGGTCATCACCTGTACAGAATTCAGCGTCACCGCTAACTCTTCTGCTTGCCGCAAAGCATCACTAGATAAAGCTCTAGCAAAAGTTTCAGAGTTGGTTGCACCTTTTGTCACATCCTTCGCCGCCACTTTTACCTGTTGAACGATATCCCGCAAGTTTTGAATTGTCAGGTTAAAGGCATCAGCTACCGCTCCGAGTACGTCGGCTGTCACTTCCGCTTGGACTGTTAAATCGCCTCTAGCAGCTCCTTCCACATCATCCAAGAGACGAATCACCTGACGTTGCAGGTTTTCTTTGGCTTCTTCTTGTTCATCGGCTTTGCGTTGGGCTTCACTTGTGGTTGTGAAAATTACCCGCGCCATTTCATTAAAGCCAGTGGATAAATGCCCCAATTCATCTTCGGAAAACACTGTGGCTTGAGCATTTAAATTTCCTTGACGTACAGCCTCAAACTGAGCTTGCAAATCATCAGTTGTGCGCCGAATTTGTTTAAGCGTAAGATTCCCCATGAAGCCTGCGGTAGCAAAACCTGCAATCCCTGCGGCTAGTGACATTGCCCAACCTGTGTTTCGTACTGATTCTCGTTGTTGGGGTGGCGAAAATGTGGTGGCGACAAAGCTAACTGTGGCTACAACCAGCGCTGAGACAATGCCTACACTTCCAGCAATTAGCCATTGTTTCCGTTCGATAGAGGCATTTTCTAATGGTGCTAACCATCCTTGCTCGATGCTGACATTGGGTTCTAGTTTCGAGATATCTGTTTGGCTAAAGACTGGAACGGCTTCATGGGAACCAGTCATTGAGAATAGTTCTTCTTCGCGATCGCTAGCAGCTGCATTACTTAAAAAAGCTTCTGCGCTTTGAAGGCGTCCAGTATCACTAGTTTCTACTGGAGCAGAATGGATTGCTGCATCACCGAAGTTAGAATCTCCTTCGATCAGGTCAAACCCTGGAATATTGCCTAAATCGTCAAATTCCTCAAAATCATCTAAAAATTCGATATTGCTCTTAGAATTTTCTCCATTTAGTATATTGCTTGAATCTTCATAAGAGTTTAAACCATCTGAGCCAAAGGCAGACTCAAATGCTTCCATATCAAACTTCTCATCGTCATCAAACTTATTTTGACTGATGAATTCACCTGACTTCAACTGCTTTTCTTCTCGAGGTAAATTGCTATTAAAAGATAAATCCTTCTCAGGCAATTTCGGCTGAAAAGCTGATTCTACTTCCAAATCTTTTGGTGCTAACCAACTATGTGCTTCGGTTTCAGATAAGTTATCTTGACTGCCGTATTCCAACTTATTTGTTGTTGACGAATCATTTCTCAGTTCTTCTGCAACAATCAGTAAAGTTTCGTCTCCAAAAGGAGATTTTTTATATTCTAAATTTCCAATCCTCTCCTCTGGAAACTTTGGCTCACTCAACAATAAATCAGGAGAGTTATTCTCGCTATTACCAGTTTGTAAATTAGAAGATGAATAGTTATTATTGTCAATATTTGAATTTTCGTGAGGATAATTTAGCTCACGATCTGAGAATTGACTATTTGCTAATGATTCTTCCAGAATTTCTTCTGAGATACCTTCCTGCCAAAAAGCAGGCAACTCTAATTCTCTGTTATCCTCCCAGTTTTTATTTGACTCTTGTTCCTGTGATTCTTCATTTACGGCAAAAGGGTCATCACCAAAAGGTATAGAATAATCTGATATTTTTTCTGTTCCAATACTATCTTCTGTGGGTATATCAAATGGGCTTTTTGAAGATATATCTTCAACGCCATTTACACTTTCTTGATGCTCTCCAAAAAAGTTCAAATCAAGGTTATCGCTGTCAAACTCCTGATTAGCACCCAAATCTTCTAATTCTGGTTCGCTATATGCCAGTACATCAGATATTTCTGAGGAATTTATTTCCTCTTGACTTTCTGGTGGATCGATCTGCCCACCGAATGACTGTAAATATTGATTGATATTATCAATTCCATTTTTGGCAAAACCAATAATTTCTCGATCGTTAGTCAAGCCTAATACTTGTTGATATTCTTCTTTTGCTACATCGTACTGCTGTAAAACATAGTAGATGTGACCCCGCAACAAATGGGTATTGGGGTCATCTGGTAAATTTTGCACCACTTGGTCAACTAAAGTGGCCGCAACCTCATAATTTCTTTGAACATAGGCGGTCATCGCCTGTTGATATGTTGGCTCGTAATTATCAATACTTGCTGCCATTTCCTCCTCCAATTTCATCCTGCCCACCTAGCACTCCGTACAATTGCCATTTGATCGAGCAGTCGTAGACACTGGTTGCTTTTAGCACCTAATGGCCACTCTCCACGTAAAAAGGGAGCCATAGTATCTGGAACACTAGTTGGTGGCATCAGATTCTGGACATCCAACCAGTCCATGCCACCGATTTCCTCTACTGCTAAACCGACTATTGTGTCTTGCTCTTCAATAGCAATCACCGAAATTTCAGCTCTATCCGTGTTTAACACACTTGCTTCCCCAAGAAATTGACCCAAATCGGCCACCCAAATAACTCGACCTCGTAAATTTAGAGTACCCAAAAGTAAAGGAGAAGCATTAGGAATCGGGGTGATTCTATCAGGACTTAGTTCAATTACCTCCCGGATGCCAGTTGCTTGTAGTGCAAACTCCTGATGCGAGGGAATGTAAAACCTCAAATGTAACTCACCTTCAGGACTTTCTACTTGTAATTCTGGTCGAAAGTGGTCTTGACCGCTGCCACTTAAAAAGTCCGGTTTGCTGACCATGTTGTTTTTATCCTTATCCTCGCAGCAGTTGTTTGACTGTTCCTACCAACTCGGTTGGTTGAAACGGTTTGGCTATGTAAGCGTCTGCACCCTGCTTCATGCCCCAATAGCGATCGAATTCTTCACCTTTAGAAGAACACATAACCACTGGGACATTTTGGGTTTTTGGATCGGATTTTAACCGCCGACAAACTTCGTAGCCGTTCATTCGGGGCATGACAATATCCAATACCACTAAATCTGGAGGTGCTATTTGAATTGCCTCTAATGCTTCTAATCCATCACTAGCATGGGTAACTGTTAGGCCAGTTGCTTTCAGGAGGTCTGTAATCATCTCCCTTTGCGCGATACTGTCTTCCACAATCAGAACTGTGCTCATAAGTGTCTATTTACCTCCTGATGTAGACGTTCCTATTTGGAACATTCCCTGATTCCTCCGCAAGTATTAACTGTATAAATTAATTTTAGGTTTTCACTATTTTCCTGGATATTGACGTTTCACTGAGTTAGCTGACTCTGTGATAACATCTTTTTACTCATCTTTTAGTAGATCAACAAATCTTCGATCTCTTTTATATGCCCCATAAACTCCAGAGATGAGGGAAAAATAATTAATGCCCCATCCCCAATGCCCAATACAACTCTTGGAGAGGCTGCGCCAACGACTTCTCTACGAGACGCTACGCGAACGCTCGGTACAAGTGCCCAATGCCCAATTTTCATTGGTTGTTGATATATTTCTCTACGAGCATGAGTAACTCAGTGTCTGTAAACGGTTTTGTCAAATAATCTGTTGCTCCGACCATCCTAGCTTTGACTCGATCGATAAACCCATCTTTCCCAGTAAGCATGATAATCGGCGTGAGCCGAAATGCTGTTGAATGTCGCAGCATGGCGCAAACCTCATATCCTTCCAATTCCGACATAGCAATGTCGCATAAAATTAAATCCGGTTTGAGTTTAAAAACCAGACTCAGTGCCTCTAAGGGATTGGTAAGAGCGATCGCTTCATAACCTTGTGGTTGTAAGATGGAATTTATAGTCTCACCGATGGCGATCGCATCGTCAATACATACTATCCGTCCCCTCAGTTTTTCCTTCAATTCCCAGCCCTCCGTGTGTATATCTGGGTAGTTAGTATCGGAATATACTAAATTCAGCCAACTTTGTTGCACATAAGGGTATATTGCCTTAGCGACGGTCAAAATGTCTCGGTTGAGATGGCGAGCTAGTTGTCGCAAGGATGTTTTACCATCAGCCCAATGTTGTAGCTTATTCACGGTTGCTTCTGGTAAAGAAGATTGTAGCTGAACTTTGTCAGATAGCATTGGCAATTGTTCTGGAGACTGAATGTGTGGATAGAGTTGCTTCCACTCTTGCAACTGCTTCGTAATTTTTGTCACAAATGGAGCAATCTCAAAAGTGTTTAATTGCGGGGCAAGCGCCGCACCCTGATGGAAAATAAAGTTACCTTGGCGTAAACTCAGCAGGTCAAACAGAGTTTCATGCACTAAACCGGAAATGATACTACCAGCTATCTTTGGGTTGATGATATTCCGCTCCAAGAGTGCCCAAAGATAGGCATATTCTGGCGCATCGGTTGGTGGTAGTGAGACAATTTGTTTGTCGGTGAGTCGCATCTCAACTCGATAATGACGTAAATAATCGCTAATTCTGGATAAACTACTCTCGCCTGCTTGGCAATAGATAATTTGACCATTAAGGAAAAAAACAAACCAAGACTGTTGTTTAGGGCGATAAATACTTGCTCCATCTCCACCCAGTTTGTTGTTATGGTGAGAGCTATAAGCTTCCACCCATAGTTGCCCAGTTCGCTGTCCCAATTCAATCAATTGCAGGATACTGCAAATATCAATTTCATTTAAATTTCCCTGCATTTAGCTAAAAAGTACTCCTTAAGTATTGCTGAATTCTGAATCGTGAATTATGACTTCTTCTTTAAGTATTGATTATGGAGTATTGAAAAGATTTTTACTCTGTTCTGATTGTCATTAGGGAATACATTAAGCTATAAACCTTCATCTTTCGTAATACACTTTGACAAAGCTAGTGTTAACACGGAAGTCATCATCACTGTCATCAGTACAAAATATAAAGGCGCGACCAGATCGCTTCTATAAGTATCAAGACGTAACCTCTCGCGTCTATAGTTTTGTCTGTCTTGTTCTCCTAAACCTCGGTTCAGTCAGACAAGTTAACAGAATTATTTAAGGTATATCTCAAAACACAAACTTTAAGTGCATCAATAAAGGACAAACGGTGTGCTGTATTTAGCAGAAGTACAAAAACAGAAAGGTGGTTTACTCAGTGGCGGTGCTAAAACCGAATTGAAACTGCTAGCTTGTCAGCGAACTGACCAGAATTGGAGTACTGTGTCGGAAGAAGTGATTGCCGCTGAGGACGCAAGCAAATTAAATGATGGCGCTTTAGTATTGGTTGAACTGAATCCGAATCGTCAAGTGCAGCGGATTCAAGAAGCAGGGCGTCCACTCGTCAACATTTTGCAGAATTTTTCCCGCCAGTTGGAGAAATTTAAGCTTAAGGAAGATGAGATCGATCAGTGGAAACAGTCATTAACATTTCAGGCGCAAGAGTTGAATCGCCGTGAAATGGACATGGAAGTACGAGCAGAACAGTTGCAAGAATTGGAGGATGAGGTACAACATCTGGAGGAGCAAAAACAGGAAGTTGACACCTCCCGCCAGGAATTTGAACGGCTGCAAGCAGAAATTGAGCGCAACCGCCAAGAGTTGGAAGGTGCTTGGGAGCATTTACGGGGAGAGCAGCGTCGCCTAGAGGAACGCCAAGCGGATTTTCAACAAGGGACGGTTTTGGATGAGGAGCAAAGTCGAGTAATGAGTGAGTTACTCGATCGCTTATCTAGTCGTGTTGCTCCTACACAAACAGTCAGAGAACACCTGCATCTAGCCTTTGAATTGGTCGAAAAGCAGCAAGCGACTCTCACCCCGCACTGGCAAAAACTAGAGGAGCAAAAAATTGCGATCGCACAACAGCAAGAAGAAGTTGAGCGCTTATCACAAACTTTTAGCGATCGCCAAAATGCATTGCAAGAGGCACAAAATTCTCTAGTTCAGCAAACAGCCCAATTACAAATAAATACAGCAGACCTTACCAGCAAGCAAGAGTATGCTCGGCTCGTCAAAGAGCAGTTACGAAACGCCGAAGAGTTATATCAACAGATGCACTCTTTAGCTGCAACATCTGGTGATGTAGTTCTCGGTAAGCAAGCTGATGTGGAGGCTTTGAAGAAAATGCCTTTAGAAGAACTACAAAAGATAGTGCAAGACTTGCAGCATAAGTTAGAAATCGACGCTAGCTTTGTTCACGATCAAGAACAAGAACTGAAATATAAACAAGAAGCTATAGAAGAACTCCAAACTAAATTAAATCACGCATCTGACCATGACCACATCAATTTAGAACTGGAACTAACGGATGAAAAAGACCTTTATCAGATGCTAAATTCCAGTTTGGTGGGACAACGCCGCAATATGCTACAGCACCAGAAGTTTCTCAAGCAACACCAAGCTGTACTGCTACGGCGGCAAGGACGTCCTGTTACTGAAGAAGAAAGTAACAACAAAATTAATTTAGAACCGATTCTGTTACAAATTGAAACCCAGCGACAACAATATTCACAGGAAATCCAAAAGCTGGAACGTGAAATTGAGCAAATTCGTTCTGGTGTTGAGCTAAATCAGGGAATGATTGACAATCAAACTCACGATTTGGATGAAAAACGCCAAGAACTCAAAGCGATGGAGGAAAATTTGCTATCCCTACGAAGAACAACTGCTGAATACTATGGTCGAGTAAATCTTTATCAAGAAGCACTACAACCAATTCAGAATTCTCTAGATGGATTACGGCAAAAGCTGCAAGGAATTAGAGAATCTTTAGATCAATTCCAGGAAACTGCTGATTATCAAGTCCAAGCGATCGCTCAGTTGCGTCATACTCTCCATTTAATGCCTCAGCCAGAATTACTAGCATCTTAACAAGTACTTGGACTTTAGCCTAGCTAAAGTCCAATTACGAACTATGATCTTAGTTATTACTCTATAAATAAACTAGAGTCTAGATTAAAAAACTCTCCCAGCTTACGAGCTTGTTCTGTATTTATCTTCTCTTGTCCATTTAAAATATTATCAACCAAATCTTCTGCCCCTAAAACTGATACTAAATCATCTCTACTTTTCTCAGATTCTTCTAAAAAAAATAGCAATATAGATAGAGAATTATTTTTCTGGCTTGGCTGATAATATTCTTGTTCAAACTTTTCAATTAAAGTATAGCAACCGCCAAGATGGTTAGGACAAGCAGTATAATCTCTAATGAAAGTAAGATTAGATACTGATTATATATTCAGTATAAAAACAGA
>NZ_JBALDJ010000091.1:0-31312 GCF_036917415.1 Nostoc sp. | reverse complement strand
ATATCCAGTTGTTTGACTTTATAGATGCCCTTAGGAAATAACTCAGAAACTGTTTACTCCTGTGACGTTGACTAACGGCAAAGGTTTCTTAAAAAAGGGAACAGCTTACAGGTTAAAGGAAATAATTACTATCTCCTTGTCCCCAGTCTTCAGTCCCCAGTACCCAATCCCCTATTTCTCAACTTGAAGCTTTGCTATATCTTTGCTAATTCGGTTTTTGATTACTCGTGCAGGTATGCCGACAGCAACGGAAAAAGCAGGAATATCTCTATTAACAACTGCTCCCGCACCAATAACACTGCCTTTGCCGATAGTAACGCCATCTAATACTGTTACTCCATGTCCTAGCCAACAATCATCCTCAATCACAATTCCCTTGCGAGTAACACCTTGGTATTTAATCAGCTCCATCGGAGCGGCAAAATTATGATTATTGGCATATATCCCTGAATGGGCAGCAATCATGCAGTGTTTACCAATTTTAATGTCTCCTGGTCCCTCAATACACACGTTGGGAGCAATGAAAGTGTCTTCATCAATATGTATATACGTATCTGCCAAAGACCCTATATCAACGTTACGCTCAATTGCGACTCTATCTCCTAGATGAATTCTATTATTTTTGTGTCCTTTTGCATTCATCCGCACACCCTTGAAAATATAGACTCCTGCGCCGATCTCAATACAAGAAGTACCGTTAAATTCAACACCATTTTGAATATACACTGGGCTGCCTATCTGGGCAAAAATACTACGGTATCCTAAATTACGCAACTTTGGGCCGAGAAGAAGTGTCGGAATATCTCCTAAGACTGTAGTTACTAAAAGTTCTTGCACGCGCTGCAATTTGGAAAAATATTGCTCGTTCTGCATGGCTACATATCTCTTTAATCAATTGTTGTTGACAGTGTTTAAAGTTGTTTTGGCTGTATCCTAATCTTCTGCTAATACCAATAGGCTCTGTGTGTATTAATACATGAGCTAAGGTAGCAGTACCACCAAAATTTCCCAAAATTTTTAGATGGTTTTCCAACATTTGAAAAACCAGAGTCTGGCTTTGACTATGCGAGCAATTCTTGAAGTTAGGTATGTAGAATTACTCAAGTAATATGCACAATTGCGTTAATTCGCTAGCAGATTTTGTACTATATGCACGTAAAACTTTGGCTTATTTTTCACAAAATCAATTAACAAAACAATTTCAGTACATTGTCGGTCAAAACTTAGACTCTTAATTTGTCTGATGGAAAATTTGCTGGTTTAGATAGGCTACTGTTTTGGTTCTCTGGCAAATTTAAAAAGCTTGCTACCGCTAACAGCACTCCTAAAGCAAATAGGGATACTGTTGTTTGTCTTGAGGCTATTTCTTCTCAAGCGGTTTTAGTCTTTTGAAACCATTCAGTTTCACAAGCTATTTTGCAACAAAAAATACATTTAACTAGACTATATTCAAAGTTTAGATAAAATTTCTGCCTAGCATGACAATGTAATTATTGTTGGATTTTTCTGGGTATTTTTGCCCAAATAAAATCCAATTAGGGTGGATTATCTCCCACATCAGCCATCACATTGAAGTTAACCATCGGTGCAAACAAGTAAGCGCTTCCCCGACTGCTATGACGGCTTTCTTGCAACGAATTTCTAGAGTATGCTGCTCCAATCATGTTGCACACGGATGATTTACAGACTAGCCAATTCACGTTTGTAATGACATGAATGGTTTTTTATAACAATTGTTTTTAACAATAACACATTTTATTTTTTGTGGAACACTCTCATGAAAGAAGTTTATTTCCAGGTTTATTATTGATGAGAATAGAGGAAATAAGTTAACTTTTTTACTAGAGCGATGCCTACGGTGGGCAAAGGCTACGCTACTTGCAAATATTTTTATACACTTAGATAAAATCCATTGAGAAGGGAGATTTAAAAAATGCTGTCAGTAGTTATTAGCATTTTTGCCTATATTTATATTGTTACTAGTAAAAGTAATTTTATGATTGAGCGTTAAATTTAGAATGATATCTACTATACTTGTGACACTCTCTTCATTAAAAAGCCTGCATTAGCTCAAAATATTCCTTTTGTCCATATACTTACTATCTAAAATATTGTAAATCACCCATTCGGGTGAGCCAAGAGGGTGATGTGTGCTTGGTACTACTCGTTATAAATTTTATTTAAAGAAAGCTAAAACGTAGCTTAGTTTCGAGGATAAATCTACAAAAAAACATCTAATTTTCCAAATTGAGGTATCGGTTTTAACTCACACACTTGGTTCAAATTATGGCTTTAATTAAAGAAATTGTGCAACAAGCTCTAAATACTGGCTATCTGAGTGTTGTAGCCGAAGATCAACTGCGATCGCAGTTGCAAAGTAATTATGACTCAGAAGACCTAGATGCCTGGATCATTTTACAGCGAGCGATTGCAGCAGGTGATGTCAAACAAGAGTCGCGTCGAAAAAAAGCTTCCCCCTCTCCTAAAGCCAAGGACAGTTCATCAAGTATCAAACTTGCTTATCAAATGGCAGCGGAGATTGCCTATGCAGCAGCTGTAGCTCTGACAATGACAAAAAATAGTAAAGATCAGCCTTCATTAGGTGCGTAAAATAACAGTTTTGTAAGTTATTTTCCTGTTTTAATGTAAATATTTCATACTAAGTAGTTAGCGTAGGCGTAGCCCGCACTTTTCTACGAGACACTGCGCGTAGCTAGCTTCCCCGCAGGGGTACGACAAAGCTCAGTCACCACCGCAGGCATCGTTTTTCTTGATTAATTGCTTGGTAGGGCTTTCATCCGATTCTTTATGGGATTTCCCTTCTGTCTCCTGGCTTGAAAGTGCTGTACATGGATAGCGGGGCGTTTAGCCCGTGCTGAGTAAAAATCTCAGTCTTGAAAAGATTTTCATGCAAGGCTTTTAAAACTCGTTTCATCGGGACTGCCTTCTTTGACAGCGCAATTTTATTAAAAAATAATTAAAAAATTTAACTTTACTGGACACAGCTATGGGGAATTTTCACCCTCAGCCAAGACTCTCGGTTGATCCCCGGAAGCAATACTAAAATAAATATAAATTATTTATTCAAAACTAAATTTTTTTAAGTGATATATACCAGTCAGTGATTAAATTTTAATATACCGAGTACATGGCTCAGAGTCAGGCATAGAATTAGAAACACCTTGGTGTAAACTTTAGCAACGAGGTTAAAAATAATTCTCAATGCTTAACAAAGTCATCGCTTTTTCACAAACTACAGTATAAAGAATTGGCAACATTGGTAAAGAGAGTAAACAATAACCATAGCTAAACTTGGAGTTTTGCCAACCTATGCAGCCAATTCGCACATTTAACGTATCCCCTTCACTACCGCCGCGACTTGAACCACTACGGCGGCTGGCATATAACTTGCACTGGGATTGGAACGTTGATACTAAAGATTTATTCCGTCGCTTAGACTCTGACCTGTGGGAGTCTAGCCATCATAACCCAGTGTTAATGTTGGGTACAATCTCTCAATCGCGGCTTCTGGAAGTTGTCGAAGATGAAGGCTTTTTAGCGCAAATGGATCGAGCTAACCGTCAGTTAGACGATTATTTGCAAGAGCGTACCTGGTATCAGAAACAAAGGGAGCAGAAACCCAAAGAATGTTACGCCTATTTTTCGGCGGAATTTGGACTTGTAGATTGTTTGCCTGTCTATTCTGGAGGCTTGGGTGTTCTGGCGGGGGATCACCTCAAATCTGCCAGTGACTTGGGGCTACCGCTTGTCGGTGTCGGTTTACTCTATCAGCAGGGCTACTTTGCCCAGTATCTCAATGCCGATGGCTGGCAGCAAGAACGCTACCTGCTCAACGATTTCTATAATATGCCCTTGCATCTGGAGCGCAATGCCGATGGTTCAGAACTGCGGATTGCGGTAGATTATCCTGGACGCAAGGTATATGCCAGAGTTTGGCGCGTACAGGTAGGAACGGTTCCCTTGTATCTGCTGGACAGCAATATTGAACCCAACAATACTTACGACCACGACATCACAGATCAGCTGTATGGTGGCGACATCGATATGCGTATCCACCAGGAAATCATGTTGGGGATCGGTGGTGTACAAATGCTCAAAGCTTTGGGGCTGAAAGTCACGGCCTACCACATGAATGAAGGCCACGCTGCCTTCTCTGCCTTAGAACGCATCCGCTTGCTGATTCAGGAAGAGGGACTGAATTATGCCCAAGCTAAACAAGTGGTGGCTTCTAGTAATATCTTTACCACCCACACACCAGTACCAGCAGGGATTGACTTGTTCGCTCCCGAAAAAATGTTGTACTACCTGGGGTACTATGCAGAGATATTTGGATTGCCTAAAGAGCAATTTTTAGGACTGGGGCGCGAGAATACAGGCGATTTATCTGGGCCTTTCAGTATGGCGGTGCTGGCGCTGAAGATGGCAACATTTTCTAACGGTGTCGCACAACTGCATGGTGTGGTGTCGCGGCAAATGTTCCAAGGCTTGTGGAAGAATGTGCCAGTGGAGGAAGTGCCGATCGCTGCAATTACTAATGGTGTCCATGCTCGGAGTTGTGTTGCCAAATCGACTCAAGAATTGTACGATCGCTACCTCGGCCCAAATTGGTCATCAGCACCACCAGATAGCCCATTGTGGGAGCGGATGGATGCCATACCCGATGAAGAGTTGTGGCGTAATCACGAACGCTGCCGCTTGGATATGATTTTGTATGTGCGCGAACATTTAGTTAAGCATTTGACCGATCGCGGCGCTTCCGCTTCCGAGATTATCCAAGCCCAAGAAGTTTTAGATCCTTACGCTTTCACCATTGGCTTTGCCCGTCGCTTTGCCACCTACAAACGCGCTACCCTGTGGATGCGCGATTTGGATCGCATTAAGCGGCTTTTACTAGCTAACAAAGATCGGAAAGTGCAATTCGTGATTGCTGGTAAGGCACATCCCAAGGATATCCCCGGTAAAGAACTGATCCGCGAGATCAATCACTTTATCCGCGAACAGCATTTAGAAAAACAGGTAGTGTTTGTTCCCAATTACGACATTCACATCTCCCGGTTAATGGTTGCGGGTTGCGATATCTGGTTAAATACACCGCGTCGTCCACGGGAAGCCTCTGGTACTAGTGGTATGAAAGCCGCTATGAATGGATTGCCAAATTTAAGTGTGCTAGATGGCTGGTGGGATGAAGCTGATTACGTCCGCACAGGCTGGGCGATTGGACATGGAGAGAATTACGACGATCCTAACTACCAGGATGAAGTAGAAGCAAATGCTCTCTACGAATTGTTAGAGAAGGAAGTTGTACCGCTATTTTATGAACATCGGGATACTGATGGTTTGCCGCGTCCGTGGGTTGCCAAAATGAAGGATGCAATTCGGTTGAATTGTCCCTTCTTTAATACAGCGCGGATGGTAGGAGAATATGCCCAAAGAGCTTATTTCCCAGCTAGCGATCGCTATCATACCCTGACTGTTGATAACTATGCCCCAGCTAAAGAACTAGCCGCTTGGAAAGAAAACCTGAGCGAACACTGGTTCAACATCAGAATCAAAGATGTTGACGTATCGGCAGCTTCAGACATTGAGGTTAACCAAACCGTTACTGTCAAAGCCAAGGTTGACTTAGCAACCTTGAGCAATGAAGATGTGCAGGTGGAATTATATCAAGGTGCGATCGATGCCAATGGTGAGATTGTCAACGCTGTGCCGGTAGTGATGAATTACCAAGGGGAAGATGCACAGCAATTGAGTACTTACACGGGTAATATCACCTATACCGCTTCTGGTTTACAAGGCTTGTCTTTGCGTGTATTGCCGAAAAATAAAAATCTGGCTAATCCTTATGAACCAAGGTTAATTGCTTGGGCAGAATAAAAGTAGTGAGTAGTTATTGAATACTCAAGATTAGGCGTTGCTGATTTAAGTTTAGCAACGCCTTTTATATCAAACATTTTCAGGTAGATAATTAATATCTATAGCAATCCGATTTGATTCCTGAATTACTCGTAGAGACTGGGGACTGGGGACTAGGGACTGGGGACTAGGGACTGGGGACTGGGAAAAAGGAATAAAGGTGTACTGAGTTTTTTTCACGCAATCAAATATGAGTCCTATAGCAGCTGTTCTAAGGTATAAGTACAATATTTAGGTAAGTTATCTAGTTTGCTCTCAGTTTTCTCAATTACATACCCTAAAGCATCAGAATAGATTGATGCTAATTCATTTTATAAATATTGATATAAATTCGTTGTCAAGTGACGTTTTAATTGATTCCTGAAACTTCTAATTTCAGCTTTCCAATGTCCAGAATTATATTGAGTTTCTTCTGTACAATCTTGCAGCAATAAAAGATGTCTAATAATTTGTTCTAATAAACTAGCAACCTTGGCTTTGTCTCTACGACCCAAATTTTCTAGCTCCTCAATTAAATTTTCTAAATCTAATTTTTCCAAATGGTTAGCTTTCAATAGCTTGATTGTTTCCTCTAACCACAGATGATTGTCAATTTTATAAAGCTCCTTTAAACTCAAGTTAGAATTAACTCCTTGCATAAAACATCCTCGATTTCAATCTTACGAGATTACATAGAGATGAAACCTGATTTTAGCTAAATGACTCGTCAACTGTAGCAGTCCTAACGCTAAAACCTATTTCTTTTCCTTATAACATTCTTTGAGGGATAATAATGTAGTCAGTGGTGCGTAGGCGTAGCCCGTCGTAGACATCGCCTAATACCAAATTACGTTCTTCTCCCCAATACCACGAATAAGCAGCAATATAAGCGCAAATTAAGCTATCTAGTTTATCTTCAGTTGCATCGATCCAAATGAGGATGTCTGCAATAGCATCTTTGCGGTCTAGATCGAGCAATTGTAGTTGTCCATCTACCCATTCTAAGCAGGACAATCCACTTGGTTGCGATCGCCAGCCTAAATCAATGCCAATAAATTTCATGGTTATAACACGAATTTGCGATTATTTTCGCATTTTCGGGCAACCATTTATCTAAATTTACTTGCTAAAAATCGTGAAAAATAATCTTATAATCTTAAAAAGATTGTTTTAATTTATTTTATCTCACAATAAGTTAATCAAGATTATTCCAATGAAAATCTTATTTTTACATCCCAATTTCCCCTCGCAATTTCGCAACCTAGCAATAGTTTTAGGTAAAGATCCTAATTACCAAGTCGTCTTTGGAACAAATCGTCGTGAAGGGGAAATACCTGGCGTTCATAAAGCTATTTACACTCCTTTTCGTGAAGCTGCTCCCCAAACCCACCATTACGTTCGCAGCCTGGAAAATGCTGTTATTACCGCCCAGGCTGTCTATCGCGTGTCCGAGAAATTAAAAGCTGAGGGTTTTATTCCAGACATAGTTTATGGTCATTCTGGTTGGGGACCGACTTTATTTATGAAAGATATTTTTCCCAAAGCAGAATTATTGTGTTATTTTGAGTGGTTTTATCACGCTCACGGTTCTGATGCAGATTTTGATCCTAATGAACCACTAAATGCTGATGATGAATGCCGTATCCGCGTGAAAAATACGCCGATTTTGACTGATTTATATAGCTGCGATCGCGGTCTTTCTCCGACAAATTGGCAGCGTCAGCAGTTTCCTAAAGAATATCATAGCAAACTCACTGTAATTCATGATGGTGTTGATACCAAATATTTTGTCCCCAAACCAGGCGCAAAGTTAGTTTTACCAAGAATAAATCTGGATCTTTCCCATGTGGAAGAGTTGGTAACTTATGTAGGACGAGGAATGGAACCTTATAGAGGTTTTCCGCAGTTTATGGAAACGGTCGCCCTAATTCAGCAGCGACGACCTAAGTGCCATGTAGTAGTTGTCGGAGAAGATAGAGTTGCTTATGGTAAAAATCTCCCCGATGGTCAGACTTATAAACAATTAATGCTAGAAAAATTAAAATCATCTTTGGATTTATCGAGGCTGCACTTTACAGATAGGCTACCTTACAATGAGTACCTTCAGGTTTTGCAAGCTTCTTCTGCCCATGTTTATTTAACCCGTCCTTTTGTATTATCCTGGTCAATGTTAGAAGTAATGGCAGCAGGATGTTTACTAATAGCTTCTAAGACTCCGCCAGTATTGGAAGTTGTACAGGATGGAGTGAATGGACTGCTAGTAGATTTCTTTTCTCCCCAGAATATTGCTAATAGGATTGAAGAGGCGCTGAATCATCCTCAAGAAATGAAAGCAATTCGTGCGAATGCGCGAGAGACAATTCTGAAGCGTTATGATTTGGCAAAACTGTTACCACAGCATTTGCAATGGATGTTCGCTGGGAAAAATTCTAATAGTTTGAAAAAGCGCCCAAGTTCTAAAGGATTTGGCAGAACTTAGATAACATTAGTCATTAGTCATTGGTCATTGGTCATTGGTCATTGGTCATTGGTCATTGGTCATTGGTCATTGGTCATTGGTCATTGGTCATTGGTCATTGGTCATTGGTCACTTGCATAAATATTTTTCCTTTCACCCAAAAGTGTGAATAAAAAGCTGAAAAGAACGGTTTTTGCAAGAAGTATATTAATTATTAATTATTGATCGATAACTAATGACAAATGACAAATGACAAATGACAAATGACAAATAAATACATAAGCGATATTGAAAATGCGAATTATTTTTACTATTGCCCATTTTTTCAAACCTAGCGATGAAGGTCGTCATGCTTCCCAACGCAAAGACCCGCAACCCCGTTTGGAGGCATTAACTAAAAGTATTACCGCTTTACACCAATTATTTGGCAAATCTCAAAGTATTATCAACATTGCTCAACGACTAGCTTTTCCTGCTAATCAGCCGCAGTCTCACGAACTAGATATTGTTATTTGTACAACTAAAGATAATCATCTTCTAAATCAGCTTCTCTTACCATCTCATTTATATAGACATCATTTTAGCAATGCAGAACCTCTACTTTTGGGGTTTGAGTGCCAAGCTGTTCTGCAAAGTTGTCTCGGTCACTATGATTATTACTGCTTTCTTGAAGATGACTTAATTATTCATGACCCTTGGTTTTTTATAAAATTAAACTGGTTTACTCAACAAGCGGGTGATTTAAATTTGCTCCAACCAAATCGTTATGAAGTTTCTCCCATAGCTTTGGTTCACAAAGCTTATATTGATGGGGATTTGGCTTTGCGAGTAACTGCTCCTTTTCAAAATGTGCAGGAGCAACAGAAACTCAATGGCGCAATTATGAATGTACCAATAACCTTTCGTCGTGCCCTCAATCCTCACGCAGGTTGCTACTTTTTAAATCAAAATCAAATGGCTCACTGGGCTAATCAAACCTATTTTTTTGACCGAGATATTAGTTTTGTTGGGCCTCTAGAAAGTGCTGCCACTTTAGGAATTATGAAAACATTTAAAATTTACAAAGCCTCGCCGGAGCAAGCAAGCTTTTTGGAGATTCAGCACTTTGGAACTGGATTTTTAGGGCTAATTGGCAAAGAGGTGGGTTTGGCTCAAAGGTAAATCAAATTTAAGAGTTTGACCACTTTCATAAATAAATTTTTTTCTTGTTTAATATTGGTGAAAACAAATTCATCCATTGGTATAGCCGTAGTCACACAGGTTAGGACATTTTTAAAGCATGAAAGCTAGGAATAGTAATACTTTTACCTCCTGCCTCTTGCCTCCTGCCTTCTGCCTTCTGCTATATTTTCTATAATCCAGGGAAAATAGATTTTCAGCTGTTGAACCTAGATTTTGTACCTGACCCAATGGCGTTGAGAATCGGTGTATTATTCCAAGTAGGATTCTGAGCGACATTAGAGTTGTAGTGATTGACCTTCAAGTGTGACGTATTTGCTGCTTATAAAGCTAGTTTGGGCTTTATTTTTATCTAAATCCCGAATACATTTTTCGCAAATTTCATACGTAATTGCTAGTAATGTGACACATTGTCCGTAGACTGATAGTCCGTAAACACTCAGAATCAGGACTATGGATGAATTGAAACCAAAGATTCTTAGTGCTTTAGGTTATCTTGTAAGGCGACATAGAACAGAACTAGGAATTTCTCAAGAAGAACTAGGATTACGCGCTAACTTAGACCGCACATATATATCTGGTGTGGAACGTGGAGTTAGAAATCCTTCGCTCACTGCTCTTGTAAGTCTTGCAGGTGGTTTAGGCATAAGCGTTTCCCTTCTTCTTGAAAATCTGGAAATCGAATCTGATAGGATACAGTGAGCAACACCAAAAATCTAGTAGAGACAATTCAGTCTCAGTTCAAAAAAGGCTCAACTCAACTACAAGTCTTTAAACTTTTATCAGATCAAAAATGGCATTGTAGGGAGTGTGAAGGAAAAAATATAGGTTCAAATCAGTATGCTGGTGGTGGAGGTATACAGGGATTAGAACGCGGAACTAGGAGCCGTCCTGGTCTAGTAATTGAAACAAAAAGAGATTACTGTCCTACTTGCCAGCAGACGCGATTAGGAGATCGATGGATAGGAGAAATAAAATCAGCTAATTCTGCATCTAATATACCAGCGTCTTTAGTTTTAAGAATTCTCCAAGTTTATTCATATACAGATGTAATAGAACAGAGACAAAGAGAGAGGCATGAGTTAGTAATTGATCGTAGATTTCCAATGCAGCGTTGGGGTGAAAGTGAGCCACCACATCTTACTTCTATGAGCGAACCAGAAATTAAGAAAAAGTTTAAATTACTCAAGAAAGATTCATCTGGTAATCACAATCTTTTAAAATCAAGAAGTTGTGAACGCTGTATCAAAAATGGCAACCGAGGTACACCTTTTGGAATTCGATTTTGGTATCAAGGGGGTGAAGATTGGCCTTCCAGACATCAATGGGGTGCTGAAGCTGAGGAAGGCTGCATAGGATGGATGTGGCTGGTATAATTTTGATGTTTGGCGTAATGCTCTTAATCAAACACTAGCCCAGCCTGCTCAGGATGACTAGCATTAACTTTATTTATAGTATTTAAGAGTAATATCAGTTAGATAAGGAATAAGCGCGTAGCCAATGCACTTTACTAGACGCGGTGGTACAGCATTTCCAATTTGCCACATAGCTTTTTTCATAGACCCCTTAAAAATAAATGAATCTGGAAATGTCTGTAATCTTGCCATTTCACGAGTGGAAATAACACGGTTTAGATATGGATGAATATGAGTACCACCGTGATTTTCTTTAACAGTCATACTTGGTTTACCAGGATATTGCCGTTTAAAAGCATCAACGTATTTTGTATACAAAGAACCACCCGGAGGCACTTTAGCAATTCGCTCCATATACTCAGGTGAATGCTTAGTCCACTGATGATTGATTTCTGGTATTGGGGTATACGTCGGTAAATCAGAAATAGCTGATTCAATAGGTTTGTATTCTTCGGGTAATAACTGAGCTTTTGGATACGGGTTTGGCATTCCGAACCTGTTAGCTATAAAGATAGCTCTTGGTCGAATTTGTGGCACTCCGTAGGCAGCAGATTCAAGAATTGCAACAGATATATTAGGATAACCAATAGATTCAAAAGCTTCAATAATTGCTTTTTTTACATCTCCGTTTTGTATAGTCAGAATGCCTGGAACATTTTCCATAACAACATACCAAGGACGTATTTCTGAGACAACACGCACAAATTCATAAAATAAACGATTGCGGGGGTCTTTATGGTCACGTTTTCCTGCTACCGAGAAACCCTGACACGGCGGACCACCCATAACAAGATGTACTTCCAGCCGATTTCTTGTAGCCAATTATGGGAATCAAACTGTTCGATATCTCCACAAAAGTGATGACATTGTGGAAAGTTATTTTGATAGGTAGCAGAAGCGATTGAATTGATTTCAACGCTAGCTAAGGATTTAAATCCAGCTTGAATTAGTCCTTGTGTGATCCCTCCTGCTCCACAAAACAGATCCATGAAAGTGTAATTAGATGGTTGATTTGGTACAGAATTAACATCAATGAATATTTTGTATGGATCGGAGTCATTTTGATCTAGTTCTCGTTTAATACGTTCATAACGCCCTAATTTGGGTTTTTTTTGCTTTATAGTAGAGTAATTCTCCTCGTTAGTAAAAAAAGAAAGTTGGGTTCCTTGCATTTTTTGTTTGATATTGCTCTCTAGTTTTGTGTGACATATAGTCTACAATATATCAAATATGGCACACTTTTTCTAGAAACCGACAAAAGCGATGTCTACGACGGGCTACGCCTACGCTTAAAACTTATCCTTTCAACTAACAGGTGATAAACCATAACTTGCTTCCTGAGTCTCCTGTAATTCTTGTTGCTTAATATTCTCTAATTGTGTCTCTAGTTGTAGCTTCACTTCATGACGGAAGCTGAAGAAGTGTTCACCAAAGCCCAATGCTACGAGGTAGTCATACAATAAATCCGGTTTCTGGAAAGCGATCGCAACCAATTGCCACCAAAAACACCAACGAGTTGAGCGAACAATACCCTGTCGCCAAACAATTATCCCAAATAAACGCAGCTCATGCCAAGTTATAGGACGTTTTCCCTTGGGACGCTTACCTGACATCAAGTTAAAGTGGTGGAAGGTGCGCTGAAGATAAAGCATCGGGTCGTATAAATTCCAAAAAGTATCAATATACTCTTTGATAATTTCTGACAAAGGACGAGTAGGTACAAAGTTCATCAAACCTTTCTGAGAACCCATAAAATCCATTAACCCTTCTTTGAGGCGTCCTTCTTGCTTGAGACGATTCCACATGGCTGTGTTCGGTAATGCTTGAAGCAACCCAAGATGGGCTTGAGGAATACCGGTTTGTTCTACAAATGTTTGAATGCGTTGTCCTGCACCTGGTTTTTCGCCATCAAAACCGATAATGAACCCAGACATAATTTGTAATCCGGCTCGTGTAATCTTGTTGCAAGACTCTAACAGCGATTGGCGGGTATTTTGTTCTTTATGGGCTACCGCTAAACTTTCGACATCCGGTGTTTCAATGCCCATAAATACCATTCTGAAACCAGCTTGCACCATTAAGTCAATCAGCTCGTCGTCCTCTGCTAGATTTAAAGACGCTTCTGTGAGTAACATGAATGGATAGTTACGCTGTTGCATCCAGGGAATTAGCGATCGCAAAAACACTTTAGCATTGCGTTTGTTGCCAATAAAGTTGTCATCTACAACAAATACCAATCGTCGCCAGCCCATTTGATATAAGACTTCCATCTCAGCCAGCATTTGCTCTGGTGTTTTTGTGCGCGGCTTGCGACCAAATAAGGTGATAATATCGCAAAATTCACACTGGAACGGACAGCCCCGCGAAAATTGTACGGTGATTGCTAGGTAAGCATCTAAGTCTAGCAAGTCGAAACGGGGTATAGGTGTTTGAGTGACATCGGGTTTTTCTATAGCGCGGAAAATTCCCTTTGTTTCTCCCCGCGCCAATGCTTCTAAAAATAAGGGGATAGTGCATTCCCCTTCATCCAAAATTAAATAATTAGCTCCTGCTTCCAAGGCAAATTCTGGTACTGAGGTAGCGAAAGGCCCGCCAACTACAACTTTTTTACCTAATGCTACCCCTTTTTGAATTAATTCCCACAAATCTTTTTTCTGGATAATCATTGCAGAGATGATTACCAAATCACACCAATCCCAGTCTTCATCTGTCTCTAGGCGGATATTGCGATCTACTAGTCTGATTTCCCAATCACTTGGTAGCATTGCCGCTACTGTAATTAAACCCAATGGCGGATTTGTAGAGCGTAAACCTGCCAAATCGAGGGTTTCCTGGTAAGACCAGAAAGAATTGGGCATTATGGGCCAGAGTAGTAAAGCTTTCATCAGCAGACTTCCCGGAGTAGAAAAGTTAATTAATTCCCAGGTTACTGCTACTTTCTCTAACAAAAACTTAAATTTTATCTAATAATTTTATTCGGCGATCGCGTAGACTACCCAACAAGGGCTATACCTTTGACAACCCCTGTGGTGTACGTACTAACAATCTCAGTTGTCAGTTAATTGCGGCGTAAATTTGACAGTTCTATTGAGCGATCGCTTTTCCTAGTTTTAGCTTGATAACGATACCGCCACATCACAAAGCCAGTAATAAATAAAATTAACGGTGCAAGCCCGACAAATACATAGAGGATACGGGATGGAAGCCCCCAAAAGGTACCATAGTGGAGAGGAACAAAAGAGTTGAGGACGCGATCGCCTAGTGATAACTTCAAACCGTTATCAACACGCAAAACCTTACCACTGTATTGATCGAGATAAACATTACTATTACCATACTCTATATTTTCCTGCGGTAACTTCATGCGAATTTGTAAAGCATCTTCTGGTTTCCCAGGGAAGTAAATACTTTTGGTAACAGCACCAGGTAAGGCAGCATCGGCAATTTTTAGTTGTTCTGTTAGATTTAAGGTTGATTTACCAGGAATAGGCTTGGATACTAGCTCAGATGGTTTTGGGGTGAATGTGACAGCGTAAATAATTGGCTCAGTGAAACCGCCAAAGTTCCAGCAAAAACCTGTAAAGCCAGTAAAGAATAAAAAAACTACAGCGATAATGCCAGCCACTTTATGAATATCAAAGTTCGCACGTTTAGGATGAGCATTAAGCTTGATTTTGAAGCCTGCAATTAGCTTACGCCAACCGGGCCACAGAACTAAACCTGTGATGGTGAGGACACACATAAAAAAGGCAGCAATGCCAACAATTCTAGTTCCAGTTTCACCTGACATCAGGCTGTAGTGCAGACTAAGGAGCGTACCTATTAGAGTTTTATCCGATATCCGCTCACCGATAATTTTGCCTGTATAAGGGTTGAGAAAAACTTCTGTCCTTTGATCGTTAGTTGTTGACAACTGTCCCACGTAGGGAGAAGAAGGAGTATCTGGTAAATAAATCCGAAAAAGATGGAGGTCGCTTCGTGCAGCATACTTCGTCTTAATTGTATTCATCACAGACTCTGGCGATACCTGCACCTGTTGGGGAGTAATCTGTCCATACTGTTGAGCGATCGCAAAATGGTCAAAATCTTGCTCAAACACTAATAAGCTACCTGTCAGACCAACGATAACCAGCACCAGTCCAACAAAAAGACCGATATATTGGTGTAGGTAAAAAACAGTATTGCGTAGTTTTTTCCAGGTCATACTCTTCACTTTTTAATTTGATTTTTACATTCTGATTTCTCGATGCAAAAAGGAAAGTATTGTTTCATATTCCGAAGCACTAAAAAACTCTTTTCTTTCTTATTTTTGCTGGGTCAAAACTGCACTGAAATCGTTCATAAAACAGTTAGTGGTGCTCCAGGAAGTAGATAGTAACCATGAGAATCGTAATAATTGGTATCAAAAAGATTTTTTAAGTTAAGACCGACTCGCCAATTTTCTTTTCTATAAAAAATAGAAGCATCAGTTCTCACATAGGAGGGAAGGACAACTTCATTATTTGGTAGTAAAGCTTCGCGATCGCCCACGAAAAATAGTCCTCCACAAAATCCAAATCCCTTCAGGGAACCACTTTGAAATTCATAGCTTGTCAGCAAGCTAGCGCTATTTCGTGGCGCACCAACTAATCTGTCACCTACAGGTATGCTGGGTTTGAGGTTGTTGTTGCGCTGTGGATGCAGCAGTTGCAACAGAGAAGATCAGACCCTCGTCTTGACTATCAAACAATTCGACCTGTGGTACACTCCCCTCACCGGTCACACTCACTCGGATAGTATTGGCATCAAAGTTAGTAACTGTAATCTCAGTAATACCTGCAATTGGTTTATCTGAGTGGAATGTAAATGCCTTACCCGACGGTAAATGTAGCTGTGCATTGGGAATATCAGCAATAAAGTTATTACCAGCACTGCGATTTGTGATTTGCAACTGTTCACCTTTGGTTGTCTGTAAAATCACCTTCACACCTGAAGAGGTAGGATTTGCCTTGACTCCCGTCACCTGCACAACTTCTGTTTGTAATATGTTTGCTGGTGTTGGTGACTGTTTTCGCTAGGCGATCGCTCAACCGATTTTCAGATTTGGGAATATCTTGCGCTTTTGCAGGCTGAACCAGCAAAATCAAAAGTATTAACAACCACTCCACTCTGTAACTGAATTTAGATACTAGCTGACTCATTTTGTCTCCACACGCCGTATTATTCCAGATGACAAAAAAAAACCTCATACCGTGCGTAGCTTTGATGCAGATGCCTATTGAGCTTAGAAGGTGAAAGAAACAGAGCCAATCACCGTAAACGGCTCACCTGGGTAAACAACGTCGCGTCCCTGAGTTTCCACATAGTAGTTAATGTCAAAAAGATTTTTGAAATTAAGACCAACCCTCCAGTTATCTTGCTTGTAAAACAGCGCTGCATCTGTGCGAAAATAACTCGGCAGAATAAGGGATTTGTCAATTTCTCCTGGGCGATCGCCTACATAATAAAGACCTAAACCAAAGCCTAACCCTTTAAAATTACCTTGTTGAAGTTCGTAAGTTGTCCAGAAACTGGCAGTATTTTCTGCCACGTTTTGCAGGCGATTGCCTACAGGTAAGTCATTATCACGGGTAACTCTGGCATCTGTATAACCATAGGTAGCAATCACATTCCAACCTGGTGTTAGTTGTCCGACGATATCAAGTTCAATGCCCTTGCTAGTTTGTTCTCCCACCTGAATGGAGTAATTGGAATAATTGGGATCGGGATCGGTAGTTAAAACGTTGGATTTTGTCAAGTGGTAAGCTGCCAATGTTGCTGAAAGTTTGCCATCAAACAACTCTCCTTTAACACCTACTTCGTACTGTTTACTGCGTTCGGGTACAAAAGCTGAGTTGTCCCTAGACCGTCCATACTGTGGTACAAAGGATTCTGCATAACTTGCATACAGAGAAACAGGAGGGGTGGGTTGATAGACAATGCCAACACGCGGTGTAAAGGCAGAATTATTATCGTTCGTTGCACTTTGGGCTGCTAAATCCTTCTGTAAAATATTCACCGTATCAAAACGACCGCCAAGGAGTAGCTTGAGGTTATCAGCAATAGTTACCTGGTCTTGCAGATAAAAGCCTAATGTATCCGTGAAATTTTGAACTATGTAAGGAGTAGTGGGACGGGTAATTGGAACAAAGTAAACGGGATTGAAAACATTAATGGATGCAAAAGGCCCGTTAGAAAAGCCATTGGAAACATCAGTGTAACGGTTCAGGTCTACGCCAAACAGCAGCTTGTGGGTAATTGTTCCTGTTTTGAAGTTACCAATAACATCTGTCTGGAGTCTGTAGTCCTCGCTGATGGTTCCACCAAAATTAGCGATGTCTCTTCTGCCTGTGAGTCCATCTGGTTCCAGCCCTATAAACTGAACGCGAATTTCATCACTCTTCCTTATGTTGGCGAATAAGGTCTGACGCAATTGCCAATTTTGACTGAAGCGGTGTTCGAGATTGTACCCAAACTTGTAGTTTGTGACAGTGCCTTCGTTAATGGAGGGTTCACCAAAAAATCGGCTGATGGGAACTAACCCAGGGCGATCGCCAATTGCAAACACTCCGCGATCGGGTTTATAATCTCTGTTATCGTATTCAAAAAATAGATTTAAATCAGTATTTTTACTAAGTTTCCAAGCGATGACTGGTGCAACAAATATGTTTTGGGAACTAATAAAATCTCTGAAACTACCAGCATTTTCGTAGGCAACATTGAGGCGATACAGTAAGGTTTTATCTGTATTCAGAGGTCCTGATAAATCCAAAGCTGAACGATAGAAAGCATAATTTCCAACATTTAAATCGACATTGTAGTAAGGGTCACTTAAAGGTTGTTTCGTCACTAAATTGACAATTCCACCTGGTTCAGTTTGTCCAAACAGCACAGAAGCAGGGCCTTTAAGTACCTCAACCCGTTCTACATTTGCAAAGTCTGTGGATGGGTTATTGTCACGAATTCCATCTCGAAAAGTAGTTTCTTGGCTAAATCCCCGAATTCTCACTCTATCAAAGGAGTTTTGATAGCCTGCACCTGGTGTTACCCCACTGACATTTTGCAGAACATCCCGCAATCGAGTTATTTTTTGATCCTCAATTATTTGTCGTGGAATCACCTGAATCGATTGTGGAATGTCGCGCAAAGGTGTATCAGTTTTAGTTGCAGTTGTTGCATCAGGTACGCGATATCCATCTTGCTCACCTGTCACCACCAATTCAATTGGTTCGTCACCTTGTGTTGATGGTTCTGGCTGTGTTTGACTTTCAGGCGGCTGTTGTTCGCGAGTTGGTTGGGTTTGAGGTTGTTGTGCAGTGGATGCAGCAGTTGCCACACTAAAAATTAAACCCTCATCTGGACTGTCAAATAACTCGACAGTTGGTATACCTACCTCACCGATCGCTGTCACTCGGATAGTATTGGCATCAAAGTTAGTCACTGTTATCTGTGTAACACCCGCTATTGGCTTTTCTGAGCGGAATGTAAATGCCTCACCACTGGGTAAACGCAGCTGTGCATTGGGAATCTCAGCAATGAAGTTATTACCAACACTGCGATTCGTGATTTGCAACTGTTCGCCTTTAGATGTCTGTAAAATCACCTCCACACCCTTAGCAGTCGGATTTGCCTTCACAGAAGTCACCTGCACAACTTCTGTTTGTGGCGTTTGGTTCTGTTGTTCTATCTGAGCCAGCCATTCTTTTACTGTTCTCGCAAAGCGATTTGGCTCTTGAATAGGATAAATTTTAGTTATTTCTTTTGCTTGCCCAGGTTTTATAACCACAGCAACCAGAAAACAGGAAATAAAAAACGATCGCGACAGTTTCATAACCCCACACACCCAACCAGATTTCTAAAAACAGAGCTAGCTACTTGCAAGTTACTCTTAATTAACTCTATTCAGGAGAATACGAAAAATTGAGCGATCGCATATATCTGAAACCGGATTTTTTTTTATCGGAATCGGGATCTTGCTTTTTTTATCAGCCTTTGCGCCGATGATAGTCTATTTATAAAGTGTTAATTTGAAGTTGTATAAATGCTATCTTTTGTCAGAGCTTGTGTTCGATGACGATACCACCACATCACAAAGCCAGTGATAAATAGAATTAACGGTGCAAGCCTGAGAAAGACATATAAAATTCGCGTAGCTAAACCGCCAAAGGTACCGTAATGCAACGAGGAAGATGAGTTGAGTACAACCTCAGCGCGGGTTGGGTTTAATCCATCTTATATTCGCAGCACTTTGCCGCTAAATTGGTCAAGAAAAAGCTGTGTACTACCCTACTTGCTGGTTTCTTGGGGCTGTTTTTTGCTGACGGGGCGACGAAATAGCTTAAAAAGCTTATGAGATAAAGAATGCAGCAATTTATGGTAGAAAAAGATCGGTCTACTTTTGTCAATAAAACCTATCTATCGATAAGCTTATATGGTCAAACTTGGGTTAATTTTCTAGAAAAATGCCAAGATTTAGTCATCTTAATAAAATTAAATCGCAATAAGCATAAGTATTATCAACGGGGTCTAAGGGCTATGGAGCTTATTTTATCTGCATCCTAGCCTTTTTTGTCGCCCCGTCAGCTTTACAAGACTTAGAACGAGTCTCAGGAGTGAGTGCTAGAACTATAGAAAAATGGGATAATCACCTAACTTGGTAGGGTAGCACAGTTGTGCTACCCTACTACGATAATCTGTGTTCTACCTAATTAAAAAGATGTAATATTACACAAATGCGATATTTAAATGCGATCGCTAGCTAAATCAACTAAACTGCGAAAATGCCCATTCTGAGAAAATCCTTCTGCTATGATTTGTTGATAAACTGCCTCATAGCCATCAGTCATGTGCTTAACGCTGAAAAAGTTTTTAATATACTGACGACAGGCATAGCGATCTAACTCCATGACGCGATCGATGGCACTGATGCACTCTTGAATATTATTGCAGAGGAAACCAGTCTTCCCGTGGGAAATTATCTCTTCAGTAGAACCTAATTTCATCGCAATCACTGGCGTACCTGAAGCCATAGACTCTACCATCACCAATCCAAAGGGTTCCCGCCAAGTAATCGGAAATAGAGTTGCTACTGCACCACCCATCAGAGCATTTTTTTGAGTATGGTTGGCTTCACCCAGATACTCAATTTGCTCTCCGTCAATGTGCGGTTTAATTTCTTTTTCAAAGTATTCGACATCAACGACATCAATCTTACCTGCCATTTTTAAATGCCAACCAGTTTCTTTGGCAATTTCTATAGCTAAGTGCGCTCCCTTCTCTGGAGAAATCCGACCTAAAAACGCTAAGTAAGGAGGATCTTCTGGTTGGGAATGAAACTTATAACTGCTGACATCAATCCCGTTGTAAACCGTCGCGACATAGTTCAATTTTAACCTTGGTTCTCGTTGTGCATCAGAGATATTTACGTAGGGTTGTTTTTTACCAAAATTAAACATCTTTTCGTTATCAGGGGTAAAAATACCGTGCAACGTATGAACCGTAGGAGTTTTTACCAGATTTGCGTAAGCCAGCGCCCCATATCCGATATGGGAGTGAATAATATCAAACTCTTCTGCACGTTCGTACACCGAAGCGAGATTCAGCATCTCGTAAATACCATAATCTTTAATAGTAGGATCTAGTCTGAGAGCGCGGGGATGAACTGAAGTTAGTTTTGCCAGACTAATAGAATCTCCCGATGCAAATAAAGTTACTTCGTGTCCGCGCCGGACTAATTCATCGGTCAGTAACCCTACTACTAACTCTATGCCACCATAAGCTGGAGGCGGAACTCTCTCCCATAATGGAGCTACTTGAGCAATTCGCATCATAAACCTCCTAAAAAATAAAAATTGAATTAGAAGTTTTTTATTTCTGTCGTTTTAGTGCTTGTAATTGATTCGCTTTACATCAGAAAGTAACTTCAGATACTAAACTTATTAACAATTGCCTTTAAATCTTAAGCTCTTATTTCTAGAGTTTCCGTCTATCCTAGTACGGAAATTATCCACTCCTAAAGAGGTAAATACACTCTGGATTATTAATTTTTGGTGATTTGCTGCAATGTTAAATATAGATTTTTTTGGCAAATACTAATTTACTAAAATCGTCAAAATCTCAGCTAAATACTGATATTATGCGAAAAATCTCTGCTATCGCCTGTCAATTATCTAATTTACAAATGCTATTAAAGAATAAATTGTGTAGAGACTCTTTAGGCGGCTTTCCGTACTCTCAAGGATAATCTGGAACAGCCCCAAAGTAAAGTTTTGTAAAGTAAGTAGTTGGAAATCAGAAGTAGCAATTTTTCTTATAAGTTATATAAGTTCTTAAAAGTAACAATTAACTATTAGAAATATTCAAAAATTAAATATGTGTTATCCAAAACCCTTATAGAGACGTAGCAGTGCTACGTTTCTTTTTCACCAGATGTCTAGTATGGGCGAAAGTTTATCTACCTTATAACCAATTGTTCAAGCTGCTTGTCTGATTAATTGAGATACTATTGGATTCTCCACTAGTCAAAAAAGAGAAGATAGTTAAATCATTGACTTATTACATTAAATGTGATACTCTAAATCTCTATCAAGAAAAATCATATATAAACGTGAATATCTCTCTACCTATCAAAAAACCGCGTGTCTCATGGCAGGCGGTTTTCTCACTGTTAATATTTGTGTTCATGTACCTGCCCATACTGGTACTTGGCTTTTATAGCTTCAATCAGTCGCCCTACAGTGCAACTTGGCAAGGATTCACTCTCGATTGGTATCGCAAGTTGTTCAGTGACGATCGCATCTTATCAGCTTTGCAAAACAGTATGATAGTTGCTGGTTGTGCCGTAGCAATTTCAGCAGTGCTGGGAACCTTGATGGCGGTAGGGTTGGCGCGTTACGAATTTCCTGGCAAGAAATTGTATCGTGGTATTGCTTACCTACCATTGATTATTCCCGATATTGCGATCGCAGTGGCTACCCTAGTATGTCTAGCAGCCTTTGCGATACCTTTGAGTTTGTGGACGATAGTTGCAGCCCATATCGTGTTTTGTCTGGCATACGTCGGACTTGTGGTTGCTTCCCGACTAACTAATTTAGATCCCCACTTAGAAGAAGCAGCACTAGATTTAGGCGCGACACCAACCCAAGCTTTCATCAAAGTATTGTTACCTCAATTAATGCCTGGGATTGTCGCTGGTTGTCTATTGGCTTTTGTCCTTAGCTTAGATGACTTTCTCATTGCCAGTTTTACTGCTGGTAGCGGTTCTAGCACCCTGCCAATGGAAATTTTTAGCCGCATTAGAACCGGAGTTAAACCTGATATTAATGCTCTGAGTGTCATGTTAATTTCAGTATCCGCGATCGTTGCGCTTGTAGCTGAATTAATTCGCGCTTCTGGAGAGAATAAAACTTTTAAATAAGAGTCGCAATTTGCAATAAAAGTTATAGTTAGGTGATTTCGTTCTTCGTGAACTTTTTTAGATAGCGAACAACAGTTATATTAAAATTTAGGGTGCATTACGGCAAGCCTAACGCTCCAATATTATGGCAATGTGCCATACTTTCTGCTAACACAACGTCATAGTATAGATAAGTAATACCAATTGTAAAAAAATGCGACAAATACACCATTTGTAGAAACGCGATTCATCGCGTCTTAACCCAAGTATGTGTTGCAATCATTAATTAAATTGGTATAAATAAATATAATTTATTCATCCTTATGCCCTCGTGTGAAAGATAGTTTTAAACACATGAATAAACTTCCGTGTTCGCTTCTCTACATAACTGTTTTCAATTAGATAATATTGGGGCTAACTTTGGAGAAGATGCTATTTCCCCCTCATTATGCAAATCTGCCAAAATCCCAATTGCTCAAATCCATTCAACTCTGATAGCAATAGATTTTGCGTGAGTTGCGGACAAAGCAACTTTGGCAAACTTCTCAGAAACCGTTACCGCGTATTAAGACTCTTAGGTGAAGGTGGATTTAGTAGAACATATTCTACAGAAGATGTAGACAGACTAAACGCCCCTTGCGTCATCAAGCAATTTTTTCCGCAGTTTCAGGGAACAGGACAACGCACTAAAGCCGCAGAATTTTTCAAAGAAGAGGCTTTTCGGTTGTATGAACTGGGAGAAAATCATACCCAAATTCCTAGATTACTAGCTTATTTTGAACAAGGTACTAGCTTATATCTCGTACAAGAATTTATTCAAGGAAAAACTCTCTTACAAGAAGTTCAGCAACAAATTTATGGCGAACAACAAATTTGGGAACTTTTAGCTGATTTATTGCCAGTTCTAGAATTCATTCATACCCATAACGTCATTCATCGGGATATCAAACCAGAAAATATCATTCGCCGTGCAAGTGATAAAAAACCCGTCTTAATTGACTTTGGCGGTGCTAAACAGGTGACACAAACCAGTATAGGAAGACAAGCTACGGTAATTTATACCCTTGGCTATGCCCCAACAGAACAAATGGCTGGATTTGCTTGTCACGGCAGTGATTTGTATGCTTTGGGCGTAACTTGTGTGCGTCTTTTAACTCAATGTTTGCCTTTGCAGGATGCTTCTGGACAGATTAATGACCCTATTTATGATGCCATGAGCGCTAAATGGTTGTGGCGCGAACGTTTACAAAAAAAAGGTATTACTATCAGCGACGAATTAGGAAAAATTTTAGATAAATTACTCAAACATCTACCAAGTGAAAGGTATCAAACAGCAGTAGAAGTCATTAATGATTTGAAGTTTGCCACATTGAACATTGAACCTGTTGCCTTAAAAATTGTTTCGATACCTCAACCTATATTACCGCCGCTATCACAAAAAGTAATCGTACCATTACCCCCATTAGAAACTTTTGAATTTGACGTAGTGACAGTAGACACAGGTGGTAGAGAAGTAAACCGCATGAACTGTAATGCAAACTTCTTTGCTGAAGAATTAGGTAAGTCTGTCACATTAGAAATGGTATCAATTCCTGGTGGTACTTACATCATGGGTTCGCCGGAATTTGAAGGAGATGCTGACGAACGTCCTCGACATCAAGTTAGCGTTGAACCATTTTTTATGGGGAAATTTCCTGTAACTCAAGCACAGTGGAGAGTGGTAGCAGCTTTACCCAAAGTCAAACAAGCTTTAAATCCCCATCCATCGAAATTCAAAGGTCTAGATAGACCAGTGGAAAATGTATCTTGGTATGAGGCTGTAGAATTCTGTCTCAGGCTATCAGAAAAAACTGGACGCGACTATCGTTTACCGAGTGAAGCTGAATGGGAATATGCTTGTCGGGCTGGAACTACAACCTCATTCCATTTTGGCGAAACCATTACTCCTGAGTTAGTCAGCTGCACTATGGAGACAAAAAGCAAATTCCGTAAAGAAACAACAAACGTCGGTAGTTTTGAAGTCGCCAACGCCTTTGGATTGTACGATATGCACGGGTTAGTTTGGGAATGGTGTGCTGATTCGTGGCATAACAATTACAACGACGCACCCTTAGATGGAACAGCTTGGGAAGTTGGCGGCGATATAAATCGTCGGGTGCTACGCGGTGGTTCTTGGAGTTTCAGTCCAGAACTGTGTCGCAGTGCTAGCCGTAGCTGGAATGAGTCAGACGGTGGACTGAGGATTTGTGGCTTTAGAGTAGTATTTTCTGTAGAGGAGATTATTTAGTAATTTAATTACAAGTCTATATAAATTATGAATAACAGAATTGAGAAAGGTGACATAGTAGTTATAAATAAAAGTGGAAAATACCATCAGCAAGTGGGTGAAGTTAGTGAGGTAGATTACAATATTTTCTTTGTGAAAATAGTCTTAGTAAAGTTAGGTAATAAAGAAGAAGCCTTTGAAGAAAAAGATTTAAAATTAGAAGCTAAAAAGCCTAGTATGCAAGAAATTATTACATCAATAGACAAAATTTTAGAACAAGTCGATCGGATTCACCACTTGCCGACAAAAGAAAAAGTAGAGTTACCTAACCGTCTGAAATATCTGAAATTAGATATTCCTAAACTAGATAAGCAATTGATTCAAAAAAACTTTGATAGTATATATAAAATATTCGCAGCAACAAGAGAAACAGACTCATCAGCAAGCTTTTGGCAGGAAATAGATCCTAATTTGGATAAAATAAGCTGGTGGATTAGAACAAGTCTGTGAACTAAGAAGTAAATCAGCTTTCTATGGTTCTCAGCTAGAGTCTGCGAATACTTAATTAGACTTCTTGCATGAATCAAAAACCCTCACCCTAAATCCCTCTCTCAAGATTGGCAGAGGGACTTTGAAATTTGCTCCTAAATAATTGGCATTGGACATAATTAAACGTAGCTATATTGTTTTCCTCTTATATCCTTAATGCTTTATACCTTATACCTTACGCTTCATTCTGACTAGTAATTTTTATTTGTACCCGCATACTCAATTTTGTATTTGTAGCTGTATGGTTTAAATTTTGTTATTAACTGGATGTTGACATAATCTTAAGTTTTGAGAATATTTTTTTAGCGGAATTTTTTAAATTTATATATTAACAAAGAACGTTTTATTAGATAAAATAAACTACGAAGATCGTCAGAAATATATATGCGTTTTTTTCAGTTTGCAGGAATTCTTGGTTGTACGACAGCAGCTTTTATCTCAATAACACCGATACAGGTAGATGCTGCAACTTTTAAAGTGATATCTGGAGTCACCAGCATCGATCGCGAGCACGAGGAGATTCTTAGTAGTATTGGGCTAAATTTGACAGGCACTAATCAGACAGTTGCACCAATTCCTAGCAATTATTTAGTTGGTTTCAACATCGACTCACTTACTAATTTCACGTTCAGTGACGAGGGCGGTTTTACTCCGCTCTCAGGTACAATCGAGCATACTGGTACTGTTACATTCGATCAAATTACTATTGGTGATTTTTCAATCGGTTTTGCTCCAAGACGTACTCTCACAGGTGCCAGCGGACTTGTTTTAAGAGACACGTTTTCTTTAAATACAATTTTGTTTGATTTGAGCACTCCGGGACTTGTGGCATTTGATGGCCAAAATTTAACCATCCCTGATGTTCAATTGTTGATTTCTCCAGAGTTTGCTGATATATTAGACCACCCTGAATTGTCCGGTTTGTTTGCTGGAAATGCACGAATTGATGCTCAAGTTGCTGCCGTCCCTGAACCTGATAGTGTACTAGCAACTTTAGTAGCAGGTGCGGCTCTTTTAGCAGCTAGATTTTATACTCAAAAAATTAAATGCACCTGATATTTTGAAGCATAGCCAACCAAAAGTTCGCTCTACAACCAACGCTTAATCCTTTTCAAATCTCGTTTCTAGCTCCGACTAGGAGCGAGACAACCCAATTATCAGGCAATAAAGTTCAGAATGAGCAACAAAATCCAGATGTAGAGACGCGATTTATCGCGTCTTGAAAGACCAATTATTTACACCAATAACCCTTAACCCAAGGGTATTAAATTATCAGGTGTGCTGAGTGGGAAACGTCAGGAGCAATCCAGGACAAATACGAGCCATCTGATAAGACTTGCTGGACTGGAAATTTCACGTTTTTTGGTATTCGTCCTAAGTAATCAGATTTTTGTATTAGTGTCGCTTGTACCATTACATAAGAATGTAACCCTCTATCCCAGATCAGCAACATCCCAACACTTACAGAGCGTAACAACTTTTTAGCACTGACTCGTTCTCCAATTCAATAGGGACACTATCATTGCCATCTACAATTAAATGTGTTCCGGCTTCAATCAACAATACCAAACGTAAACCCTTATTTTCTCGTTGAGTAGTGACTCGATGATAAGCAGAGCATCAACGATCTTAGTTCTGGATAAAATCCTTATCTAATAAAACTTTCAAGCTTATCCCAGTTTTCGGTTCGCCTGCTACTCAAGCCCGAAATCTAGATGCATTGTTGTCCGCACTAGACCACAAAGATATCTTAGAAATTAATTTTTTAAGACAATTTATTCTTTGGAACTCCCTAATTATTCGTAAGCGTAGGGGATTTTTTGAATTAGCCAGGAATTTTCGACGAAATAGAAGCTTGTTTTTATTTGTACAGAGTATAAAAAAGCTATCAAATATCTAGCTGAAATGGTAAGATTTTCTGAAATCCATTTCTGTGCCTTTGTAGGTTTAGAATCTATCCCACTAATAAGATTCTTTTAATCCAGATCTAAATAGTAGCAAGGTTAATGAATGCATCAAAATATACTTTTTGTCGTTCCTGATGAATGGTTAGACGACGATATTTGCGTTGATACCAAGCAAAACAACGTTCCTATTAAAATCTTGAAACGGCGATTTTAATAGGTCTACCTCTATTTTTCTTGGTTTTCCATAGCTGTTTTGGTATTTGGGGTCGAAGACCCCGCTTACGTTACGTAGGGCAGCACGTTTTTATGAGTGAATCGTAACCTTTATCAGCAGCAAATACCTGAAATTTTTTACCTGGTCTGCCACGTTTTAAAGTTTCTTGATAAAACTATTTTCTGTAGTAGTTAAAGAGGTGAGTAATTGCTGTGAATTAGAGTTCTTTGCTTATTTCACTATGATGGTCGCACAATGATTTAAAAATAGTCATCTTTTTCATAAAAATGATTAAAATATGCTCTACATATTTCTGGAATTTAATACTAGCTTTAAAATTTATCAGAATTTTAGGAGTGTTACTTGCTTTTTACCAGGGTAGTGCCTTGGCTGATGTCTTAGCTTATCCTGCGGAAAATGTTAGTAGTTCAAGTTTAAATTTCAACATTAAGAGCCAGAGACAGTCCGTTGAAGAAATTGAAAACTTAGCTTTGTCAGGAACTCGTCTGTTGACAAGCCAGCACCAATTTCGTCAGATGCCAGTATTCACAACAGGCTTATCAAACTTGCAGCAATTAACATTAGACCCAATTTTGTTGTCTCAAGTTCTCGACTCGGAGCCAAAACAGCCAATCCCAATTCCACAGCCACGACCAGAACCTGCCCTTGAACTTCCTCTTAAAAAATTTCCCTCCTCTGAAGAACACTTAGACCTTCCTCAAAGTATCATCGTTAGCAAATTCGAGTTTGATGGGAATACGGCCTTTAGCGACGAAAAGTTAACTAAAGTTACTGCCCAATTCACCAAGCGATCGCTAACCTTTGTAGAATTACTACAAGTTGAAGCTACTGTTACCAAACTCTATACCGATGCGGGGTATCTCAATTGTGGTGCTGTGATTCCGGCTGGTCAAACCTTATCTCAACGGGGATCTGTCGTCAAAATCCAGATTATTGAAGGAGGGTTAGAAGAAATTGCGGTAACGGGTACACGACGGTTGAACTCGAATTACATCCGCAGCCGATTAGCTATTGCCACAGCTAGACCCCTAAATCAAAAGCGTTTGCTGTCAGCTTTGCAACTATTGCAACTTGACCCCCTAATTCAGAATATATCAGCCGAATTGTCTGCTGGGTCGCGTCCAGAATTAAGTTTACTGACAGTCAAGGTAGTAGAAGCCGACTCCTTTAATACAGAATTTTTTATAGATAATGGTCGTGCGCCTAGTGTTGGCAGCTTACGACGCGGTGTCCGCATTAACGAAGGAAATTTATTCGGTTTTGGGGATGCCTTGAATCTGGAATATATCAATACTGATGGTAGCAACGCCTTTGACTTGCGCTATAACATACCCGTTAATCCTCGTAATGGCACAGTTACCCTTAGAGGTGGATTGACGAGTATTGAAATTGTCGAACCACCCTTTGACCGCATAGATATCATTGGTAATGCCAATTATTTCGAGTTAGGCTTCCGTCAACCTTTAATCTTATCTCCCAACAGAGAATTTGCTGTGGGTCTATCCGTATTACGACAAGAAAGCAAATCTGAAGTGCAAGGTTTTCCCCTGGTGTCAGCAGGTGCTAACGAACAGGGAGAAACCCGTATCTCTGCCTTGCAATTCTTCCAAGAATATCAGCAGCGTAATTCTCAACAAGCCTTAGCCCTGCGCTCTCAATTTAACCTTGGTTTAGATATCTTCAATGCTACCGTCAACAATGACCCTCCTGATAGTCGGTTTTTTTCTTGGCGGGGACAAGGACAATACGTGCGACTTTTAGCACCACAAACTTTACTGGTGATCCGTTCTGACCTGCAATTGTCAACCCGTGCCCTTGTGCCTTTAGAGCAATTTGGGCTGGGCGGTCTGCGTAGTGTTCGAGGTTATCGACAGGATATTCTCCTGACAGATAACGGCTTTTTAGCATCAGCAGAAGTGCAATTACCAGTACTGCGGGTAGAAAAGGTCGGAGGAGTTTTGCAAGTAGTGCCGTTTATAGATTTTGGTGTGGGTTGGAATAGTTCTGGCAATTCAAACCAAAATACTAATACCTCGACTAATACCTTGCTGGGGTTGGGATTGGGTTTACAGTGGCAAATGGGCGATCGCCTTAATGCTCGTCTTGATTATGGGATTCCATTAACAGATATTCAAGACAGAGGCAGGACTTTGCAGGAAGACGGTATTTATTTCTCAATAGTTGCGAGTCCTTTCTAAAAATTTTTTGCTTAGAAATCTCTGATTAGCAAAAGTCTAGGAGTCAAAAGTTATGCAATACGTCAAGCGATCGCTCCTGTTCAATACTTTACCTCTATCTCTAGGGGTGAATTTTATGTTGGCTTTGTTGTCTTGTATTGCTCCCTGTCCGACAAAAGCACAAATCATACCTGATGGGACTCTAGGCGATAAAAATTCAATTGTAGTACCAGACGACATTGTTAACGGCAAACCTCCTACTGACCGGATTTATGGGGGAGCAATTCAAGGAAGCAACCTATTCCACAGCTTCAAAGAATTTAACGTTGATAAAGGAGCAGAAGCCTATTTTATAAATCCAGGAGGAATTACGAATATTTTGACTAGGGTAACAGGAGGTAATCCCTCGAATATTTTGGGATCTCTGGGGGTTTTGGGCCCAGCTAATCTGTTTTTGATTAATCCTAAAGGAATTGTCTTTGGCCCCAATGCCCGTTTGGATATGGGGGGTTCCTTTGTCGCTTCTACCGCAGATAGCCTAGTGTTTGATAATGGTTTTGAGTTTAGTGCCACGAACCCGCAAGCACCACTTTTAACCGTAAATATTCCTGTGGGATTGCGATTTAGAGATGCTTCAGGAAAGATTATCAATCGATCTAAAGCTACTGTTGATGGTATTTCGATAGGTCTACAGATACCACCACAAAAAACTTTGGCTCTTATAGGCGGTAATGTTGACCTAGAGGGCGGTTGGCTCTTAGGCAGTGATGTCCAGATTGAAATTGCAAGTGTTGCTGATAGCAGTCTGGTCAATTTCATCAATAGCGATACTGGCTATAAGTTTGACTATTCAGGCGTTGAAAACTTCCAAGATATTCTTTTATCAGATCAAGCCATTGTTAATATCAATACCAATGGTAGCGGCAGTATTCGGATGCAGGGTAGAAACGTTACCCTCAATGGTGAGTCGAGGCTGTTTATTAATAATTCAGGAAGTCAATATGGCGGAGGGGTTCTTATCCAAGCAGAGCAGCTGACCCTTGACAATGCCTCAATTAGTGCGGATGTACGTGGGTTAGGGCAAGGAGGAAATGTAACTATAGAAACTCAAGATTTGCTAGTCCAGAATGGAGCGAGAATATATACCACAACTTTTGGGGGTGGAAATGGTAGCACAGTCAAGATTAATGCTACAGATTCAGTCGTAATGGAAGGAGAATCTCAATCTCAACAAGGGTTTTTTAGTGGTGTACAGAGTGTAGTGGCAGGAGGGGCTTCGGGGGATGCAGGTGGAGTTGAGATTAACACAGCCTCCTTTTTGCTGAAAGATGGTGCCAGATTAGATACCACAACTTTTGGCGGTGGAGATGGTGGCAAGGTGACAATTAAAGCTACAGATTCAACAGTGATTCAAGGAGAATCTCAACAAGGGTTATTCAGTGGTGTACTGAGCCTAGCGGCAGGAGGGGCTTCGGGGAATGCAGGTGAAGTTGAGATTAACACAGCCTCCTTTTTGCTGAAAGATGGTGCCAGATTAGATACCACAACTTTTGGAGATGGCAAGGGTGGCACAGTCAAGATTAATGCCACAGATTCAGTCGTAATGGAAGGAGAATCTAGGCGCCAAGAACGCCTTAGTGGAATAGAAAGCGTAGTGGGAGGAGGTGCTTCGGGAGATGCAGGTGGAATTGAGATTAACACAGCTTCCTTTTTGCTGAAAGATGGTGCCAGATTAGATACCACAACTTTTGGCGGTGGAGATGGTGGCAAGGTGACAATTAAAGCTACAGATTCAACAGT
>NZ_JBALDJ010000090.1:0-3436 GCF_036917415.1 Nostoc sp. | reverse complement strand
CATCTATTACATTGATATTAGCCTAATGATACTTCCCTTTTCCTGCACACATATAAGTTACATTTTGTCAAAACAAATTAGATGCGTTTCCCCTGTCTGTATGGGTGATTCAATGGTAGTGCTGATAATTCTACAATTGCCTGTGACTGCACACTTCCCCTACCAAGAATTCTCAACCACAACGTTTCTGGTGCTTGCGGTAATTGGTGTATGGCTACAATTGCTGTCCGTAGAGCATCACCTAAAAAGTATACTCCTGGCAACCACCCCGATTTCTGATTAACATTAAAGCTCGATAGTATTGTTGGGGATGCGGTTGGAGTCAGAATCCATAGTTTAGGAATATCTGACTCCTGGAGTCTGGTTTTATTCGCTTTAGCATTTCGTCGCAAGAGAGCTTTTACTTCTAATAATTTTTGAATACAATCACAGATTTCATCACCAGAAGTGGCATTGCGAAATGGTTCTAATATTGCCGGAAATTCGGCAAATCTTCCAAGTAGCCCTAACAATTCTAAATTAGAGATTTGCTGTGTTAACGGAGTAAATAACACATCAATTTCTTTAATCTCTCCTGAGACTTTTTGTGATGTTTTTACTTCTCCATAAGGTTTTAACAGTTCTTCTAGATAGTCTTTAGCAAATTCGTCATGTACAAATCGAGTCATTCAATTTTGTTTATTTGCAATTCATTTGAAGTAATTAATAATATTTTATCTGTATTTACAACCCATTTTAATCACATGTCAAAGGCTTGTTGGGGCTGAAGCTGAAAATGCACTACTGAGCTACACCGAGCAAGCCGATGTGAGAGCTTTTGCACAGCGATCGCACTCATGACAATATGATCTGGGTATCTGAACGGATCTAGCGTCATGTTGATAATCAATGGCACAAATATCAGCGCACATAGCAAAAAGCCAATGAGTAAGCCAGCAGCGCTCATCAGACTCCAATAGCGTCCCAGATAACCAAGGCGGAATTCCAATATTCACTCTTGTACTGGAAACATTGTGATATAAAATGCCATTGCTGCACTGACGTAATCGAGCATTGGACTAAGTTAACTGTATATTTAGCGTATTTGGCATCACCGTGCCAAAACGGACAAGGCAAGATATTAATAACCTAAGACGAATTTAAGCGATTATTACTGAAAGGTTTCTTACTACACGCGATCGCCTAAGCGTTAACGGTTAAGTCATTGCGCTCTGGAAAGAAATTTGCCTTTTCAGTGGTTATCACGTATCAGAAGCACTAGCACTCCAGACGACTGATATCAATCAATCTGGTGCTATCACTTAGAGCAAGTCTACCACCAAAGGCAAGCATAAAACCCGGATTGTGGACATCCCACCAGGGCTAGCCACAATATTGGGTGAATACGAACCCAAAAATTCTGCAATGTTTCCTGGTATGCGCGGTGTGACTGAGCGTTTAACCCGATTCATGGCTGTCAAAACCCTCGCCAGTAGTGGTACTAAGGATAAAAGCGTTAAACTGTGGAATCTGGCAACCGGAGAGGAAATCCGCACTCTCTTTGGGCGTTCCGACTATGTTTATTCCGTCGCCTTCAGTCCAGATGGTAACACCCTTGTTAGTGGTAGTCAGGACAATACTATCAAAATTTGGCGGTTACGCTAGTCAGTACTGAATTAGCCGTTAGGTGTAAAATAATTTTTACTTCTTCTTTTCTTGCTTAGACTTTTTTCAATTCCAGTAATAACAAACTTGGACATTTTTTGTTATTCCCGGTAGGATGATTGCTATGAGCCTATCAAGAGGTAGCAGATGAACGTTTCTTTGACTCCAGAACTTGAAAAGTGGGTACAATCCAAACTTGAAAGCGGTATGTACACTTCGGCTAGTGAAGTGATCCGTGAAGGTCTGCGACTGCTCAAAGAGCAGGATGCCCTCAAAGCAATACGCCTTGCTGAATTGCGTCGTGAAATACAGCAGGGGATTGATAGCGGAGAATCCACCCCGCTAAACATGGATGAAATTATTGAATTGGCAAAACAACAACGGCAGCAGAAAGAATCCGCATAATGGCGATAATTCTCAGAAAACCCTTAGCCCAAGCTGATTTATTGGATATTTGGAATTTTATTGCCTCGGACAGCTTTGAAAAAGCAGATCAGCTTCTACAGAAAATAGACAGTCAACTCAAAATGTTGGCTTCAAATCCAGGTATGGGAAGAAAACGCGATTCCTTAGCACCAAATCTGCGGAGTTTTCCAGTAGGGAATTATCTAATTTTCTACCGTCCCATAAACCAAGGGATTGAAGTCATTCGTGTTCTACATGGGGCAAGGGACATCCAAAGCCTTTTTGAAGATTCAGGAGACGATGAATAAATCGTCAAATATCTAAACATCAAGGAATTAGTGCAGCAGGCTGCTGCACAATTTGCTAAAGAGAGAAGTGAGGAGCAGTACCAACTAGAAGTTACTCAACTTTCGTCAGCACCTCCAGTTGTGCCAGCAGTTTCTCTATCTGCTTGCGTTTCTTCGGGTCTGACCAAATGCGCGACTTCCTTAGTTTGGTAGTCGCAGCAGTAAAGCGTTCTTTGTAATTGTCAAACTCGGTGTTTGGGTTAAAGGCTGGGCAAATCTTATCACTAATGCGCTGTCTGATTTCGCTTAAAGACCAGCTGTTAGCAATAGCTTGCCCTAAAAACTCAACATCTTCCAAAGTATCCTGAATCTGGGCGAGCACTCTAGCTTTGGTGTACTCAACGCCGCGTACAGTTCCCTTTTTGGCACAGTGATGCTTATTTTACACAAGTTTCTGTGTGATGGCTCAAGCGCCCAGGCTCAGGCGATCGCTTTGCTCTTGAAGAGAGTGAAAATTCTCTTCTCCAAATATATCCAAATGAATCCGAAACAATTAGAAGACTCCATTTTGGAAGCTGTCTCTGACGCGATTGCAAGAGTTTGGACAATTGAAGAAAAAGAGTTGATTCAGAATGATTCAGAGCTACAAAATCAACTTTACCAATGGCTAAATAATTCCTTGAGTAATACTTGTTGGCATCCAGACAACTATAAAATAATCCAAAACTTAAGTGCCCCTTCAAACTTTAGTCTCTCGATGAGTTTATTGGAAGATGAAGAAACTCACCTTCCTTTTTAAAACCTCTTGTATTCGGATTGTAGTTAATTTTCAGACGAATAACGCTTCGCGCCAGTTTTGTGAACATTAAAAAACTTCGTAGAAATACAATGGATATTCAATCTACGCTCACCCAAGCTATTGAATTTATCGTGATGAGCTTTGTTGCTCTGATGATTTTCGATTTTTTCGACGGGCTCTATGTTGTGCCATTACCACCTCCAACAACAGGGTTAGCGCGTCTCAAACCCTATTGACAAATGGATTCTATGAGAGAGTTGAGTTAGGGAGAGCCGCCGCCAAAACAGAAACCATATACTGA
>NZ_JBALDJ010000089.1:0-35220 GCF_036917415.1 Nostoc sp. | reverse complement strand
GAGAATAGTAGAGATTTGCCAGGTCATTCAGGCTGGTGGCAACATGAGGATGTGCATCTCCCAGCAGGCGTTTTCTCAGTTCTAAAGCTTGCAGAAACAGGGGTTCGGCTTGGTCGTAGCTTCCTTGAGAATAGTAGAGATTTGCCAGGTCATTCAGGCTGGTGGCAACATGAGGATGTGCATCTCCCAGCAGGCGTTTTCTCAGTTCTAAAGCTTGCAGATACAGGGGTTCAGCTTGGTCGTAGCGTCCTTGAAAATTGTAGAGTCCTGCCAGGTCATTCAGGCTGGTGGCAACATCGGGATGTGCATCTCCCAGCAAGCGTTTTCTCAGTTCTAAAGCTTGGAGATACAGGGGTTCGGCTTGGTCGTAGCGTCCTTGAAAATTGTAGAGTCCTGCCAGGTCATTCAGGCTGGTGGCAACATCGGGATGTGCATCTCCCAAACGGGTTTGCACCGTTGATAATCCTTGTTCATACCAAGGTGCTGCTAGGGTATATAAACCTTGTCCTTGATAGAATTTGCCCAAGCCAACAAAAACCAATATTAAATTTTCATCCTCCACAACATCAATCAGATTTTGTGCCACCTCAGTTAAATGGGGAATTGTCAGTTGCACTGACTTGATATCCTCAAGGGTGAGAGATTCAGGTATTTTCTGAGCAATTTTTACTAATGCTGCGGCAAAGGCTTTTTTCAAATCATCGGCTGTGTTTAACCTTACTAATTTCCCTTGCAAAAACTCCCTAATTAAAGGATGAATTTTATAGCAACTTTCTCTTTCTGCTACACCTTGAATTAAATGGCGCTGATAAAGTTGCTTTCTCGCCTCGTCAACATCTGCCTTTGCCAAATTTAGCTGCTGACTGACAGATTCAACCAATTGCCAAGGAATGATATCTGGGGCAAATAAACTCAACAACTCACCAACACGCTGTGTCATATAATTAAGTTGTTGCCAGCTTAACTCAAATACGGCTTCCAATTGAGATTTTTGCGGGGCTGGTAATCGTTGTAAAATCTCTGTCAAAGACAAATTTGGATCTTCTGCCAAATACGCGCCCACTAATTGCAAACCTAAAGGCAGATATCCCAGCCATTTACATAAATTTACTGCCGTTTGTGGTTCTCGTTGCACCCGCTGATCATTCTCACCCAACAAAGTTGTCAACAAATTCAAAGCATCGTTTGGTAACAGTTCATCCAAAGTTATCTGTTGAACTGTTGAACCGAGATTTCGCAACCGAGTTGTCATCAATATACGAAAGCGGTTATCTGTTGGCAGGACTTGGCAAGATTTTTCCCAGTTAGTCACATCGTCAACATTGTCCAATACTACCAAGACTAGTCCTGTTTGTGGTTGCCAATTATGCCAGCACCATTTTGCTTGTTCCTGGGAAGTCAATAAGGTTTGCGGTACTTCCAGTTTCATGTAAAACTGAGCAAACTGCACAATCTCTGCTGCTAAATCTGGTTTTCTGGCATCTAACCAGCAAACCCCACCAGGATAATTGACTTTGTAGCGGTGTGCGTATTGTGTCGCCAGTTCAGTTTTACCCATTCCTCCCATAGCAGCCAGAGCCAAAATTGCCGCGTTGTCATTTTGCAGCAATTTTTTATGTAGTTCTACAAGTTTGTCATCCCGCCCGACAAAGTTGGCGACACCCCGATAAGGAATATTATTTGGAGGAGATGGGTGTAACTGCTGAGTAGGGGAATTGTAGATACTAATATCGCCTTGATAAAGTATTCCACCGTCAACCTGAGTTTGCCATCCCTTGGCATTATCCTGGTTGCTTTGGTTCATGATGGCTCAATTCAAGAATTGGGGGGTGCATGGTGAATGTTAATATCGCCTTGATAAACTGTTCCACCCTCAACTTTAGTTTGCCATCCCTTGGCATTGTCTTGATTGATTTGGGTCATATTGCTTTTATCTACTATCTTACCAGCCTCAATTTCACGAGCCAGTGTTTCTACTTCTTTGGCAAACTCCGGTTCTTCGTGTAAAATTATCTGTAAGTAAGCAGCAACCCTATCTAAATCAGGTTTCGAGCCTTTTTCAGCAGCAACGAGGGCTGTCTCTGCTTTCCGATTTCTCCGTAACTTCTCCCAAATCTTTTTTCGCAGCTCGTCCATTTTTACCAGGGCTGCTTCAGTGAATTTCTCGATAGTTTTCTCAAAGGCTTTGGTAAAAGCGAGGGTTGCGATCGCACTAGCTGTAATTGGTTCCAAATTATCCTACCTTATCGAGCGACATCTTCACTGATGGATACAATAACAGATGTTTAAATTCCAGTAGAGATAGAGGCTAATCCAGTTTCTCTCGTGAAAGTCGAGTGTACGCTGTAAGGGAAAACTTCAACGTTATTAACCACAGTTTCAACCTGAGTAACTATTGCTTCAGTATTGATAAGAAAAAATTGAATTTTTGTAAGTAATGTTTCAACCTTTCTTATACATACTTCAATGTGAGTAACAACTGCTTTAACATTGATAAGAAAAAATTGAACCTTTGTAACAAATACTTAAAGGTTTCTTATAAATGCTTCAAGCTGAGTAACTATTGCTGCAACACTGATAACAAACATTTGAACGTTTGCAACAAACGCTTAAACGTTAGTCACAATTGCTGTAACTGTGTAATATTTTTATCCAAAATCTACGTATACAATTTAAATAAAACAAAGTAAATAGCGTCTGTAAGCAATTTACTACAATTTAATTTGTTAATGATGCTGAATGAAACCAACTAATGAACAAGCAATTGAATTATTTAAGGTGTGTCAGGATTTAACTCAGATGTACCTACCAATTTACTTGGTGAGATTAGATGAACGGACAACACGTATTTACATTCTAGCTGGACAAAGCTTTGAAATAGAAATATTGCCAAATGGGAGGGTAAGATATTTATGACTAAGGCAAATTTTCAAGCAATGACCAAACAAGAGTTAAGAGCTTATGTGTTGGAACATCGAGACGATCGAGAAGCTTTTCATGCATTAACGGACAAACTTAGAGAAGAACCAGGAACTGAGATTACCTCAACAGACCAGATGCATGAGCTAATTGAAGCAAGGTTAGATGAGGCTGATGTAAGAGATGCTTATAAAACATTAGAGGAAATTGCAGGGGTGGGAACAACACCCTTTGAAGACATTAAAAGGGAGCTAGGGATATGAGCTACCAAGTAGCATTAGCACCTTCATCTGTGCAAAAAATTACAGAATTAGACTTAGTGGTGCAGCAACAACTAGCACAAAAGTTAGAGGAACTAGCATTAAATCCACGTCCAGAAGACGCTTATCTATTGAAGGACACCGAACGCCTGTATAAGGTTCGTTTGGGTGAATACCGCATTATTTACCAGATTCAGGAGCAACCCTTACTACTAACAGTGATAAAGATTGCACATCTCAAAGATTATTAAAGCTTGTCTAGAAAAGCGATCGCCTACATACCACCCAAGGGCAACCAAAATAAAACTTCAAAATTTACTCTACCACTACGCAACTAAAAATTTCACAAAATCTCTGCCAACTTTCCCACCAGAGTATTTGCTAAATCCACTAACCTGATGTCATCTGTATCAACACTATTCCCTTCACCAGCTAACAGATTTCTCACAGCAGATAGCCTGTCATCTACTCCAGAAATTCTCCAAGATTCTTCTAAGTTTACTGCAAAATCAAATAGCGATCGCTCTCCTAAATGCTCTCTTACTTTTACAGCTATACTATCATTACTTACCAGAAATTCTTTAATAGCATCTAATTGAAAATTACCTAAGATTTCATCATGTCCCCACGTTTCTAGCCAGTCTCCCTCCACATCTTCAACGTAAATATTAACAAAATCAACCCCATAAGTTAGCCAGTTCTGCTGCATTTGTCGCGCCGTCGCTAAAGCTTCAGCAAATGTATCTACTTGATTGTTGCAGTGAGTTTCTCTTTTATTAGGCATAAAAGCTGTAATTAGCACGTAAGTATATAGGCTAGACACAAATCTGAAATATCAAATTCCTGAAAATTTACGAAAATTTTAAATATTTGCCACCAGAAAGGTAATCACTGTTATACAGGGCCACGTTGACTAACTGGTTGACAAAATTAGCATCTTTGGGATTGTAACTTAAGAACAGCCCCCTCTCGATTTCCCACGATCGCAGTGTATTTTGCCAAGCTTGGTACTTTTGTTGATTAAGTTCTTCACTAACACTCGTAACTTGAATGCACAGTGGTTGATTGTTACGACTAACAATTAAATCTGTTGCCATAGAAAGGTCGGCTATATAACGCTGCCAAAAACTACCTTCTCGCTGAACAATATCTTGGGCTATTGATTTAATGATATCATCATCTACCTGATTAAATTCGCCTGCCATCAATTTTTGCTTCCAAATATAAAACTTGGAGTCACTTGCATTAAACCATCTGGGAAATAGATAACCATACCAATATCTCTCAATCGGCGTCATCAACTCGAACTTTGCTTTTTGTTCCTCTTCTGAAGGTAAAGATTTGATTATCAGCCATATTGTCGAATCCGTAATCACCTCTAGCAGAAAGGCAATGACAAAGGGTTTTGCAGTCAGGGAACCTGGTTTGATGTCTTTTACCCAACGATTGATTTCATCTAATCTTCTCGCTAAATTACGATCTATCGAGGAGGCTTGCTCGATAAGGGACTTTAGCTGATCCTTAATTTCTTGTGCTTGCAATCGATGCCCTACTTTCAGAAGATTACGCTTTTTTTACACATTGATAACTAGATTTTAACTTGAAAATGTCTTTAGTTCATTTCCTGATGTAATCAAATATTCTCTAGGTCGATGCCCTGTATACGTAAAGCCTCCCGCAGTCGAGCAATTTCTTGCTCTGCTCTTTGGGCGCGTTCTTCTGCCTGTTCGGCACGTAAACGTTCTTGTTCAGCTAACTCTTCTGATGATAGTATTAATTGATTTTCAGTAGTGAAGAATCTTAATTTACCTTCATAAACTCCCAAATAAAGTTCTAACTGCTGACTCCACAAACGTCCATCAGTAGTGGTTTTAATTTCTTGATACTTTCCATCAACTAGATGAAATTCCTGAAGTTCCATTGTTACAGAGTCAAGCCAGAAATAATCTGGTGTACGGAAGGTATCTTGGTAAACTTGTTTTTTTAAACCTTTATCAACTGCTGTCGTTGAACTTGACAAAATTTCCACAATTAGGTTGGGATATTTGCCGTCTTCTTGCCAAACTACCCAACTCTTACGGTCTTTTTTCTGGGTTCCCAAAACTACAAAAAAGTCTGATCCGCGGAAATATTCTGATTTTTTCTGGTTAGGACTGTAGTAAATCGTCAAATTGCCAGAAGCATAAAAATCTTGCCTTTCTCGCCACCATAATTTTAGTATGCGAATCAGCAAATCGATTTGTTCTCGGTGCAAATCGCTTTCCAAGGGTGGTTCGTCACTCAGTATATCACCAGGAGGAAAAATAACTTCGTCTTCTGAAATATTATCAGAGATGATTTCTAGGGTAGCAGGTTCAGACATCAGCGATCGCTCCGCAATTTATTTACTGAAAATTTGGTAACTTACAAATGGCTTTAAAAATTTGTAATAACTCAATTGCACCGGGAGATTCATTCAGATTTAATAATGGCATTAACTGATAAGTTAGCTGTTCGTCATGTCTTAAATAAACAAATTGATAACGCAGTCCGTTAGTTGCCAAACCCCAAACTGATGGTTGTTGATCTAAACTTTTAAAAGCATAAGTGAGTAATTGAGGTAAACCCTCACCCACTTCAACCGCACTGTTTTTCGTTTCAATTACTACAACCCAAAAAAGCGGTGCAATATTACTTTGAGGATTGTTGATTGCTAAAATATCCATCCGCCCGGTAATTCTTCTGTCTTCATCTTCAACTGCGATCGCAATGCTATCTTCCATTGTCAACCGAATCGGCACATCGTAAAATCCAGCTAACCGCATTAAGGGTGCAATTGTTAAGAATTTAACCAACCCTTCAGAAATTTTCCCTGCGCTTAAATAGCGACGGAAGTCATTTCTGATTCGCAATAAATCCTGCTGTTCAAACTCAGAGAGTGGTTCTAGAGTTAAGAAGTCTGTGAATGAACCATTGGAAAGTTCTTCTAGTTTTAGGAAGCGATGAACATCGTTGAGGTATAAGCTGCTGGCTTCGACAGTGAGGGGCATAGTTTCAGGCTTTGCTTGTCAAGACTATTTACAATATTGCAACATTCCCGGTAGATAGGTTGTAAAACGTCTTTACATTTCTCGATCGCGTGCTTTTGGTAGATGAAAATGAATGTAAACTAAATAACTCGGCAATTTCCACCTAGCTTAACGAAAATCTAAACACCATCTGACACAACTGGGCTAAGAATAGTTTTTAGTAATAATAGCGATCGCACTCATAACTAACCATGTCTCAACCAACTATAGAATCAATCCTCCAAGAGAATCGCCTCTTCCACCCTACCTCAGAATTCTCGCAGAATGCTCATATCAAAAGCTTAAAAGACTATCAGCGTCTCTACGAAAAAGCCAAAGCCGATCCGCAGCAATTTTGGGCAGATTTGGCTGGAACAGAATTAGAATGGTTCCGAAAATGGGATACAGTATTAGACTGGCAACCACCTTTTGCTAAATGGTTTGTTGGTGGTAAAATTAATATTTCTTACAACTGCCTTGACAGACATCTCACTACCTGGCGCAAAAATAAAGCAGCATTGATTTGGGAAGGAGAACCAGGTGATTCGCGCACCCTCACTTATGCCCAACTGCACCGGGAAGTTTGCCAGTTTGCCAATGTATTGAAGCAACTGGGTATACAAAAAGGCGATCGCGTTGGTATTTATATGCCGATGATTCCCGAAGCTGCGATCGCGATGTTAGCCTGTGCGCGAATCGGCGCACCTCACAGCGTAGTATTTGGTGGTTTTAGTGCCGAAGCTTTGCGCGATCGCTTAATTGATGCTAAAGCTAAACTGGTAATCACGGCTGATGGTGGTTGGCGCAAAGATGCGATCGTTCCTCTCAAGGAACAGGTAGACAAAGCCTTAGCTGATGGTGCTGTTCCCAGTGTCGAAAATGTCCTAGTTGTCAAGCGCACTGGACAAGAAATTTATATGCAGTTGGGCGGACGCGATCGTTGGTGGCATGATTTGCAAAAAGGTGCATCAGCAGATTGTCCCGCCGAACCGATGGACAGCGAAGATATGCTGTTTGTCCTTTACACTTCCGGCAGCACGGGCAAACCGAAGGGCGTAGTGCATACAACTGCTGGTTATAATTTGTATACCCATATCACCACCAAGTGGATATTCGACCTGCAAGACACTGATGTATATTGGTGTACTGCCGATGTTGGTTGGATTACGGGACACAGCTATATTGTCTACGGCCCCCTTTCCAATGGTGCAACAACGATAATGTATGAAGGTGCGCCCCGTGCTTCTAATCCTGGTTGTTTCTGGGATGTAATTGAAAAATACGGCGTTAATATTTTTTATACCGCACCTACGGCAATTCGAGCATTTATTAAGATGGGCGAACAACATCCGAATGCGCGAAACCTGTCTTCCTTGCGTTTGTTGGGAACCGTCGGCGAACCGATTAACCCGGAAGCTTGGATGTGGTATCACAAAGTTATTGGTGGCGATCGCTGTCCAATTGTGGATACTTGGTGGCAAACGGAAACCGGCGGTATCATGATTACACCGTTACCAGGAGCAATTCCCACTAAACCCGGTTCCGCAACTCTTCCCTTCCCTGGAATTATTGCAGATGTCGTGGATTTAGACGGAAACACCGTACCCAATAAAGAAGGCGGTTATCTAGCGGTGCGACATCCTTGGCCAGGAATGATGCGGACAGTCTACGGCGATCCAGAACGCTTCCGCCGCACTTACTGGGAACATATTCCGCCCAAAGATGGTAATTATACTTACTTTGCTGGTGATGGAGCAAGACAAGATGAAGACGGCTATTTCTGGGTAATGGGTCGTGTGGATGACGTATTGAATGTATCAGGACACCGACTCGGTACAATGGAAGTAGAATCAGCTTTAGTTTCTCACCCAGCAGTTGCAGAAGCGGCAGTAGTGGGTAAGCCAGATGAACTTAAAGGTGAAGAAGTAGTTGCTTTTGTGACTTTAGAAGGCACTTATCAGGCAAGTGAGGAACTGAGTAAAGAACTCAAAATGCACGTTGTCAAAGAAATAGGTGCGATCGCGCGTCCGGGAGAAATCCGTTTTACAGACGCTTTACCCAAAACGCGATCGGGTAAGATTATGCGGCGCTTATTGCGGAATCTAGCTGCGGGGCAAGAGGTATCTGGAGATACTTCAACATTGGAAGATCGGAGTGTGTTGGATAAATTGCGGGAAAGTGTATAAACAATGCAAACTTCTCAAAATAGGAGTTTGTTAACAACAAACTAACACAAAGCAATACTTAATAATCTAGGGTAGGCAAAACAGCCTGCCCTTTGTTAAGCAGGCTCAATTAAAATAGGTCTATAAATGAGAGATGCACTAGGGCAAAGAGGCGAAGCAATTTTTACAGTATTAATGACGGAATTTCACTCTCATGCTGGCCCTATTTTCAAGCCGCAGTTTTTAGGAGATAAATGGCAATATGTTGATTTTATTGTAGAGTTGGTAGGGGCTGGGAAATCTGTTCCTTATTTCTTTGTACAAGTGAAGACAACAAGAAAAGGTTACACTAAAAAATATAACCGTTTGAAGGTGAAAGTGCTAAAAGAAAATGTAATTGGTTTAGCATCTTATCCAGCACCAACTTATATAGTAGGCATCGATAAATTCAAGAGGTAGGTTACATAGTTTCTGCAAATGGTGAAAGTCTTAAGTCTCTGTCAAGCCTTCCTACTCAATTTAAAATTATCAGACAAAATAGAGAATTGCTATGGCAGGAAGTTGATGATTTTTGGAGCAGATACGATACTAATCAGTTAGTTTCAAAATTTGCCGATCGAGACTGGAGATAAAACAATGGAAACCACAGCACCTTGGTATATTGGAAGACGGGCAGAATCTCTTGCCGTTGTTTACTTAACTCGTCGTGATGACTTGGTTATTTCTCAGCCAACACCAAATCAAGGATTAGACTTTTTAATCACAATTACCAAAAATGGAGTTTTTACTGGAAGACTCTTTGGTATTGAAGTAAAAGCAACAGATTCTACATCGAGCTTAAGCAAGCATAATGATATTTTAAAGTTAGACAAAGAGAGGTTGAATAGGCTAGAAAAATTCAAAGATTTACCATTCCCGGTTTGCCTATTTTTCTTTATTTTAGAGAACGATCGAGGTTATTATAAATGGATTTTAGAACCTAGAATAAATGGACAAAAGCAAGTTAGCTTGCACTTTAACGGAAATGATGAACTGAAAAAACTTGATGACAAAGAAATAGCTAATATTATTTTAAATCAGGACTTACGCAGAGGTCACGGAAAATCAAACCACAGAGAACGCAGAGAACACAGAGGAATAAGAGTTAGAGAGGTTTTTTGCGTAAGTCCTATAAATGTAAATAGTTGGTATGAGCAGAGAAATAATACATGAGTATGCACATACCAATTTATTCTTATAAAACAAATAGTTGTGCTCGCCCATCTCTAAAATTTTAAAGACACCGTGCAGTCAGCATATTGACACACTTCTTAGTGTATTACAGACTTACTAATGCATCCTCACATTATTATAAGAATAGGACGTTATTGAGGTATTCAGGGCGATGAAGGTGAAGTGCAAATCCAAATCAGCATTTGTTCAACCTATTGGCTGCATGATGCTGAGTATTATCAGTGTAATGGGGATATCACCATTAGTCTTAGCGGTTCCTGGACAAGTTTCTATGCATTCGCTAGAACAGTCTGCACAGAGACAACCACAAAAAATAGCACAATCTTCAGGTACAGATACACCAGAGCGATCGCAACTCCTACAACAAGCCAATGCTTTATTTAGTCAGGGAGACTTAACAGGTGCAGAGGAAAATTTACGCAAATTAGTTAAAAAGTTCCCAGAAGACGCCTTCGGACACTTTCAATTGGGAAATGTGCTTTTTCGGCAAAAAAAACCAGAAGATGCAATTAACTCCTATCGAGAAGCCATTCGCCTCCGGCCGAAATACGCTCTAGCTTACAATGCGATTGGTATAGTTTACGCTAGCCAAAGTCGCTGGGAAGAAGCCATTACTGAATATAAAAAAGCTTTGGAAATTAATCCTAATTATGGCGAAGGGCTGACTAATTTTGCAATAGCATTGTGGCAAACAAATAAAAAAGATGAGGCGCTATCTTCTTTAGAAAAAGCTTTAAATATTTTCAAAGAACAGAATAGAGGTGAAAAAGTTAACCAAGTCGAAAGAATTTTAAAAGAGATCAAAACTGCTGATGAGCCTGGTGTTTCCTGAAAATTATATTATTCAGTCGAGAAAATTCAGAAGAGTTGCTGACGATTAACTTTAAGAGGATGTTTGTCAAGTAAAGATCCCCCCTAATATCATGTCCGGTGAAAGACTTATCATTAAGACCGCAGCTCTTGCTGGGGGATCTTAGCTGGGGGAAAGAGGGTTTTCCGGTTTCTGCATAGATTACGGGAATTATAACTAATTAACTGGACATGATATAACCCCACTTTTTAAAAGGGGGGAATAAATTGAAATGTCCCTTAGATTTTGAAGAATCTAATCTACAAATCTTTGATATATCAAAACAAAATATTTTGTAGTAATGAATGAAATATTTTTTTTAGCCAGAGAAACTGTAAGAGTGATTTTTCACATGGATGGAGGATACACAAGGGTACTCTGGGAACGTTCAGAGAATACTGCATGGGCAGGTATAGGATGGATTTTTGATATACCAACTCATGTAATACCATACGATTTACGAGTAATAGGTTCTCATTTTCTATTGTCTATAGTTAAGCCGAATGCGAATGATTGTGAGGATATAGAAAATATCCGCAGTAATCGTAATAGCTTTTTTCATATAGAAAGATTGACTTTTGTTATATAAATGGCATCTAACCTAGTAGCGCGTCTATTCAAAAATAGTAAAATAGCAATCTACAATAAGAATCAGACAACCCATTGGTTAAAGCCTATGACTTCCCTATCGGCATTAACTTTACCTGACCACACCCAGTTACCAGACTCAGATGGTACGTTTGTGAAAAACTGGCAAGAGCATCCTCAAAGTATCTTACTTACTGACTCAATTCAACTTGTCCTAGAAGAACTTCATCCTGATAGTCAATATTGTATTGGACAAGATTTAGGTATCTACTGGCGATTGACAGATCCTCCTGAGAAAGGGGCTGAAGCACCCGATTGGTTTTATGTATCCAATGTACCACCGACCCTTGAAGGTAAAACACGGCGTTCTTATGTGCTGTGGAAGGAGTATGTCGCGCCCTTGATTGTGCTGGAATTTGTCTCTGGAGATGGTTCAGAAGAACGAGACAGCACACCGCCATCTCAAGGGGAAGGTGGGAATGTTGGTAAATTTTGGGTTTATGAGCAAGCAATTCGAGTCCCTTATTATGGGATTTATGAAGTAGCAAAAGCGCAAGTGGAAGTTTACCATCTAATTGATAATACCTATCAACTGATGAAACCCAATGAACGAGGACATTATCCAATTGCTCCTATGGGCGTAGAGTTGGGAATCTGGCAGGGCTTGTATCAAAATGCAGAGTTACCTTGGCTGCGGTGGTGGGATGCACAAGGAAATTTATTGTTAACAGGTTATGAACGCACTGAAGTTGAGCGACAAAAGCGGGAGAGAATTGTAGAGAAATTGCGATCGCTCTCTGCTGAACAACTCAACGCTTTAGGAATTGATCCACAAATGTTGGATTAGGAAAAGTTTTTCAGTTAGCTCTGGTGTTATTTTGGGTAATCTTACTAAAGAGTCTTTAAATATACCAAGGTTTACATGGCAACTTCACCACGAATCGAGTCTAGTAATCTGAGCATAGCGGATCTATTCAGAGAGTTTTATTCAGTACCAGATTTTCAGAGAGAATATGTTTGGGAAAAAAGTAATGTTGAAAAATTACTTCAGGATATTGTGTATGAGTTGTATGACGAAGGCGAAGCAGTAGAAGATGCCGAATATTTTCTGGGTTCTATTGTTGTGTTTCGTGATGAAACCGAAACTTCTCAGTTAATTGATGGACAGCAAAGGTTAACAACTATTTATCTAATGTTTTGTGCTATTCGTGATTATCTTCTTGAGTTTAGAAAACCATCTAAGGTTGTAGAAGGATTAATTGCTGGAGTTGCCCAAGATTTAAAAAGTGGTGAAGATATTAATAAATATAGACTGACACTTCAATATGGGGATGGTGCTGGGGTCTTGAAAACTATTGCGGCTAAAGAAATAACTGTAGAGAAAATTGATACACAAAGTTCAGCTTCAGCTAAACGTCTTGTTGAGGCATACGAAACAATTCGAGAGTTTTTATCAGAAATGTTTGTAGAAACTTCTGAGCGAATATTAAAATTTTCTTCAGTATTAAGCAATAAAGTAAAGTTAATAAAAATTGAAACCCCTAATCTTAAAAATGCTCTTAAAGTATTTGAGACAATTAATGATCGTGGAGTAGGTCTTAGTTCATTAGATTTACTGAAAAACTATTTGTTTATTAATATATCAACTCAATCCAATTCAAGTCCAAAATTATACTGGGAAAAGTTGAAAAAGCAATGGGATAAGCTAACCAAAATATTACATATCTGTGGAGAGTCTCCCATGCAATTTCTGCGTTATTATATCATGTCACATTATGAAATAAATTTACAAAATAACTTTCCTGAAGAAGCTGTATATGAATGGTTTGTTGAAAATAGTCACGAACACAAAATTCATGAAAATCCATTTAATTTTGTTGAACGTCTAGTCACTACAAGTGAATATTATGCAAATTTTGTTAACGGAGAAAATATAGATGGCTCTGTTAATCCATATCTTAAAAATATCAAAAGACTTCAAGGAAGATATAGTCAGCATTTTGTATTACTCCTGGCGGGTAAAAATCTTACTAAAGATTTATTTATAGAGCTTTGTCATCAAATTGAAAACTTATTGTTCGTATATACTATAACTCGCTCAACTCGGAAAGATGTGAATATGATTCGTAGTTTCTCACAATGGAGTAGAAACTTAATAGAAGTTAAAAGTTCTGAGCAATTCAAAGATTTTATTGACAGTAACTTTAAATCTGAATTAGCTTCTCTATCTCTAGATTTTGATCTTGCATTTCGTGGATTAACCGAGTCTAAGATAGCCAAATTTCGTATGCGTTACATACTAGCTAAACTCACTCAGTTAGTTGATGAACAGGCTTACAGTAATTCAAATTCACTAGATTGGTATCTAAACAAGTCAGTAACCATAGAACATATCTTGCCAAAATCTTCAAAAGAATATATCAAAGATGAATTTGATAAGCCTATAGAATATGATTCATATCTTGAGAAGCTTGGCAACTTAATTCTTTTAGAAAAGACAATTAATAGTTCTATTGCAGATAATACATTTGATGCTAAGAAAAATGGATATCGTGAATCTCAACTTTTATTAACTCGTTCCCTAGTAGAAAAACCTAGTGTTGGAACAAATACACAGTTAAACCGCACTGTTAAATCCCTTAACCTTTATCACTTTGATATTTGGGATTCTACAGCTATAGAGAAGCGTCAAGAGATGTTAACCAATTTAGCTAGACGAGTTTGGGGTTTAGACACTTAGTCTAGTATCCAATAGCATAAATATTATCGCAGGATGCCTTGTATTTTCAGGTGATGTAATATTATCATTTACATCTCTACCAATAGTCAATTTTTATTGCTATTGTCTGTAAGTATCACATCTTCATATATTTCTGCGATCGCACAACGAAAATCAACGCTAGCTAAATGCACTTCTCCCCCTTCTTCATAAGGGTAAAGTACCCACTGTCCTTGTTCGTTGCGGCGGAAGCATTCTACACTCATTTGCTCTGGTGAAATTAGCACATACTCTTGTAGTGATTCTAAGTGTCGGTAACTAGCAAATTTCTTCCCTCTGTCATAACCTTCTGTTGATTCAGAAAGCACTTCAATAATTAAGGAGGGATAGCACTTAAAATATTCAAATTCTTTATCTCGTGTATCGCGAGTCACCATTACATCAGGATAGAAATAGCGATTTATGACCTCGATTTGTGCTTTCATATCTAACATATAAACACGGCAAGCACTACCCCGGAGATGGTTTCGCAGCAGCACAAACAAGTTTCCTACCACAGTAACATGAGCATCACTTGCTCCTGCCATTGCGTAGACTTGCCCATCAATATACTCGTGTTTGATTTCACTTACTTTCTCGCCTTCTAAATATTCTTCTGGGGAGATATAGTACTCACTTTGGCTAATGACCATTTTAGTACCTTAGTAGTTTTATCAAACATTTTAACTGATACAAAAAATTTAATGAGCGACAGCGCCACCGGTTGCCTTTACCTTTTTGAGGAATAAAATAGCAATCCCACTAACTAACAAAGCAATACCAATAAAGTAGAAACAATCGTTAAAAGCCATTACAAATGCTTCCCGGCGGACAATGTTAGATATAGATGCGATCGCTTGATTTTGTGCTGTATTCAAATCTGCTCCGCGACTAATAAAATACTGTGTCATTTGGTCAATTCGCTGTTGAGTTTCTGGGTTATATAAAGATACTCCATCACCCAATCTATTCGAGTGAAATTGCTCTCTATTTGCTAATAAAGTCGCTAAAGAAGCAATTCCGATAGAACCGCCCAGATTCCGCATCATATTAAATAAACCACTTGCCGAACCTGCTTCTTTCGGACTTAATCCACCAGTGGCGATAGAACTAAGCGGCACCATAATTAGGGGTTGTCCCATTGCACGCACAAATTGCGACCACCGTAATTGCTCTAATCCTGTTTCATTAGTCATTCCAGAGTTCATAAATGCACTGATGGAAAACAAAGTCACACCAACAGCTACCATTAACCGCACGTCAATGCGTTGCATCAATTTCGGGATGAGGGGAATAATAAACAGTTGGGGAATACCAGCCCAAATCAATACTTCACCAATTTGCAGAGCATTGTATTTTTGAATTTGGGCGAGATACAACGGTAAAATATAAATTGAACCATACAATCCTACTCCCAACGACACATTGACAATACTGGCTAAACCAAAGTTCCGCCTAAGTACAAGCCGTAAATTAATAAATGGTTGTTTACGAGTTAATTCTATAAAGAAAAATATCGCCAAAAAAATTGCTGCAATTACACTTAAGCGCACAATCAACGCTGAACCAAACCAATCTTTGCGGCTACCTTCTTCTAAAACAACTTGCAGGGAACCTAAGCCAATAGCCATCGCAATAATTCCCCACCAGTCACCTTGTTTGAGTAAATTAATTTGGGGTTTTTCTTGCTTAATTCCATACCAAACACCAGCCAGCATTAATGCCCCTGGAATTACATTTATATAAAAGTTGTATTCCCAACCAAAATTTTCTGTTAACCAACCTCCTATTGTCGGGCCAATTGAGGGTGCAAAAACTGCACTAAACCCAAATGCAGCTAACCCAACTGATTGCTTAGACTGGGGTAAAGTCGTTAATACAACTGTCATAGCAGTGGGAATTAATACTCCTCCAGTAAAACCTTGTAAGGCGCGAAACAAAATCATGGAATTGAGATCCCACGCCCAAGCACAGCATATAGAAAAGAAGATAAATAGTGCAGTATTGACCAATAAATAACGTTGCAGAGAAAATACTCGTGACAACCATCCTGTTAGAGGAATTACCACAATTTCGGCTACGAGATACGCGGTAGAAATCCAAGAACCTTCTTCGAGAGTTGCTCCTAAACTTGCTTGAATATCTTGCAGCGAAGCATTAGTTATTTGAATATCTAATACCGCCATAAATGCACCAAGCATACTGGCTAATACACCAATCCAGGTTTTTAGCGGTACACGCTCTGGTGGTAAAGCAGGATTTTGCCCTTGCTGACGAATTACACCTGTATTAGCCATAACTTTGTTCCATTTTCAAGGTTAAGTAGCAAAAAACTTTATTATTAAATCTTATACCAATACGTTCTTTACCTCTGCGTGAGCTTGAATCAGTAACGCTAAAAATTAAAAAAGAATTGCTATAAAAAGCTCATTAAGATAAATTTAAATTTCACTGCGGTTATTTATCTTAAACTTCTTGAGTCGTAATAATCCCCTTTTGCTCATAAATTGGACGCATTATTTTTCTTAAAGCAGGCAACTGTCTGCTAAAAATAATTGACCCTAAAATACAAGCTATCCCATCAATCATTAAAGTGTTAGGAGCGCCAATATGACTTGCTAAAAAACCTCCTAATAAATTACCCACGGGAATCATCCCCAAAAATGACATTGTATATAAGCTCATCAATCGCCCACGTTTATCGTCTTCGACAATGGTTTGTAAAAATGTGTTGCTAGCAGCAATCTGGAGAATTGTTCCTAAGCCAACAAATAACATTGTAAATAGAGAGAGTGGTAAAAATCTAGATAAAGATAAGGCAATTAGACCAGTTCCTAAAATTGCTGGAGCTAAGGCAATCAATTTGCCAATTCCTAAGATTGTTTGGCGCGTAGCTAGATAAATACCACCAGTTAAGGCTCCAACTCCAGATGCCGCCATCAAAAAACCTAAACTTTCTGCACCACCTTTGAGAACTTGTTCGGCAATAACTGGGACGAGAACAGTGTTTTGCAGTCCCATGAGACTGACTAAAGCTGATAGCAATAAGATGGAGCGAATAGGTGGAAAGCTAAAAGCATATACAAATCCCTCTTTGACTTTTTGTAAGGGATCGCCGTCAGTTACCGAATTTTTCCAAGGTTTAACTTTCATCGCCAATAAAGCGGCGATTACAGCAACGTAGCTCAAACCATCAATTAAAAAACAATAACCAGTTCCAATGCTAGCAATTAATAAACCGCCGATCGCAGGGCCAATTAATCGTGCACCGTTGAACATCGTAGAATTAATAGCGATCGCATTGGCTAAATCTTCTCTATGTTCAACTAATTCTGGCACAAAAGCTTGACGGGCTGGCGCATCTAAGGCGTTAATAAATCCTTGAAACAAACTCAAGGCGATGATCTGCCATACCTCAATCACTCCAGTTAGCGCCAGCACTGCTAATGTTAATGATTGAATCATCGCCAAGATTTGCGTACCAATTAAGGTACGATACCGAGAAAAGCGATCTACAAATACTCCGCCAAAGGGAGCTAAAAAAAAGTTAGGAATTTGACTCGAAAATCCCACAACTCCTAGCATTAATGGGGATTTTGTCAAGTCATAAACTAGCCAAATTGTGGCAAGTTGCGTCATCCACGTCCCAATTAGGGAAATACCTTGTCCAGCAAAAAACAGCTGGTAGTTTCTTGACCTTAAAGCAGGTAGTAGCGATTTTTTCATGTCAGGCTTGCTTTATACCAATCTGCTTTCATAGATATCATCTCACCTCATTTCTATACGCCTCTCTTTAGATGTAGGAGAATGTCATAAGTAGAAAGAGGTTTTTCATCTGTTTTAAGCCGATTTGGTATTACTTGACTTCCACGGCAACTTCCGCAGACATCCCAGGAGTAATCCGCGATTCGTATCCTTGAATGCTCTTTTGGTCGAAAACTATTTTAACAGGAATGCGTTGGACAACTTTAGTAAAGTTACCTGTAGCATTATCGGGTGGCAATAAGGCAAACTGAGCGCCGGAAGCTGGCGAAATACTGTCAACACGACCAATAAAGTTGTGATGAGGGAATGAATCCAGCTTGATCTCTACTGGCTCTCCTGGACGCATCTTTTCTAATTGAGTTTCTTTGAAGTTTGCAACTACCCAATAGTTGTTATCCACGATCGCCATTAATGGTGTCCCCGATTGCACTCGGTTGCCAACTTCCACGTTTTTTCTACCTACCCGTCCAGCACTGGGGGCGGTAACATTCGCATAAGATAGTTGCAATTGTGCGTCTTTGAGCGATGCTTCTGATTGGGCGATCGCCGCTTTAGCCGCTTCGTATTGACTACGTTTGACTGTTGTATCTTGTCCACCTGCGGTAGCTTGTTGCAATCCGCCCTTAGATGCTGCCAATTTAGCTTGGGCGTTGGTGACATTTTCTCGCGCTTGTGCTAACTGAGACTGGGCTTTGGCGACACCAACTTTGGCAGAGGCTAACTGGGCTTGGGCTTGTTGTACTCCCTGAATCGCGGCATTTTTCTGTGCTTTGGCTACATCATAAGCAGCCTTGGCTGTGTCTAGTTGCTGACGAGGAATCGCACCTGTTTTATACAATTGGTTGTAACGATTGTAATCTGCTTGGGCTTTTGACAAATTCGCGTTTGTTTGCGCTACCTGCGCTTGGGCAGCGGGAATTCCAGCTTGGGCTTCTTGTACTGCTGCAAGGGATGCGGGAATCCCAGCTTGGGCTTCTTGTACTGCTGCTTGGGCTGTAAAAATTGCTGCTACTGCACCACTGACATCTCCTTGCGCTTGAGTTGTCTTACCAGTAGTGGTTTGTGAACTCAAAGCAATATTTGCTTGGGCGGCTTGCGCTTGACCACGCGCATTTTCTAGGGCTGCTTGTGCCTGTTGCACCTTACTTTGATAGTCCCGTGGATCTAACTTCACTAACAATTGTCCTGGTTGCACCAGTTGGTTATCATTCACTAGCACCTCACTTATAGTTCCAGGAATGCGGCTGCTAACTTGGTGAATATTTCCCGCAACAGTGGCGTTGTCTGTTTCCTGGTGGGTGGAGGCGTATTGCCAGTAGTGAAGACCAAAAGTACCTGCGGCGATCGCACCCACGCCTAATCCTGCCAAAATTAAACCAGTCGGTCTTTTCCGCTTCGGTTTCGCTGGAACTTCTTTCTCGATCTCAGGAGTTACAACAGGTGCTTCTGCTGTTGCGGATGTTTCTGTAGTCACAACTTCTAAAGTCTCTGAATCAGGAATCAATTCTTTTTCTAAAACTGGGGTTTTGTGTCCGTTGCGTCCGTTAAATGTATTAGCACCCATGATTGTTACCTCGCTTGCTCATTCAATAATCTGATTGATAGTCGTTTATTTAGAATGCGTAATATTGTCTGAAAAAAATTCTTATTTCCTTAGTATGCGTAATATTATCTCAAAATATATCTTTACACTGCCTCCCCCGGTCGGGTGATTATGGGATCATCTTTAAGAGAGGTTAGCGATCGCCCGATTCAACATTTGGGAAAACAGTTCTCGGTCAGCAAAGGAAATACCGTCCATCGCTTCATCACGCACGGCTGCGGCGATTGGTGGTAAAACAGCTTCTAGTTCCTTACCTGCATCCGTTAACCAGATTCGCCAGATGCGGCGATCGTGGGTGTCACGTTCTCGACGCACCAAGCCGCGTTCTTCCATCCGATCCAGTACGCCTGTTAAAGTCCCCCCCACTTGTTTGAGTTTGTCCCCAATACTAGAAGTAGGTAAACCATCTTCTTGCCAAAGACAGCACAACACCAACCAGTGGAATGGTGTCAATCCAAAAGGTTCTAGCTTCTCAGTAAACTTGCGACTCAGCAGTTGTGAGACTAATTTGATTCTGTAGCCCAAATTGTATGGTGCCAGATTTTGCTGCCACGACTCTAAAGGTGGGGAGTGATTAGATGTAGAAACCATTTAAAAAAATACTTAGTACACGTACTATTATAACTAAATTAATATTCTTTAGCAATAGTTGCTTTGCATCTGTCTTAGGGAAGAACTTGAATCAACTGGTACTCTTTTACTGTACCGAGAACGTGGTGAGTCCGAGATAATTTAGGGGACTGGTCAGTATAGATCAAAGCATAGCTCAAAGCTGGTACTTGGGAAATAGAAACTACTGCTTGGGGACGAATAGCAAGATAGAAATTAAGCAGTACCTGGATTTTCTGGTCTATTTGCACAAGGTAGATAGGATGAGATTGGATAATTGAAGCGATCGCACTTTGTTGTAAAAAAGTTCTTAAAACAGGATTATAGTCACTTAACAAACCGATGCTACCTATCGTCGCCAAAGTCAGCCAACAGGGAATTAACCATCCTGCAATCCAGTAACGTGCTGTGAGAAACTTTTTGCCAAAGTGGTAACGATTAATCCACACCACAGGTAAAATTAACCAACCCAACCCCATAGCCAAGCCAATAGTTGCATACTTGCGGATGTCAGAACCACCGTAACTAATAATAACAGTACTTATTATTACAAGAATAACACCGAATCCACCAAAGCCATAACTGAGGGTTCGAGGAAGATTATTCCTTGTAAAAAGGTTCAATATATTTTTTTTACCTTTTTTAAGAAGTAATTGTGGGTGAATTCCTGTCTGGTAAATATTGCCTAACCAGCTTAAACCCACAGATGCTAACAAAGCTATAAACGGATAAAGGCAAAGACTATAGTGAGGTAAACGAGTGCTAAAAATACTCAGTTCTACAAATAAGACAAGTGGAAAACCAACTAATATTAACTGGTAAAAAGGAATGGGACGACGGACAATTAAAAACAAACCTAAAAGTCCGAAAAAAGGCCAAGGAAATGCATTTAAAGGAATAGTCCATACATAGAATAGCAGCCCATTATGATTCCGATCCTCAGAACCTAGCTGCACAACAAACTTAAGCAACTCCTCAAAACTCTGATTTCCGTAGTGCAACCAGCTTAACCACAGCCAAATGCAGGTAGGTATCAAACCTACGAAAAAGCCTAAATATAAAATTGGGTTAGTAAGATGACGATGACGGTGATGTTCCCAAATTAAATAAGGTAATAAAGCTATGATTGGCAAAAAAATCATAAAGCTTCTGACTAAGAAGCCTAAACCTAAACTTAAACCAGCTAGAAAACTCCAAAAATAGTGATATTTAGGATGTAATTCTGTTTTTATTAAAGAAAAAATAGCTAAAAGTACCAAAAAAATCATCGGTACATCAGGCGTACTTAAGCGAGAGTATTGTAGCCAGAGAAATTCCACACTTAAAATAGCAGTAGCTAGCCAAGCTAATTTTTTGCCTAGCATAATTTTGCCAATTTCATACACCAGCCATAAACTAAAAATGCTAGCAATCATACTAGGAAGACGCGCACTAGTATCACTGATACCAAACAACTTGTAGAAACTGGCAATTAACCAATAAGACCCAGGTGTTTTATGATGTGCCCTTTCCCAAGGAGTTATCCAATTACCAGAATCAAACATCAGACGGGCACGCGAAGCGTAAAGGGCTTCATCATGTGCCATCAGGCTATTGTGCCCAGAAGTAAATAATAATAAGGGTAGCATCCAAAGGAACAAACTTAAATAGGGTAACGATTCTACCAGGCGGATTTTTCGCCAAATATGCTGCCAGAAGTGTAGTTTATGGAACATTGAATTGATAAAATTGAATGCTGCTATTTAGACTCGTTTAAGTGTCCTATTGTTATTAAAATATGTTACGTAGTGTTTTTTGAAAAATACTTAAAATTGCCGCAATTTTCGGAAAAAGTACTCCAAAACAGAGATTTATGCAGTTAAGACCGAATCAACGCCTGAAATTAGACGATACAGACGATAAGCTGTTCTATGCTTATCCCCGCTTCGTTACCCATGTCGATGAAGGATTTATTCAACAGCTAACAGATTTATACCGCGATCGCCTCAAACCCAACACCCGTATTTTTGATATGATGAGCAGTTGGGTGTCTCATCTCCCAGAAGAGATGGAGTTTGACCATGTGGAAGGACACGGACTCAATGCTGAGGAATTAGCACGAAATCCCCGTTTAAATCATTACTTTGTGCAAAATCTTAACGAAAATCCCCAGCTACCTTTACCAGATGAAGATTTTGATGCTGTTCTCAATTGCGTATCTGTGCAATATGTGCAATATCCAGAAGCAGTATTTTCCGAAATGTACCGCATCCTAAAACCCGGTGGTGTTGCAATTATCAGCTTTTCTAACCGGATGTTTTTTGAAAAGGCGATTCAAGCTTGGCGAGAGGCTTCAGAAGCACAGCGAGTCGAATTAGTCAAAGCTTACTTTGCATCAGTTCCAGGATTTACAACCGCAGAAGTTATAGCTAATAAATCAACATTACCGAATTTATTACAGTGGTTGGGTGCAGCTGGAGGAGATCCGTTTTATGCAGTTATAGCATATCGTAGTTAAGCCAAATATTCACTAGTACAATGTATAAGCTAGTACAAGAGAGCTTGTAGTAAACACTTTAGTGCTTAGAAAATAAGGACTAAAGTCCTTACTACGAACTTACTTACCTACTCAAAATTAAAATACTTTTGTATATACATAATTTCTGTAGATGAATTATTGGCTAATGAAATCAGAACCAGAAGCCTATAGTATTGCTGACCTTCAACAGCAGAAAGAGACTATCTGGGACGGTGTTCGCAATTATCAAGCTCGTAACTTTTTGCGCCAAATGGATGAAGGAGACTTAGCTTTTTTCTATCACTCCAGCACTAATCCTCCTGTTATTGCTGGGTTAATGCGTGTAGTGAAAAAAGATATTGCTGACCCGACCCAGTTTGAGCTAGAAAGTAAATATTACGACCCAAAATCAAGTTCCGAATCCCCTCGCTGGCAAACAGTTGTAGTGGAATTTGTTGAGACTTTTTCTAATCCCATTTTGCTATCAATACTTAAAGAGAAGTTTAGCGCCGAAGAGTTAATGTTGGTGAGACAAGGAAATCGGTTATCAGTGATGCCCGTCCCTGAAGCAGTAGCTTTGAAGATTCTAGCGATGAAAACCTCCTAGTTGAAAATTACAGCAGGACTGTACCTCACTAACTTGAAATTTGCTGTATTTATGGAGATTATCTTTTTACTTTTTTAGGACTTATGCAAAAACCCACTCAAACTCTCATTTCTCCGTGACCTCTGCGTCCTCTGTGGTTCGTTTTCTGTTACCTGTGCGTAAGTCCTATTTTTACTTTAATTGGTTCACACCCATTGCACAGGATCTAATTGATAGTAACGTTGCAGTTGCTCATAAAGTGCCGGATATTCGGATAACAATTGGTGCGGTTTCTCAAAGAATGTCTCAGTCGCTACGGCGAAAAATTCTGCGGGATTCGTTGCGCCATAGCTATCCATTACCGTCTTTGCACCTTGTAGAACATCATTGCAAAGTTGCTGATATGCTTCTGTCATCACTTTAGCCCAAATAGGATAGTCTGAGTTGTGTTGCAGTATTGGAACTCCTTCAGCTTTACCATCTTCTTGATCCAATTGATGGGCAAATTCATGAAGCACAACGTTACGTCCATCTTTCCAGTTATCAATGTCTTGTTTCACTTGTTCCCAAGACAGCACTACTTGGTCATTTGTCCATGATTCTCCCAGTCTCGCCACACGCCTTTCTTCAACAACATATTTTCCGACAGAAGTTGTTTCCTGAACAAAATAAGCGTTGGGATACACCAGAATTGAACGAAGTCTGGGGAAGTACTGCCCACGTTCATTTAATAGAAGTAAACAGGCGACAGCAGCAAGAGTCAGTTTCATTTCCTCTGTCACCTGTAATCCTCTACAGCCAATAAATTGCTTTTCTGCTAAGAACACTTGAATATGTCCCTGAAGTCGTCTGATTTCATCAGGAGAAAGACAGGGATAAATGGGAAAATTATTTTCAACAATGGCACTCCAAAGTGGTGGAAAAAGACGATGTTTGAGCCGATTTCTTCGCATTTTTACTAAAATTGGATTGAGTAAAATCCCAGCAATAATCAGCCCAATGAGGAAAAAGAAAACTATTATTTTAACCATTGACTTTTGAGCAGCTTACATATTGAATTCACTGGTAAGCAGAAAATCTAGAATAATGTTATTGTTGTGGCTCACTAACTACCGCTATTGGATTAGAATTATGCAAGATTGAACCTTGGTAGAAAGGCTTGTTTGAAGTCCTTGCTCAACTTTGACAATTAATTTGTCAAAAGCCTCTTGATTTGCTGTCAGTTGTTCTTGAAGAACTTTCTCTAACTCAGGCTTTATTTGCTCACACATATCCTGAATTTTTTTGTCGCTCAAAAAATTAGAACGAATCCAACTAGGTACATCTACATTTGTCTTAATTACTTCTTGAACAGTCTTACGATTTAGCTCCATTCCTGCCGCCATCACCGAAGCCCCATATACTAGTGCAATCGGCCAGGTTAAATGTCCAGTTAGTATTAGAGTGATAATGCTAGCCACAGCACCTCCACCAATTACTACATTGACTATAAATGCTACTGTCTCAGCCAAGATAGCATCTCCAATTTGTAACTCTGGGTTAACAAAATTTGGGTCAATACTATCCTCGAACCTTAAGCTGCTTCTAGGTATCTGAAACTTTCGACATATTGGATCGGTTTGTGCGGCTAAATCGGGTTGTATTTTATTGCTAAACCATGAAGCGCATTGATGATTAATTATTTGCACAGCGCGATCGCTTTTGAGCCACTGTTCTGCCCGACCGACCAAAGCTGTTTCTAAATCTGCTAAAGTCCGTATTTTATTTTGTTGCCAATCTTTTAAAGCTGGTTTAACTGCGTTGACAATCAAGCCATCCGCCAAAGGTTTAGTTAGTGATTCGATTAACTCCGGGATATGCCTTTCAATCAAACCTTTAAGCTTGTTCGAGGTAAATAGTTTGTTCACTTCTTCTTTAAAAGCAGCAGCACGCAGATCCCATCGTCCTACTCGTGCTAAACCCATTGCAATACACCGTTCCGGCTCTGGATCGGGGCGAAGCAGCGTTTCTGGCTCGGGAAACATTTCCTGACAAAGAATGTGCGTAAACTTCATCCGAGATGCACCGCCAGTCATCAGCACAAGTTTCGGCACGATTCCAAGTTTTTCCAGTTTTTCTTTCGCCTCCTTTAAAGAGTCACGAAATGATTTAATCCAACTATGATGCTCTAATTCAGGTAAGGGTTGATTTAATATCTCCTCCATCAGCAATTTATTGACTTGGGGAATAAAATAAATCTGTTCGTTGATTGACTCGAAGCCACGCGCAAAGGATTCAGGATCGCTGTATAGCTGTTCATTAGAAAAGTAATCTTCTTTAGCTTTGCGACAAGCAAGCTCACAACGAGCTTGGTGATGCGGATATTCCTGAAATACTTTTTCGAGTAATGTTTTTTGCTCGTGGTTGGCGAGAGTCCGGGCAAAAATAGCCTTGTCAATCAAAGATGCTCCCAAAGTATTACTCCCGAAATCTATCGGGATCTCTTCTAAGCTCTTAACCAAAGTAAAATCTGTGGTTGAAGAACCAATATCGACAATTAGCACCGATCCAACAAGTTTGTCATACTCCAGCTTCCCGGCTTCCTTGGCTTGCATGAAAGCAGCCCGCGATTCGGGTACAACATTTAGTTGGGGAATGCCAGCTTCTTGAAGTAGCTTTTGGTATTCGGTGCGATCGCTAATTGACCATCCTGAAGGACAACCAATGTAAAAATAGCTACCTTCTTTATCTTCAACTTGTTTACTTTCTTTCAAAAGGCGGTAGTAGGTTGCCACAAAAGTGCTAATTGTTTCCCGATATTTGGGATCGTTGTTGGGTTTTTGCTTGAAAGAAATTGTCAGTTGGGTAACGCCAGCTTGAATTAATGCTTGTTCGCCGACAAGATAACCGAGTTTGGGATGCCAGCCAAGGGCTGTAATTTGGTTCTTCTTGTTATTAACCTCCAGCATCTGCGGGGGTTCGATGCTTTCCACTATAGCTTTAGCTACAGCCGTTTCACCGTGTCCCAAATCAAAACCGATTGTTTCTAAAATTTCCATACCCTTATTGTCTATTATTCTCTAGCAGAGGAATATGCTGGCTCAATTACCCTACCGCGCCTAATTAAGCGATCGCCTTTCAATAAAGCCGGAGTTAGAGTCACGTGATCTTTGGTATCGGGATCGATACTTGGCTCAAAGTCAAAATACTCGCGATCGCTGTGCGGGTCATTTGGTCGGTAAATTTGAGTGTTAATTCCTTGAGACATTAAAATTTGTGGCAGAAGTTTCGCCAGTTCATGAGCCATTTGGGGTTTATCAAGTTTTGATGCGCCCATTAGCCTTTGCAGAAAATTTAATAGCTCTGGCAATTCTTCTATTGCTAGGTCGCCTTCATGTTTATTTGATTCTTCTACTCTAGCTACTGCTAGGTCGATAGTGTTGAGAGCATCGCTAAGACAATCTAGAAATACTCTGCTATCAACTCGGAGAATCGGTTGAGGTAATTCCAATAGCCCTTCAGATATAGAATTATTTTGCTGGTTGTTTAATTCGAGTTGAAGTACAATTTCTAGTCCTATAAGTAGAGAAGTTAATAAGATAGCCATCCAAGCACCTGGGGTAGTTTTAGTTAAGGAAAACAACGAGCCTAAGATGCCTATATAAACTAGTCCCTGTAGTAGTTTCAGGATTAATCTGGTGGAAAAAAACTTTATCTGTGGATTAGTAATTTGTTTTTGCTCTGTTGGAGCAGCTTGAAGATAGTTAGCTGCTGCAAGAGTTCCGATAGACTGCCGCAAGGTATCCAGGAAAAAGGAAGCCAGACGAACTTGAGCCAAATTAAGCTTTTCAATATAAATTCTTTCCAGATTATCGAGTCGGTTTTGAACCAGTTTAACTATTTGCTCAATGCCGATTGTATTATCAATATCTGTCTGGAGTTGGTTGCGTTCTTCGCTAAAAAGTGAGGTGATTGTTTTCATTGCATTGATTAAGACTTTAACGTTATTAATTGAGAGTGAAATCAACACTCATTTTTTCATTTCACCCTGTAATCACATAATGACGGAATAATTCATAATTTCTAATTATGAATTAGGTTGATTGCAAATTACTACCCATCAAAAGGAGGAGCAGAATGTTTATCTGCGTCATTGCAGACTACGGTACAGGAGATCCGGCATTTATTGAAGTCACACAACGTCTGCTGATGCCTTTTCCCCATGCCCAAATTCATTTGCTTTCGGTTCCAGCATTCAGTACCTTGGCAACGGGATTCTGGATTGCCCAACTGGGACTCAACCCTGGCCCTAGCGATCGCCTAATTTATCACAACTGTGCGCCTCGTCAGGATGATCCTGAAGCTCGTCGAGACAATGAAGGTGAAAGACTAACTTATGCCCTTTTATCTAATGGTGTAAAAGTAGTGGGTGTGAATGCGGGCTACACCCTCTCCTTTATCAAAGATTATACAAAGGAGTTGCGAGCGATCAACGTTTCTCGTGGTGGATCGCAGTTTCGCTCACGCGATGTATTTCCTCCGGCTGCAGCTGCCATTATGAATGAAGATTTTAGCTTTCTAGGAGATAGCCTTAAGAGTGAGCAAATCCCAGATGTTCCACCAGATCGAATTGCCTGGATTGATGGCTACGGCAACATCAAAACAACTATCGGGGCCCATACACTTAATTTGGAGCCTCAAACCAAGATCGTGATCCGGATTGGAGATGTGGTCAGCGATGCAGTGTATTCTGATGGTAGTTTCAAAGTATCTGAAGGAACTTTGGCCTTTGCTCCTGGTAGTTCCGGTTGGTCAAGAGGCGATTCAGGAGAACCATTGCGCTTCCTAGAGCTATTTTTGCGAGGAGGGAGTGCTTGGGAGCGCTTTGGTCGTCCCCGTGTGAATCAGCAAGTAACTCGAATTGCCTAAAATTCGGTAGTAGGCTTCTGTCTGTGGCTGAGTGCAGACTAGCATTGTCAGTTGCCCTGACCAAAAGCGATTAGATTTGTGCCACACCGCCATCAACGAACAATTCAATGTCGGTAATATAACTGCTGTCGTCCGAAGCCAGGAACACGACAGCTTTTGCGACTTATTCGTTCACAACTTATTTCCACTTTTCCCCGTCTACCCACACCCAAATCAATCAGCGATCGCTTTTAGTTTAAACTCCAGACTCTACTAAGTGAAAAAGAGCGATCGCTCCCCCATTTTCAACAGTAAACAAGAGTAATCAACATGACGAGAGAGAGTGGCTACTTTATTTTCCCCTACAGTAGTCCTTATGATATTCCTTGTTCAGTTTTATGCCTATAAACCTTGTCTATGTTGAGAACCGTAGTTTTTGCCCTCACCCTAAATCCCTCTCCCTACTTGGGAGAGGGACTTCTTTCCGGCTCCCCTTCTCCCAATATTGGGAGAAGGGGCTGGGGGATGAGGGTTTTTCTGTTCATACAGAACTACAGTTTTCAACGTGGACGCGGTTTATCTATTATTTTAAGGTGAATTCGACGAAGCTAAAAAGCCACCGCAGTCAAAGCAGGTAAATCTTTAGAGTTAATAAGGTCACTAATCACTTACGTTTTAAGCTAAAGCGCTGGCATGGTGGCGGATATGATCTTCAATAAAAGTGGCGATAAAATAATAACTGTGATCGTAGCCTTGTTGGTAACGTAAGTTTAGCGGCTGATTAACATCTGCACAAGCTTGCTCAAACACCTTTGGTAATAATTCCTCAGCTAAAAATTTATCAGCAGTCCCTTGGTCAATGAGAATTGAACTGTGATATCTTCGTTGTTTGACTAATTCACTAGAATCATAAGCACGCCAACTTTCTTGATTGCTGCCAAGATAACCACTGAAAGCTTTTTGACCCCAAGGACAACGCATAGGTGCAGCTAGAGGTGCAAAGGCTGATACTGATTTATAGAGTTCTGGGTTTCTGATTGCACAGACAAGCGCCCCGTGTCCCCCCATTGAATGACCGAAAATACCTTGTTTATCAGGTTGGGTGGGGAAATTTGCGTTAATTAAAGCAGGTAATTCCTCAACAATATAACTATACATTTGGTAGTTTTTACGCCAAGGTTCTTCTGTAGCATCAACATAAAAGCCTGCACCTGTGCCAAAATCCCAGTCGTCATCCTCACCTGCAATGCCAGTATTACGCGGACTAGTATCTGGTGCAACCAATATTAAACCGTACTCAGCCGCAAAGCGCTGCACTCCTCCCGCCTTAACCATAAAATTCTCTTCCGTGCAACTCAAACCAGATAGGAAATAGAGAATCGGCGCAGGTTTTTGAGTTGCTTGTGGTGGTTGATAAATACTAAAGCGCATTTCACCGTTACAGGTTGAGGAGGGATGACTGTAAAAGCCGAGTTTGCCACCAAAGCAAATAAATTCGGAAATGAGGTTGAGGTTAGGCATTGGTTGTATTCTATCAACTTAAGACCCAAAGGTTTGCTTCATTTTTGAAAGAAGCTTCGAGATGGACTCCCCATGAATAATAGAACCATGCATTGTTGCAAGGTACTTAATGGGTAGATTCTCTATTGCCTCAATCCCTCGAGTGAAGCTTTTTCCTTCAGACATAAACCCGACTTTTTGCTGAAAGTTAATGATAGATTCTGTAAGATCCTTTTCAGTAACAGGTTCCTCGAACTGACCAGGATGAGCCGCAAGATCGGAACAAAAAAGGATCTCCTCTTGCGGCTGATAGAATATACAACCCTCCCATCCATGAGGGAAATGAGGAGTTTCAATCAGTATGATATCTTTTTGACCCAAGGAAAGAGCAAAGTTATTCTTAAGAGCCGTTGTTGGTCGCAGTGCAAAGTCATCCATGTTCGATTGATTCAGAGGACTCACAATTGTTTCTGCTTGCGGCGCTGCTTCCAGCCATTGATTAAGCGCTCCGCACTCATCAGCCTCAAGGTGACATAAACCAATGTAATGAAGTTTTGAAGCATCGCAGACAGACGAAACAAGTTCATAAGTTTGCTCAAACCAATTTGAGCGACCTGTATGAATAAGCATCGGGCGCTCATCAAGGATAAGGAATTGACTGAAAACGAACTTTTTATTATTAGAGATAGAAAGCTTATATATATTAGGAACTATCTCATCTATCCGCGTGAAGTTAGCATTGATATGCGTAAACATTATATTTTTTTGGTTTATTAAAAGACTTAACTCTCAGTACAAATGTTGAAAAATGAGAATTGCTGAACTAAAACAAGAAGAATTGATTTGGGATGAATTTTCAGGATCTGTCTCTAAATATTAAACTACTGTTTAACGATAGGTTTACAGTTTTTTGTCGCGAAAAAGGGTAATAATAGCTATATTGTAAAAGTTTTGGATTAGGACAGTAGATTATGACATTGAAAAACACCTTTGGTGAATATAGTTTTGTTAGTAAAGTAGACGTTACTGATCTCGAAGCTAGTGTCGAGTGGTACAAGAACAAACTCGGTTTAGTTCTTGAATCAAAATATGACACGCCTAGCTGGAGACAGTTTAGTATCCCTGATATTGAGCGCTTTGCAATTGGACTGAACTTAAGTAACTCAGTTGAAGCAGGTAGTACTGTTAGCACCTTTGTTGTAAAGGATATAGTTGCTGCTCGTCAAAGCCTTATTGAAAAAGGAGTTGAAGTTGGGCCAATTACAGATGTCGGTCACGGAGTTCAATTGTCTGTCTTTAAAGATATTGACGGAAACTTGTTGGGACTTCGGCAAAATCCGCAGTCTTAACTAGCTTGTTGCTGAAATCGGGGATTTAGGTAGCAACTAAACTCATCTTACTACCTAATCCCCAAGCTGTGCAGATAGCGCTTCAGATGTACGTGCGCTCAATGCCTTGCCTCCGAAGCGCCAACCTGGTAGCGAAGTATATGTTGATTCAGCCTATACTGATTATACCGTTGATAATGATCTAGAAGAAAGTAGTCAAATATTCTTAAAAGTAATGCGTAAGAACAATTCCTTGCGTCAAGATCAACCCTGGAATCAATATATTAAACAATCTACTCGACATGATATTGAAACCGTATTCAGTGGTAATTACTGGTGTTTTTCCAAAATTTATTCATGTTTGTACTTGGCTAGGGTTTTTACTGAAGATTGAAGCATTTATTTTTTCATTTACCCTACAACAAACATTTCTGAGATAAGTTAAATATTCGACGCTAAATAATTCAGTACTTAGATTTTTGTATTTAGTCAAAGTTGACGGTTACGTGTAGCGCAACCGTCAACTTGTGATGGCGATCGCATGAATTGACAGATGCAAAAAAATCTAAAATTTGATAACTAGCAACTTGGGCTAATAGCGATCGCTCCGATCAACTTCGTCACAACCGTTAACGTTGGCATAGCAGTCCAAACTGCGGGCGTGTGATTGCGACGAGTTGTCGAGAGAGCTTTGCTTGTCAGATATTCCATTAGACTTATCCGCCAGACGTGCAGAATTCATGCTGAAGTCTGACTCCTGACTCCTGACTCCTTTCTTCTTAAAGTAGTAATTATTACTAATTATTACTAATTCTTTTTTGAGGCTTTATAGCTTCTTAATAATATTTCAGAAAATCTATCGATGTAATTAATATCTGCAATCAGCAAAATAGCTAAAGAAGAATAATTTTTCTGTTTGAAATTTCTTAATAATGAAAAATAAAGTTGAATTTTCAATAAATGATTGATGAATTATGCTTTGTCCTGAAATCATTCAATCTATTTTCTCTTATCCAAGAGTTTCACAAACAATTAGATATCTAAACCTTAGCAGATAACTCCAAGAACATGAATATTCAGAATACAGGCATCCTTTTCCTTGACTCCTCCGTTAATAACTATGAAATATTGCTGAAAAATGTTATATCAGAAATTGAGGTAATAGTTCTTGAATCGAGCCAAGATGGGGTAAAGCAAATTACTCAAACACTTTTACAACGCCCTAGAGTTGAAAGTGTCCACATTGTTTCTCATGGTTCTCCCGGTTGCCTCTACCTGGGTAATACCCAACTCAGTCTTAGCAGTTTAGAATGCTATACCCAAGAGCTACAAACTTGGTTCTCTCCATCTCTAATACTCTACGCCTGTAACGTCGCAGTTGGAGATGCAGGAGAGGAATTTTTACAGAAGTTGCACCAATTGACAAAAGCAAATATTGCTGCTTCTACTACACCAACAGGTAATGCGGCGTTGGGAGGAGATTGGAATTTACAGGTTCAAGTCGGCAAAAATTTTCCCATCCCACATCCTATAGCTTTGGCATTTCCACAAGAGACTCTTTCTACTTATACGGGAATACTTGCTCCTGGAAACCTGGATACTACCTTTGGCATTGGTGGTAAAGTCATTACAGATATTGGTGGTAGTGACACAGCTTATGATGTTGCCATTCAAGCGGATGGGAAGATTGTAGTAGTAGGAGAAACCTACAACAGCAATGGTAATTTTGCGGTGACTCGTTATAATCCAGATGGTAGCCTGGATAGCAGCTTTGGGAATAGTGGCAAGGCGATCGCAGATTTTGCTAACCAAAGCGATAGAGCTTACACCGTTACCATTCAATCAGATGGCAAGATTTTAATCGCCGGAATTACCTACAATGGCAATCAAACTGATGTTGCCCTTGCACGCTACAACTCTAATGGCAGCTTAGATAGCACCTTTGGTAATGGTGGAAAAGTTGTTACAGACTTTGAGGGTAAAAGCGAATGGATGACAAGCATTGCTGTCCAGGCAGATAGCAAAATTGTTCTGGGGGGATCTGTTGACCCGAATGACTTTGCCCTGATACGTTACAACTCAGACGGTAGTCTGGATACTAGCTTTGGTAACGGGGGTAGGGTGATTACTCCCATGAGCAACGGCCAAGACTTTATTGCAAGTATCGTGATTCAGCCAGACGGTAAGATTGTAGTGACTGGGGGTGTCATGGTTAATGGCAACAATAACTTTATCTTGGCACGTTACAACTCCAATGGCAGTTTAGATAGTAATTTTGGCAGTAACGGTAAAGTAATCACAGACTTTCCTGGCAGAGATGACTTTGGAAATAGTGTTGCTCTTCAATCTGATGGCAAAATTGTCGTGGCGGGATCTACTGGGGACATTGGTGCCAATGGAGATTTTGCTCTAGTGCGGTATAACTCTGATGGGACTCTGGACGCTAATTTTGGTAATAGCGGTAAGGTTGTTACAGATTTAGGCAGCAGTAATGATGTTGGTCAAAGCTTGGCCATTTTGCAGAATGGCAAAATTGTAGTTTCTGGGTTTGCTCAAAACGGAAGCGATCGCCGTGACTTTGCTTTAGCCGTCTACAACTCCAATGGCAGCTTAGATACCAGCTTTGGCAATGGCGGTAAAGTCATAACCCCCGTTGGCAGTAGTTATTTTCAAGACACTGAGGTTGCCGTTCAGTCTGACGGCAAAATTGTAGTTTCGGGAAGTGACAATGGTAACTTTTTTGTAACACGTTACGAGGCACCCTTTAGTAATGTTTCTACTCCCTATGTAACTTATTACAAACTAGCAACAAGCGACTTTCTCCAAGACTGGTCAAATACTAATTTGATTAATACGGATGATGATTGGAGTAATTTACCCAATATTAGGGGTTTTCGAGGTGATGGTTTAGTTAGTAGCATGGGTACCAACCCACAAACAGTACTAGCTGATGGATCTGCAACTCCTGTTAATGTCAATGCTAATCAAAGTAATCCAAATACCTACACAAATAGCGGGATTACGGAATTTGCATTGAGCAATCCAACTATTGCCCTCAGAGGTTCATCAACTGCTACAGCGCCGAATTTAGTTATTTATTTAGATGCTACTGGACGGCAGAATCTTCTACTTAGCTTCACGCTACGTGACATAGATACCTCAACACGCGATGCCATTCAATCCGTTGCTGTACAATACCGCATTGGAAATACAGGAGATTTCATCAATCTGCCAACAGCTTTTGTACCCGATGCTTCTAATAATGCCTCAAGTTTAGCGTCTTATGAGTCACGGGAAGCACGCCTAATTGTTTTATTGCCACCCGAAGTTACCAATCAGGCAAAAGTCCAAGTTCGCTTTATTACTACTGATGCGAATGGAGAGGATGAGTGGATTGGGGTTGATGATATCAAGGTTAGCAGTGCGGCTATTGGCACTAATCAGCCACCAATAGTTAAAAATGATACTTATTTTGTAGCTGCAAACACACAATTACAGACTGCTGCTGCGATTACATCGCTGACTTTAGATAGCGATCGCGGTAACTATATCGGTCAGAGTGATTACTATAGCTATAGTCCCACCCCAAATAAGATTAGCGCTGTCCGTGCCTACCCCACAAATTCTAGTAAGAATAATGCTATCCGAATTAGTTTCTCTGGTATTACCGATTCGTGGGATCTTTCATTTGCAGCTCCATTTAATGCTCCACTGACAGCAGGCACTACATACACAGGTGCAGCACGTTTCCCATTCCAAGCCTCTAATCAGCCTGGTTTAGATATCAGTGGTAATGGACGAGGCTATAACAGTCTCACAGGTCAGTTTACAGTCAACCAAATCACCTACGGCTCTGGCGACGAAATTCTCAATTTTGATGCCACCTTCCAAGAATACGGTGATGGCGACCCTGCCAGCAAAAGTTTCAAAGGCCGCATTCAATACCGCGCTACCCCTAACAATTTAGTTGCTGGTGTATTAACCAATGACTCAGATATTGAAAACACGCCACTGAAAGCAACTTTAGTGTCTGGGCCAAACAACGGTAGCCTTATTTTTAATTCTGACGGCTCTTTTACTTACACTCCTAATGCTGGCTTTCAAGGCATTGATACCTTCAGCTATAAAGCTAATGATGCGATCGCAGATTCTAATATTGCAACAGTAACTTTAAATGTTGGGAATCAAGCGCCTACAGTCACTTTACCCAGCACAAACCCCACTTACTTTGAAAATGCACCTGCTATCTTCATCGACCCGAATGCAACTGTCACAGACTTTGATTCGCCAAACTTCGATTCAGGTAAATTGACTGTTCGCTTGAGCAATGGCGGAACTCCTGATGACCGTTTTGCTATTCAAAACAGCCCGACAAATAAAATTGAATACTTTGGCACAAATGTTTTTTACAATACTAATTTGATTGGTAATTACACTGGTGGTATTGGCATCCAAGATTTAGTAATCAACCTCAACTATAATGCTACACCTACTGCCGTCCAAGCCTTGATACGCAGTATTAATTACGCCAATAGACCTCTTGCAGAATTATTTTATGGTAAGGTAGAGGGTTTTGAGATGGATTGGCTTCACCAATGCGATACGAACAAACAAAGCGACTGTCC
>NZ_JBALDJ010000088.1:0-8497 GCF_036917415.1 Nostoc sp. | reverse complement strand
ACTCTTAAATGATGGAGAGCTTATTATTAAATGGGGAAGAAAAATAAAAAATAAGGGAAATGCTGTTTGTGCAAATTAAAAGCACAACAGCTTAAAGCGACCATCGAAGCTGACACTTTCAGCTTTGTAGATGGTTTGATTTACACCAGCTGACACAATAGGTGCAACGTTACCGACATTGGTGGTAAGTGTTGAGGATGTGTTAGCACCGTCTGAATCGCTGACTGTGAGGGTAACGGTGTAGATGCCGTTGTCAGCAAAGATGTGGCTGACATTTTGTGCAATTACTGGGTCAGAACCGTCGCCAAAGTTCCAGGTGTAAGTAATGGTATCATTTCCGGGATCAGTGGCGATCGCACTGAAGTTGGCAACTGCACCTTCATCAACATTGGTGTCACCGCAGATGTTGGTGATTATGGGCGCAGCGTTGTTAACCTGTACGCTGAGGGTTTCGCTGGTTGCACCGCCATTCGTATCGGTGACGGTGAGGTTGACGGTGTAATTGCCATCTTGGGCGAAGATATGGTTGACATTTTGGCCAACTACTGGGTCAGAATCATCGCCAAAGTTCCAGGTGTAGGTGAGGGTGTCTAACCCAGAGTCGGTGGCGGTGGCACTAAAGTTGGCAACTGTACCTTCAAAAATATTGGTGTCGCCGGAAATATTGTTGATAATTGGGTCGGTGTTGTTAACGGTTACAGTCAAGCTGTTAGTGTTAGTACCGCCGTCTTTATCGGTGACGGTTAGGGTTGCTGTGTATATACCATCTTTAGTGTAAGTGTAAGTAGGGTTAAGTATGCTAGTGGTTGTGCTGCCGTCGCCGAAGTCCCAAGTGATTGTGTGAGTGTCTAGTATGCCTGGGTCGATGAAGCTGCCGTTGAAGGTGATGGCAGTTCCTTCATTTGTTGTGATGTCTGCACCAGGATTGACTATGGGAGCGACGTTAATCACATTTAATAATAGTGTTTCTACGGTTGACGCACCATGAGTATCGGTAACAGTGAGGATGGCGGTGTAAGTGCCGTTATCAGCGAAGGTGTGGTTGAGGGTTTGTCCGGTGACGGGGTTGCTATCATCGCCAAAGTTCCAAGTGTAGGTAAGGTTATCACCTGGGTCACTGGCGATCGCACTTATTGTGGCAATTGTACCTTCTCTCAGATTTGATTCTACTGTAATGCGGTCGATGGTGGGGGCTATGTTGTTGATGTTGACTGTGACTGTTGCCTCGTTGGAGATGGCGTTGTCGTTGTCTAGGACGATGTAGGTGAATGTATCTATGCCGACGAAGGTGTTGTTCGGGGTGTAGGTAAGGGTGCCGTCACTATTAATAATGATGCTGCCTGTATGGGGTGCTGTGCCTATTTGCACGGTGCTGGGGTTAATGGTGCCGTCAGCATCACTGTCATTGGCTAGGATGTTGATTAATACTGGTTTTGCTTGGTCGGTGGTGGCTGTGTCTGCGTTCGCCCTTGGCGTTGCCGAAGGCATCGCTGTTGGGCTAATCAGGTCTTGGTCTAGTAGCATGACGTTATCAACAATCACTTTGCCATCTTTTGCACCGAAGCCTAGTAGGTCGAAGTATAAGGTGGCAAGGGTTCCAGGAGCTATGTTGCTGATATCGATTTTGACGGTGCGCGGTGTGTTCAGGGTTATTTTGTCGCCGGAGGTGTTTGCACCTGCTATCTTGACGTTGTTACTAAAGTATGTGTTGCCGGTTTGCTGGAGGTTGAGGAGGGAGTCGGTTTGGGTGAGTCCTATAGATGTGCCGACTAGGGGGGTGAGGGTGCGGGCATCTAATAGGGCGACTTCAAAGGCGTCGTTGGGGGCGAATTCGTTGGTTCCCAGGTGGGTGTCAAGGATTGTGAATTGCAGGTATTTGGCGTTTTCGGGGATGATAAAGGTTTGGGTGAAGTTGCTGTTAAAGGGGGAGTCTTCGGTAAGGATGGCTTGGGAGTTGAGGATGTTGGCTGCACCACGAGTTGTCCAGTCGGCTTGGGTGTCGAAGTCTCCGTTGAGGATGCCGATTAGAGGATCGGAGTTGAGAGGCGCTTGCAAGGCATTCCCCCCATCTCCCCATCTCCCCATCCCCCCATCTCCCGCACGTACTGCGTTGAGGATTTGCAGGTCGATAAGGGACGGGAGTTTACGGACACTTGGGGAGAGAGAGGTGCTCATTAGGTCAAAGGGATACAGTTTAGAATCGAGGTGGCTACCGTCATTGGTAAGAGTGGCGGTGAAGTTGTCACCGATGAAGAGTTTGGAGCCGTTGACGGTTTGGATGTGGTGGTCAAATTCGCTGTAGCCGGAGATGATGCCTGCTAGGTGTCCCATTTCGTGCAGGATGCTGGTTAACAGGTCATATTTGCCGAATGCGTCGCCTGTGGTGGCGCGGAAGGCTGTGTCAGTGAGAGAGGTGGTGAATTCGCTGTTGTCGTTGGGGGTGGGGTCGATGAACCAACCGATTCCGTTGGCGTCGTCGTCAATGAGGATTGTGCCACCGTTGGGGCGACCTTGGGTATCGTAGTTGGTGATTTGGGCTTCGGCTAGTTGTCCTGTGGGCAGGTCGGTGATTTGGAGGGTGAGGTTGAAGGTGGGGTCGAAGAGGGTTTGCCAGAGATCAGACGCACTCATCCGTGAGAGGTTAAGGTAATTGCACATTTGTCAAGAGGGTGCGGGTAAAGGGGACAAATCCAGCTTGGAAACTGACTTTCGGAGATATTTAACCACGCCTAAGTCTTGATTTTCTGGGGCAGCAAAGTACTTAATGGGGTCTTTGGCGTTACCTTTATCGTAGGCAACACTAAAATGATAGAGTCCTCGATAAATCATCTCTAAAAAAATGCGGTCAAACGGTAGAGATAATTCCTCAGCAACGGCGTCTGCCAAATCAATTAAGATAGCATAAAATAACCAGGTAGCCCAGACCTGTAGTTTGACACCATTAATAGAGCCAGTCCACAAATAAGATAAACCCAACAAACGTTTGACCGTGTAAAAAGCTTCTTCAATTCTCCATCTTCGTCGGTATAAATCAGCCACGACATAAGGAGGTAAAATTTGTGGGTCAAGGACAGAAGTAATATAAGAATAGCTAGTTTTACCAACTTTTATCTTGATTAAACGTAAAATAAGAACTGGTGCGCCACGACGAACAGTGCCAAGTTGAATCAATCGGTCTTTAACCAAATGGTCATAGCTAAAAATTTTTAAGTATTTAATAGATGCTTTGGCTTTTAAACGAGTAATAAAATGGACTTCTTGATTAATCAGTTGTTGTAAAAACTGAAAATGATAGAAACCTCTATCGAGTAAAATTAAAGTCTTAGCGGTTACTAAACTGAGTAACGCCGCTTCAAAATTGGTGTCCGAAGCTGCGGGATTAGTGTGAAACCAAACTTCAACAGGTAAACGAGTAACCAAATCAATAACTGTACAGATTTTTCCGGCTAACTGGCCTGTTTTCAAGTCTTCCAGGCTTTTTAGCTTACGGAATAAAGCTTCTAGTGTTGAGCCATCAGCAATCCAAATTCTTTCAAAATTACAAAGCGCAAATTTAACACTATCTGGTAATGGTCGCTTGAATCGTTGTTTCCAATTCAGTTGTAATTGAGGTAGTAAATCTTTAAAGACCCGTTCAAATAATTCCGAGGGGAATACTAAAAATCTTTCTGATAGTGATTGTTGGGCAACTTTGGTAACACGACACCATAATAAACCATACGAGTGCCAAGAGACGATTTAACTCTTGAACACCAGGAACTTGCCGCCACAACAGTGTTAAAACTGCTGCTACCATAAATGATAAATTTAGAATTCTCTCTCGTAATCCTAACTGCTTATAATATTTTTCTTGAGCAAAAACTGCTGGGGTTAATAGAGCTTCTAAATGATTAGCGATCGCTTCATTATCTATAGTAGGAGTATGATGTCGTTGTGCGTGGTCAGAGTTTTGTTTCGGTCGCTTAAGCATGTCACTCGCTTCGCTCGAATTCAAAATTCAAAATTCACGCATTCAAAATTACAATCCCCATAAATAAATAATGGGGCTTGAAACAAGGACGTTATAAGCCTCGTACTTCGTATCTCGGCTTATATATTTTTACCTTTTCCATAAATAAATTCAGGGGCTTGTATCCTTTTTTTCTTCGGTCAGTAAACCAAACTTTTTATTATCTTGTTTACTAATTGAATTTACCCAACAATGTTGCCCACTTTTTGCTTTAGTTTTCTGTCGTTACAATACTTTTTCATTGTAAATTTTAGCTATTTAAAAGTTGTTTGATAATCATAATCAAATAGAGGGGAAGGAGGCGAGCGTCGCTCGCCTCCTTCCCCTCTCCCACTCACGATTATCATTTTCATCTAATTTATTTTGAGTATTTTAACCGATTGACAAAATGCGCTTTACCTTAACCTCTCACTGATGCGTCTTGAGTTGTGGCAGCAGTCGTTTCTACATGAGTGATAATGTGAGGTGAGTCTTCATCACAACTTTCTGTCAGATGCACTTTGTACCCTGTCCAGTTAGTGGTGCGTTTGGTGCTGTTACGCGCTTCTAAGTCATAGGGAGAGCGAATTCGTACTGCTCCCGGTGGCCCATCTTTTTCGTTGCGTAACCGAATCTTGTCTGTTGGTGTATAGTATTGCTGTAACCAAACCTGACGCAAGACTTCTACGGCTGGCAGTTGTCGCAGTTGGATGGGGGAAGTTTCGGAATAGATGTTATCGAGTAAATAAAAGCCATCAGCCCCAATTGTCTGGGCTAAAACTTCTCGCTCTGAAGCCGTTCTAGGCAATCGGGTATCTTCAAAGCGTTTGCTATAGCGGTCATACCACTCGGCGGGAGCTAGTGACTTCAGCCAAGTCGCTTCAACTTCAGCCACCGCGTTTAAGGCATATCGCAGGGTTTCTCCCAAATGCTCCAGTCTTGTTAGGTTTCTAACTACTGTTAACACATGAGTTGAGTCAGTGCGCTGTTTTCCTCTTGCTGAGAGCAGTTTCCGCTCTTGAAATTTCGACAGCATCAAGTCTAGTATTTGCCGCTCGACTCCACCTGTGATTAATCGGTCACGGAATTCGCTCAAAACACTAAAGTCAAAACCGGGGTCTGTCAACTCCAACGACAAAGCGTATTTCCAATCAATCCGCCCTTGCACTGCTTGCGCTGCTTGTCTATCAGATAAATTCTCTAGATATTGCATCACCAGTATCATCACCAACCGCCAAGGTGCTTGCACTGGCTGACCCCGTTGTGGATACAGTGATGCGAAATCTTCATCCTGATAAAAGACTCCAAGTTCATCACGCAGCCGCATATATAAATTATCTTTTGGAAATGCGGCTTTGGCTACACGAACCGTTTCATCGGGAATAGGAGGAATTTTTTCGGGATGTAAGCACATATACTGCCTCCAAAGGTATTTCCTCTAGTTTATTGATTATTGAGGCAGCTAACTTAATTTTTTTCTCTCCGTGTATTACATGGAAAACTATAGCTATCTCCTCCATGTATTACACGGAAGATCCGCCGTTTTTATGTTAAGTAATATTTCGCCAACGGTATCCGTATCCTGGCTGTACCCCTTTTAATGATATTTAGGAACGCTATAGCGATCTCCTGTTTTTGGAAAGCCTGCTTCTTCACATATCCCTTATTTCATCAAACTCATTCTCGATTACGCGAACGGTGAGCTATAACTAGATCAAATGAAGGAGTGTGAGGGTTAGAGAGTAGATTAATGCTGGCATATTCGATGGTGCTAGGCACAGAAGAGTAGTTGAGGTTATTCTTTCTTGGTTTATTATCTAATTGGTAAACGCGTAATATTTCTATCTGCTAAAGCGGTTCTAGAGCTACAAATAAAATGACTGTTTTATTATTTACCATCCTGTTGGCAATTAACTTAGGTGCTGGATGTTATTTGAGTCTAGCTAATCCTCTAAAAGTCTCAGAGCAAACATCAACTAAACTTATTTTTATTATTCGACCAAAAGTATTTTTAGGTTTGGGAATATTTTTTAGTCAATTATTTGTTCTATTTTTATTTGCGTCTATTGTATTTACACCTATTACACAACTTGTGTGTCATCGTTATCCGAACAATATATCTACTTCAAATATTAATTTGAGTGCGGGACAAAATACTCTAACAGTGATGTGTAAGTTAACAAAAAATAATTGGTTAGGTCGAGAACAGAGTCAAACGCTAGTTCCTGAGTTACTAAAGGCTAAATTGGAAACTCAGATTGATACTGATGGTCAGGCTAAGTATTATAAATATAACATTTTACTATTAAATGATAGAGATAGTTTTCCTTTTTCACGCGCAGGATACCCAAAATTGAACCTTGAAGAATTGCAATCAATAGTATTAAGAATTAATAGTTTTTTGAAAAACCCTATAGAGAAGAATTTAGAGGTTATACTTGATGAGACTTTTACTGGTTACATTTCTGTCATGATTACTGTATTCTGTGGAATATTAGCGTTGCTAGTAGCGTCACAAGGTTTATTTATCACTTGTAACCTTGACAAGGAAACAAATACTGTAAAGCTTAGTCGTTATAGGTGGTTTGGAACGTTAGGAAAAACAGTTTTTCAATATTCTTTGAACGAAATTACTGATGTTAAGCTTGAACGGATTGATACTAGTATAGACGAATACTTTTTTCGGGTTATTTTAGTACTAGAATCGGGTGATAATCTACCATTAACGCCCAATTATACTTCAAATTATATAAATGGAGATTCTATAGTTAGAGTAACTAAAGATTTTCTGGAACTTAAACATAAAGATAGTGCTAGATAAAAGCGTGAGATTGGTAAACTCAGAAAAATATGATTTCTGAAACAAGCTATGTCTCACATAAGCTTTTTAATAAAATTTGTACCCTCTGTAATTTAATTATTTCACCTTGAGATTTATATATTTCAACAGCTTTATGACAATCTTTTAATGCTGCTTGTATGTCTCCTAAAGAAAAATGGGTAGCTCCTCGTGCGTAATATGCATCAGCATAATTTAGATTAAATTCGATTGCATGATTATAGTCTTCTATAGCATTTTGCATATGTCCTATTTCATAGTAGACTGTTCCTCGGTAGTAATAAGCTTCAGCATGATTAGGATACATATGAATATATTGTGTAAAATCTTCGATTGCTCCTAATTTATCTCCCGTATTATTACGAATTATTCCCTGATAAATGTATGCTTTTGCATAACTAGGATTAATGCGAATAACTTGAGAATAATCTTCAATAGCTCCTGCATTATCACCTATAGAATATCGACAAATAGCTCGATTATAGTAAACTTCAGCAAGATTCGGATTTTTTTGCAATGTTTGGGTGTAATCAGAAATTGCCCTTTGAAAATTACCTATGTTGCGGTAGGCATCACCGCGTCTCTGGTAAGCATTGATGTCATGGGAATTAAAACGCAAGAAATAACTTAAGTCCTCAATTACTCCTTTCCAATCTTCAATTTCAGCACGAAGCAAACTTCTGTTTTTGTAAGCGTTGGCGTACTCAGAATCAAGCTGTAAAGCCCTACTAAAATCCTTAAAGGCTGCTTCTTTATTTCCTAAAATGGAGTAAATAATACCTCGGTTATTGTGTACTGTGGCATCTTTAGGATTAAATTGCAAAGCTTGGGTATAATTCTCTAGTGCCTTGTGATACTCTTGTAATTCATAGTAGATATCACCTTGGTTTTTATAAGCCTTGGCGTTATCAGGTTCAAGTTGCAAAGTTTGATTAAAATCATCAAGTGCTTCCTGGTTATTACCCAACTGTAATCGAATTAATCCTCGATTATAGTAAGCTTCGGCATCGTCAAATTTAAGTAGCAAGGCTTGCGTATAGTCTTGAATTGCTCCTTCAAAGTCTTTCAAAACATAGCAAGCCTCAGCTCGATACTTATATATCAACACGTCATCAGGATTAAATTGTAGCGCTTGGGTATAATCTTTGACTGCCGCCTGATAATCTTCTAAGGCAACATGGGCTAACCCACGGATGCTATAAACTTGAGTGTCATTAGGATTAAACCGCAAAACCTGATTAAAATCTTCAATTGCCCTTTGTGGCTCATTGAAAGCAAAGTAGAAGCTACCACGTAATTTGTAACCTTCAGCGTCATCTGGGACGGACTGTAAAGCCTTATTAAGGATTTCCATTGCTGACTGACTTTCTCCAGAAGTGTCAGGGTTGAGATGTACAATCTGTTTAAGGTCTTCTATGACTCCTTGAACATCCTTTAGTAAGAGCCTAACAAATATTCGATTTTTGTAGACTTCAACATTGGTTGGGTTAAGATTTAATGATTGGTTAAAGTCTGACAGCGCTTCTTGATGATCTCCTAATCCAAGGCGGAGAGTTCCTCGATTGTAGTAGGCTTCATCATCGCTCTTAATAGCAATTAATTGATTGAAATCTGAGAGTGCTTCTTGCTGTTTCCCCAAAGCTAAACGTATACTTGCTCGATTTTTGTAA